>NZ_JAAGWK010000015.1 GCF_010685995.1 Goekera deserti | reverse complement strand
CCGTTGGCCTCGACGTCGAACTGCGCGGCCAGCTCGGGGAACCGGGCCAGGTTGTTGGTCACCGACACCTGACGGCCAGAGCAGGCCGGGCAGCCAGCCCCGGCGACCCGCGCCTGGGCGCGTGCCCGCCAGCGGTGGTCGGGCGCGACCGGGCACGCCCACCAGAGCAGCTCGTGGGTGCCGGCAACGACCTGCTCGGGAGTGCGCCCGCCGTTGGCCTCGACGTCGAACTGCGCGGCCAGCTCGGGGAACCGGGCCAGGTTGTTGGTCACCGACACCTGACGGCCGGCGCAAGCGGGGCAGCCGCTGCCGCGGACGCGGCTGTCTCCGGGGGCCCGCCAGCGGTGGTCGTCTGCGACCGGGCAGGCCCACCACAGCTTCTTCATCGTGAGGGCGACGACCTGGTCGGGGGTGCGCCCCCCGTTCGCCTGCACGTCGAACTGCGCGGCCAGCTCGGGGAATCGCGCCAGGCTGTTCGTCACCGACGCCTGCAGCCCGGCGCAGGCAGGACAGCCCGTGCCCCCACGCACCCGGTTGTTGCCGGTGGCCCGCCACCGGTGGTCGTCGGCGACCGGACAGACCCACCACAGGCGGTCGTTCGTGGTGGCGATGACCCGGTCGGGGGTGCGCCCGCCGTTCGCGGCGACGTCGAACTGCGCGGCCAGCTCCGGATACGCGGCCACGGTGTTTGTCACCGACAGCTGCCGGCCGATGCAGGCCGGGCAGCCGGCCCCGGCGACTCGGTCTGCACCCCTGGCCTGCCACCGGTGGTCGTCGGCGACCGGACAGCGCCACCACACCTTCTTGGTGGTCGTGGCGACCACCTGCGCGGGGGCGAGCCCGCCGTTGGCCTCCACGTCGAACTCGGCGACCAGCTCCGGGTAGTTGAGCAGGTTGTTGGTCACCGAGGACTGCTGGCCGGCACAGAACGGACACCCGGTGCCGCGCAGCCGGTTCGCGCCGGTGGCCTGCCAGCGATGATCAGCGGCGACCGGGCACCTCCACCACAGCCTCTCGTTGGTGCCGACGTTGACCTGATCGGCGGTCAACCCCCCGTTGGCCGCGGGGTCGAACTGCACGGCGAGGCGAGGGTGATCGGCGATCGTCCCGTGCTTCGACCTGCGAGGGGGGTCATGGCGAGAAAGTGTGGGCCATTGCTGACGCTTTAGTACAGCCCCTCCGCTCCGGATTGCCACATCGCGCTTCAAGCTGACCGCCCCGGAGCTTCTCCCCATCGTGGCTGCGGCGATCCCGACCGCCTGATCAACCACAACAGCGACCCGCTCCCGGACCTGGGAGGGGGTCGCTGCTGTATGTCGTCAGCATCGTGTCGCCTGCAGCCGGGGATGTGTTCGACAGTCGTGCACCGGCCGGCAGTCAGACGACGACCGCCTCCCGAACCCCGAAGGTCTGTGCATCGGCGAGAAGTTGGACGAGGTCAGCTTCGGTGAGGACCTCGATGCGCTGGCCGTTGTCGCGTAGCTGCACCGCCTTGGCCGCCTTGCCGGTGGTGAAGTCGGCGGGGTCACTGCCGGTGAAGCCGTCCCCGACGACGAGCATCGTGGTTCGCTTCGTCACGGTCTTCTCGACCACGGCACCGCACCGGGCGGCGGCGTCCCAGGCGTCCTGCCGGCGGATGCTCAGCGCGCCGGTGAAGACGAGGACGTGGCCGTACAGCGGGTGCTCGGGGTCGGCGTCGACGGCGGTCTCCGGCCGGATGAGCCCTATGCCCGCGGAGCCGAGGGTGCTGTGGCAGCCGCGCCAGGCCGCGGCGTCCAGCCGGCCGGCCAGCACATGCAGGTCGGTAAGGAGCTCGGCCAGGGTCCCGACGTTGCGGCGCCGCGCGATCTCGATGACGACCTGCGCGCACGCGCGCGCATCGGCGCCGGCTTCGTGGTGGCGCCCGGCGTCGACACCGCACTCGGCAGCCACGATCGGCAGGCGGTAGGAGATCAGGTCCAGCGCCCGCCGCGCCAGGATCAGCGAGCAGGCGTAGTCGGCGGTCGGCCACTCCTTGTCGGCGACCAGGCAGGCCTCGCGGAGCGCGCCGATGTCGAAGGCCGCGTTATGCGCGACGAGGGTCAGGCCTCCGGCAACCTCCACGAGCTGGTCCAGCCGCTCGGCGAAGGAGGGCTGGTCAGCGACCATGTCCGCGGTGATGCCGTGCAGACGGACGTTGATCCTGTCGAAGGCGTCCAGGCCGGCGGGCGGACGCACCAGCCACGAGTGGGTGGACACCACGACGCCGCCGCGGACCACGGCCGCACCAATGGCGCAGATTGAGCCGCGGTGTGCGTTGGCGGTCTCGACGTCGATGGCAACGAAGTCCAGCGCTTCGAGTGGCACCAGCGTCGACGCTGCCGCGTCCTCCACCGACGTGCGCGGTGCCGGCACAAGCGCAGCAACCTCGGGCGCCTCCACAGACAGAGCCGGCTCGTGGCGGACCGGATCGGGCCACGTGTCGCGGTAGATGACCGGCAGCCCGCGGGTGGCGGGGCCGCCGAGGGGACGCATGTACGGGCGGGCGAGCCGCTGCTCCTCGATGGTGTCCCAGGCAGCGCACAGTGAATGCAGCCACTGGGCGATGCCCAGGGCCCGTGAGGTGCGGGGATCGCCGCCGGGCGTCGACGCGGTCTCGGTGTCCAGCGGCTCCAGGAGGGATGGCCAGCGCGGCGGCGTCAGCGTGGTCCTCCTGGCCGCCTCGGCCTTCTCGTACACAGTCTGCAGCTCGTCGCGGACCGCCATGACGGCGGTGAGGGTGGCGTCGGTGTCGAGAATCCGATCGGGCACGACCTGCTGGGCATCGAGCAACGCCTGTCCGCTCGCGGTCGCCACGATGACGCGGGACGCGGTCAGCGCCCGGAGCGTCTGCATGCGGTCATCCCCGTCCAGCACCCATGCTCCGCAGAGCCTGGTCATGCTGGCGATCTTGGGTCCCATGTCTACCCACCAGACGACGGGTGCATCGTCCACCTGGTCCACGATCGCGAGTACGCGGCTGCCCTCGTCCATGTCCCCTCCCGGTTTGAGGTGACGGACCGTATCCCGACCGTGACGGACAGCGGGCCACCGACTGGGGCGGGTGAGCCAGCCGGGACCGGTGTGCTCGGCAGACGAGTCCACGCCCGATGCTCCGCGGCAGGCGTCCCGGTCCGCTGCCGACTTGACCGATCACCTTCAGCACACGCCCCGCGCTGCCGAAGGTGTAGATGTGCGGGTCCAGGAGTGTTCGACCGTCGGATGCACCCGGCAGGCAGCGTTCACGACGAGAACCAAGCCGGCTTGGTGCAGCGAGTGCATCGACGTCATCCTGCGCACCGGTGGCCTGGAGGCGGTCGAACCGTTCCCCGGCCCCGAGAAGGACCGGCTCACTCGCTGCTTGACCTGCGGCGTCCAGGCCCACTACAGGCTGACCTACACGGTCGAGAGGAACCGGACCCGCGAACGCACCTGCCGCGCCTGCTTCTGGAAGGCATGGGCCGCCGACAGGCGCACTGAGTACTGGTACGAGCCGCGGGTGTACACCCGTGAGCAGGTCGCACAGCACTTGGACGCCAACGGCTGGGAACTCCTCGACACTCTCGCGCCGGTCACCGAGGGCCACGAGCCCGTCCTCGGCAAGTGCCGCTGGTGCGGCAAGATCCAGGCCGCCCGCATGAGCGACTTCGGGTGGGGCTGCGTCTGCTCCCGCAACACGCGCTCCACCCATCCCACCGACAAGCCGGCCGGCAAGGTTCGGCTCGCCGACTCCGGTGCCGAGGCGCTGGACTGGTGGGACCACGCGGCGAACGACGAGCGCACCCTGGCAACAGTCACCGTGCGCGCCACCCGCGCCGCCCACTGGCGCTGCCCTGTCTGCGACCTGCGGTTCGAGAAGCAGATCTACCTGATGGCCGAGCGGCCCTCGTGCCCGGCGTGCAGCGCCCGACGCTCAGCCGAGTGGAGTCGGGAGTACGAGCGCCTCAAGACCACGCCGGTCGCCGACGTGCCCGAGCTGCTGGCGGCGTGGACCGACGACGCGGACCCACGCGGAGTGATGGTTGCCGGCGGGGGGCAGTACCGCTTCCGGTGCCCAGCCGGTCATCACCCCCGCCTCGCACCGCTGCGCTTCCGCAACGCCGGCTGCCCCGCCTGCCGAGCCGCGGCCACCCGCGCTCAGCCCAAATGGCTGGCCGACGTCCTGCCCGAAATCGCCGCCCAGTGGCACCCGACCCGCAACGGCAAGTACACGCCGCACAACGTCCCGTGGGACTCCCAGCGCAAGATGTGGTGGCGCGCGGATTGTTGCGGTCACGAGTGGCAGGAAACGGTGCGCGCCCGCGACAAGTACCAACGGCTGCGCTGCCCCCGGTGTCGCACCATCCTTGGCGCCTTGGCCTGGTGCGACCCCGGCCTGGCGGCGGAGTGGAGTCCCGCCAACCCGGTCACCGCCTGGCACGTGCGGCCATACGCGAACACCAACTTCGTGCCGGAGTGGGTGTGCGCGACCAACCCGGACCATGTCTGGCAGATGTCGCTGCCGTCCCGCTCCGCCGGCGCAGAGTGCCCGGAGTGCCGGCCAACCGGGAAGTCCAGGATCGAGTTGGACCACTACGCCGCGGCCAACGAGCTGCTCGGGGACGCGCGGTCCAACGCATTGCTCCGCGAACCTGCGTTCACCGCGCGCAAGAGCTGGACCGTCGACGTCCTGGTGACCACCGTCAGCCGGCGTGTGGTCATCGAGTACGACGGCGCGTACTGGCATCGCGCCGAACCCAAGGTGCTCGTGGACACCTCAAAGAGCCGCGACCTGCTGGCCGCCGGCTACTACGTCGCACGCCTCCGGGAAGACGACCTACGGGCCTTGGACATCGACCACCCCCGCTACCGGGAGTTCCGCGTCTACGCCGCCGCTCCCCGGCCGCAGGAGATCATCAAGCTGATCCGTGACTGGCTCCGGGGCCAGGACGGCGACTGACCCGGGACGCAGCGGGCGGAAGCTCTCGACCGGAAACCCGCCGACACGGTGCTCGCCAGCTCGCGGCTGCGTCGCTACGGCGAAAGGGAGCTGTCGGCGGGCGGCGTTCGCCGGTGACTGCCGGCCTTGATCTGGTTGAGCAACACGTCCTGTGACCAGCCGTGCCGCACCGCCGCGGCGGCGTACCAATCCCGAAGCTGCGGTTCGGCCACCTCGTCCAGCAGCACCCGAATGTGTCCCCAGGGCAGTTGCTCCAGCAGCGGGGCGGCCGGATCAGGCCACGCCTCGGCGAAGCGGCGCATGTAGTCGAGGTTGGAGGGCGAGAAGGCGATGCTGTTGGGGAACTGCGCACGCAGGTCGACGCCCAACTTCTCCACGACATCCACCGACCAGCCTTCGCGCATGCGCCCGAGCAGGCTGCGGCCGATGGTCCGGTAGAGCGCCTGCATCTCGGCGTTGACCGCACGGTGCGCCGCGGCACGTGAGGAGTGCAGCTGCTCGCGCACGTCACCGAGCAGCTGCCCGTAGTCAGCGGGCGGTGGCGATCCAGTCCCGGCCATGCCCGGCATCGTGCCGCAGAGGACTGACAGCGTTAGCGGGTCCACCAGAGAGCCGGGCTCCCCCGGTGCCTACGGGTCGACGACGCCGAGGTCCGAAGCACGGCGCCATGGCGAGCAGGTCAGTGCCGCTACGGGGTCACGTTGGCTGCGCCGGCCGCCCACTCCCCCAGCCTCACCGCCGCCGATACGCCGGGACGAGCAACGGTGGCGCGCCAGGCCAGGCGGACCTGCGTGAACCCCGCGCGCGGTTTCTGCCGCGTTGAGCGTCAGTGATGCCGAGGTGGCGGAATGGACGATCGACCGGGGGCGACTGCGCATCCAACGGGGCACCGGACGGTTCGCGTCATCGGCAGGCGAAAGGCCAGCCCACCACCGCGCAAGGAGCACGCAATGCCCACCCCCGATAACACGTGTCCCGCCGCCTGCCCGTCGTGCGGTCTCGACATTCCGCGAAGCATCGTCTTTCCCACGGTGTGTACCGACTGCATGATGCGCGCCGGCGCCCGTGCATCCACTGCCCTGCGCAAGGCCGGCCGAATGGGGGATGCCCGATTCCTCATCGACACCGACATGCTGGCCATCGTCGGGCTCCCCCTCGGAACCGAACCGCTCGAAGACATCGCGCCTGTGCAGACGGCGCCGGCGGTGGCACGACACCGTGCACGTCTGCTGTGGATGATGGGCGACCAGCTCGCCGACGCGCGGGGAGACCTGGATGACATTCGCGAATCGCTGGTAGAGGCGGGCTTCCTGTCCGAGGAGTGCAGTCTCTCGGACGGCGTGTGGCGCGCAGTCGAGGCCGCCACCTACTGGAAGCGCCTGTACGAGGAAGCTGCCCACGACTAACCGGCACGGGCCCCTTCACCAACGGAACGTTGCCACCACGAGACGGGCCGCCATCGTGAAGCGACGGCAAGGGGGCGCCCCCAGAACTGTGGGGCGCCCCCTTGTTCTTGTCTCCCGACGAGACGGTGCACGCGGTATCCAAGGTTGCCGGTGACGTCCTGGCGCTCGTACCGCCGTCCCTCCGGCAAGGCAGTCGCGCGGGAGCGTGCGGCCCCGGCGCGGCCAGCGCAATCGGGGTGGATCCGACTGACGGCCCGGGCCCGAGCACGGCCCGCCCAGCCGTGCCGCCACGGGCTCCTCAGCACTGAGCTGCAGAAACGATGGGCGCTTCCCATGTCCCGCTGCCACCGGACCAGATGTCTAGTCCGGAGGTAGCAGCAGAGATGGATGCACGCAGCGATCGGCTCCGCACGGTCGGTCGAGTCCCGAACGACTCGACCCAGGAGCCCCCCATGACCAACCCCCCGCGCACCGGTGCCTCTCAAGCACCGCGCGTGTTCCACGACCTCATCGTCGACCCGAGATGGACCGACCTCGTCAACGTCCGATGGTCCGATCCGAACGACACCGGTGAAAACGTCACCGACATCGCCGACGAGACCCTGGCCTACATCGAAGACGGCGAGGATGTCGCCGAGGCGCGTCTCCTCATCGCCAAGATTCTCAAGCGCATCCCCGTGGCGGAACTGAGAAGCCTCGGCGTCGTAGAGATCAAGATGGCGGACATCGTCGCTGGACTCAAGGGGCGCGTGGGCTGGGCATTCGTCGTCCGTCACCGACTGTTCCTGGTCGTGCTGCATTCCGCATTCGAGGACAACATCCCTGGCCAGCACCTCGACGACGGCCGAAACGCCTTCACAGAGCTTCAGCTCATGCTGATTCGCAGTCGACGCGCAGGGACTGCTCACTACGCCTTCTCCACTCGCCGGGCGCGCAAGTACTTCAACCGCGTCGCCATGAACCGTGCCCTGAAGGCCTACAACTGGCGTGCCGTCATCGGTGGTAAGGAAGTCGACTTCGCCAACCTTCTCGTCGATGCCATGGAGGGCACCAAAGACGAGGAAAAGACCATCGAGTTCCACACGGCGAGCGGCCGTGGAGAACTGGACGACCTCGACGGGAATCTCTAACCCCGGAACGAGGCGGGTCTGGGTTTCGCGCACCGGTTCAAGCGCGTGACCATCACCAAGGGAGCCATCACCTTCGAAAAGCAGGTTCCCAAGGCAGTGGTACCCCGGCCGGAAGCGGCTCGAATCATGAAAGCGATCGTGCCCATGATCGCAGCCAGGCGGCCATGGGACGAGATCGGCGTGGAGGCCGGCCGGCTGGGAGTCCACGCCCGAGCCGGCGTGGACATCCGACACGACACCGGCCGAACGCTGGACCAGCTGGCCCACCCTGGACACGCGGTGAAGGGCCTGTTCGCGGAACGACTCGAGCTGTACGTGACTGGGAAGCGCACGGTCAGGTGGCACGCGAAGATCCAGGGCGGCGCTGAGTACGGCCGCCATGGGAAGCCGGAGATGTACGAGCTCGAGGAACTCCTAGCGATGACCCCTCGACAGCGGGTCAAGGCGGAAAAGGGGTACTTCGTCCACGAGTTGGACTGGGGCGTCCTTATGCTGGCCGGCCCCGACGGCGAACTCTGCCCGTGGGGCGTCCCGTACCCCATGTGGGACGGCGTCCGACTGCGCCTGGAGCAAGAGGCCGCTGTCGAACGCTCACGCGGCGCCGCGCTGCAGAAGCGGGACAAGAAGCCACTCGTGGGGCCGCACGAGTGGGTCGTAGACAACACCCGCTACGCCATCGTGTCCAACGCAACCCACACCTACGAACTCCGCTCTCGTCCGAGCGACGCGGTCGGAGGGTGGCGGACAACGCCGGGCCGCAGGCTCGCCGTCTGGCGCAGCTCGGACCACCACCAGGCTGTCGGTACCGCGCTCGCTGACGTCGCGGCGTTGCTTGGCGACAAGGCGATGCCCCTCACCATCCACCCGGGACAGCAGGCGCCGCTGGGCCCCTCGTCGGTGCACGACCGGCTCCTGCAGGAGGCAGAGAACGCGCGGAAGGAGGCGGCCTCCCTCCTCGCACAAGCAGAAGCCATTCCGACGCTGGCGCTGGAGCTTACGGCCAAGGGCCTCCTCCAGGCGGCTATCCAGCAGTACGAGCACGAACCGCTGCTACGGCGGCGGGCAGACGACCTGCTTCTCCAGGCGGAGGCACTGGAGGTTCGGGCGGGCGAGGAGGTGCCAACAGGCCTCGTAGAGGAGCGTATCGATCTCGGGCCGCTCGCGGCCCTTGCCGCCGGACTCATGGCCTACCCCGCGCAGGCCCCCTACGAGCTGGCGGACACGGCAGCCGGGGTCCTGCACAACCAGCGGGCCCGGGTGACCGACCTAGGCTTGGCCGTCGAGCTGACCGGCGATGTGGTCCTGCGGCGACCGGACGGCTCCACCGGCGTCGTCCCGTTTACCGCCACCGTCCCGAACCGGAAACGCACGGGCCACGACCTGGACAGCAGCCTCTTCGAGCGGGTGGCTCGGCTGTGGTTCACCGCGCCGACCCTGGTCACCTTCGAGGAGCTGGGGCAGACCATCGGCTGGACCGCGGACGAGGCCCGCCGGAAGGTCGGCGTCCTCATCGGAGTGCGAGCAGGCCTGCCGAAGAACACCGAACTGATCGAGCGGATCCCCACGCAGGGGCTGCGCAGCGCGCTGCTCGACTGTCCCCTCGTCGAGGTCCGGCATGCCGTCTGGGCCGCGCTCAAGCCCAAGGAGAGCCGAATCGCCAGCTATCTGACGGCCGAGTTCCGCGACCATGTCGTCGCCACCTACCTCGATCCCGCGTTGGTCTGGCGCGATCACTGGGCCGGGGACACGCATGTCTTCCGCCGTCGCCTGGTGGAACTGTGCATGGCCTCCACGGATCGCCACAACGGCGTGTCGATCGACGTAGCGGCCCGGGCTCTCGGCGTTGCTGAGAACCGGATCCTCGAGTGGTCTAGGCAGCACCAGGTGGGCCGCACGAACCGCGCACCGGCCTACCCGAAGACCGTCGAGCGCGTGACGCCCTTCGATCGCGACGGGGCCCACCTTGCGCCTGACGAGAAGCGCGTCCGTGTCATCCGCTGCCCGCACCGCGACTGCGAAGGCAAGAAGCGTGGGCGGGACGGAGGCTGGTGCACCGTCGTGCTCCGAGTCCCCGAGACGGCGAAATGGGCCGTTCTCTGCCCTGACTGCCGACGCGTGCCTGACGCCGACATGCGCCGCGTGCGATTCCCGGACGACTACCTGATCCCGTGGGAAGGGCCGCGCGGCTTCGGAACCACCAACGGCGGTCGATCCGGCGACTGGATGACTGTGGACGGACGGCAGGCACCCCGGACTGTCTGACGACGGTGCGGCTCCCAACGACGTCCCCTAGACGCCGCACCGTCTGGAGTCGTCATGTCGTCGTCCCGCCCTACGCCCGGCCAGCTGCTGCGCACCGATACCGATCGTCTGGTTCAGGAGATTCGCCGCCACCTGGACGGAGCCGCTCGCGAGGAGGCCCGCGAGCGGCTCCTCAAGGCACTTGGCCGCAAGCGTGAGGTCGCAGTGCTGCTGGAGACGAACCCTGAAGCGACGCCGGCTCGGGACGCCGCTCAGTCCGGCAGATGCGGGCGTTCCCCGAGGACGTCGACGTAGAGAGCGTTTCGCAGGGCAAGCTCACGCGCGTCGTCCCAGAGCCGGAAGCCGCTGCGGTTCATGGCGTAGGCGAAACCGACACCGGTGTCCGGGTCGGCGAACCCGAACGAGCCCCCGGTTCCCCTCGTCCGAACGCCTGCTCTGCGGTCGAGCCGAAGCGGAACTGCGGGAACAGCTCGAGGTAGCCCAGGGAGTAGTGCGTCTGGACCCGCAGGGTCAGGTCCTTCGCCCCCTCGCTGGGGATGCGACCGGCGTGTCAGCACATCCACGGTCGTCGCGTCCAGTCCCAGCGCCGTCCCACCGGTGGCGAGCTCGCCGTAGAGGCGGGAGACGGCACGAACGGCGCCGGTGCCGTTGGCGGCAGGGATCTCGGCTGCGCAGGACGAGAGCAAGGCCTACCTGCTCACCGCGTGGCGGCGCCGGACCCGGTCACCCGACACGGTGAGTTCAACCACTCGCGCGTTCCGGTTCTGTCAGCCGCGCGGGCTAACGTCTTCGCGCCGTGCTCCCCCCGCTAGACCTCGGAGGCTTACCTGTGGCCAACAACCGGCGACGTCGAGCAAACCGCGTTCGCCCTGACGGCCACGAACATGATCATCGGCCTCTACCTGTCAGACCCGAGCAGTGGCCGTCCGGTCGAACCATCGCTGCGCACCTGGACGTAGACGCCCTCGCGTCGGCGGCATTGGCCGAGGTCACCGCCGATGACATGTACAAGGTCTTGAAGTCGATGCCACCCCGGCACCGGCAGTTCGTCCTCGGCGCGCTGCAGCTGCGCAAGGCCGCCACCGTCAACCGCGGGATGGCCGCCCAGCTGCTCGCCCGGCTGCGTGGTGGCGACGCGGCGACTCGTGTGCACCTGCTGCGGGACGTCACCGCACCCATCAGCGCGTCGTTCGACGCTGGGGCCGACGCCGCGCAGTGGCGGGCCGTCCTCGGTGACGACGACATGACGGCGCTGGACGTCTACGCGGCCAATCCCGCTCTCGCCGACAGCCTCGCCCTGGCCGTCCGCGACTTCAGCCCCGCGCTGTTCGACGCCGGGATGGCCGCGGCCATCTCCGTCGACACGGCCGCGGCTGCGGCGGCGCTGGCGGCGCTCGCCGTCGGTCACGACGCTGCCCGCGAGGCGTACACCACGCTGCGCGAGAGCCACCCGGCCCTGCCGCCGGTGCCGGCGTGGTCCCTGGCGGAGTTGGCCCCCTCGGCCCGGCTAGCAGCGATCGGCCAGGAGGACGGCTACACCGGCCCCGAGGCGCTGGCCGACCTGCTCGATGACCTCAGCAGCGGCGAAATCGACGACGTGCTGCCCGACGACGAAGGGACGGGCGCCGAGGCGCTCGGCGCGGAGACCGAGGGCCTGCCCGCTCCGCTCAGGGCGGCTTCGGCCGCCTCCCCCGTGGCGGCGTCCGGCATGCTCGACGACTCCGATGTCCTCGACGCTGTCGGGGACTTCCTCGACGACTGGGACGCCGTTGCCGAGGATGCCGCCGCCATCGCCGCCGCGCTGGCCGACGGCCGCTTCGCCGACCCTGACGCGGTGGACCGGGTGGCGGAGCACAGCGCAGCGGGGTCGGTGGTGCTCGCTGCGCTGGCCGATGAGCTCGGGCGCGCGGTGCCGCCCACCCGGGACGATGTGTTCGACGCCGCTGATGGCCTGCGCCGCCGGCGGGAAGCCGCGGCGGACGTGTCCTGGCTGCTGCGGCTGCAGGACGTCTCTGGCCCCGATGCGATGGCCGGTGAGCTCGCCGCCGTCCGCGCCGCCGCGCTCACCGCGGTGTCCGACCCGGACGCGCCCCGGGACGCGCTGAGCGCCCTGTGGCAGCTGGTCGAGCTGGCCGGGGAAGCTCGGCGCGGTGCGGCGGTCGACTTCGCGGCCCTGGCCGCGGCGCAGGCCGCGGCGGTCGCCGCCTGGCCGGACGCGGTCGCTCTGGTCAGCGCGGTCGCCGTCGGAGCGGTCACCGTTCCCGACGAGGCCAGGATCACCACGGCGGACGACCCGGCCGCCGCCGGCAGCGAGACCGCCTCCGAGACCGCCACCGAGCCCTCGGCCGACCTCGACACTGCGCCGGCGGCCGTCGGCACCTCCGCCGACGCGCCCCAGCCCACCGATCAGAACACCCTCGGCGTGGTCCCGGCCGGCGACCAGCCCGACGCCGCCCCGAGCAGCGCCACCGATTCCGGCACCGGCCCGGACACCGACATCCCCGACGTTCCGGACACCGCCGACGCGCCGGGTCACAGCGAGCGCCCAGCCGACGCTGAGGACACCAGCGGCGGCCCGGCGCTGCCGCAGTCGCCCGCCGAGACCGAGCAGCCCGCGACCGCGGCCGAGCCCACGACGAGTTCGGCGGCCACGGATGGCAGCGGCCGCGACCAAACGGTCCAGGTGGCCGACCTCGACGAGCTCGACGAGCTGCTCAACGCCGGCGCCGGCGCCGCGCTCGCGGCGGTGAGTGGTCAGCGCCGACGGGCGACCACCCCGCCGCCGGCCGCCGTCGAGGTTCCGGCCTCCACCGACTCCGTCGACGACCGGGCGCAGGACACCCCGCCGGGGACTCCCGAGGTCGGTGACGTCGCCGCCCTGCTGGCCAGCCAGCGCTTCGGGCTGGCCGCCGACGTCCTGGAGGCCGCCGGCGCGCCCGCCCCCAGCGTCGCCGCGCGCCGCCTGGCCGCCTACGCCGACGCGCTGGTCTCCCCCACCGGCCGCCTGGCCACGGCGTTCGCCGAGCTCGCGCCCCAGCTGAACCGGGAGTCCCTCGGCGATGACCGCGGCGGACAGCTGCTCGCGCTCACCGCCGCCGCCCGCATCGCGCTGCTCGCCCCGTCGGCCGGGCCGGTGAGCGTGATGCTGGACCTGCTGCCGTGCGTCAGCGCGCAGAGCTCCCTGACCGAGGCGCTGACCGCGCTGGCCGACGCCAGCCGGGCCGGTGTCGTCGTCCTGCCCGAGGCCGCCGACGCCGTCGGCACCCTCGCCGCCGCGGAGCACGCCGCAGCCGAAGCGGCTGCAAGCGCAGCCGAGCTGATCTCGGGCGCTTCGCGGCGGGTCATCAAGTACATCCCGGCCAACGGGGTCTATCAGGCGTGGATGTCCCCCAGCGGGGAGCTCGGTGAGCTGCTGGCGATGGTTGCCACCAACGACATCAACGCCGTCAGTGCGGTCCGCGACGGCGTGGTCAGGCTCCGCGGCAAGGCGAACAAGGCCATCGACACCACCTTCGCCGAGCAGCGCCGCAACCACTCCAACCAGATCGTGGCCGGCGCCCGCGCCACCCTGCAGACCCGCTGGGAGGCCGCAGTCGACCAGGCCGCCACCTGGGCCGAGCTCGCCGAGCGTGCCGCCGAGCGGCGGGCGGCGATCGACGCCGGCGCGTGGCAGGCCGGGCCCCTGGCGAAGCTGCGGCACCGGCTGGCCGCGGTCCGTGACGATGCGCTGACCGAGCTCGCCGCCACCACCGGTGACGCCGGAGTGCTCGCGGCGGTCTCCGCCGCCGGGGACCTGCTGTCCGAGGCGTTCGCGATCTGCGACGGCGAGGCCCCCGGCGGCGGGGAGCCGTCGCCGGCGTACGCCGCGCACCACGAGCTGCTGGCCTCCGACCTGACCCTCGACGCCGAGACGCTGCTGCCCGACGGCGGACTGGCCGGCGAGCACCTGGCGGCGCTGCTGGCCGTCGCCGAGGCCGGACCGGCCGACATCACCGACGTCTACGCCCACCGCGCCGCCCGCGGCGACCACGACCTGACCTCCGTGCTCATCGGTGGCGTGTCGGCCACCGACCCGGCCACCGGCTCGGCGCTCGAGCGCCGGCGCAGCGCCGACATCGCCGCGCAGTCCGCCGACGTCGCCAACGACGTCGCGGCGCTGGTCAACCTCATCGACACCCGGCGGATGGCTGGCACCCTCGACGACCAGCCGTGGGCGGCACTGGCCGCCCGCGCCGAGGCGCTGGCTGACGCCAAGCGGCGCGACTTCGGCCGGATCCGGGCCGCGATGGCCGCAGTGACCGCCGACCTCGACAAGCACGTGCAGGCAAAGATCCAGGCGACCCTGCACCGTATCGACGAGCGGGCCCGCGACAACACCGCCGTCGCCGAGCACGCCGACATGCTCGCCGACCTCACCCGCCGCGGCCAGGTCGCCAGCGCCGAGGAGTACCTGGAGACGGTGATCAGCGGTGGGCAGCCGCCCGAGGCCGCGGCCGGCACCGATCACCTGGCGCGGTTCTTCCCGCAGGTGCCACAGGCCGCCGCAGGCCGCCCGCAGCTTCTGGCCGCGCTGCACGCCGTCCTCGGTGGCCGCGTCGACGACGACGTCACCGCCTGGCTGGACGAGGCCGGGCTGGACCTGAGCGGGCTGTCCGAGGCCCGTCGCGACGCCGGGCGCAAGGCGCTGGGCGCGTGGACCGCGCTCGCCGGGCGGACGTCGCAGCGAGCCGACCTGACCAGCGCGCTGCGGGCCGTGCTCGCCCAGGCCGGTCTGGAGTTCGACACCGCCAAGACCGAGCGCACCGGCACCGGGCAGACCGGCCGTACCTGGGTCCGGCTGACCGGCGTCGCCGGCACCGGGCCCGCGCTCACCCCGACGCTCGGATCGGCGATGAGCCCCGACGGCACCACCCTGCGGGTGCTGCTGGTCAAGAACGCGCCCACCCCGGCGACGCTCATCGAGTGGATGGGCGTCGAACCCGCCGACCACACCGTGCTGGCACTGTGGCTCGGCGGAGCGCTGAGCCCGGCCGACCGGCGCGCGATCGCCGACGCGGCCCGCGGCCGGCCCAACCCGCCCCTGCTGGTCCTCGACGACGCGGCGCTGGCCTACCTGGTCTGCCAGGGCGAGCCGCGGCGGGCGACGTTCGAGGCGACCGCGCTGCCGTTCACCGCGGCCAGCCCGTACCGCGACACCCCCGGCGACACGCCGCTGGAGATGTTCTACGGGCGCACCGACGAGCTGGCCGCCGTGGTCGACCTGAACGGGCCGTCGTTCGTCTCCGGTGGCCGGCAGCTGGGCAAGTCGGCGCTGCTGCGCGCCGCGGCCCGCCGGTTCGAAGAGGGCGGCGAGGGTCGGCACGCGGTGCTCATCAGCGTGTTCAACGTCGGCGGGGACGGCAGACCGGAGCGGCTATGGGGCAAGCTGTGGCCGCATCTGGCTGACATCGGCATCGTGCCGGGGGCCCCGCCCGCCAGCGAGGACGACTTGTCCGAGGTCGTGTACACCGCCGTCCGGCAGTGGCTGGAGGGCGACGCACAGCGGGCGCTGCTCATCCTGCTCGACGAGGCCGACGCGTTCCTCGACGCCGACGCCGCCGGCAACCGGTTCGACCACGTCGACACGTGCCGCCGGCTGATGTGGGACTCCGGACGGCGGGCGAAGGTCGTGTTCGCCGGCCTGCACCGCACCGCCCGCTTCGAGTCACTGCCCAACCAGCCGCTGTCGCACCTGGGGCGCCCGATCAGCGTCGGGCCGCTGCGCCCGCAGCACGCCCACGACCTGCTCGTCGAGCCGCTGGCCTCGCTCGGGTTCCGCTTCGACGACCCGATCGCCCTACCGGCCCGGATCCTGGCGATGACGAACAACATGCCGGCGCTACTGCAGCTGTTCGGGCAGGCGCTGGTCGCCCACCTCAGCGCGCTGCCCGTGCCGGCCGACGGGCCGCCGCAGGTCATCACCGACGCCGACGTCGACGAGGTCTTCTACGACGCGGAGCTGAACGCCGCGTTTCGAGAGAAGTACGTGCTGACGCTGAACCTGGACCACCGGTACCTGGTCATCGCCTACGCCGTCGCCGCGGTCGCCCACGAGCACGGCGTCGATACCAGCCTGAGCCTGGTGGAGCTGTCGGAGACCGCACGGCTGCACTGGCCGGAGGGGTTCAGCGGGGTCGGCGCCGACGTCTTCCGGGGCCTGGTCGCCGAGTGCGTCGACCTGGGCGTGCTGGCCGCCGACAGCGGCCGGTACCGGCTGCGGACGCCGACGGTGCTGCGGCTGCTGGGCACCGACGAGGAGGTGCTGGAGACGCTGTACACCGCCTCGGAGCGGCTGGCGGTGCCCTCAGCCGCCGACGGCGGGTCCTACCGGCGGCGCGTCGGTCACGGCCGGTCGCCGCTCACCGAGGCGCAGCTCGGGCGGCTGTTCGACGCCCGCCGGCAGGTCCTGACGGTGACCGGATCCGGCGCGCTGGGTGTGGACGCCGTGTGGTCGGCGATCGAGGCCGCCCGGGCTGATGAGGCCCACCGGGTCGCCGCGCTCGTGCGGGTGCGGACCACCACTCCCGACGGGGTCCGCACCGCGGTCGGGCTCGCGGCCGCTGACAGCACCCTGATGCTGGTCGACGCCCAGGCCCACTCGCCGGCGGCGCTGACCGAGCTGGTCCAGGTCGCCGAGAAGGCCGTCGCCGACGCCGCCCGCGATGTCACGGTGGCGGTGCTGGCCTCGCCGGCGAATGCGGCCGCGTGGGCGGCCGACGTCGACCGGGTCGACCTGCTGCGGGTCGACGAGCCGGGGCTGCGGATGTGGTGCGACGAGGACGGGCTGCCCTTCCGGGACGACGAGTCCCGGGCGCTTCTGCTGGCCGCCTCCGGGGGGTGGCCCAGGGTGCTCGCCCACCTCACTCAGATGGCCGGGAAGGCGGGGCCGGCGACCGGTGCGGGGAAGCTGCTGGCAGACCTGGACACGTGGCTGTCCGGTGGCGGCGGGAAGCAGCTGGTCGCCAGTGCGGGGCTCGGCCCGGAGACGCCGGTGCTGACGGCGGCGTTCCGGTCGGCGGTGAACCTGTGCAGCGCAGACGGGGAGGACCGCCAGATGCTCGCCGAGCTCCTCGAGCTCGACGGGCTGTCCGCCGCCGCGGCCGACGCCGGGTTCGGCCCGCTGGTCAACGTCGTCGACGCGCTGGAGGCGCTGGGCTGCCTGGCGCCCACCGCCGGGGGGCGCGTGCGGCCCGAGCCGGTTCTGGCCCAGCAGCTGCCCGCGGCCGGCGGTGCTGCGTGAGCGCACCCGACCCCGCGGTCGCGGCTCTTCCCAGCCCGATCCGGGAGGTGCTGCACGCCGCGGCCACCGTGGTCGCCGGCCGGCCCGGTCAGGAAATCGACCCGGAACGGGCCGTGTCCAGCAGTGATGGGGTGGCGCAACTGCTCGGGCTGCTCGAGCAGTCTGCGGCTCTGCGCGGGGTCGCCGCGGCGCGGCTGCCGGCCGATGCGCTCACCGGCGCCGAGGCGGCGACCGCCGGGGCGCTCACGGCCGCCGACGGCGGTGAGGCCGCGCGCGGTGCGGCGCGGGTGCGGGAGCTCATCGACGAGCACCGCCGCGCTGCCCGGCGGGCGGCGCGGGGCGCTGAGCGTGCGGCTCGGGCTCCGGCCGCAGAGCGGGAGGAGCAGCGGGCCGCGCAGCGGCTAACCCAGCTTCGCGACTCGCGGGACCGCGCCAAGATGCGGGCGCAGCAGGCCGAAGCCGAGGCGGCGGAGCTGCGCGCCGAGCTCGCCGACGTCGGCGACGACCTGACCGCCACCGTCGCTCGGGCCGAGGCCGCCGAGGTGCAGCTGGCCACTATGCGCTCTGCGCTGGCCGATCCGCTGCAGGTGGCGGCGGCACTGGCGGCCGCGCTGACGCCGGCCGCGCCCCGCGGGCTGCGTGACAGCCGTGGCCCGGCCGCCGGCGAGCCGGCCCTCGTCGACCCCGGTCGCCCCGCGGCGGCGCCGGCCTTCGACGCCGAGCGGCTCGTCGCCGCCGCCCGCGCCGCGGCGCTGCCGGCTGAGGTCGCCGACACCGTGACGACGTGGCTGCCGACGCTACTGACCGCGTTCGTTGAGCCGCCCCGGCCAGTCGCGCAGGTGCGCGAGCGGAACTTGCGCGTGGACGTGCTCGGTGGCGGCACCGAGATCGGTGGGTCGTGCGTGCTCATCACCGCCGGCGACACCAGGCTGCTGGTCGACGCCGGCTCCCGGCCCGGGGCCACCGCGTCCGGGCCGCCGCGCATCGACGAGGCGCTGTCCGGGCCGCTGCACGGCATCGTCATCACCCACGCGCACAACGACCACGCCGGCTGGGTGCCAGCCATCCTGGCTCGCCAGCCCGACGTGCCGGTGTTCGTCACCGACGCGACCAGCTCGCTGTTGGCAACCATGTGGTTCGACTCGGCGAAGGTCATGGCCCGCCGCGGCGCGGAGTCCGGGGAGGGTGCCGCCGCCGTGCCCTACGGCCGTGACGACGTCCGGCACGCCCTGAGCCGGATGCAGACGCTGCCGTTCAACCGGCCCCGCCGGCTGCGGGACGTGGAGATCGAGCTGTTCCCCGCCGGGCACATCGTCGGCGCCGCCGGTGTCGTCGTGCACGCCGGCGAGCAGCGGGTCGTCGTCTCCGGCGACGTGTCCAGGCCCGGGCAGCGGACCGTCGGGGGCATCGACATCCCCACGGCCGCGACCGGCGCCGACCTGCTGCTGCTGGAGTCCACCTACGCCGCGCAGGGACGGCTCACGCCCCGACACATCGCCACCGATGACCTGGTGAACAAGGTCGCGACCGTCACCAGCGGCGGTGGGCGGGTACTGGTTCCGGCGTTCGCGCTCGGCCGCGCGCAGGAGGTGGCGCTCACCCTGGCCGAGGCGCTGCCCGACGTCGACGTGCTCATCGACGGCCTGGCCCGGTCGGTGTCGGGCGTGTACGAGCAGTACCCCGGCCCGGACGGGACGCTGATGCAAATCTTCGGGCCGAAGGTGCGGGCGGTGCCGCCCGGCGGCACGCGGGACGCGATCGCCAGCCTGCGCAGCGGCGTCGTCATCGCGACCTCCGGCATGCTGACCGCCGGGCCCGCGGTCCGCTGGGCGCAGGCGCTGCTGCCCGATCCCAACGCCGCCCTGATGGTCGTCGGCTACCAGGACGAGGACTCCCCCGGCGCCCGGCTGCTGGCCCTGGCCGAGACCGGCGGCGGCACGTTCGACCTGCCCGGTGTCGACGGAGGCCCCGACATCACGGTGCCGGTCAACGCCAGCGTCGGCAGCTACAAGCTGGGCGCGCACGCCAGCGCCGACGAGCTCGTCACGATCACCGCCGACGTCGGCGCCGCCCACGTCATGCTCGTGCACGGGGAGCGGCGGGGCCAGGCGGCGTTCGCCGAGCGGCTGGCGCACCGCGGCCAGGCGACCGTGCCCACCGGCGCGTGGTCGGCGCCGTGACCGCCGGCCCGACCGGCGCAACCGCCGGCGGGCTGGCCGCCGTGGTGCGCCGCGGAGACCTGCGGCTGCGGCGGGGAGCTCAGGTGCGGCGGCTGGCGCCGACGCCGTTCGACGCCGAGCTGCTGGCAGTGGTCGACGCCGCCTCGGCCGCGCGGGCACCGCTGGCACTCGTCGTGCCGCTGCCGGCCGCCGACGCCCCGGTGATGCTCGGCGCGGCGTCGCTGACCGCCGAGATCGTCCGCAGCTGGAGCGTGGCCGCCTCGGCGACCGTCGTGTCCTCCCAGCTGTCGCAGCGCACCTTGTACGACCAGCTGTGCGTCCGGGACTCGGCGCTGTCGGCGGTCATCCCGCGGGCCCGGCTCGACGGTGACGGCGGCGTCGTGCCCGTCGGCGACCCCTACCCGGGGTCCGGCGGCGGCCGGATGATCCTGACCGGCGACGTCGACCGGGTCCCAGAGTTCGGGGGCGGGCTGGTCGTGGATGGCACCGGCGGCGGCGCCGGGGAGATCGGGCGACTGCTGAGCTCCCGGCGGGCGCTGGTGTACATCACCGACAACCCGTTCGACGCTGCCGTGGCGCAGATCCGCGACGCCGACGGCGTCGTGTGGGCCTTCGACCCGCCCACGCTGGGGCAGCTGGCCGGAGCTCCGGCCGTGCAGCCCGCCGTCGTCGCCCCCTCGCCGCTGCTTCGTACCGCCGGCGCCGCGCACCGGCAGGTCCTCGCGCCACCGGCCGACACCGGCCTGGACGCCGCGCTGCACGCCGCCTGGTCGGCGCTGGCCGCGCTGCCCGCAGGCAACGGCGTCGCGGCCGCGGCCGCCCTGCGCTGGGCGTGGGGCGTGTACGCGACGTTCGCGCTGCTGGCCACGACACCGGCCGACTACGACCGGCACGTACTGCCCGGTCCGTACAGCACCCGGCTGGCCGACGCCGCCGGCCACGCGCGGGCGATCGCCGACGGCAGCGCCCCGGGGGCGCGGTCGGCGTGGCTGGACGTCGCCGGTGCGTTCACCGATCTGCTGCGCGCCGCGGCGCCGGCGGTGAAGCTGCCGCTGGTCGAGCAGTGGTTGGCTGACGTCGTCGACCGGGGCCGGGCCGGGCTGGTGGTCGTCCGGAACTCCGCGGCGGTCGAGGCGCTCACCGACGCGCTGCAGGCCTCGCCGGGCACCCCGTTCGGCTGGCAGGCGCGCGTCCGGGTGGTCGGCCTGCGGGACCTGCTGATGGGCCGGGTGGCCGACCTTCCGGTCGACGAGCTGCTGGTCACCGGGCCGGTGCCGCGGGCCTACGGCAGCCTGGCCGCCGCACCGGTCGGTGCGCGGGCGACGGTGCTGGCCGCCGGCGGCTGGGAGGCCGGGCGAGCCGCCCGGCAGGTGACCGGCACGCTGCGCGCGCTGGCCGACCTGCGGCGGGAGACGCTGCAGGTCAGCGCGCCGGCGCTTGGGGTGAGCGTGGCCGGGCCGGTCACCGACCCGCCGCCGGTGCTCATCTGCCGCGACGGTGCGACCCTGCCCGTGCCCGAGGACGACGCCTCTCCGTGGGAGCCGTTCACCTTCGACGTGCTGGCAGTCCTCGCGCGGCTGCGCGGCGGCCGCGACGACGCCCCTGACCTGGGGCCGCCGGCCCGCGATGAGGACGGGATCGACGTTCCGGCGCTGGCGATCACCTTCCGCGGCGGGCAGGGGCTGCTGATGCCGCCCAACGACCCGATCTACCGGCGCAGCGGCGAGCAGGTCGGCAAGGTCGCGGCCAAGGCGCTGGTCCCCGGCGACGACGTCGCGCTCGTCGACGCCGCCTCCCGCCGCGACCTGTTCGACACCGCGATCGCCGCGCTGGCCGAGGTCGACACCGACTACCAGCTGCTGCAGGTGATGGCCCAGGTGTGGCACCGCCGCGTCGACGCCGCCCGCGGCAGCGACCTGACCCACCGCGAGATCCTCGCCCGGATGCGGTCCGGGCCCGACCCGACCGCCATCACGTCCGAAACCACGATCGGCGCCTGGCTCGGTCACCACGCGGTGCCGCTGCGCGCCGCGGACGTCAGCCGGTTCGCCGCTGCGGTCGGCGACGCCGAACTGCGGCGCAGCGGTGCTGCGGTCGGTGCTGCGCTGCTGGCGCTGCGGGAGCTGCACCAGAAGGTCGGCCGGCGGCTGTCGGCGCAGATCACCGGCACGCTGCTGCGCGCCGAGGAGACCCTCATGGACCCGAAGTTCGGGGTGCAGGCCGCCGACCTGCTCGAGGCGGTCACCACCCACCAGGTCGAGGACGTCGCGACCGGGCTGGTGCTGGTGCCCGCGGCTCTGGCCGGGCTGCTGCTGGACGCCGACACGTTCGCCGCCGTCCGCGCCGAGGCCCAACCTGCCTGATGCGCCCGCCCGATCCGGTGAGCTGATCGGGGCAGAACCGGAACTCGCGCGGGAAGTTGTTGACACCGCCGCGCCCGGACCGCAAGCTGCGCGGCACAACTGAACACCTGCATCTCACAGGGCGCGCGAGGGCCGACCGGCCCGGACCGCCTCCACGCCTACGGGCGAACACACCACAGACGAAGGGAAGCCGCCCATGTCGGCTTTGCGAGGCGTGCCCGCGGGCACGCCCACTCCGAGCCCGGCGCAGATCCGGGACGCGCTGCTGGCCCACCTGCAGCGCCGCATCCTCAGCCAGGCCGCCGGCGAGCACGTGCCCGCCGGTGTCGCGCTGCCCGACAGCCCGCAGGAACGGCACTGGCTCGGGCAGCTGGCCAGCGAGCCGCAGCTGCGCGCCGACGCACAGCGCGGGCTGTCGACGTCCAAGCTGGTGCCGGCCGCGCAGGGCTTCTCGTTCCCCGTGCTCGGCGGCGACCCGGTCGACGCGACCGTCACGGTCGGCTTCGCCGTGTACGTGGCACTGCACCCCACCGTCGCCGAGCAGCAGGAGTTCGTCACCGCCGGCAGCGACAGCCGGGCCGGGGGCGGCGGCCAGGGCCGGCACCTGGCGCGGGTGTGGATGAAGGTGCCCGTCGGGCCGGTCACCGTGCCGCTGACCGTGGACCCTGGCGACACCAGCCGGCGGTTCGGCGCCGAGGAGCTCACCCTGGCCGCCACCGCCGCGGTGAAGCGCGCCGTGCACGCCAGCGGCGGCCGGGAGCTGTACCGGGCCCGGCGCCGCGGCCGGCCGGTAGGTGAGCTGCCCCGCGACGCGGACTTCGTCGACGACGTCGCCTGGGCGTCCTACACCGCGAACAACCTGCTGCCGACCGCCGACGTCACCCCGCCGGTGTTCGCCGCCGCAATCGACGTCGACGTGACCTCCACCGAGCGGGGCCGCGAGCTGCTGGTCACCGTGGTCAACGCCTCCCCCGCCGACGACGCCCAGTTCGCCGACCGCGCCGGCAGCATCGTCTTCGACCGGGACCACCTGGACAGCAGGCTGTACGAGGTGCAGCTGACCGCGGCCACCGACGCGCCGCTGGACGTCTACACCCTCGAGCAGGTCGCCGCCTCCCACCGCTACGACCGCACCGTGCCCGCGTTCGGGCAGGCCTGCCCGGTCGAGGTCCACCCGCCGGCCACGCCCGGCGGGCCGACGACGTTCACCACCGCCTACGGCGCGGTCACCACCACCCGCCGCACCCACCCCACCGCCGCGGTCGACACGACGTTCGCCGCGTTCACCGGCGACCCGGTCACGGCCGCGACCGACCTTGTCGACGCCCACCGCGCCTGGGTCGAGGAGCGCTGGTCGGCCGCCGAGCTGGCCCGCCGCGAAGCCGAGGGGCAGTGGGGGCCGCAGCAGCGCAAGGACGCCGACGCCGAGGCCGACGCCGCCCGCGCCGAGATGCAGTGGCTGCAGGCCGGCGTCGACGCGCTGCGCGGTGACGCGAAGCTGCGCCGGGCGTTCGCGCTGATGAACGACGCCATGGGCCGGGTCGCGGCCGCCAAGGGCTTCGACGCCTGGTACCCGTTCCAGATCGCCTGGATCATCGGCTGCCTGCCGGCGGTCGCCGACCCGACCGCTGACCTGGCCGTGCAGATCCTCACCGTGCCGCCCGGCGGAGGGAAGTCCGAGGCCTACAACGGTGTCGCGCTGGTGCACCTGTTCCTGTCCCGACTCCGCGGTGACCTGCGTGGGGTGACGGTGTGGGCGCGGTTCCCGCTGCGGCTGCTGTCGGCGCAGCAGACCGAACGGTTCGCCGCGGCGGTGCTCGCCGCCGAGCTCGTTCGCCTCACCCAGGACGACCTGCGTGCCGGGGACCCGTTCGGCATCGGCTTCTTCGTCGGCAGCGGCACCACGCCCAACCGGTACTGGCCGCCGGAGAGCGTCTGGGCCCGCGGCGTGGACCCGTTCGACCCCGCGCAGGCCGAGCGGTGCCGGATCCTCGAGCACTGCCCGGTCTGCGACCCCGCCGGCACCGGTCCGCGGCTGGTCGTGCGGTTCCACGGCGGCAGCTGGACGATGCAGCACCTGTGCACCGTCCGCGGATGCCCGCTCGGCGGTGTCCTGCCGCTGTGGGTCGTCGACGACGACATCTACCGCAACACGCCGTCGGTGCTGGTCGGCACCGTGGACAAGCTGGCCCAGATCGCGCACAGCGACCGGTTCAAGGTGATCTTCGGGGCCGCGCTGGGCCGCTGCCCGAAGCACGGCTGGACGGTCGAACCGACCCGCTGCGGCGTGTACGGGTGCACCGAGCCGCGACTGCCGGTCGGGAACGGGTTCGGGCACCTGCGGTGCGAGATCACCGACGAGCTGCACCTGCTGGACGAGTCCCTCGGGGCACTGGACGGCATGTACGAGACCTTGGTCCAGCAGATCGGCGCGGACCTGGGCAACGAGCCGCTGCACATCCTCGCCGCGACCGCGACGATCGAGGGCTACGAGGCCCAGGCCCAGCACCTGTACCGGCGCGACAGCGCCCGCCGGTTCCCCGAGCCCGGGCCGGACCTGGCGGAGAACTTCTTCTCCCACGTCGACGACAGCGAACCGCACCGCCGGTTCGTCGGGGTCCGGCCGCGGGGCACCACGATGGTCACCGCCGCCGCCGACGTCACCCGGGTGCACCGCGACTGGCTGGGTGAGGTGCTCGCCGACCGTGCAGCGATCATCGGCCAGCTGCAGGTCGACGGGCAGCCGCTGGACCCCGCCGACCGGTCGGTCCTCGACCTCGTCGTCCGCGCCGCCCGCGACGACTATGAGGCGCTGCTGGCCTACCACCTGCGCAACGAGGACATGGCCGCCTACGCCAGCGACGAGCGGGTCGCCGACGTGGCCACGACCACCGAGCAGCGGGCGGTGATCTCCGGTGACGCCGACGCCGCCGACATCCGGGCCGCGGTCGACCGGCTGAACAAGCCGCCGGCCGACCCGGAGCAGCGGATGAAGCTCATCGTGGCGAACAAGGCGATCGGGCACGGCTTCGACTCCCCGCGGCTGGGCGTCATGGTGCTCATGGGCACCCCCACCCAGGCCGCCGAAGTCATCCAGGCCACAGCCCGCATCGGCCGCGGACGGCAGACCCCGGGCCTGGTCGTGCACGTGTTCAACCCCTCCCGGGACCGGGACTCCTCGGTGTTCCGCTGGTACAGCAAGTGGATCTCCTACCTGGACCGGCTGGTCACGAAGGTGCCGGTGAACCGGGAGTCGCTGCAGGTGCTGCGGCGGGCACTGCCCGGGGCGCTGATGGCACGGCTGCTGCAGGTCCACGACCCGGCGTGGATGACCTCGGGCCGCAACCGCTTCTCCCTCGGCGACTCCGGGCAGGTCCGCGCCGCGCTGGCCGCCGGGTTCCTCGACCGGAACGCCCTGATCGCCGAGCTGCAGACCGGGCTGGGCCTGGAGGACGCCAACCCATACCACAACATGCACCGCGACGAGGTCCGCGAGTTCGTCGAGTCGACCCTCGTCCGGCTGCCGGTCGCCGCAGGCACCGGCGGCAGGACCCGCACGGCGTCGCTGCTGCGGCCGCCGGTGCCGACGTCGCTGCGCGACATCGAAGAGCCCATCACCATCACCGGGAACCTGTGAGGACGCCATGACGACCGAGGAGATCACCCGCTCCGGCATGCAGGCGCTGTGGCGTCACATGCCCTGGCAGCCGTTCCAGTGGGGTCCGCACAAGGTGTCGGTGATGGGCCGCACGCCGCGCAACCCCACTCCGCTGGACGTGCCCGAGGAGTACGTCGCCCCGCAGCTGCGCCGCCTCGTGCGGCCGTTCTCCGCCCAGCGGGCCACCCCGACCAGCCCCGGCCCGGAGCTGGAGGTCATCGACCGGACCCAGTACCAGCTGGTGCGGGTGGAGGACCTGACCGCCGACCGGTTCCCGAACACGTTCCTGTGCCGCCGCTGCGACATGTTCCTCGTCGTCCGGCCCGGTGAGCGGCCCCCGAACTGCCCGGCCGGGCACGGGCCGATGCCGCAGTTCCAGTTCGCCGAAGTGCACAACTGCGGGCTGCTGCGAGAGATGTCCCCGCCGCGGTGCGCCCGCGGATGCCGCGCGCCGATGCGGCTGCACGCGACCAACCAGCTCAAGGTCGGGCAGTGGTTCTGGAGCTGCTCGAAGTGCAGCCAGCGATCGGACACCGGCGTCATGCGGTTCTGCAACGGGTGCGGCAACGGGCGGTTCTCCGTGTCCCGGGTGCCGCAGAACTCGGTGCACTACGCCCAGCACCTGACGGTGCTCAACCCGCCCGACCGGGCCTCCTACGGAGCGCTGGCCGGCGGGGACATCCGGGCCGCGGCCGTCGGGCAGCTGATCGGCGCGGTCCGGCCCGGGCTGGGCACTCTGGCCGAGGCGGCCGGCACCGCCGAGGCCGACCCGGAGGCGACCGCGCGGGCGATGGCGGCCACCCTCGGCGTCGGTGAGGACGACCCGCTGTTCGCCGCCATGCTGGAGCGGGCGCGGCAGCAGTCCGCCTCGTCGGGTGGTTGGCGGGCCGACGTCGACGCGCTCGGCCTGGACGAGGGCACGCTGGAGGCGCTCGGAGACGAGGCGCTGGCCCTGGCCCGCGCCAGTGAGGCGAACCCTCTAACCCTCGACCAGCTCGAGTCCGACCCGCCCGCGGCGCGGCTAACGCCGATCTACGCCCGGTACCGGGAGCTGCTGGACAAGTACTGCCTGGCCGAGGTGCGGCTGCTCCGGGAGCTACCGGTCGCGCACATCGTCGCCGGGTACAGCCGCATGTCGCCCACCCATCAGCAGGTGACCCGCCGGGGTGCGGTCCCGACGCGGTTCAACTTCTTCCCCAACGAGCGCTCCGACCGGTACCCGATGTACGGGCGGCGGGCCAACACCGAGGGGCTGCTGGTGCGCCTGGACCCGCAAGTGGTCATCTCCTGGCTGGTCGACTCAGGGGTGGTGCCCGTCGACCCGGGCGTCACCACCGAGGCCGGCGCCTACCGGTGGCTGCTGCAGCACTGCCCGTCGGTGAGCGACATCTTCAACCCGCCCGAGCACCACCTGACCCGGGCGGTGCTGGGCCTGGTGCACTCGATGTCGCACCGGTTCATGAAGGCGCTGGCGACCCGGTGCGGGCTGCACAGCGACTCCCTGGCCGAGTACCTGTTCCCGTCGGCGGCCGGGTTCCTCATCTACGCCAACACCCGCAGCGAGTTCACCCTCGGCGGCATCGAGCACGTGTTCCGCTACGACCTGGCCGACGCGCTCACCGAGCTCGACGCCGATCCCCGGTGCGTGTTCGACCCGCCGTGCCGGCGGTCGTTCGGCGGGGCGTGCGCGGCGTGCCTGCACACCAGCGAGGTCGCCTGCGAGCGGTTCAACACCGAGCTGGACCGCAACAAGCTGTTCGGCACGCTGCCGCCGCCGGTCGGCGCCGCACCGGTGCCGGCGGCGGGTGCTTCGACGGAGCCGGCGTGGCGAGCCTTCTGGAGGCCGTGACGCCGCTGGCGGACCTGGTGGCGCACACCCCGGACCCGGCGGCGGCCGTGGCCGGGGTGCGCGCCGCCGCACCGGGCGGGCCGGCGGCGGTCGCGGCCGCGCTGACCACTGCCGGCGCGGACCGGCGGCTGCTGCCCGCGGCGCTCGCCTTCGCCGGTGCCGGGCCCGGCTGTCCGCAGAGTGAGCTGGCGGCGGTCGCCGGCGCGCTGGAGGTCCTCGTCGCTCAGCAGCTGGCCGGGCGGGTGTCGCTGGTGCTGACCGTGCCGGAGTTCCTCACCGCCGCGCACGCCCGGTTCCTGGCTGACCACCCCGGTGTCGGGGCCCGCCGGACGTCGGGCGTGATCGCCGACATCGCCGCCGGGGCCGTCCGGGAGCTGACCGTCGCCGCGCCGTTCCTGGCGGCGGTGGCCGTCGAGGACCTGCTTCCTGACGTGCGCCGGGTGCTCGGGGCCGGTGGGCGTGTCACCGTGCTCACGCGGGCGCTGACCTCCCGGTGCCCGGAGCCGTCGGGGGCGAACATCGCCGCGGTCGCGGCCGTCCGGGCGGCCGGTGACGGCCGGCCAGGGTCGCTGCGGGTCCGCTCGTGGGAGGGGCCGGGGCTGGGGGTGCACCTGAAGGCGGTCGTCGGTGACCGTGCCGACGGCTACCTCGGGTCGGCGAACGTCACCGGCGGCGGCCAGCGGGACCACGTCGAGGCCGGGGTGCGGCTGCCACGCACGTTGGCCGCCCCGTTGGCCGACTGGCTTGACCTGTTGGCGGTAGCGCTGACTGCGCCGTTGCCCGAGCGATAGCGACAGACGCGGGCCCGGGTACGGCAAGACCGCACCCGGGCCGACATGCTGCGGAGCCTCCCCGTCAGCCGAGGAGGTGCTTCACGATCTCCGGCGGCACGGAGAAGCCCGTGGTGGGCCGGTACCCCTTGCCGTTGGGGTCGTACTGCGTCTCGAGCAGCTCGGCGGCGTCCTCGGGCAGCTTGCCGCTCTCCCTCATCGTCTGCACGATCCGGTTGCTCGGCCGGCTGAAGCCCCGCAGGCTCCGTCCGGACGGGTAGTCGCCGAGCTCGTAGACCTCGCTGCGGCTGACGAAGCCGCCGTTCTCGGCGGCCCGCCGGATGGCCTTGACCTGGACGCCGGCGCCACTCGCGGTCAGCGCGGTGAGCGCCTCCTCGACGAGCTCCTTCGTCCACCCGGTGGACTCCAGGTCCTCCGGCAGCGGCAGGGCGACCTCCGCCTGCAGGTCGCGCGCCACGGCCAGCAGACGCTGCCGGAGGTGCTCGGGCCACTGCGTGACGTCGACGGTGATCTGGATGGCCGGAGACGGCATCGCAAGCGTCATGTTCGTGTCGCTCATGGGATGATTCCTCTCATGTAGTGGTCCCGGGGTGGGGTTGGTTGACGCCTGGTCCACCCCGGGCCCTGCATCTGTACCGGCGTATCAGCGGTACAGATAGAACTGTAGCTGGTAGGCCCGGCCGCTCGCTCGGCGGGGCCCGTGCCCGCTGCCGCGACTCGTCGCTCAAGGGCAGCAGCGGGCGCGTCGAACCTCTCGAACCTCGGGTGCGCGTGCCAACCTCGGCGACATGGTGGACACCCGCGGCGCCGTGCTGCTCGACGCGCTCGTTCCCACCGTCGAGGTGGACACCGGGCAGGACGCCCCGCTGCTCGACCCGGCACCGGGGTTCGCTGCAGCGTTGCGCCTGCTGTTCGCCGCTTCCGTGCTGCAGGCCTTCACCATCCACGTCAGCCGGGAACGCGGTGAGCGCTTCGATGTAGACACCCGCGACATCGGCAGCCTGACCGTTGCCCAGCTCGCCTCCCTGTTCCGTCAACACGACGGCACGGCAGGGTAGGGATTCGAGCTGGCCGTCGCTGACGCGATCAACCTCAGCGTGACCGGCGTCGTCGGCCCAATCCAGCAGGCTCTGGCCGGCGCCGGCGTGCCGATGACCGACCCCCGCTCGGTGGTCATGGGCCCGGAGAAGGCCGCCGACTCCCGGGCGCTGGCCCGGCGGGTCGCCGACGCGGTCGGCGACCGGACCCTGCGCATCGGGCGGCGTGGTGGGCAGCCGCTGGCTGCACGGGCCGTTGAGCGGCTTCTCGCCGGCGGCACCGCCATCCGCGGCGATAGGGGCGCGTTGGCCCTGGCCGACCTGCTCGTCTACGACGCCGACGGGCCCGCTGTGGTCACCACCAGCGTGAAGATCCGGCCGTACGGGTTCATCACACCCGCCGACCCGCCTCGGCTGTGGATCACCACCGGCAACCCCGACCGGTTGCGCGAGCAGCTGCCGCCGAGCTGCGCGGTCGCTGGTGTTGGCAGCCGCGAGCTGACCGTGTACCTGCGGGCGCACGATGACGTCGTGATGGGGCTGCACGCCGTCGACGTCGGCGGCCGGAACGCTGTCAGCGAGGCCGCTCAGGTGCTGCGCCGCCGCCGCCGCGCGACCGTTGCTCAGGTCCGCGCCGAACTCGTCGATCGGGCCGCCGACCGGGCCGATGCCGCCGGTCTTTCGCTGACCAGCCTGCCTGCGCTCACCGAACGTGGGCTGCACGTGGTCACGGCGGAGGTGCCCGGTGAGTTCACTGAGTACGCACAGGAGCAGACCGCATCCGGGGTGACCGTGCTTCACCACCGCTTCCGCGAGGTGACGCCGCACCAGCAGTTCTTCACCCGGCAGCTGGTTGCCTGATCCAGTAGCGGCCCGAAGTCGCCGGCGATCACTCCAGCAGCCGTCTCACCAGCGACTCTGGAGACGCCGCTACGCGGCGCCGCCGGTGGCCGAAGTCAGCCTCGGACTTGATGACGACGGCGTTGCCCGGGGCTAGCTCCTGCCTGGATGCCCGCGCACCTTGGCGCAGCCGCGCGGCTCGCGGACATGTGTCGCGCCGCCGGACAGCAACATGAAGGCCGGGACGACGCCGAGCACGTCGACCAACTGGCGACCCGTCTGGGCGTCACGGCCAGCGGTGGGCGTCCCGGGCACCCGCGGTCCGAACTGCGTCGTAGGCAGCGGCTCTTCAGCCAACGGGAGGCGAGTCGGGCAGGGGCCACGGGACCGCGATGGTCCCTGCCAGCGAGATCCACCACTCGGCCAGGCCATCCGACCGCGGGACATAGCCCAGCGCTGCCGACGGTCCCCGCGGCTGCTCGTACGTGCGCATGATCGGCATCGAGAGCGCGTACTCGCTGGCCGGGATCTTCTTCCGGGACGGGGCGTCGCGGGCAGCCAGGAGGTCGCTCCGGATGAGGTCGGCCCGAGGCGTTTGAGGGATGGCTCGAAGGTCCAGGCAGGCGGCGAGGTAGGCGTGCTTGAGGGCGGCCAGCTTGTAGAGGCGAGGGTTCGGCGGCGTCATCTGCAACGCAAACTCCGGTCCCTTGAGCATTGGTTCAGCGTCAGGGTGCATCGGGCCGTCAATGATCAGCGCGAACTTGCCGTCGGCGGTCCGGCGGTGGAGCAGCCGCGGCAGCTTGCGCGCACCGACGATCGCGTCCGCAGTAGTCGTCGTGTGCCGGAAGGCGTCGTCGCGCCAGTCGGTCAGCTCGGCCTCAACCCGTCCGAGGTCGTTGTTGCATCGGGCGCAGGTGCGGGTCATCGGTCGTCCGCCCAGCGCGGCGGGCGGCAGGTGTTCGGCGCTGGTGGGCTCGGGGCTGAGGCAGATCGGACACCGGTCGAAGAAGTGGGCCCCGATCTCGCGGACGAGGTGGAACGGGTGGTCGGTCGATCCCTCCCGCGGCGCGTGGATCACCTCGAGCAGCTCGCCGTCGTCGCCGACCACTGCCAGCTTCCGAACCGGGATGTTGCCCCGGCGCCGCCGAGCGGAGTCCCCTTCCTCGCTCTCGCGGATCGCGCCAGACCACACGGAGGGCAGTGTGCCAGCGGACCCCGCGGCGTGAATGGTTGACCAGAGCAGGGCGATCCTCACTGTCCGTCTAGCGCGATACGTTCCGACCATGTCCACGAAGCCGCGCACACCGCGCCCCACTCCCCCAGCGGGAGAAGTCGGTGGGACGGCTCCCACTTCCCGGTGCCCAAGTCCCCCCTCGGACACTTCTCACGGGACGCTTCCCCTGCATTAAGTGACGCAGCTCACGCGAATGCGACTGCGCTCGCGATTTCTTCCGGCACCTGTCTTGAGGTGCCAACCCCCACTGGCCTGATTCGGGCCAAGCACACCGAACGGCTGGTCGCCGCGCTCATCCCGCCGACCACCGCTCCGACCGTCGCCGTCCCTGACGCCGCCGCGACGGTCCTCCCGCTGCCGGCGCTGGCTCCGGTCCAGCCCGCGCGGTTCGTCCACCGCACCGCCCTGCTCGAGGACCAGGCCGGGTCCGCGAGGCGACTCTTGTCGCCTTCCTCGGCTGGCAGCCCCAGCAGACGGTCGAGGTCGTCGAGCACCGCGCCGGCCTGCTCGTCTGCGCCACACCCGACGGCCCGGTCGTCCTCGACCCGAAGGGCCGGGTCCGCGTTCCGGACGCCCTGCGCAACTTCCGCGGCTGGGCCGCGGGCGAAGTGCTGCTGCTGTCGGCCTCCCCCGCCGACGGCGTCCTCGCTCTCTCCTGCACTTCCCTCCTCGACTCCCTGGTGGTTCTCGATGCCTGCGCCTGACGCCCTCACGCCCGACGACTTGGCGGCGCTGCTGGCCGACCCGACGGCCGCCGGGGTCATCAAGGCGCTCGCGGCCGGCCTGGGACTCCAGCCGGCCGCAGCCTCGACGGTGCCCACGGTCCGCGAGTACCACGCGACGGTGCTCGCGGCGGCCACGCCGGGCACTCGCCGGACGTACTCGACGTACTGGAACCTCCTGGTTCGCGAGCACGGCGAAGACCGCATCACCGAGGTGACCACGAGCAAGCTGCGCGCCCTGGCGCAGTCGGCGCGCGCCAACGCCGTGCGAAGCCGCAACGGCCAGGGCGGGGCCAGCGCCGAGGAGAACTGCGTCGCGTCCCTGCGCGCGTTCTTCCGCTGCGCGGTCGAGGACAAGTACCTCACCGACAACCCGGCCGCCGCCGTCCAGAAGCCGGTGCGGCCGCCGAGCCAGCGTCGGGCGCTCACTGAGCAGGAGTTCCGCGAGCTGGACGAGGTCACCCGCACCGGCGGGAACGACCCCGTGCTCGACACGCTCCTGCTGCGCTTCCACGCGGAGACCGGCGCGCGGCGCGGTGGCGCGCTCGCCCTCACCCTGGCCGACCTCGAAGAACCACGGCTGTGCGTGCGTCTGCGCGAGAAGGGCGGCAAGGCTCGCTGGCAGCCCGTCAGCCCCACCCTGTTCGCGGCCCTCGTCGAACACGCCGGCGCCCGCGGTGCCCCGGGACCTGGACGAGCAGGTCTTCCGGTACCGGCCGCGACGCGGCGAGGAAGAGGGCGCGCCGCTGACCCGCCGTCGGTACAACACCCTGGCCGACCGCTGGCAGGGGTCGCTTCCCTGGGCAGCGCAGTACGGCGTCAGCCCGCACTGGCTGCGGCACACCGCACTCACTGCCGCCGAGCGGGTGGGCGGCTCCTACGGCATCACCCGCGCCTACGCCGGCCACGCCGAGCCGGCCGACGCCACGACCACGTACATCAAGGCCCAGGTGGGCGACGTAGCCCGGGTCCTGGCGGCCCTCACCGGCGAGCCACACCCGCTTGCGTCAGCGTGAGGACGGGTCGGCAAGCCGCGACACTCCACTCCGCGACAACGCCCGGTCGGCCGGGCCAGGCACGATGTGCGGGTGAGCAAGCGGGCGAACCGGCCGGAGCAGGCGCCGCCGAAGGCCGAGGTCGCAGAGGCGAGATCCGTTGGGGCCAACTACATGGAGTGGCCCTCGGCGATTCGGGCCAGGGAGTGGGTGGACGCCGATGGGACGCGGTGGCGCCCGCGAAGTGGCGGCGGAACCCCACCCAAGAAGCGGTTGGAGCACCTGCTGGCGTCGCCCGAGGTCCGGGTCCTGCACTTCTACGGGCCGGACGCCCCGACCGCAGTGGCCTTGCCTGACCGGGAAGCCCTGTGGCAGCGAGTTCGTTCCTACCTGCGCGAGCCGGTGGTCCGCGCCTCGGACGACTACACGGACTTTCGCGTCGCGAAGTTCAGGGACGAACGGCGCCGCTCGCTGCTGGTCATCGAAGAGTCGTGCTGACCGCCCCGAACGGAAGATCGGGGACCTGACCCCACCAGCATCGTTGGCTGTCGCACGTGGGCATCGCCGAGGCTCCTGGCGCACTGGTGACACCGCCGGACTGTGCTGGCGGTGTCACCAGCGCCGCTGGCTCCCCTGCACCAGCCAGCACGGTGGCGAGCGTGGACTTCCCCGCCCCGGGCGGACCGGTGACCAGCAGCACGTCGGACACGCCGCCGTCCTGCCTCGACCGACCTGCGCCGGCGGCCCGCCGGGTGGCCACGGCCGGACATAATTGCTCGTCGTGGACGTCGTCGTCGAGGTGGGTGGCTGGGAGCACGAGTGCTGCGGGGAGGCCATCGAGCGTGACCAGCTCGTGGACTTCTCCTGCATCCCGTACCCGGACCCGGACGGTCGGCTGCGGCTCATAGAGAGCCACCACGGTGGCCTCGACGTCGCGGCGGACGTGCAGGTCGCCGGACGTGTCACCGACATACAGGTGCGCTGCGCCGGAGGAGCCATCCCGGCGGTCCTCCGCGTGCCGAGTGGACGTGAGTTGTGCGGCCTCGAGGATGGCGACGACGGTCACCTGGTGGACCCGTGGACCGGTGAGCCGGTGACCACGACGAGCCGGGAGTTCCTCGTGTCCGTCCGGCCCGCTGCCTCGTAGCAGTTGTTCGCCGCCGGTGGACGGCACCGCCGGCGCGCGGCGGCAGCTGGCGGGCCCCGGAGGTCGACGGTGGCCCTGAGCAGCTGCATGCCGCCGACGCGATCGCCCTGCACGTGTCCTCCGGGGTGGACACGCTGGCCGCCCTCTACCTGTGGCGGCAGCGCCGCGCCGACCTGCTGCTGCCGGGGCTGGCCGCCGCCGTCTTCCTCGCCGGGCTGGTCCAGGCAGCGGTGGACGGCCGGGACACCCTGGGGGTGCACGTCCCCGGCGCCTTGGTGCTGACCGCGGGCGTGATCTGGCTGGTGATCCTGGTCTTCCGGCCTCTGGTCAGGCGGTGACCGACAAGCCGCAGCGCTGGGGAACACCCCGAGGCACGTCGCTACACGGTTCCTCGTGTCAGGACCCACCGGTGTTCGAAGTCGAGCACCTCGGCGGCGATCTCGAAGTCGCTGTCGTAGTGCAGGACGGTGACCCGGTGTTCGGCAGCAAGCACTGCGGTCAGCAGATCAGCGATGCCCACCGCCCGATGCTGCCCGCTCCGGGCGAGCCTTCGCTGGGCGTCGAAGGCACGCTGCCAGTGGACGTCGTCGGTGGGCAGGTACTCGTACGCCTCTCGGCGGTCCGCACGCACCTGCTCGTACTCGGCCGGGCTCCGAGCGCTGTAGAGCGCTTCGGCATCGAGGGTGGCGCACGTGGCGACCAGGCCGCCGGTGATGAGCGGCTCCAATCGGTCCGCGACGGCAACCACGCGCATACGGGCCGCCGCGCTGGTGTCGATGAGAAACCGGGCGATCACCGCCACACGTCGGTCCGCTTCTCCGGATCGGCCAACGTCTCCACGCCCCCCTCTCGCAACCAAGCAACCTGCCGCGCACGCGCGGCCGCGCTCGCGGCCTGTGCCAGCGCGGCGCGGACCGTGTCCGACACCCCGTTCGTGTTCAGCTCCCGCTGCGCTCGAGCAAGCAGTTCGTCATCGAGGTCGATCAGGCGCTTGGTCATGACGAATCTCCAGGTGTATATGCCAATTGGCCAATGAGCATATACGTACATGATCGCTCTGTCATCCCTCGTTGCGACGCGACGTCGGGGACTCTTCCGCCCACCGAGTCGAACAAGAGGTCTCCCGGGCCGTGCGAGATCCTGTCCGCCGCAGGACGCCTGCACGCCGACAGCGCCACACCGGCGCTCCCGCACGACACAATGGCTGCATGGTCTTCCCGCCGACGCCTGCTCAGACAGTCGCAGCCGTGGTCACCGGAGTCGGGACCGCCGCCTACTACGCCACGCCCGACGTCATCTCCTCGCGCGCGGTGCGCGGTTGGGCGAAGGCAGGACTCACTGCTCTCGCCGTCGCAGCATCCGTGCCGGAACTGCGGGCGACATGGGCGATCGCACGAGAACAGCAGCAGTTCGCTTCCCAGGCCACTCCGCGGGAGGTCCTCAGGTCGCTGCCTACCAGCAGCAGGGCCGCCGGCTTCGGGTTCGTGGCTGTCGTTCTCGCCGGGTCGGTCGGGTGTGTCCTCAGCGCCGAACGCTGGGCCTTCCGCCACGGACAGGCGCGGGCAGCTTCGGGAAAGAGGTTGCCGCACACCGGCCCCGCGCTGTTGTACGGGGCGCTGGCGGGCGGACTCTGGCTGCTCCCGACCCCCTCGGCACCGCAGTGACGTAGGAGGGAGGACGATCCGTGCGCGGCGGCAGTTTCGGCGGGCCTTCCTGCGCGTGGTGGTCATCGACCTGCCGCTGACCGCGGACGTAGGTAGCGAGGCGCCGCTCGGACACCGCGTTGTGCCCATCGGTGTGCGACCGCGGCCACCCGCGCACGGGCCGCCGCGCTGGTGCCGATGAGGCGCTCGGCGATCACGGCGACACGTCGGTCCGCGCGAGCCACTCCCCCAGCCGAGCAAGCTGCGGCTGGCACGCGCAGTCAGCGAGCGAGGCGCACGCACGACCACGCCGCGCTCCCCACCGTGAGGTCATCGGCGATGCCGTGTGGCACAGCGACGGCCCCACCGGAGATCCGATGGGGCCGTCGCGGCGTCGTGCGGCGCGTCAGTGCATCATGACCGGCGCCGCGGCGCCGTCGTCCTGGAGGTGCGACTCCTCCTTCTTCCGCGGCAGGAAGGCCACCGGGACGAGGGCGAGCAGGATGAGGACGAAGGCGACGGTGAACGTCGTCCCGAAGCCGTCGGCCATGAACTCCAGCGGCTCGACCGTGCCCGACGGCGTCGACGTGAGCTGGTTGGTCAGCACGACCGCGAGCACGGCGGTCCCGATGGACCCGCCGATCTGCTGGACGATGTTGACCAGCGTCGACCCCCGGGCGACCTCGGTGTTGGTCAGCGACTTCAGCGCCGACGTCATGATCGGCATCATCGTGCCGCCCATCCCGAGGCCCATCACGAACAGCGCACCGCACAGCACCACGTAGGACGTGTCGGCGCCGACCTGCGTGAAGACGAAGAACCCGCTGGCCATCACCAGCAGGGCGACCGGCACCGTCCGACCGATCGGCACCTTGTCGGCGAGCACGCCTGCGATGGGCATCGTCACCATGGCGCCCAGACCCTGCGGGGCCATCAGCAGCCCGGCCATCAGGGTCGTCTCACCGCGCACCTGCAGGAAGTAGGACGGGAACAGCAGGCCGGCGCCCATGAAGGCGATGATGAAGACGAACATCGACACCGTCGCGATCGTCAGCCGGCGGTTCCTGAACAGGCGCAGGTCGATCAGCGGCTTCGCCGTCCGCAGCGCGTGGACGACGAACGTGACGATCAGCAGGACGCCGACCGTCGCCGAGACCCACACCCGCGGGCCGAAGGACGCGCCCTCGCCGCCCTCGGCGATCGAGGAGACGCCGAACAGGAACAGGGCCAGGCCCGGCGAGAGCAGCAGCATGCCCAGGAAGTCGAAGCGCTCCGCCGGGCTCGGCTCGTCCTTGGGCAGCACCCGGTAGGAGTACACCAGCGCGGCGACGCCGATCGGCAGGTTGATCAGGAAGATCCAGTGCCACGACGCGATGTCGATCAGCCAGCCACCGAGGATCGGGCCCGAGATGGGGCCGAGCAGCATCGGGATGCCGAGGACGGCCATGAGCCGGCCGATGCGGTCCGGGCCGGCCGCGCGGGTCAGGATCGTCATGCCCAGCGGCATCAGCATGCCGCCGCCGAGGCCCTGCAGGACGCGGAAGGCGACCAGCAGCTCGATCGACGTCGCCGTCGCGCACAGCACCGATCCGGTCGTGAACAGGAACAGGGCCGCGAGGTAGAGGCGCTTGGTGCCGAAGCGGTCGGCGGCCCACCCGGTGAGCGGGATGACGGTGGCGAGCGCCAGCGTGTACGCCGTCATGGTCCACGCGACCGTCGCGTAGGTGGCGTCGAAGACGTCCTGGAAGGTCGGCAGCGCGACGCTGACGACGGTGATGTCGAGGATCGACATGATCGCGCCGAGGACGACGACACCGGCGATCTTCAGGACGGGCCCGTCGATCTTCTCGGGGAACGCCGGCGCGATCGGCGGGGATGGGGCGGTCACAGGCGGTGCTCCTGGTCTGTCGGCGGGCGGAGGACGCCGCCCGCGAGGATGTCCGTGGGTGCCCGGTGCAGCTGATCGCCCTGCTCCGGGGGACGTGCGTGGGTGGAGGTCTTCGGACTGGCGCGCTCGGCCTCGATGTGTTGCGCCGCCAGCTGCTTACCACTCGGCACCGACGAGACGACCGTGACCCGCCCGCCGGTCGTGCTCTCGCGCCGCTCGACCACCTCCCGCCTCACCAGCTGGTCGACGGTGCGCCCGGCGACGACGACCGGGGGACGCAGGGCAGGCTGCCCGCCGCAGCTCGGTGCGCAGCACTCCCCCTCCCACGCGCCGGTGCGGGGTGCGTCCCCGGTCGGTCCGGCTTGCCGGGGACCTCGCCAGCGGCGACGATGCAGACCCCGCGGTCTCGCCGTACGCGCTGCCGAGCAGCGCGGGAGGGCGGACGACGAGACGAGGCGGCGTGAGCACATCGGCCGCAGCGTCGCGGGTCGCAGACATCCTGGCCTCGCTCGTCGCTGGAGGTGCGGTGGACTCCTGGCCCGACCAGCTGGTCACCGCCTGCCAGCGGTCGACAGGCGTCTCCGGGGTCGGGCTGGCACTCCTGACCCGGGAGGAGGCAGGCGGCGTCCTGGCAGCCACGGCCGGTCCGGCACGGCAGCTGGAACGCCTGCAGTTCAGCGTCGGCGAAGGGCCCTGCATCGACGCCGCGCGCAGCGGGGCGCCGGTCCTGTGCCCCGACGTGGCCGGGCAGGGTTCGGCGCGGTGGCCGGCGTTCGGGCCGGGCGCCGTCGCCGCCGGTGTCCGGGCCGCGTTCACGTTCCCCCTGCAGGTGGGGGCGATCGGCATCGGGGTGCTGGACCTCCACCGCGACACCCGGGGCCCGCTGAGCGATGCGCACCTCGCAGAGGCACTGGCCTACGCCGAGGCGGCCGTCACGGTGGTGCTGCACGTGCAGGACAGGAGCGGCTCCGCCGTCGCCGGGCCGGACGTCGTCCCTGCCGTCGGCGGCCGGACCGGCGAGGCCCCGTGGCCCCCGGCCGCTGCCGACTCCCCGCTGACGAGCGTCCTCAGCGGGCGTGCGGTGGTACACCAGGCAACGGGCATGATCTCGGTGCAACTGGGGGTGCCGCTGGCCGAGGCGCTGGCCCGGCTGCGCGCTCACGTGTACAGCCGGTCCCAGTCGATGGAGGAGGTCTCCGAGGACGTGGTGGCCCGGCGCCTCCGGTTCGACCACACGGACACCGGCGTCTCGTCGTCGCCGACCGGGGGGTCGGGGCGTCTGCCGGACCAGGAGCTACCGGACGACGACACGGACCGCGGAGGTCCACAGCCCGATGACGACGGCACCAGGCACAGGAGCTGACATGACCGCGCGCGACACACTGATCGCCGACACGTTCGTCGAGCTGGCCGACACCCTGGTCACCGGGTTCGACGTCATCGACTTCCTGCACACGCTGGTGGACCGCGCCGTCGAGCTGCTGGGCGCCGACGCCGGCGGCATCATGCTCGCCGACCAGCGCGGCGGGCTGGAGGTCCTGGCAGCCTCCGACCACGCGACGCACCTGCTGGAGCTCTTCGAGCTGCAGCACGAGGAAGGGCCGTGCATGGACGCCTTCCGCACCGGCCAGCAGGTGGTGGTCCCGGGTGTGCGGGAGATGCTCGCGTCGTGGCCCCGGTTCACCCCTCGCCTGCAGGCGGCCGGGTTCTCGTCGGCGCAGGCGATCCCGATGCGGCTGCGGACCGAGGTCATCGGCGCGCTCAACCTGTTCCGCGCCGCTCCCGTCCCGCTGAGCGAGGTCGACGTGCGGCTGGCGCGGGCCATGGCCGACGTGGCGACCGTCGGGCTGCTGCAGGCCCGGGCGATCGCCGCGCGTGACGAGCTGGCGGAGCAGCTGCAGGGCGCGCTGAACACCCGGGTGATGATCGAGCAGGCCAAGGGCATCATCGCCGAGCGGACCGGGGTGGACGTGGCCGAGGCCTTCGTCGTGCTGCGGACGCACGCCCGGCGCACCGGGACCTCCCTGTCGCAGCTGGCTGCCGCGGTCATCGCCGGCCGGGTGCTGCCGTCCGTGACCGCACTGCGACAGGGGATGCCCCCCGAGGCCCGCTGAGCAGCACCCGTCGCGCGGCCCCTGCCGGCACCACCGGCGCACCGGACGCGACGGCGGCCTCTCGGCTGGCGCCGACCGGGAGGCCCCCCTACAGTGACGGCAGGCGCCAGTGCGGCGCAGGTGGCCCCGGACCCGGCGACCCTCGATCGAGGGGACGGGTCATGAGCGGTACCCAGGTGGTGGACCGGGCGCAGGACGTCTCGGTCGCCGTGCACGTGCAGGAGCCGGGTCTCACCACGGTGACGGTCGTCGGCGAGCTGGACCACAGCAGTGAGTCGGTGCTGACCGCCGCCCTGGCCGAGGCGTGGGACGCCTGGCCGGAGTCGGTGACGGTGGACCTGCGGGAGGTCACCTTCGTCAACGCGCGGGGGCTGGCCTGCCTCCTGAGGACCAGCAGGACGAGGAGCGCCCGCGGCGCCCGGCTGGTCCTGCAGTGCCGTCCGGGGCTGGTGGCCCGGCTGCTCGTGCTCGTCGGACTGGCACGGCACGTCGAGGAGGTCCTCGCCACCGACCCGGCGCCGGCCCGGTTGGAACTGGTGAGCACCCCCGGCCCGGACGGCGCGACCCCGGCGCCGACCCGTCCACGGCTGTCGGCGGTGAGGGCGACCGGGGCCGAACCGGTCCAGCCCGGCGCGTACCCGGGCCTGCGCGCGCTCCCCACGCCGGTCGTGGACCGCCCCGCGACGGCAGCCGGACCGTCCACGACCCCGCCGCCGTCCCGCTGCCCCGCGGCTGCCGGCAGGGCAGCACTGGTCGCGCTGGACCGGGCGCTGGCCGGGGCGGGAGGCGATGTCGAGTGCACCCGCCGCGCGGTCCTCGACCACGTCCTCCAGGCCGTGCCCGGCGCCCAGCACAGCAGCCTCACCACGACGGCTGCACGCAGGTCACAGGGCGACACCATGTCCAGCAGCGCCGCCGCTGCCGACCTGGCCGCACTGCAGCGCCGCAGCGGTGAGGGCCCGGTGCTCGACTGCATCCGGGCGGAGGCCGAGGTCTACACCCGCGACCTCCACGCCGACCAGCGCTGGCCCCTGCTCGCGCGACGCGCGGCCCGCGGGGCAGCGCACAGCCTGCTCACCTTCCGGCTCGAGCACGAGGGGCAACGACTGGGGGCGCTGAGCATGCACAGCGACCGCTCCGACGCCTTCGGCACGGACGCACGGGAGCTGGCCGGTCAGCTCGCCGCCCGGGCGGCCACCGGCCTGGGCAACGCTCAGCTGAGGCGGGCGCTGCACAGGGCCGTGGCCAGCAGGGACGTCATCGGGCAGGCCAAGGGGATCCTGATGGCGCGTCACGGGCTCACCGCCGACCAGGCCTTCGACGTGCTCGCGCAGGTCTCCCAGCAGCGCAACACGCCCGTCGTCGACCTGGCGGAGGCACTCGCCCGGACCGGGCAGCTGTGAGCCGGCGACGGGACGCCGGCGCCCGGCTCGCGCAGGCACTGACGCCGACGGCCGGTGGTCGGCCGATGACCCGTCAGGGGCCCGGCGTCGACGGCACCCACGAGCCTCGGACGCCCGGGCAGGCGCACGTGCTCGTCGCGCACGACGGCGGGCCGCGCGCGGGCCAGGTCGCTCCCGTGCCCGCGCACCTGCTCGCCGGGTGGCTGGTCTACGACGGACCCGTCTGGATGGGCGTCTACGGTCGCTCGGACCCGCCGCAGGTCCTGCCCACGGACGCCGGCGACGCCGAGGTCTGGACGGTGTGCCAGTGAGGCCGGCGATCCAGCACGTCGGCAGGCTCGCACCGGGCGACGTGCCCGGCGACCTGCCGGGTCGGACTACGCCAGGGCGTGCGCTCTGCCGACGACGGGGAAGTCCTCGTACAGCTCGCGCAGCGCGGTGGGCAGGTCCCGGGGAGTCCTGACGGTGTGCCGGAGCGTGGCGTCGGCCAGCATCTTGGCCGCGAGGTAGCGCTGCCACAGGGCGTCGTGCGCGCGGCGGACCTCGCTGGACGGCAGGCCGGCCAGCTCGTCGTCGGAGAGCACGTCCACGGCGAAGCGGTCGAAGGCGGCGGGGCCCGCCGCCGCGCTCGACGCGGAACGGCCCGGCTCGGTCATCCGCCAGACCGGCGTGTAGCCGGTGGGGTCGAACGACCGGCGGCGGCCCAGGTCACGGATCGCCATCCCCCAGCTGCTCCACTCCTCGTTCTCGTGGGGCATGGCCGTGGCGATGTCCCCGTCGACGAACGTGACGTCGTCGAGCTGCTGCTCGGGGTCACGGGTCAGCGGGATCATGCTGATGTCCACCCCGCCTCCGGGCGCCGGGTCCCACAGGAGCAGGAGCGCCGCCACCGGGCCCACCGAGCGGAGCGTGAAGGCCGCCGCGTCGGGGTCGTGGTCCCAGAAGCGCATGAGCATGGCGGACTCGGTCTCGATCGGGAAGGCGCAGTACGCGCGCGGGTCGTCCCAGGTCGCGAAGACCACGTCCAGCACGCCGTGGTGCAGCGGCCCACCCGTGGGCGGGACCTCCTGGATGCCGACGTTCATGCCCCCGAAGCCGCGCTCGTCCGGGGCGATCAGCCACTCGGCGAAGACGTGGTAGACCGACCAGTGGAGGTACTGGGTCTGGTCGAGCTGGTTCCAGGACCAGTCGAACAGGAGTGGATCCACGTCGGTGACCCGCGTGCGGAACCGGACCGGCGAGAAGGGCTTCAGCGCGTCGCCGTCACCGAGCCGCCGGTGGCAGTCGCGCCACCCGCGCGAGCCGACGGCGAGGTCGAGCAGCGCGTCGGCCGTCTCCCGTTCGTGCAGGTACTTCTCGCGCAGCGCGACGTAGTCGGTGACGTGGGTGCGCTGCAGGTCCGGGTCGTCCATCGGGTCGTCTCCTCGCTCGGCGGGCTGGTGGAAGGCGGGGTGCCGCTCGGTGGCCAGTCTGTTGAGCGCATCTCGGAACGACAAGCAATGCTTTTCACCCGATACCGTTTAGCATCACTTCATGATCGCTCTCGATTCGCTGGGTGCACTGCGAGCCGTCGGCGTCCTCGGGTCCGTGGTCCGCGCCGCGGACGAGCTGGGCTACACCCCGTCGGCGGTCTCGCAGCGGATCAAGCGACTCGAGCGCGAGGTGGGAGTCCCGTTGCTCGTCGCGTCCGGGCGGGGCGTGGTGCTGACTGCTGCCGGGCGTGCCCTCGTCGAGGCTGCCCCGGAGGTGTTCATGGCGCTGGAACGCTGCGCCGAGGTCGCCCGCTCGGTCGGGCAGGCAACTCCGGGCGGCACGGTGCGCGTGGCGGCCTTCTCCGCGGCCATCCGGGGACTGCTCGCGCCGGCGATGCCCCGCCTCTCGGCGCAGTACCCCGACCTCGTCCTGCACGTCGAAGAGGCAGACCCCGTCTCGGGCCTGCACGCTGTCGAAGCCGACCAGGCCGATCTCGCCCTGGTGCACGACGACGACCTGGCGCCCCCACCGGCCTCGTTCCTGACCCGTCGCCGGGTGCACACCGACGGGGCGGACGTCGTGGTGGCGCGCACCCACCCCCTCGCCCGCCCGGGTGCCCCGCTGCAGGTCGGCGACCTCGCGGCCCACCCCTGGGTGGTGAGCCCGGTGGGGACGGGGAGCCACACCTCCTTCCGGCGGCTGTTCGCGGCCGCACCGAGCGGCCCGCGGGTGCGCCACGTCGTCGACGACGTGTCGGCCCAGCTGTCGCTGGTCGCGGCCGGAGCGGTGGTCGCGATGATCCCGCGGCTGGCCCGTCCACCGCTGGGACCGGAGCTCGCCGTCCTCACCGTGCCCGCGGCGCCGTCCCGGGAGGTGTACGCGGTGTGGCGCAGGAGTGCCGACGCCAGCACGGCCGTCCATGCCGTCGTCGCGGCGGTGGGTGGCGCACCCTGACGGACGACGAGGCGCCGGCGGCAGGTGAGGCCGTGCCGGCGCCGACGGGCCGCGGACCGGTGTCGGTCCGCGGCCCGTCGGTGCGATCGGTCAGCCGACGTGCACCCCGCCCCGGGCGGCGTCGGCTGCGTCCTCCTTGCTGACCCGCACCATCAACCCGGTGATCACGGTGGCCAGCAGCATGATCGCGGTGGCCACCGCGAAGCCCAGCGCCCAGCCCGACGTCAGTGCCTCGTTGACCTGCTGCAGGAACGCCGGGTCCTGCGGGGCGACCGTGGGGGTCATGGAGTTCGTGCGCGCCGTGCTGACCGCGGTGAGCACGGCCAGGCCCAGCGCGCCGCCGACCTGCTGGCCGGCATTGAGCATCGCCGAGGCGATGCCGCTGTCCTCGTCGGGCACCCCGGCGACCGCGGCGCTGGTCAGCGCCACGAACGCCAGGCCCATGCCCAGCGCCACCAGCGACAGCGCGGGCAGCAGGGTGCCGGCGTAGGTGGAGTCCGGCGCGATGCGGGTCAGCAGCGCCAGCCCCGCGGCGGCCACCGCCGTCCCGCCCATCAGCAGCGGGCGGGGGCCGACCCGGCCGATGAGCGTCGAGCTGATGGCCGCACCCACACCGATGAGGAGGGTCATCGGCAGGAACGCCAGCCCGGTGCGGATCGGGCCGTAGCCGAGGATGCCGCCCATGTAGATCGCGAGGAAGAAGAAGATGGCGAACATGGCTGCGCCGATGGTCAGCGACGCGATGTCCGCGCCGAGCACGCTGCGGTTGCGCAGCAGCCGGGTCGGCAGCAGCGAGTGCTCGCGGCGCGCCTGGATGACCGCGAACGAACCGAGCAGCACCACCGCCACCGCGAAGGCCAGGTAGGTCTCGGTCCGGGCCCAGCCGAGCTCGGCCCCACGGACCAGGCCGTAGACCAGCGCCACCAGACCACCGGTGACCGTGACGGCACCGGCGACGTCGAACCTGCCCGCGGACTCGTCCCTGCTCTCGGGCACGAAGGCACGGGCCCCGAGGACGGCGACCAGCGCGATCGGCACGTTGACCAGCAGCACCCACCGCCAGGAGAAGTTGGCGGTCAGCACGCCACCGAGGATCAGGCCGACGGCGGCGCCACCGGCGGAGATGGCGGCCCACAGGCCCAGGGCACGGTCCCGGTCGCGGCCCTCCTGGAAGACCACGGTCAGCAGCGACAGCGCGGCCGGCGCCATGACGGCACCGCCGAGGCCCTGCGCGGCGCGGGCGGCGATGAGCATGGCCTCGCTCTGCGCGAGGCCACCGACCAGCGAGGCGACGGCGAACAGCACGGCACCGGCCATGAACAGCCGGCGGCGGCCGAACCGGTCGGCCAGCCGGCCACCGAGGAGCAGGAACCCGCCGAAGGCCAGGGTGTACCCGTTGACGACCCACTGCAGGCTGGCCTCGGTGAAACCGAGGCCGGCGTCCCGGATGTCGGTGAGGGCGACGTTCACGATGGTCGCGTCGAGCACGATCATCAGCTGGCTGATCGCGAGCACGGCGAGGGCGAGCCAGCGGACGTCGCGCCCGCCGGGCACCGGTGGTGCGGTGACGGGAGCGCCGGGCTCCGTGCGTGCGGGATCGGAGATCGAGGACATGCCGGGGACGACCCTTCGTTCGTGTGACTCAACAGCCGTTGACCATGAGGTTCGGACGGCTCAACGGCCGTAGAGTCGATTCCATGCCCGGATCGCCAGATGTTCACCGACTCACTCGGGACGACCGCCGTCAGCGCAGCGAGGCCGCCATCCTGGCAGCGGCCCGGCAGCAGTTCGCCGACGCCGGGTTCGAGCGCACGACGATCCGCGGCGTGGCCTCGGCCGCCGGGGTCGACCCGGCGCTGGTGATGCAGCACTTCGGGTCCAAGGAGGCCCTGTTCGCGGCCGCGACCCGGATGCCCGACGAGCCGGTCTGGGGCCCGGGCACGTCGGCTGCCGACGTGCCGCGGCTGGCGATCGAGGAGGTGCTCGACCGCTTCGAGGACGAGGAGGGCCGGGACACCGCGCTCGCCCTGGCCCGCAACTGTCTCACCCACCCCAGCGCGACGACCGCCGTGCGCGACGACGTGATGTGCGACCGGATCAGCACGATGGCCGGGGTGATCGGCGGCGACGACGCGGAGCTGCGGGCGGCGGTGCTGAACGCCTGCCTGATGGGCGTGACCATCGCGCGCTACCTGCTGGAGCTCCCACCCCTGGCGAGCGCCTCCCGCGAGGACGTCACCCGGCTGCTCGAACCCGCCCTCGCCGCCCTGGTCACCGCCCCGGACGCCGACTGACCGGGGACCCGGCGCTCACCTGCTGACCGTCATCCCGCGCTTGCGCGACAGGTAGGTGGACAGCCCGATGGCGACGAGCAGCGCGGCGCCGTTGAAGACCGGGTCCACCCAGCTCGCCACCCCGGCGAGGGTCAGGCCGTTCACGCTGAAGGCGACGAACAGGACCCCGATGACGGCACCCAGCACATTGGGCCGGCCCGGCGTGATCGCGGTGGCGCCCAGGAAGACCGCGGCGAGGGCGGGGAACAGCAGTGACGTGCTGCCCTCCACGGTGGCGCTGCCCGTGCGGGCCACGATCATCGCCCCGGCCAGGCCGGCGACGGCACCGGCGATGAGGAACGAGCGCATGGCGACGGACTCGACGTCGACGCCGACGAGCCGGGAGGCGTGCGGGTTCGCCCCGACCGCGGCGAGCCGACGGCCCAGCGGCGTCTGCGTCAGGACGTACCAGACGACGACGGCGGCCAGCGCGACCAGGAAGAGGATGCGGGGCACGCCGAACCAGGTCAGCGACCCGAACGCCGTGAGGCTGGGCGAGATCCCGGTGACGATCGCCACCGAGCCGGTGTACCACTGGACCAGCCCGCCCAGCAGCGTGGCCATCGCCAGCGTGGTGATGAACCCGTTGAGCTTCAGCCGCGCGATGAGCACGCCGTTGACCAGCCCGACGAGCAGCCCCAGTGCGATGCCGACCAGCACCGCGACGAGCACGGGCAGGTCGTGGTCGGACATCGCCGAGGCGGTGCCCACCGAGGCCAGGGTCGCCACCGCGGCCACGGAGAAGTCGATGTAGCCGGCGACCAGCGGGAACAGCAGCGCCAGCACCAGCAGCGTGACGACGGACTGCTCGCTGAGGACGGTGCGGATGTTGATCAGCGAGATGAAGGTGTCCCCGCCCTCGGGCATGAGGGAGAAGACCACCAGCAGCAGCACGAGCAGCGTGGGCAGCGCGAACCGCTCGGCGTCGTGCACGGAGGGCCGGCGCCTCCGCGCGGGCGAAGCGGAGGCCTCCTGCTCGCCGGGCGCGATCTTCTCGTCGGCAACGCTCATGAACCGATCACCTGTTCTGGGGAGTAGGCCAGCTCGACGAGCCGGCCGGCGGAGAGTTGTGGACCGGAGACCTCGGCGACCAGTCGACCGCCGCGCAGGACCACGACGCGGTCGCACAGGTGGGCGAGCTCGTCGAAGTCGGAGGCGACGACGACCGCGGCCGTCCCGGCGGCGGCTGCCTCGCGCAGCTGCCGGTAGATGTCGGCCCGCGCGACGACGTCGACCCCCTGGGTGGGCTCGTCGAGCAGGACGACGGCGGGCCGGCGGCGCAGCCAGCGGGCGAGCACCGTCTTCTGCTGGTTGCCGCCGGACAGCAGGTCGAACGGGGTCTCCACCGACGCCGTCCTGATGCCGAACCGGTCGACCAGCTGCTGGGAGTCGCGCACCTCCTGCCCCCGCCGGCTGCCCAGCCGGTGGAAGTAGGTGCGCAGCACCGCCGCGGACAGGTTCTCCCGGACGGTGAGGGCGGGGAACGAGGCGTGGGCGCGCCGGTCCTCCGGCACGAACGCCAGCCCGGCCTCGATCGCCTGGAGCGGGGACCGCAGCACCACCGGTCGCCCGGCCACCGCGATGCTCCCGCTGCGCAGTGGCAGGTCACCGAAGACCGCACGGAGCAGCTCGGTCCGTCCCGACCCGAGCAGCCCGGCGACGCCGACGATCTCGCCCCTGCGGACGTGCAGGTCGACGTCGTGCACCAGGCCGGCGCTGACACCGCTCAACGTGAGCGCCGGGTCGTCGTCGGCGGGACCGACCGGCTCGGGGAACAGGGACTCCACCGGGCGTCCGGCGATCAGCTCGACGACCGCGCGTTCGTCGACGTCGGCCGTGGTGACCGTGCCCACGCGCCGGCCGTCGCGCAGCACGGTGATCTCGTCGGTGAGGGACAGGACCTCCTGGATCCGGTGGCTGACGTACAGGATCGTGGCCCCGCGGGCCACCCGTCGGCGCAGGGCGTCGAGCAGGACGTCGACCTCGTGCTCGGGCAGGCTGGCCGTCGGCTCGTCGAGCACGAGCACGGACGCCGGCGCACCGTCGGCGCCGCCACCGTCCTCGTCGTCCTGGAGCGCGCGGGCGATGGCCACCATGGTCCGGTCCGAGGGGCGCAGCGCGGCCATCGGTGCGTCCGGGGCGACGGAGATCTCGAAGCGGTCGAGCAGGTCCTGGGTGTAGCGGCGCAGGGCGCGCCAGTCCACCCGACCGCCCGCCGCGGTGGGGAAGCCGCGCGCGAGGGCGAGGTTCTCCGCGACGGTCATCCGCTCCACGATGCCGATGTCCTGGTGCACGAACCGCAGCCCGGCGTCGCGAGCGGCGATGGGCGACCACTGGTCGAGGTCGTGGACCCGCCCGGACAGCTGCAGCTCGGCCCCCCGGTCGGGGGTGTAGACGCCGGCAAGCACCTTGATCAGCGTCGACTTGCCCGAGCCGTTGCCGCCCAGCAGGGCGTGGGCGGTGCCGCGCCGGACGGTGAGCGAGACGTCCGCCAGTGCGCGGGTCCCCGGGAACGTCTTGGACAACCCCCGCACCTGCAGGGCCACACCGTCCGGCGCGGGCATCAGGAGACGCCCCAGGCGGCGCGGTAGGCGGCGCGGAAGTCGACCTTCTCCACGAGCTGCCCGCCCTCGATGCCGTGGTCGGCGTCGACGAGCTGGAACCCGAAGCCCTGCGCGACGGGCTGCTCACCGGCGAAGATGCGGTTGAGGTCGTCCACCGCGCCGTAGCTGCTCCACGCGAAGGGCAGGCTCACCGCGGCGTCCTGGCCGCCGGAGCCCTCGGCGATCTGCTCGACGTTCGGGGGCAGCGCCTCCCCGCCGATGACCGCCAGCTGGTCCGTCCGGCCCGACGCGGCGATGGTCTGCGAGATGCCGGTCAGGAAGAACGAGTCGAAGGTGACGTAGGCGGCGTTGGCGTCCGGGTTCTGCACGAGCGCGGCCTGGAACTTGGCCGGCAGCTTGCCGGTCGCGATGTCGGCCCCGGCGAACGGGATCGTGACGACCTCGCAGTCACCGCACTTCTCCAGGCCTCGCTCGAAGCCCTTCATGACGTGCGCGGCGCCGGCCTGGCCCTCGTAGTCCATCGCCAGGATCTTGGCCTTGCCGTCGGTCTGGGCGATGATCCAGTCCGCCCGCGCCTCCCCGGTGGCCTCGAGGTAGGTGGCGTTGTCCGGGTAGGCCGACGACGGCAGCACGGAGTGGGCGAACAGCGGGTCCGTCCCGCCGAGCAGCGGGTCGTCGCAGTCGATGCCGCTGATGTTGATGACGGGGACCTTCGCGGTGCTCGCCTCGATGAGGCCCTGCTGCATGTTCGCGCAGTCGATGCTGAAGGTGAGGACGCCGTCTGCTCCGGCGGACAGCGCCTGGCGCAGGCAGGCGCCCTGGGCGCCGCCGGCGTTGAACTTCCCGTCGCAGACCTCCATCTTCCAGCCCAGCGCCGTGCCCGCCTCGACGGCGGCGTCCCCGCCGAGCTTGCAGCCGAGCGAGGCCTGCGCGCAGGTGACGACCCAGACCTCCTTGCCGGCGACCGGGGCGGGAGAGGTCGTGGGCGGCTGCTCGGCCGTCCCGTCGTACCACGCCTGCAGGGCGTCGACGCCCTGCTCGCCGCCCGCGGCGCTGGACGAGCCGGCCGGCTCGCCGGCCGCCGTGTCGGCGGACTCACCCGCCCCGCAGGCGGTCGCCAGCGCGGCGACGGCCAGGACGGCGAGAACTCTCCGCATCCGAGTCAGTCGGGGGGCGGGCACGATGGGACTGTGCACTGTCATCTCCTCGGGAGTGCCACGTTCCAGATCAGCGCGGCAGGGGAAGTCCTGTCACCGGTGCAGGACCGATGAGCGGAAAGTAGTGATCCGAGGCACAGCGGTGTAGATCGAAGTGCTGATGATCAACATCAGTCGATCTGATGGTGCTGGGCAGCCGTCAGCAGCGTGCCGGCCTCGGCGAGCAGCGACCTGAGCCAGATGTGCTGTGGGTCGCGCTCGTACATCGGGTGCCACCACAGGGCGCTGACCAGGGCCACCGGCTCGAACGGCAGCGTGAGCACGCGCAGTCCCGAGCCGGGACCCGCGACCTGCCGCGCCAGGTGGCCCTGCAGCAGCGCCAACCGATTGCTGCCGACCAGCAGGTGCGGGACGGCCAGGTAGCCGTGGATCACCATCTGCACGTTGAGCTCGATGCCGAGCAGTCGCATCTGCTGGGCGGGTGCGCTGTAGGCCGTCCGGTCGTGGAAGGTGAGGACCCACGGGAGCCGCCCCAGGTCCTCGAACGTCAGGGAGTCCCCGACCAGCGGGTTGTCGACCGCCCCCACGCACACCCACTCGTCGACGTAGAGGTCCTGGTGCGGGACTGCGGTGATGAACCCGCGCGGGACGATGAGACCGTCCACGGCACGCAGACTCGAGGACGCGTCGTCGACCGCCGCCGTCGTGACCTGGTCCCAGCGCACGCTGATGCGGGGTGCCCGCTCGGCCAGCAGTCCGGCGATCACCTGCCCGAGGACGGCCAGGGAGTAGTCGGAGGACAGGAGGGTGTACTGGTGGACGGCCGTGGACGGGTCGAAGTCCGGCTGGACGGCGAAGACCCGCGAGGCCCCGTCCAGGGCGACCGTCACCCGCTCGTTCAGCTGCACGGCGAGCGGGGTCCACTCGTACTGGTTGCCCCGGCGGACGAGGAGTTCGTCCCTGAAGTGCCGGCGCAGTTTCGCGAGCGCCGCACTGAGGGACGGCTGGCTCAATCCGAGCCGGTCAGCCGCGCGCGTGACGCTCCGTTCCCGCAGCAACGCGTCCAGCGAGACCAGCAGGTTCAGGTCGAGGGACTTCAGTTCGCGCACACGCACCCCTGTAGGACGCCGGACATCGGGTCGGACACCAGGAGTCTGCCTGCGCGTCAGGCCTCTCCGGGCCGACCGGCGCTCCGAACGCTGGTCCAGCCGGGCCGATCGTCCCGGACCCGGCGGAACACGCCGGGCCCGCAGGCGCGGGTCGTCGCCGCGGTGGACCGACTCCCCGGGGACCAGCCAGGACCCCTGGACCCGGCCGCCGGCAGTGCGGCGTCAGGTGCCCGCCAGGCCCCGGCGCAGCTCGTCCAGCGCGGCGGCGAGCTGCACCCGCGGCGTCCAGCCCCAGGCGCGGACGCGGTCGGTGCGCAGCTGCCCGGTCCAGACCGGCTCGTCGGTCCACTCGGCCTCGACGCCCAGTGCCTCGCCGACCGTGCCGAGGTAGTCCCGCCACGTCGCCGGCTCCCCCGCCACGATCACCGGGGTCGTGCCGCCGGCCACCGGACCCCGGTCCGGGTCGTCGGCGCTCGCGACGGCACCGGTGGCGACGTCTGCCAGGAAGGACGCCAGGTCCTCCACGTGCACCCAGGCCCACGTCTCCGCCGGGTTCCTCCGGCGGTCCCCGTCCCGCAGCTGCCGCGGGCGCAGCGTGTTCCAGACCGACGTGTCGCCGGCACCCAGGATGGCCGGCGGGCGGACGAGGACGGTCGTCAGGCCGCCGATCCGGGCCAGCGCTGCGTCGGCGGCCTGCTTGGTGTCCGGGTAGTCATCGCTGCCCTCGGGCAGCAGCGCCCCGTCCTCGGCGACGTCCCCGATGCCGGCGGAGCGGTCGTAGATGCCGGCCGTGGACACGTGCACGAGCCGGCCGACGCCGGCGTCCCGGGCTGCCCGGGCGAGGACCTGCGTGCCCTCGACGCCCACCTGGTGCTGCACCTGCCGGGAGGAGCCCATCGGGTGCACCGTGGTGACCACGGCGTCGGCGCCCGTGGTGACCGTGCGGGCGAGGTCCTCGTCGGCCGGGTCGCCGACGTGCTCGGTGACCCCGGGCAGCGGCGGCGCCGTGCCGGCGCGGCGGACGACGGCGCGCACCTGGGCGGACCGCTCGGCGAGTGCCCGGCAGACCGCTGCGCCCACCAGGCCGTTGGCACCGGTGACGACGACGACGGGAGTGGGGTCGGCCATGCCCTGCACCCTGCCAGCGACCGCCGTCCGACGCCCGTCGGGGACCGTGCGGGCGGTACGGCGACCGCGCGGAGCGCGGGGACGGGACGCAGGCGGGACCTCGTCTCGGTGTGCCGTGCCGTGGACCCGGCAGCGCCCCTGCTCCAGCCGCGGCCGCCCGTGGTCGCCGTCTCCCCGCGCCCGGCGGGGGTCACAGGTGGTCGAGGTGCACCAAGTCGATCGACCACAGCGCCGAGGTGTCGCCGCCGTGCACGTCGCGCAGGTCGGAGAAGTACTCCGCCAGGGCCCGCTCGTAGGGCAGCGAGCCGGCCACCAGTTCCCGCGCCGCGGCCACGAGCCGGTCGAGGTCCGCGCGGATCCGCGCCCGGGTCATGCTCGGCGTCCGTGGCCCCTCGTCGCCGTCGACGACGATCGCCGCCGGGTCGAACTGGGTGAAGCTCGGGTACCGGTCCGGGTCCGGCAGCAACGAGCGGAACGGGATGTGGTTGAACCAGTACTCGAACCACCTGCCCCCGGACAGCGACAGCCAGGGCGTGCCGACGGCGAGCGCCGCCATGCCGAACCCGGTGTGCGGGGCGAGGAACACGTCGCAGGCCTCGACGACGGCCAGCTGCTCGGCGAGCGGCAGGTCGAAGCAGTCCACCGGTGCCGACCGGTGCCCCCGCAGCCTCGCCAGGCCGTCGGCGTCCAGGGCGGTGCTGGTCCGCTCGTCGCGCGCCGTCCGGCCCACCAGGGCGATCTGGACGCCGGGGAAGGCGTCGGCCAGCGCGTCGAGCACCAGCAGCCACGAACCCGGGGACGGGTAGAGCGAGGCGTCGCTGGAACCGGCCGGCATCAGCGCGATCCGGGGTGCCCGGCCGGTGTCCAGCCGCCGGACCGCGGCGGCCCGGGCGTCGGCCGGCAGTTCGAGCCGCAGCTGCTGGTGCCGGAGGTAGCCGGCCCGCTCGGCGCCGACCACGGAGCGGCTGACGGCGGCCCGCAGGTGCGTGTCGGACGCCGTGTAGTAGTCGCGCATCCCCGGGAACAGCTCGTACTGCAGGGGCTGGTGGCGCCGGGTGTCGTCGACCACCCAGTCCCAGTCGCGCGGCAGCCCGGCCAGGCGGGACGCCGAGTCGGCGCACGGCTCCAGGAACGGGTGCTCGATCCGGTAGGTGGCGGACACGAACGGGCAGTACCCGGCCAGCTCCGTCGCCGTCGCCGCGTTGAGCGCCACGGACACCTGCCGGCCGGGCACGGCCAGGGCGTGCCCCTGGGCGTGGTACAGCGCCTCGATGGCGTGCCCGACGGGCTGGGCGTAGAAGAAGTTGACCAGCATCCGTTCACCGTCCACGCGCTGGTCCTCCCTCTGCCGGTGCCCGGGTCCCACGGCGCGGACCTGGCCGGCAGCCGACGGTCACTGCCCGTCGACCACGTGGCCGACGAACGCGCCGATGCGATCGAGCAGGTCACCGGCCAGCTGCGGGACGACCTCCGCCGGGTCACGGTCGCGCAGCCACGGCGGGACGTCGCTGCGGATCCGCTGCGAGCACTGCAGGTCCGCGCAGATGTACTGCCCCACGGTGTCGCCGTTGCGCCCGGCGGGTCCACTGCGGCGGGCGGTGAACAGGGACACCTCACCGCCGGACAGGGTGCTCTGGCAGAGCAGGCACATCGCCGCCGTCCGGGAGGACATGCTGCTCTCGGCCGCGCGCAGCGCGATGCCGACCGGGCCGTCGTCGTGCCAGAGCACGGCGTAGCCGCGCAGCGGTGCCTTCGGGTCGCGCCAGCCGAGGTACTCGCGGTCCTCCCAGGGCACGTCGTCCAGGTCGCGGGGCAGGGTGAGCCCGGCGGCCTCGCTGCGGGAGCAGTTGACGAAGGAGCGGCGGATCTCCTTCTCGGTCAGGGCCCGCACGTCGGGTCCTCCTCTCGTGGTGGTGCGTCGGGGGACGCGCGCCACCGGGCGGGGACCCGGCTGAGCGCCGCCCTCGACGCTAGGCCCGGCGCCCCACCGCTCGACACCCGTTTTCCGGCAGCAGCGTGGGTCGGCGGCCCGCACGTGGGGGCGACCGTCGGCACGGCCGGACGTGCCGACGGTGACCCCAGGGTGCCGCCGGCGCGGGAGCGGCGCCCGCGCTGACCCTCTGACCAGCAGGTATCCGGTGCGAGCACCACTCGCCGCCGCACCGGAGGTCACGCCATGGCCGCTCACCGTCTCGAGGGCAAGGTCGCCTTCATCACCGGAGCCGCCCGCGGCCAGGGGCGGGCACACGCCGTCCGGATGGCCGCCGAGGGAGCCGACGTCATCGCGATCGACGTGTGCGCGCAGCCGGCCACCACGCACTACGCGGGCGCCACCCCCGAGGACCTGGCCGAGACGGTCCGCCTGGTGCTGGCGCAGGGCCGGCGGATCGTCGCGCGGCAGGCCGACGTCCGGGACTTCGACGCCGTCCAGGCCGCTGTGAGCGAGGGCGTGGCCGAGCTCGGCCGGCTGGACGTCGTGGTCGCCAACGCGGGCATCTGCTCGGCCGGCAACAGCTGGGAGATCACCCTGGAGCAGTGGCAGGAGACGATCGACGTCAACCTGACCGGGGTTTTCCACACCTGCAAGGCGAAGATCCGCTGATCCGGCGCCGACCGGACGCGCCGGCGGCGCCGGACTAGCGCTGCTGGCGCCGGGCGATGACGACCAGGGCGCCGATCACCAGGGCGATGGGCGCCCAGGACGGCAGCCCGAACGGCCCGATGACCAGGCCGACGACGAACAGCAGCAGCTGGAACCCGGCCCAGAACGCGACCGCGACGAGCAGCCAGAACAGCAGCGGCTTGGACGACTGCAGCTCGCGGAGGTAGTCCATGGCGTGTTCTCCCTGATCTGGCGCCGGCCGTGACCCGGCCGGGGGCGCGTCGTACCTGGTCACGGACACATCGGCAGCGACGGCGCGAACTGGAGCCGGCGCCGGTTCCCGTCATCCCGTGTCGTTGCACGAGCACACCGCGACAGCGCCACGGTACGTCGCCCGGCGCTGACCGCACCGGTTGCCGCGCTCGGGCACGGCGGCCTGCTCTGATGCACGGGTGCACTCCGTGCTGCGTCCACCGATCCCCACCCGACCACGTGGCCGGGCTCGGACGTCGGTCGCCCCGTGAACCCCGATCCCTGGCCGGCCATGCCCCCGGAGCCCTCGCCGGTGATGGCCGACGGCCATGATCGTGTCTCTCCCTGGGGGACGATCGGGACGTTCGCGGGCATCCACATCTGCTACCTGCTCGCCAAGGCCGCCGTCCACGCGCTGACTCGGGACTACGGAGCCCCCTGCCGCAGCGCCCCCTGCTTCTCCGACCCCTTCCCTGTCTTCTTCCTCGGGTTCGTCCTCTCTCTCCTCGTGGAACTGCCGCCCACCCTCGCCATGACGGTGGTCGTCCATCGCTTGTCCTCCGGCTCGTTCCGACTGCCGAAGCGCATGCTCCTCGTGAGAGCGGTGGCCCTGTGTGCGGTGGGGGCCGGCGCGTGGTCCCTGATCGGCCAGCTGGGCTCGACCGCGTAGCCGCCGTCCGCAGCCGGGCCGTTCCACAGCGTCGACCCCGCCTGTGCGGGGCGGATCAGTCCGGCGAAGCAGCGCACCATCGTGGCCCTCCGGTGTCGAGGAGGCCGTCGGTGCGAGCATGCGCAGGTGACCGAGCTCGACGTGCGCGTCGCGACCGCGGGCGACCCGCTGCCCGATCCGGCCGAGGTGCAGGCACTCTATGCTGCCGCCTCCGCGCCCCCGCCGCTGTCCGAGCCGCCCGATCTGAGGCGCGTCAGCTGAGCCGGTACAGCTGGTTGCCGGCCGGCGGGGCACCGTGCTCGGCGGGTTCCGGGATGCGGCTCGGGTCGGCCAACAGCTCGGGGATCTTCCGGTACCAGGCGCGGTGATTGCGGCCCATCCGCTCGTCGCCGGCGGCGATGGTGGCCGCATCGGCCAGCCGCTCATCGTCGAGCACCCCAGCGAGGGCGAGTCGAACCAGGGCGATCCGCCACGTGTTGCTCCGGTCCCAGAACCGCTCGGCACCCAACAGTGCCTTTTGCACGCCTGGCGCCGGTTCGAACAAGGACCAGATCGCGCGGTCGGCCAGCTGGGCGTCAGCGTGCACGGCGTCGACGATGGAGCCGCTGAACAGCAGACCCCGGATCATCATGACCAGATAGTCCGCAGAGCTGGGGTCGAAACAGAGCACGCCGTTGCGCTCCCGCTGGCGCAGCTCTTGCCACCACACCCACCAGAAGGGGCCCATCAGCCCGACCTCCGGCTCAGACGCGAAAGCGCGCAGCGTCGCCGCAGTGAACTCCCCGCGCCAGTGAGGCGTCCTGGACCCCAGCACGCGGTCCACGTCGGACGGGTGCTCCGGCAGGAGGACCCACGCGCCCACCCGCCGCACGATGTCGCTGGGACCCACGGCCAGAGCCACCAGAGCTCGCGTGCGGATGTGCCTCTGCCACCCGTCCTCGGTGAACCCGGCACGGTCGTCCGGTCCCAGCACTGCGGACAGCGGCCGGCGCAGCACCTCCCACGCTTCAGCACGCATCTCGTCGGACAGCTCTGACAAAGCCGCCAGGACGCCCTCAGGCTCATCGGCCTCCACATGAGCCACCAGGGCGGACGCAGGAATCACCTCGGCGGGCACTCGCACAGCATGCGCGATCTCCGGATCAGGACAACCAGCCCGACACACGAGCAGGCTGGTCTCAGCCGGAAGAGCGACAGCCGGAGCCAGTTCGACGTCCGACGTCGCACCAGCGCCGCAGACACAGCGTGGCCCCGGTCCCGTTGGACCGGGGCCACGGTGGTGGTCACATCGGGCGGCCTCCGGCCGCCAGGACCCACATTGAGATCCGATGGCGCGCCGTCGCGGGCCGGGGCCTCCGTGGGATCGGTGCGGGCTCAGTCGGAGAGCTCGAACACCGTGGTGCTGTCGTAGACCTCGCCCGGGAGCAGCTCGGTGGACGGGAAGGCCGGCTGGTTGGGCGAGTCCGGGAAGTGCTGGGTCTCCAGCGCCAGCCCGTCACCCTGCCGGTAGACGCCGCCACCGGTGCCCACCAGCGTGCCGTCGAGGAAGTTGCCGGAGTAGAACTGCAGCCCCGGCTCCGTGGTGAGGATGGTCAGCGTCCGCCCGCTGTGCGGGTCGTGCAGCACCGCGGCCTCCTCCAGCGCGTCCTCGGCGTCCGAGCCCTCCCGGGCGCCGTCGTCCTCCCGGTCCAGGGCCCAGTTGTGGTCGTAGCCCTGCCCGTACAGCAGCTGCTGGTCGGCCACCCGGATCCGCTCCCCGATCGGGGTCGGCTCACGGAAGTCGAACGGGGTGCCCTCGACGGGGGCGACCTCCCCGGTCGGGATGAGCGTCTCGTCCACCGGGGTGAAGCCGCTCGCGTCGATCTGCAGCTCGTGGTCGTAGATCGACCCGGAGCCCTCACCGGCCAGGTTCCAGTAGGTGTGCTGGGTCAGGTTGACCACGGTCGGGGCGTCGGTGGTCGCCTCGTAGTGCACCGACAGCCGGGACTCGTCGTCCAGGGTGTAGGTGACGGTGGTGGTCAGCGTGCCGGGGAAGCCCTCGTCGCCGTCGGCGCTGACCAGGCGCAGCTCCAGCGCGGCCACCTCGTGGTCGGAGACGTCGGTGGCCTCCCACACCCGGTCGTCGAACCCGGTCGGGCCGCCGTGCAGCGTGTTCGGCCCGTCGTTCAGCGGCAGCTGGTACTCGGTGCCGTCCAGGGTGAACAGGCCCTCGGCGATGCGGTTGCCGTAGCGGCCGATCAGCGAGCCGAAGTAGGGGTCGTCGTCGCCGACGTAGCCGGCCAGGTCCTCGAACCCGAGGACGACGTTGTCCACCTCGCCGTGCGCGTCCGGGGCCTCCAGCGTCTGGATGACGCCGCCCCAGGTGAGCACCCGCATCGTGATGTCGCCGTTGGACAGCGTCCAGCGCTCCACCTCGGTGCCGTCCGGTGCGGTGCCGAAGGGCTCGACGCTGGTCGAGGGGCCGTGGTGGTGCTCCTCGGTGGCGGAGGCGGCGGACGGTGCGACCGCTCCCCCGGTCACCAGGCCGAGGCCGAGGGCGGCGACGAGCGGCACGGCGCGCCGTCGAGGTGTGTGTACGCGGGGGCGGGCGTGGTGCTGTTGTGCTGGGCGTCCGGACAACAGGGCTCCAGGGTCGGTCGTCCCGCCGGGCGGTCGCCCGGTGGCAGGGCGCCGCCGGAGCGCGACCGCTCGTAGTGACCCCCCTCACAGTCCTAGCCCGCTCACATGCGGAAAGCTATGGTCCCGTTACTGCGGTCGGCGCGGCCAGGACTCAGCACGACCAGCCGGGCACGGTCGGTGGTGCTGCCCTCAAAGCCGGGTGTCGTCATCGACGGACAGCCCCAGCTCACCGGCGAACCAGGACAGGTACTCGAGATGACCTACCAACCAGGGCGCGGACGCCGCCTCGGACCGGCATCTCCGCACCCACTCGCCGAACAGCTCCTGAGCACGCCGCCGGTCGCCGGCGCCCCACCTCATGCGGACGGCGAGCATCCGGTCGGACTCCCAGCCGGCGATCTCGTAGGAGTCGACCGGGGCGGCCTCCAACGCGTCGATGATGGCCGCCCGGCTGCCGAACCGGTCGAACCAGGCGAACACGTCGCCCAGGTCGCGGACCCACGCGTGCCCCGTGCCCGGGTTGTCGATGCGCCGGCCCTGCGCCAGGGTGTCGCCCACGCCGTCGGTCGGTCGGCGCAGCTGACAGTCGTGGTCGTTGACCCACGACTTGTCGAGGGGCGGGCCGTCGGGGCCGAAACGGCCGAGGTCGAGGCGCCATGCCTCCTCGACGAAGATGCCCAGGGCCATGAAGGCGAGCCCCCGGGGAACGGGGACCGGGGGCTCGGTCGAGCCGGGCGGGTCCCGCGGAGGCAGCCGGTAGGAGACCACCTGGACGAGTCCCGGCTCGACCGTCCGGTTGAAGGTGTGCCTCCGCTTGCGGAAGCCGGCGGCCGAGAGCACCGGCCGCACCGTCGCGACGGCCGCCGTCAGCATCTCGGCACCTGCCATCACGCGCCGCCGGGGCTCAGCTGCTCGCGGACCGTTTCGGCCGGCAGACCAGCACCGGGCAGGGCGCGGAGTGCTGCACCCGTGAGGCGGTGCTGCCCAGCAGGATGGTCGAGGTCAACCCGCGACCCCCGGCCGCCAGGGCGATGAGATCGGCGCTGGCCTCCTCGGCGGCCTTGACGATCTCCGCGGCGGGCGACCCGCTGCGCACCTGACGGTGGACGGTCGGGCCCCAGCCGTGGAAGACGGCGGCCACCACGCCGACCGCGGCCTCGGCCTCCTCCCGGAAGCTGAAGTCGGTCGGCTGCGGGTTGCGCCGCTCGGTGAGCTCGTTGGCGAACGGCACCGCCGCGTACGGGCTCACCACCGCCACCACGGTGACGTCGGTGATCTCCCGGGAGTCGGCGATCCACTGGAACTGCTCGGCCCCGACCAGGGAGGCCCGGGACCCGTCGGTCGCCACGATCACGTGCACGGTTCAGCGCCCTTCGTCGGTGTTCGGCGTACCAGCAGTGGCGGTGGGCCCGTCGGTCGACGGCCGGTCCCGGGCGCCGCCGTTGAACCGCTGCACCAGGAACAGCACCAGACCGACGGCGAGCAGCCCGGCCACCCACAGCAGCGACCCCGGGTCGTCGACGACGGTGTAGCCCAGCACCAGCAGGTTGCCCAGGATGCCGAGGTACAGCAACGCGGTGTTGGCCCGGTAGGTGTCCGGGGTCTCCCCGGTGCCCCGCAGCTTGAGGCAGGCCACGATGACCAGGGCGTAGATGAACAGCAGGAACACCACGGTGATCGTGGCGAGCCGGTCGACGATGTCGAGGTCGGAGCCCCCCAGCTGGATCAGCGCCCCGATCAGCAGCAGCCCGCCGACGATCGCGCCACCGAACAGCAGCGCCACGTAGGGGCTGCGGCGGGTCGGGTGCACCTTGGCGAACACCCCGGGCACCACGTCCTCGCGCGCCATCCCGTAGAGGATCCGGGACTGGGCGACGACGGTGACCAGCGTGGTGTTGCTGATCGCGACCATCGCGATCAGGCCGAAGACGACGAGCATGACGCTCACCGAGATCGGCAGCAGGTCGGCCCGGACGACCTCGAGCAGCGTGTTGTCGGCCAGCGTGTCCATCGGCACGGCCAGCGCCGCCGCGATCGAGACCAGCACGTACACGGTGCCGGCGGTGAGCATGCCGCCGATCAGCGCCCGCGGGAACGCCCGCGACGGGTCGACCGTCTCCTCGGCCACGTTGGCCGCGTTCTCGAACCCGGTCATGGCGAAGAACGCCAGCGAGACGCCGGCGAGCACCGCGACCGCCTTGCTGCCCTCGCCGCTGAACTCCAGCAGCACCCCGGGCTCGGAGACGCCCGTGAACAACGCGATCACCCCGATGACCATGATCAGCAGCAGACCGCTGAGCTCGATGAACGTCATCACGACGTTGGCCACGACGGACTCGCTGATCCCGATCAGGTTGATCACCGTGATCAGCGTGATGAACGCCAGGGCGATCAGCAGCGTCGGGATGACGGCGTCCTCGCTCATGCCGACGACGCCGGCGAAGTAGCGGACGAACCCCGAGGCCAGCGACCCGACGGCGGCCATGTTGGCCGAGAGCATGCAAATGGTGACGAAGAACGTGAGCACCGGTGACCGGAACGCCTTGTTCACGTACAGCGAGGCGCCGGCCGCCTGCGGGTACTTGGTCACCAGCTCGGCGTAGGCGAGCCCGGTGATCGTGGCCACCGCGACCCCGGCCAGGAACGCCATCCAGAACGCGCCGCCCACCGCGGCTGCCACCAGCCCGATCAGGACGTAGATGCCCGATCCGAGCACGTCCCCGACGACGTAGAAGTAGAGCTGCCGGGCCGTGATGGAGCGCTTGAGCTCGCTGGGTGCCAGGACACCCTCCGTGCCGGGATGTGACATGCACGACAACCTAGCGCTGTCGGGTTGCAGTCGCGTTCCGTTCCTGTTCGGTGCGAGCGCTGGGCGTGTGCGCGACGGTGTCGACGACGAGCTGGTCAGCTGGTGCCATAGCGCTTGATCCGCGGGTCGTCCGCGGGCACCTGACGTAGGGACGTGAGGATCTGCTCGACGCCAGCGAGGTCGGTCGCCGCTACGCGGGTCACCGCTGAGACGCCTGGCTCGATGTCCACGCCGATGGTGACGAGTGGCAGCGATCCCGGCGCTCCCCCGTCGGCTTCGCCGCCTCGCGCGGGGCTGATGACGGCTCCTCTGCCATCGAGTTCGGTGAGACGGTCGCCGATGAAAGCGCTCGCGGCCACGGGCAGACGGGGTTCGGCGTTGCTGTAGACGTCGAACCCGCGCCCTTCGAGACCGCCGCTGAGCGAGACCGTCCAGATGACCCTGTCGATCGGGACGACGTACGGGGCGCCCGCCCGCAGGTGGACCAGGGTCCATCCGGGGTCGACGGGGGCCCAGGCGACGGCCGCACCGACGATAGAGACCCCCGACAACTGACGGCGGGCCTCGTCCAGCCCGAAGCCGATCACCTCGGCCGACCACTGTCGCCCACCACTGTCTGTCCAGACCCAGCGGTGGATCTCTGCGTCGACGTACCGGTCGGCGTCCGGGGTCAGGTCGAACCGGCGTGCTGGCAGACCGAAGACGCTGTCGGGCACGGAGTCGCGATCGATGACGGGCCCGTTGACGAACGCATCGACCGGACCGCTGACAGCGACCCTGCCGGTCACCACCCCGGCAGGATCGAGCCGGAGGGCGACGAGGGACTGTGCATCGCAGCTCTGTGATGTCTCGTGTCTGGCGAAGATCTCGGTGTAGGCCCACCCGACGGGCAACTCGTCGGGCAGCAGCCGCACCTGCGCAGCCGCGGGGTCCACGACGCTTGCGTAACCGCCCCCGCAGGACAGCTCGCCGGTCTGGGCGACGGCGATCGGCAGACCGGACGGTGCACCCTCCTCCTCCTGCCCCACGACGCTGACCACCACCGGCACTGCAGTGATGAGCACTGCCGCAGCGGCGACCAGCAGGAGCCGGTTCCCGGGACGCAGCCGACGGTTGCGAAGGCGAGGAGTCGGGAGGCGCTCGGCGTCCACACGCGCTCGGACCCGGGTCAGCAGCGCCTGCATGGACTCCCCCGTCAGGTCATCGGGTCGGGCCCTGCGGAGTCGAGCGTCGATGTCGTCGGTCACTGGGTGCCTCCGAGATGTGGGGCGGGATCACGGTCATGGGTGACCTCGTGGGCCACGTCGGTGAGTTGTGCGAACCGGCGACGAGCGCGGTGCAGGCGCACCTTGAGGGCACCGCGCGAGCAGCCGAGCACCTCGGCGGCTTCTTCCTGGCTCAGGCCGTCCCAGGCCAGCAGGGTGAGCAGTTCGCGGTCGGACTCGGGCAGGGCGCGTAGCGCCGCCATGGTGCTGCCGTCGTGGAACAGCGGCCAGTCGTCCTCCGGGGTGTTCTGCACCCGGGTCTCCCCCAGGGACATCAGTCGGTCGTTCAAAGCACCCTGGCGGCGCCGCGAGCGCCGGGCGTTCGCGCTGATCCCGCGCGCGACACCCAACAACCACGGGAGGCCGAGGTCCGGGATCTCGTCCAGTCGTCGCCAGGCCACCACGAACGTCTCGGCGACGACGTCCTCGACGTCGTCGGGCAGAACGTGCGCCCGGGCGTACCGCACGACGGCGGCAGCATGCTCGGACCACAGCCGGTCGAACGTCGCATCGCTGGCCTCAGTCACAGGAACCACTCAGCATGCCCACACCCGAGAAGTGTCCGGCTGCGCCCGATCGGTTACTGGAGCCTGTCAACCTCCGCTCCCCCTCGCAGCGTCCAAGGGGCAGCTGAGCGCCGGATGAGAGGGGGGTGGGTGTCCAGGGAGCGTGAGGTCGCGTTCACCGCGTTCGTGCAGCAGCACCAGGCAGCGCTGCTGCGCACCGCCTACCTGGTGACCGGTCAGCACGCCGCCGCCGAGGGCGTCGTCCAGGCGGCACTGCTGAAGACCTACACGCACTGGGACCGGATCGACGTCAGCCCGCTGGCCTTCGCCCGCCGCGTGGTCGTCAACACGCACACCAGCTGGCGCCGGCTGCTCAGCGCCACCGAACGGCCGGTCAGCGACGTGCCCGACCGGGCCGCCCCGCGCGACCCCCACCCGGACGACAGGAAGGAGGAGATGATGGCCGCGCTGCGCCAGCTGCCGCCCCGGATGCGTGCCGTCGTCGTCCTGCGCTTCTACGAGGACCTCAGCGAGGCCGAGACCGCCCGACTGCTGGGCTGCTCGGTCGGCACGGTGAAGACGCAGTCCTCCCGCGGTCTGGCCCGGCTGCGGCAGAGCGTCGCCGCGCTCGACCCGTCGCACTGCACGGACCGGGCCCGATGAGCACCGAGGACGACGTCCGGGCGCTGCTGCACGCCGTCGCCGGCGACGCCCCCGGTGGATCGCCCGACGTCCCGGCGCTCGTGGTGCGCCGGCACCGGGCGCGGCGCCGTGCCCGGGTCGGGGCCGGCGTCCTCGCCGCGGCGGCGCTGCTGGCGGTGCCGCTGGTGGACCCGGGGCCGCAGCCGCCGGGGCCCACCCGCACGGTCGACGGCCGGACGCTCGACGTGCTGGCCGGTCCGACGCGCGGCGGCCTCGCCGGGGACGCCGGACTGGTGCAGCAGCTGGCCGCCCTGCCCTGGGCGGGTGCCGACGTGCAGGACGTGACCCGGACGGTCGCCTTCGCCGGTGACATCGGCCCGCAGCGCACCGCGCTGGTGGTCGCCCGGGTGGACGGGCGGACCCTGGGCGCCTGGTTCACCGGGCCGGCCGGGGCATCGCCCGGCGAGCTGAGGCAGAGCGGGGACCCGGCCCCGCTGGACGCCAGCGAACCCGTGCTCCGGCTGGACACCGACCCGAGCCCGGACACCCTCGTCGTCCTCGCCGCCCCCGGTGATCAGGTGTCGGTGTCGCAGCGCTTGGAGGTGACCGCGGCCGGGGAACCGGTGCGCCGGCAGGCGCCGCTGGTGACCACCGACGGTGCGGCCACCTCGACCCTGCCGGACGCGTCGGCCTACGGGGTGTCCGCCCGCGTGCAGGTGATCCGGGACGGCACGACGGTCTACCGCGGCACCCCGCTGCGGCAACCGCTGCCGGCCGAGATCCCGCTGCCCGCACAGGACCCGCCCGCCCGACCCGGCCAGCCGGCCGCGCCCGGCGCGCTGGTCCAGACCGTCCTGGCCGACCTGGTCCGCACGACCGGGTACACGCCGGACGACCTCACGCTGCAGACGCTGTGGTCCGGCTCGTTGCCCGGCCCGGCAGGGCCCGTGCCCACCGCCGTGCTGGCCGCGCGCTTCCCGTCCGGGGCCACGGCGGTCGTGGCCGGGTGGGCCGCGGCCGACCCAGGCCGCCCTGCCGACCGGGCCACCTATTGCACCTTCGCCGTCCTCCCGGCCGGCACCGACCCGGCCGACCACCCCCTGGCGATGCGCTGCGACGTGTCCGACCCGTCCGGGACGACGGTCTCGAGCCTGCTGCTGGGGCCGCCCGGCGCCACCCGGGTCGAGGTCCGCGATGCCGCCGGCGACGTGACCGCGACCCACGACCTGGACAGCGGGGTGTCCACCGCGCCGGCGGAGGGCTCCGAGCGCACCGCCCGGTTCCTGGACGCCGCGGGCCAGGTGCTCGCCGACGTCCCGCTCTCCCCTTACTACGGGAACGGCACCTTCGCCCAGACCCGACCGCGATGAGCACCGACTCCGCGCTGCTCATCGCCGCACGTCAGCTCGTCCACGACGCCCACGAGCGCCGGCACCTGCCCCCTCGCCGGCCCACCCGTCCCCCACACCCGAAGGACCCCCGACGATGACCACCACCCGCCGCACCCGCATCGCCCTGCCGCTGACCCTCGCCGTCCTCGGAATCGGCGCGGCCGGCCTGGCCGCCACGACCGCGCACGCCGAGGACGCACCCGGCGCCACCGGCTCCGCGCCCTACGCCGGCCAGGGGGCGCGGGGCCTCGCCGACTGCTTCGACGACCGCGACGTGCCCTACCGAGTGGAGCAGACCGACGAGGGCGAGAGCCTGACGCCGATCGGGGCCAACAACCCCGGCGTCGCGGCACGCATGCAGGAGTGCGTGGAGGTCACCACGCCGCCGGTCGACCCGGCGACGGAGGCCTACCAGTACGCGGTGACCGCCGGCATCGTCGACTGCCTGCGGGACCGGGGCTGGTCGATCCGGGTCAACTCCGACGACGACACGCTCGGCAGCACCGCCGGCCGCGACGTCACTCGGTACGAGGTGCAGCCGGCGGAGCTGCTGGACACGCCCGAGTACCGCACCGACTCGACCGCCTGCACCACCCAGGCCGAGGGCGCCCTCTCCATCCCCGCCCCGCCGACCTGATCGAGGGCTCGTCGGGTCTCGGAGCGTGTGGCACGGTGATCCCCCCGTCCGTGATCGTCCTCCAGGAGGTCGGCATCGGTGACGCCTCCGCACACATCGAGACCCGACGACACCCTCGGCGCGGAGGAGAGCTCGATCCGGTACTTCGTGGCCCAGCTGCTGGAGGTCCTCGTCGCCCTGGCCATCACGTCAGTCACGATCACCCCCGACCCCGACTGCTTCGCCTCCGCGTGCGCGACGGGCTACGACTGGTGGGTCCCCATGGCGTTCTTGCTCGGACTCCCGGCCACGCTGCTCTGCTTCGCGCTGTCCCTGACGCTGCAGTGGGCGCTGTACGGCACCCGTGAGCTCCCCCGTCGCGGGTGGCTGAGCCGGGTGCTGTGGATCACCGTCCCGGTGACCGCGACCGTGATGAGCGTCGTGCGGCTCGTGGCCGCGTGAGGCGCGGCGGGCGTCGGAGCGGTCGGCCGACGCAGGCACCGGTCGATCGGGCCGGTGGTCCATCCCGCAGGCGACGGACGGGAACCGGGAGGCCGACCGGCGACGTTGTCCGGGCAGCCGGCACACCGCCCCGGCCACACCGCCCCGACGAGGAGCCCCATGACCACCCCCCTGCCGACCCACCCCGCCGGCGCCCTCGACGTGCGCGCCGACGGCGAGCTGACCTGGCTGCTGTCGCTGGACCCCACGGTGCTCGCCGTGCTGGGCGGGGTGCTCGTGGTGCTGCTGCTGGTCGCGGCGGTCGCCGGGTGGCTGGTGGTCCGCCGGGTGCGGCGCAGCCCGCTGGCAGCCCGGGGCCGGGAGCTGGCCACCCGCGGCCGGGAGATCGGCATGCAGGGCGCCACCGCGGTGGCCGCGCGGCACCTGCCGCCGGGTCAGCGGCGCTCCGCCGCGGAGCTCCAGCTGGAGGTCGCCCGGGCCCGCGACGGGCTGCGCCGGCAGGTGGCCGCCGCCCAGGCCACCGGTGCGCACCTCGGCGACGTCCCGGGGCTGTTGCCGTCGCTGGAGGCCGAGGGCAGCCGGCTGGAGCAGCGCCTGCGGCAGCTGACCCTGGCCACCGGGCCGACCGGCACGGTCGACCCGGAACCAGAGGCGCGCGCCTGGCTGGCGACGGTCGCCGACGTCTGCGACGCGGTCCGGCACGCCGAGCAGGTGGAGGCCGCGGCCGGCCGCTCGACCACCGACGTGGCGGACGCGGTCTCCGCGCTCCGGGCGCACACCACCGCCTACCAGGAGCTCATGGCCCCGCCGGTGACACCCACGCTGCCGCCGCTCGCTCCCCCGCAGCCGCCGGTCGCCGAGACCAGCCGGGGGTAGGGACCCCGGGCGCTCGCCGGGTCAGCTGCTCGCGGCGGTGATCGTGGTCCGTGAGCGGTACTCCAGGTCGTCGTACCCGTCGTGCCGGCGCATCCAGCCGGACACGAACGGGCACAGCGGCAGCACCTTGGCCCCCTGCCGGCGCACGTCCTCCAGCGCCTGGCGCACCAGCTCGGACGCGACGCCCTGGCCCTCGTGCCCGGACAGCACCTCGGTGTGCGTCATGACGACGAGCCCGGGCGTCGCGATGTACTCCGCGATCGCCGCCAGCTCGCCGTCGACGCGGGCCTCGTAGCGGTGCTGCTCGGCAGCGTCTGTCACCACCACCTGCACGGGTGGCTCCTCTCCTGGACGGGTCTCGGGCGTCGAGTACACCCCGCCGCGGCCCGGCTGACCAGACCCGGTGGCCTCAGGTCCGCGGCTCGTGGCCGGGCGGCTGGCGCGGCTCGGCCAGCAGCGGTGCCGGGTCCCGCAGCGGGGCGTGCGCCGGGGCGTCGCCGGTCACCGTCAGCCGCTCGCCGTCCACCACGACCGGCACCGGGCCCTCGCCGCGCAGCAGGGTGACCGTGGTGCCGTCCCGGGTGGTCTGCACCCGCAGCAGCCGGCCGCGCCAGGTCGCGTGGTAGGCGGTCCGGGACAGTGCCGCGGGCAGCAGCGGCGCCAGCTCCAGGTCCTCGCCGTCCTCCCGCAGGCCACCCAGCCCGGCGACCAGGGCCAGCCACGAGCCGGCGACCGCGGCCATGTGCAGGCCCTTGGCGGTGTCGCCCTGCACGTCGCGCAGGTCCACCAGCGCGCACTCGCGCAGGTACCGCAGGGCCAGGTCGGGGTGCTGCGCCTGCGCGCACACGACCGCCTGGATCGACGCCGACAGCGACGAGTCGCGCACGGTGCGCGCCTCGTAGTACTCCAGGTCGCGGGCCACCTGCTCGGCGGTGAAGTCCTGCCGGCACCACCACAGGGCCTGCACCAGGTCGGCCTGCTTGAGCACCTGGCGCCGGTAGAACGTGGCGTAGTGGTTCTCCTCCTGCACCGCCGGCGCGTCCGGCGACTCGTCGAAGTCCCACTCCCGGTAGGAGGTGAAGTTGGTGTTCATCGGGTGCACGCCCAGGCCCTCGTCCCACGGCACGTGCACCGCGTCCGCCGCGGCCCGCCACGAGGCGATCTCCGCGTGGTCCACGCCCAGCTCGGCCGCCCGCGACTCCCACCGTCGGCACGCGTCTGCGGCCCACCGCAGGTTCCGCCGTGCCATCAGGTTGGTGAACACGTTGTCGTCGACGACGCCGGTGTACTCGTCGGGCCCGGTGACGCCGAACAGGTGCCAGGCGCCGGCGGCGTCCTCGTGGCCGAGGCAGGCCCACAGCCGCGCCGTCTCCACCAGCACCTCCAGGCCACCGAGGGAGTCGACGTCGTCGCCGGTGACGTGCTGGTGCAACCAGAAGGCGCGGGCGATGTCGGCGTTGACGTGCACCGCGGCAGTGCTGGCCGGCCAGTAGGCCGACACCTCCCGGCCGCTGATGGTGCGCCAGGCGAACGACGCCCCGGCCACGCCCAGGGTGCGGGCCCGCTCCCGGGCGTGGTCCAGGGTGCCCGCACGCCAGCGCAGCAGCCGGGCCGCGGCGTCCGGGCGCAGCAGCGTGAGCGCGGGGAGCACGAAGCCCTCGACGTCCCAGAAGGTGTGGCCGCTGTACCCGATCCCGGTCAGCCCCTTGGCGCCGACGGGCGCACCGGAGATGCAGGCCGTGGCGCAGGCGAGCCGGAAGACGCCGTAGCGCAGCGCCTGCTGCAGCTCCGGGTCGCCGTCGACCTCGACGTCCGCGGTGGCCCACAGCTCGTCGAGCACCGCCCGCTGGCCGGCCAGCAGACCGTCCCAGCCCAGGTCCAGGGCGGAGTCCACCGTGGCCCACGCCTCCCCGGTCAGCGAGCCGGGGTCGGCGTCGTGGGACCAGGTGTGCGCCACGGTCTTCACGACGGTGACCGACTCCCCCGCGTCCAGGGACGCGACGACGGTGGCCACAACCTGCCGTACGTCGGCGTAGGTGCTCAGCGCGCCTCCCTGCACCCGGTGGCCGACGGCCGCGGCGACGGTGATGCCCGAGCGCCGGGTCCGCGCGGCCAGCGCGCCGCCGCTGCTGGCGCGCTCGTGGGTCAGCGACTCGAAGGCGTGGTCCAGCTGCTCGGCGACGCGCGGGTCGTCGTTGTCCACGCCGGTGGGCGTGGCCTCGCCGTCCACCAGCTCGGAGCGCACGACGACGTGCGCGGGCCCGTCCAGGGCGCGCACCTCGTACCGCACCGCGGCGATCGACCGCTCCCGCAGCGACACCAGCCGCCGGGACGTCATCTCCACCGTGGTGCCCGCCGCCGTCGTCCAGCGCGCGCGGCGGTCCAGGGTGCCGCTGCGCAGGTCCAGGGTCCGCTCGTGCAGCTGGAACCGCAGCTCCCGCACGTCCAGCGGGACGCCGTCCACCAGCAGCCGCACCGGCGTCCCGTCGGCCACGGTGAGCAGCGCCTCTCCCTCCTCGGGGTGGCCGTAGCCGCCCTCGGGATAGGACAGCGGGTGGGTCTCGTGCACGCCGGAGAGGTAGGTGCCCCGGCTGACGTGCGGCTCGAGCTCGTCGAGCGTTCCCCGGATGCCCAGGTAGCCGTTGGACAGGCTGAACACGGACTCGGCGACGCCGAGCGTCCCGAGCTCCAGGTGCGGCTCGCGGACCGTCCACGGGTCGGTCTCGAAGCTCGGGGCGGGCATGGGGGGTCCTCGCGTTCTGAGGCAGGGGGCGGGAGGCCGGCGGCGTCCCGCCCCCTGTCCTACCGGTCGGCGGCCCCCCGCGCGATCCGGGCTGCGAGGTGGGCCCGCCAGCCGCCGGAGCCGCTGATGTCCTGGGTGGCGTCGACGCCGCCGGGGTCGGTGAGGAACCCGGGCACGACCGTGCCGTCGTCCAGCTCCACCGGTCCCAGCGCCAGCGGCGCGGCCACCGCCGGGAGCAGCTCCCCCAGCCCGCCGGCCGGCAGGTCCCACACCTCGACCTCGATGCCCGCAGGCGGGCCACCGGCGCCGCGGACCAGCCCGGGCCGGGGCAGCGCACCCGGCACCCGGTACATCCGGTACCCGCCCGCGGTGCGCGCCCGGGCGTGCAGCCGGCCCCCCAGACCCACCAGCTGCGGGTTGAGCGGCTGCCCGGTCAGGTGGGCGCCGGCGACGGCCAGCAGGCTGCGGGTCGGCACCTGGTCGACCGGTTCCCCGCACCACCGCGCGGCCAGGTCCAGCAGCGGGCCGTCCGCGAAGGCCGGCGCCAGCAGCTGGACGCCGAAGGGCAGCCCGTCGGCGCGCGTGCCGGCCGGCACCGCGACCGCGCACAGGTCAAGCAGGTTGACCATGTTGGTGTAGGTGCCCAGCCGGGCGTTGACCCCGACCGGGTCGGCGGCGACCTCGGCGAGCGTCGGGTGCCCGGGCGTCACCGGCAGCAGCAGCGCGTCGGCGCCGAGGAAGGCCGGCAGCGCGGCGGCCCGCAGCTCGGCCAGCCGCTGCTGGCCGCGGTACACGTCGGCCCCGCTGATCGGGCGCGCCCCCAGCACGATCCGGCGCACGACCGGGTCCAGGCCGGGGTGGTCGGGTTCCAGCAGCTGCCCGAACGCGGCCAGCCGCTCGGCGAGGAACGGCCCGCCGTAGAGCAGCTGGGCCGCCTCCAGGAACGCCGAGACGTCGACCGGCACCAGCCGGGCGACCGTCGCCGCGTGCGCCAGCGCCGCCTCCCACGCCGCGCGGTGCGGCGGGTCCAGGTCCAGCGGGCCGTCCGGCACCGCCACCACCCGCATCCGGCGGGCCACCCCGGGGGGCAGCGCGGCCGGCGCGGGGCGGGACCACGGGTCCGCCGGGTCGTGGCCGGCGAGCACGCCGAGCGCGGTGCGGGCCAGCGCCACGGTGCGGGTGAGGGTGGTGACGCAGTCCAGCGACGGCGCCGCAGGCAGCACCCCGCGGGTGGGCACCAGCCCCCGGGTCGGCTTCATCCCGACCAGGCCGTTGAACGCCGCCGGCACCCGGCCGCTGCCGGCGGTGTCGGTGCCCAGTGCCAGCGGCACCACGCCCGCGGCCACCGCCACCGCGCTGCCCGAGCTGCTGCCGCCGCTGACGTGCGCGGCGGAGGCGACGCTGTGACAGGCCCCGTAGGGCGACCGGGTGCCGACCAGGCCGGTGGCGAACTGGTCCATGTTGGTCTTGCCGACCGGTCGCGCGCCGGCGTCCAGCAGCCGCTGCACCGCCGTCGCCGAGCCGGTCGCGGGCTCCACCCGGGAGGGGCAGGCCGCGGTGGTCGGCACGCCGGCGACGTCGATGTTGTCCTTCACGGCGAACGGCAGCCCGGCCAGCGGCCCGTCCGCCGCCGGGCCGAGGCCGGTCACCTCGTCGGCGGTGAGCACCCGGATGAAGGCCGGCTGGTCCAGGTCGGCCGGGGTCAGGTCGGGCTGCACGGCGGTCACCGGGTGCCCCAGCGGGCGCGCTCGGCGTCGAAGGCGGCCCGGCGCCGGGTGCGCACGGTGCCGATCTCCGCGGCGTGCGCGGACTCCAGCGCCCGCACCTCGGCGAGGGAGAACGTCGCCGGGCGCACCTGCAGGTCCTCCGCCCCGGCCGCGACGGCGGCCCGCCGGTCGGCCAGCTCCTCGGCCGTGACCGGGGCGAACCGGAGCCGGTCGAACTGGCGCAGCAGCCAGGGCTTCGCCGTCGAGCCGGGCACGTGCCGCCAGACGGGCACGGTGCGGCCGACCAGCTGGTAGCCGCCCGGCCCCTCCATCCCGTACACGCAGAGGTACACCCCGCCGATGCCGACGGCGTTCTGCGGCGTCCAGGTGCGGGCCGGGTCGTACTTGGTGGTGACCAGCCGGTGCCGCGGGTCGATCGGGACGGCGACCGGTGCCCCCAGGTAGACGTCGCCCAGCCCCACCACGAGGTAGGTGGCCGCGGTGACCACGTCGAACACGTCGTCGCGGTGCTCCAGGTCGTTGACCCGGCGGATGAACTCCACGTTGTCCGGGCACCAGGGGGCATCCGGGCGCACCGAGCGGGCGTACCGGGCCATCGCCTCGTGTGCGGCCGGGTGGTCCAGCGTGATCGGCAGGGTCACCTCGCGCACGTCGAGGGTGACCGTCATCGGGTCCGGCACCTCGCCGGCCAGCTGCACCAGCAGCTCGGCGAGCACCGGCAGCGGCAGCGCCCGCTCGTCGACCTGCACCAGCATCGAGCGGACACCCTCGACCAGCTCGCGCACCGCCGGCAGCGCCAGCGCGCGCAGCCGCTGGGCGAGCAGGTGCACCCACACCCGCACGTCCAGGTCCAGCTGGGCGGGCCCGGCCTCCAGCAGCAGGTGGTGGTCGCCGGAGGCGCGCACCGTCACACCGGGACGCGGGCCGTCGGCGGCCAGCTCGGCGAGCACCGGTCGCACCGGCGGTCCGGCGGTCACCGGCGGCGGACCGGACCGGCGGCCGGCCAGCGCCGCCTCCCAGGTCGCCGCCACCGCGGCGGCCGGCTCGGCGAGCAGCGCGGCGCGCTCGGCGGCCGCCGCGGCGGCGACCTCCGGGGTCACCGGCACCAGCCGCACCGTGTCGCCCGGGCGCAGCTGGGCCAGCTGCCACCGGTCGGCCCGCACCACCGCGCACGGGACGACGAACCCGCCCAGGCTCGGCCCGTCCGGCCCCACGATGACCGGGGTGTCACCGGAGAGCATGATCCCGCCGACCGGGTAGGCGCTGTCGTGGATGTTCGACGGGTGCAGGCCGGCCTCGCCGCCGTCCTGCCGGGCCCACCGCGGTGCCGGCCCGAGCAACCGGATGCCGGTCCGGTCGGCCCGGTGGTCCACCGTCCAGCTCGCCGCGAACAGCTCGGTGACGCCGTCCTCGGTGAGGTGCTCCGGTGCCCCGTGCGGGCCGGGGACCACGCGCAGGGTCCAGCTGTCGCCCAGCTCGGGCAGCAGCGGGGCGACGTCGATCGGGGCCTGCAGGTTCTCCACCCGGCCCACGGGCAGCGCGTCACCGGCCTGCAGTGCCCGCCCGCCCAGGCCGCCGAAGCCGCCGAGCAGGAACGTGGCGCGGCTGCCCAGCTCCTGCGGCACTGCGATCCCGCCGGCGACGGCGAGGTAGCCGCGCATCCCGGGCGCACCGCAGGCGCCCATGTCCAGCACGCCACCGGCCGGGACGACGGTGACCACGCCGGGGCGCACCGGCCGGCCGTCCAGCGTCGCGGAGCCGACCGCCCCGGCCAGGCAGACCAGCGTGCGGGCACCGAAGCGCAGCCGCGGGCCGGTGACCACCGCCTCCAGCCCGGCCGCGGTGGGCGGGTTGCCGACGGCCCGGTTGGCCAGCGCGAAGGACAGGTCGTCCCACGCCCCGGACGGCGGCACCCCGACGTCCCAGAGCCCGGTGCGACCGGTGAGGTCCTGCACGCTGGTCTGCACGCCGGGGGTGAGCACCTCGACGGTGCCGGTCAGCACGACCGGGTGCACCGCGGTCACGCCCACCACCCCAGCAGCCGCACCGGGGTGGGGTCCCAGCCGTTGCAGGGGTTGTTCAGCTGCGGGCAGTTGCTGATCAGCACCAGCACGTCCCGCTCGGCGCGCACCTCGACGTACCGGCCCGGGGCGGAGAGACCGTCGGCGAAGCTGAGGCCGCCGTCGGGGGTCAGCGGCACGTTCATGAAGAAGTTGACGTTGGGCGCCAGCTCCCGGGCGCCGATGCCCGCCGCCGCGCCGTACCGCAGGAACGTCTCCCGGCAGGCGTGCTGGTGCCGGGTGTGCATGCCGTAGCGCACGACGTTGGACTCCTGCGCGCACGCCCCCCCGAGGGTGTCGTGCCGGCCGCAGGTGTCGGCGGTGACGGTGACCAGGGGCTCCAGCTGCTGGGACAGCAGCGTCGACCCGGCGGTCAGGTACACCGAGCCCTGCTCCCGGATGGTGTCCACCGCGCTGTACCGGTGGGTGACGTCGGCGGCGTCGTAGAACAGCGTGTCGGCGGCCTGGTTGCCGTGCAGGTCGACGATCCGGAACGAGCCGCCGGCCGGCACCCGGCCGAGGAACCCGTCCCCGGCCTGCACCACCACGTCCAGGACGGCGTCGGACTCCAGCAGCGGGCTGGGCACCAGCGGCAGGGACAGGGTGGTCATGCGAGCACCGCCGCGGCGTTGGCGAGGGCGCGGGCGCTCTCGGGTCGGAAGGTGACCGACGGGTCGTCGGGCCCGTAGGGGGCACCGGCCTCGACCTCGGCCCGCACCGCGCCGGGCGCCCAGGCCGGGTCCAGCGGGTGCGGGGCGGTGGAGAGCACCAGCAGCAGGTCCTGCTCGGCGCGCAGGGTGACCCAGTCCCCGGCGTGCGCGTGGTCGGGCACGAACGTCAGGCCGCCGTCCGGGCCGATGGCCACCTTGGCGAAGAGGTTCACGCAGGCGTGCAGGTCGGCCGGGCCGCGGCCGTGCTTGCGCAGCTCGGACAGCAGCCCGGCCCGGGCCGAGCGGCGCCAGTCGTTGCGGTCGGTGGCGTAGGACGACGGGCCGGACACCGCTGCGTGCCGGTCCAGGTGCCGGTCCAGCGAGTGCCCGGTGAGGCAGTCGTGCCAGTCAAGCGACGAGCCGGTGACCGAGGCCAGGGCGGCGCCCCGGTCGCTCATCAGCACCATCGGCGGGGTGATCCGGGCGCTCATCTGCGCCTTGAGGGTGTCCGGCACGTTCAGCCGGTCCACCGGGTCGCGGTGGGCGAACAGCAGCGTGGAGCAGACCGCGCCGTCGTCCAGGGCGGTCAGCCGGAGCACCCGGCCCGCCCGCAGGGCCAGCGACCAGTGCGCGCCGGCGGGGACGTCGTGGGCCGGGATCACCGGGACACCTCCGCGGTCGCCGGGCTCGGGTCGAGCACGGCGCTGTCCCGGCGGACCTGCGCCCGCTGCACCGCGTAGGCCACCGCCCCGGCCAGCAGGGCACCGGCGAGCATCAGCTGCGGGAAGAACTGCAGGTACCACTCGGTGCCGAACACGGCCTCGCGGGGCCAGGCCAGGTTCAGCGCCATCGCGGTGCCCCAGACCACGGCACCGATGTTGACCGCCAGCCCCCACCGGCCGAGGGAGAACAGCTCGTCGTCCTGCGCCCAGCCGCCGCGCAGCCGGCGGCGCAGCAGCGGGACGGTCACCATCAGGTAGGCGATGTAGAGCAGCATGATGCAGACGCTGGTCAGCGCCAGGAAGACCGACTCGTTGTGCACGTTGAGCACCAGCAGCCCGATGGCCAGCACGCCGACGACGACGGCGGGCAGGATCGGTGCGCCGGTGCGGCGGTTGACCTTCGCCAGGGCCGCGGAGAACGGCAGCACCCGGTCGCGGGCCATCGAGAACATCATCCGGGTGGTGGCGGTCTGGATGGCCAGCGTGCAGACCAGCACGGCGATCGCCACGATCACCAGGAAGACCCGCCCCAGGTCCTCGCCGAGCCGGCTGAGCAGCACCGAGGGCAGCCCCTGGGCGGGGTCGCCGAGGGCACCGTCGGTGAGGCTGGGTGCGGCCATCAGGGTGGCGAGCAGCATGAGCGCGCCGCCGATGCCGGAGACGACGAGCGCGCGCAGGATCGTCCGAGGCGCCGTCCGGCGCGGGTCCCGGGTCTCCTCGGACAGCTCACCGGCGCTGTCGAAGCCGACCATCACGTAGGCGGCCATCAGCGCGGAGACCGCGAACGCCCACACGTAGCCCGAGTCGCCCACGATGCCGGTGTCCAGCACCACGCCCGGGCCGCGCTCGGCCTTGGAGAACAGCGCAACGCACAGCAGCGCGACGCCGACCAGCTCGCAGGTGACCCCGATGCTGTTGATCACCGACATCGCCCGGATGCCGACGGCGTTGATCAAGGTGGTGACCGCCAGCACCCCGCTGCCCAGCAGGACGGCGTTGGCGGTGGGGCTGTCCAGGACCTGGAAGCCGCTCCAGATCGCCGGCAGCACGATCTGCATCGCGATCGCCGCGGCGGCCACCGTGACCACCTGCCCGACCAGCATCAGCCAGCCCGCGGTCCAGCCCCACAGCCGGCCGCCCAGCCGGGAGGACCACTGGTAGATGGAGCCGGAGATCGGGTAGCGAGCGGCCAGCTCGGCGAAGCAGAGCGCCACCAGCAGCTGGCCCACGAACACCAGCGGCCAGGTCCAGAAGAAGGCGGGCCCGCCGAAGTCGAACCCAAAGCTGAACAGCTGGAACACCGTGGTGAGGATGGAGACGAAGGAGAACCCGGCGGCGAAGGAGCCGAAGGTGCCGATGCTGCGGTGCAGTTGCGGCTGGTATCCGAATCCGGCCAGGTCGCTGTCGTCGGCGGCGTCGGGTGCGGTGCGGGGTGGATCCGAGAGCGCGGTCATGCCGGCCCCTCCCGTACGGGCCAGGGCACAGCACGGCCCGGGCCTCTGATGGCCTCCCGGGCTTTTCTCCCGCCGTGGGACAGGGCCGCGGCGTACGCGGGACCCTGCCTGCATCTCTCGGACCAGACCCACCGTGACCGGCGACGGAACCCTAGACGCGCCCCGCAGCAGGTCCTGCGGGTCGAGACGGAGTCAATCGGCGCGGGGTGTCACCGCCGGGTCACGCCCGTGAAGCTCCGGTAACGGCCGACCCGCTCACGTGTCGATCGTGTTCCGGGATGCTCACCGCCGCCTCGGCAGAGGTGGGGACCGCCGTCGCCGGTGCGCGCGGTCATCCCTGGTCCGCGGGGGCCGGACGCAGGCCGGCGAAGAGGTCGTCCTCCGGCAGCGGGGCGCCGGTGGTGTCGTGCACCCGCAGGAAGTGCTCGGTGCCCATGGCCCGGGCGAACATGTCCTCCGGGATGCGCAGGAAGAAGGCGGCGTCCTCCTGGCTGCTGTGCGCGGCCAGCGCCCGGCGCTTGCGCCCCACCTCGGCCGACACGTCGACCCAGGTGGTGATCTCCTCGTCGGGCAGGCCGATCTCGGGCATCTCCTGCTCCGGCTCGTCGAACGTGATGCCGCCCGCCGCGGCCATCTCCGCGAAGCTCTCCATGAACGAGGACGGCGCCGTCGTCCAGTAGACCTTGGCCACCGAGCCGGTGGTCGCGACCGCCGCCATGGTCACCCGGTGGGCCTGCACGTGGTCGGGGTGGCCGTAGAAGCCGTTCTCGTCGTACGTGACCACCACGTCGGGCTGGTACCGGCGGATCAGCTCGGCCAGCCGGGCGGCCGCCTCCTCGACGGGCGTGGACCAGAACGAGCCGGGGGCGTCATTGCTGGGCCAGCCGGTCATCCCGGAGTCGGCGTAGCCGAGCAGCTCCAGGCTGTCGACGCCGAGCACCGCGCAGCTGGCCTCCAGCTCCGCCTGCCGGGCGGCGACCACCTGGGCGGCGTCGTGCCCGGGCTGGCCCAGCTTCACCCCGCCCGGCCCGTCGCCGCACCGGCCGTCGGTGCAGGTCACCACCACCGTGCGGATGCCCTCGGCGGAGTACCGGGCCAGCACGCCGCCGGTGCCGGTGGCCTCGTCGTCCGGGTGCGCGTGCACGGCCATCAGGGTCAGGGGACGGGTCGACACGGCGACGAGCCTACGGTCCGGCGCGGCTCGCCCGGACGGTGGCGAGGTGGCCGGCGCCACCCCGGCCCGCGCCGCTGGAGTTCGCCGTTCCGGCAACGACGTGTGCGCGTCGGCGCCACGGCAGGCGAAGGTAGGCCGGCACCCCGACCGAGAGGACCGGACATGACCGTCCACGACGGCCCTACCCCCGAGCACGCCTTCGACCGGGCGTACTGGGAGCAGCACTGGGACGCCGCCCGCCCGGCGGCCCACGCCGCCCCGGCGCACCCCTATCTGGCGCAGGAGGTCGGCGACCTGGCGCCGGGCACCGCGCTGGACGCCGGGTGCGGCACCGGCGCCGAGGCGCGGTGGCTGGCCGCGCACGGCTGGCAGGTCACCGCGGCCGACGTCTCCGCGACCGCGCTGGCCCGCGCCGCCGAGCGGGCCGCGGCGGACGGCGTCACTCAGCAGGTGCGCTGGGTGCAGGCCGACCTGGTCAGCTGGGAGCCCGACGGCGCCTTCGACCTGGTCACCACGCACTACGCGCACCCGGCGATGCCGCAGCTGGACTTCTACGACCGGCTGGCCGGCTGGGTGGCCCCCGGCGGCACGCTGCTGGTGGTCGGGCACCTGCACACGCACGACACCGGCACCCCCGAGCACGGCCACCAGCAGCACGGGCACGGCGACCGGCCGCCGGCCGAGGCATCGGCCACGGCGGCGGCGATCACCGCCCGGCTGGACACCGCCACCTGGGAGGTGCGCACCGCCGTGGAGCTGGACCGGCAGCCGCCCGGATCGGTGAGGACGCTGCACGACGTCGTGGTGCGCGCCGTCCGGCGGGGCTGACCGGCCGGCTCAGGTCTCCCGGCGCGCCCGGACCGCGGCGGCCAGCTCGGCCAGCAGCTCCTCGGTGGTGTCCAGGCCGACGCAGGCGTCGGTGACGCTGATGCCGTGCACGAGCGCCTCGGGGTGGCGGCGGTCGAGGTCCTGCCGGCCCTCCACCAGGTTGCTCTCGATCATCACCCCGCGCAGCGCGCGCTCACCGCCGGCGAGCTGGCCGGCCAGGTCGCGCACCACGAGGGCCTGGCGCCGGTGGTCCTTGAGGCTGTTGCCGTGCGAGGCGTCGACGACGACGACCTCCGGCAGCCCGCGGGCGGCCAGTGCCCGCTTGGTCTCGGCGACGTGCGCCGCGGAGTAGTTCGGCCCGTCCTTGCCGCCGCGCAGGATCACGTGGGCGGTGTCGTTGCCGGTGGTGGTCAGCTGCGCGCTCACGCCGTGGTGGTCGACGCCGAGGAAGTCGTGCGGCGCCCGCGCGGTGAGCACCGCCTGCACCGCGACGTCGATGCTGCCCTCGGGTGAGTTCTTGAAGCCGACGACGGCGGAGAAGCCGGAGACCCGCTCCCGGGCGGTCTGGTCGGTGACGTTGCGGGCACCGACGCCGTTGTAGGTGACCAGCCCGTCGACGTACTGCGGGGTGAGCGCGTTCAGCGGCTCGGCCGCGACCGGGACGCCGAGGGCGGTGATCCGGCACATCAGCATCCGGGTGCCCACCAGGCCGACGCTGATCCGGCTCGACCCGTCCAGGAACGGGTCGTAGGCGAAGCCCTTCCAGTCCACCTCGGTGCGTGGCTTCTCGGTGTAGGTGCGCATCAGGATCTCCAGGTCCGCACCGTGCCGGCCCCGCATGCGGGCCAGGAAGGCCGCGTACTCCAGCGCGGCCGCGGGGTCGTGCACCGAGCACGGGCCGGCGATGACGGCCAGCCGGTCGTCGGCGCCGGTGACGATGTCGGTCATGGCCCGCCGTCCGGCCCGGGTGGTGGCGGCGGACTCCGCGGACAGCGGCACCACGGCGGCGACCGCGGCCGGGGTGACGACGACGCTGAGGCCGGTGATCCGGGTGTCGCTGAGGCCGGAGAGGTCGACGTCGGCGGTCGGGGCGAGGCCGAGGCGCTGCTGCACCTGCGGCAGCAGCTCGGTCAGCTCGGCGCCGATCCGGGCGTTGACCCGGGCCTGCACCTCCAGCAGGGCCTCGGCCGTGCGGGTCGCCTCGGCCAGGAACGGGTCAGCGGGGATGGGGTGCCTCCTGGGTGGTCACGACGGAACGGACACGGACAGCCCGCCACGATCGCCATCTCGGCGGGGCTCCGGTCGTCGGATGCGGGCGCCGTCGGCCGGCGGGCCGACCCGGACAGCATCCCGTGCGCGCCCGCGGTGGCCAGGGGCGGGCCGCGCGCGCTGCGCGTCGCGCTCCCGGCGGGTCGCTGGTTGACTCCCGGCATGGTCATGCCCGTGCCAGAACCCGACCCCTTGATCGACCCGGACCAGCCGGTCCCCGACGACCCGGCGGAGCTGCTGCCCGACGCCCCCGAGCCCCTCCCCCCGCCGCCGATCGAGGCGACGCCGGACGACCCCGGCGGCGACCCGGGCGGCGTGCCCGAGCCGGCCTGAGCGCCGCCCACCCGGTGATCACCACGGGCCGGGCGGGGTGTCCCGGCCCGGGACCCCCCGCTCGGCCCGGGATGATCACCCGCGGGGTGCGTGGCTCAGCGCGAGGCGGCAGGCAGCCGGCGGCGCAGCCACGAGGTGCGCTCGCCGAGCACGGCCGTCGAGGCCGGCCGCAGCACGCCCCGCACGAACACGGCGCAGGACGCCGCCGACCTCATGGCCGAGGTCTTCATCCTCGCCGGGCATCGCCTGGACGACGTCCCCGATCAGCCTGGGGAGCCCGCCCCTGGCTCGTGGGTGCCGCCCGTCAGGCGCTGGCCGACCACCACCGTGGAGCATCGCGCCGCACCCAGCTCGCCGACCGACTCCGACAGCGGCTGTACCGCGCTCCGGGCAAGGCCGCCTCGGTGGAGGTGTGTGCCTCTCCGGCCGCCTAGTTCGCGGCCGGTTGCGCCCGGGTGGCGGGGCTGCCCAGGTCGAGTCTGGGCCATGTGTGCAGGTCGCGGAGCAGCTGCCGGTCGTGCGTGGCCACGATGACCGCTGCCGCGGTCGTCTGGATCGCGTCGGTCAGCTCGTCGACCAGGAGCGCGGACAGGTGGTTGGTCGGTTCGTCCAGGATGAGGACGTCCGGGTGGGCGGCGAGGTGGATGGCCAGGTCCAGGCGTCGCTGTTGCCCCTGGGACATGCGGCCGACGGGTGTGCGCATCGCCTCGGCATCGAGCAGCCCCCAGGTGGGGAAGCAGCCAGCGCCATGAGGAGCTGTGAGCCCAGCCGTGACCAGTCCGCCGATGTGGGCGTCATGGACCTGCCTGGCGGTCAGGTGCGCGGGCCAGTCGGGCACCTCCTGAGCCACCAGGCTGATGCGGGTCGCCTCGTGCTGGTGGCGGCGGCCCCGGGTGGGGGCCAGGTGCCCGGCGAGGACGTGCAGCACGGTCGACTTCCCGGCCCCGTTGGGGCCGGTGACCAGGATCCTGTCCCCGGCCCGGACGGCGATGGTGACCGGCTGGGTGACCCGGTCCTCGACGACGACGTCCTCGGTGGCCAGGAGCGTGACCCCCCGACGCGGGGACAGCTCGGGGAACCGCAGCGACAGCGGTGGCCGGGGGGCGGTGATCCGGTGGGCTGCGAGCGCCGCCCGTTCCTGGTTCAGTGATCGCACGACTCCGGGAGCGTGGGACTGTCGCTGGTGCTTGCCGGTGCCCTTGTCCGGGCGCCACCCGGTGTGCAATCGGCTCTGGGCCTGCTGGACGGCAGCAGTCAGCCGCTGGTGCTCCTCCACCTGTGCGGCGTGCTCCCGGACCCAGTTCTCGCGGTCGCGGCGACGACCGTTCTTCCAGGCCCGGTATCCACCGGCGTAGCTCGTGGCCCGGCCGTCTCGACTGGGGTCCAGGTCCAGGAACGTGGTGGCTGTGTCCTGCAGCAGCGCGCGGTCGTGGCTGACGAGCGCCCACCCCCCGTCGTGACTGCGGAGTTGCTCGGTGAGGAAGTGCAGTCCACCGGCGTCGAGGTGGTTGGTCGGTTCGTCGAGGAGGAGGAAGTCGTACCGGGTGCCCAGCAGGCAGGCGAGTCGTACCCGGTAGCGCTGGCCGACAGAGAGCGTGGCGAGCTCCCGGCTGCGGTCGGTGCAGGCGTCCAGGGACTGGAGTGCGACGTCGAGACGGCGTTCGGCGTCCCAGGCGTCCAGGCGTGTCGCGCGGTCCAGGGCAGCCGCATAGCGCTCCGATGCGCCATCGACCCCGTCGGCCACGTCCGACAGGGACTCGTCCAGGACCTGCAGCGCGTGGCGCGAGGCGGCCGCGACCTCCTCGGTCAGCGTGCCGACTGTCTCGCCGTGCTGTGCGTGCATGACCTGCTGTGCCAGTCCGACGGTGCCGACTCGGTGGACGTGGCCGTCGTCTGGCTCCAGGACTCCGGCCAGCACGTGCAGCAGGGTGGTCTTGCCGCGCCCGTTCTCCCCGACGACGGCGACCCGGGACCGTGGCGCGAGTGTCACCGAGACGTCGTGGAGGACTTGCCTACCGCCCCGGACCAGCGAGACGGCGACGGCCCGGAGTTGGGCTGCTCCCCCGACCGGCAGGCGGACATCGGCCGCGCCGACGGGGTCGGACATGCTGAAGGGGTGTGTGGACACGGTGCTGCTCCGCGTGGCTCGTTCTGGAGCCGGACAGCACGAGGAGGCCGCCCGGCAATGACCGGAACGGCGGGCAGGGGTCCTACGAAAGGTCCAGGTGCGCCGCCGTCAGCGGGGCGACCAGGGCTTCGCGGAGCCGGCGCATCTGTACACGATGTCCATCCTCAGCCGCAGGCGTCCTCTATCGCAACCGCGTATCGGGCACGGAGACACCGACGCGACATCAGGAACCACGCTGCAGCTCGCCCTCGTCGTCGGACTGCCCGGTACCCGACCATCGTCAGGGCGCTGGCTGCAGGCGCGCAGAGCGCGGGTGCGCCCGGTCGATGTGCCCTCATCGCTCCTGACCTCCCCCGGGGCCTGGAGCAGGGCTTCATCCGCCGACCGAGCCGCCCCGGGCCCGCAGCGCGGCGGCGCTCGTACGAGCGATCCGTTCGAACGCAGCCACGCCGGGTGACCGGTCACCGGCGCGGACCAGCAGCCAGATCGCGCAGTCCTCGACGTCCTCCAGCGGGACGAAGGCGACCCCCGGCATGCTCGCGTACCGGGCCGCGGAGGCCGCCGCGATGTTGACGCCGAGCCCCGCGGCGACCAGTTGCAGCACCTCGTCGACGTCCTGGGCCTGCGGGCCGTAGACGGGTGGGCCGCCGTCCGGGCGGGGGTCGACGGCCCACCAGCGGGAGGCCTCGTCGGTACCGGGGCTGGCGCAGATGAACACCTCGTCGCGCACCTCGGCCAGCCGCACGCCGGCCCGCCCCGCCAGCCGGTGCCGCTGCGGCACCACCAGCACCCGCGGCTCGCGCAGCAGCTCGACGCCACGCAGCCCGACCTCGGCCGGCCGGACCGGGCCCGGTGCCAGGGCGACGTCCACCTCTCCTGCCTGCAGGAGCGGCACGGCGTCCCGGAAGCCGAGCCGGCGCAGGTGCAGCCGCCACTCGGGCAGCCTGTTGACCGCCGCCTCCAGCACCGGGGTCATCACCGCGCTGGTGCCGCCGGCCAGGAACCCGATCCGCAGGTCGCCCAGCCGGCCCTCCCGGCGGGCCGCCGCCCACGCCACGAGCCGCCCGTGCGCGGCGGTGACCTCCTCGGCGTGCGGCAGCATCGCCGCGCCCACCGCCGTGAGGTCCACCCGGCGCGATGTCCGGTCGCACAGCGGTGCACCGACCTGCTTCTCCAGCCCGGCGACCTGCTCGCTCACCGACGACGGCGACAGGTGCAGCTCGGCGGCGGCCCGGGCGAAGTGCCGGGTCCGGCCGACGGCGAGGAAGCAGCGCAGGGCCTGCACGGTGGGGTCCACCCGGTGATCGTGCGGCTGAGCCGCATGATCGTCCAGGACTTCCCGCTCGCCCGCGCCGGGCCGCGGCGGCGACGATGGCCCCCCACCACCCCCGCACCAGCTGGAGTCCCGATGAGCTTCGAGTACCTGCTCGACCCCGCGCGGGGTCCGCGCTGGCAGGGCGTCCTGCCCGGCCGGCCGGTGCCGTACGTGCTGCGCCGGGGCGAGGGCGAGCACGCGATGCTCTTCGGCGACCTGTTCACCGTGCTGGTGTCCGGGGACGAGACCCAGGGCCAGTTCGGCATCATCACCAGCTCGTCACCGGCCGGGGACGTGATCCCCACGCACGCGCACGACGGCACGCACGAGACGTTCTTCGTGCTCTCCGGCCTCGTCCGGCTGTTCTTCGAGGACGGCGAGGGCGTCCGGCAGTCCCAGCTGCTGGCGCCCGGCGACTTCGGCTTCGTGCCGGCCGGGTACGCCCACGCCTACCAGGTCGTCGAGGACGCCCGGATGACCGGCACGATGTCCGGCGGGTTCGAGCGGTTCTTCCAGCACATCGGCACGCCCACCGACCACGCCACCGGGGACCAGCCGCCCTTCGTGCCCGACGTCGCGCGCATGCAGGCCGCCGCGCAGCAGCACCGCATGCAGTTCCGGCGCGACGTCGAGTGGCCGGCGCCGGCGTGACCGCCGGCACCCCGGGGGCACCCGCATCCGCACCCGCGCTGCCGCTGCCGCCCGCCGCGCACGCCGCGCCGCTGCCGCCGCCCTGGCCCGGCCCCGCCGGCACCCGGGTGCTGACCGGCCTGGCGTACGCCTCGCCGCCGGGCGCCCGGCCGCTGGAGCTGGACCTGTACCTGCCCGCCGGGGACGGCCCGCACCCGGTCGTGCTGTTCCTGCACGGCGGTGGCTGGCGGCTGGGCAGCCGGTATTCCGGTGGCCCGGCCTTCCCCGGCAGCTCGCTGTTCCAGGCGGTCGCCGCCGCCGGCGTCGCGGTGGCCAGCGCGGACTACCGGCTCAGCGGCGAGGCGACCTGGCCGGCGCAGCTCGAGGACGTGCGGGCCGCCGTCGGCTGGCTGCGCTCCCGGTCCGGCGAGCTGGACGTGGACGAGCGGCGGGTGGCCGCCTGGGGCGAGTCCGCCGGCGGGCACCTCGCCCTGCTCCTGGGCCTCGCCCCGGACGACGACGCGGCCACCTCGCCGGCGCTGTCCGGCGTCGTCGCCTGGTACGCCCCCAGCGACCTGCCCGGTCTGGCCGGCGACACCGGCACCGACCCCGCTGCCGCGGACAGCCGCGAGGCCCAGCTGCTCGGCGCCCCGCTGACCCAGGCGCCCGAGCGGGCGGCGGGGGCCAGCCCGCTGACGTACGTGACCGGTGGCGCCCCGCCGGTGCTGCTGCTGCACGGCGCCGGTGACCGGCTGGTGCCCGCGGCGCAGAGCGAGCGGCTGCACACCGCGCTGCGCCGGGCCGGCGCCGAGGCCGAGCTGGTGGTGCACCCGGGCGCCGACCACCTGTGGCTCGGCGCGCCGGACGCCGCCGGGCGGGCCCTGGAGCAGACGGTGCAGGCACTCCGGCGGTGGCTCGCCGTCGTCCCGGCGCGGTCCTGACGACGGCGCAGGCGGGCCGGCCCGGCCGGGTCTGTGCCCGGCCGGGCGGCCCGCCGCCGGTCAGAGCCCGGTGGTCAGGCTGCGCACGCTGCCGGTGACGCTGAGGGCGAGCCGGCGGCTGACCCGCAGGCCCTGGTCGGCCACGGTGTAGGCGGCCTCGATGAGGTCCTCGGGACGCACCAGGGCGGCGGGCACCAGCGAGCGCACCACCGTGGTGACGCTGCGCACGACGCCGTCGACGGCGTCCTCGGTGCTGCGCGTGGCCTGGTCCAGCTGCCGGCGGGCCTGCTCCTGCTCCTGCTCGCGCAGCTGCCCGAGCAGGTCGGCACGGGCCAGGGTGACCAGCCGGCCGGCGCGCTCGCGCTCGTCGTCGGTGCCGGTGTGCTCCAGGACCTGGCGGGCCACCAGGCCGCGGATCTCCAGGGTCAGCTCCTCCTGGGCGCGGGCGAGCTCGTCGAGCGAGGTGCGCGGCGCGGGGCCGGTCACCCGGGCGGCACGGTCCTCGTGGTCGTCGGTGGACGCGGCGGCGGAGTTCTTCGTGGCGGCGGTCATGGTTCCCCCAGGGGCAGATCCGGTGTGCGGACGGCTCCACGCTGGCGGCCGGAGGTGGCCCGCAGCCGGGCAGGTCGTGTGCGGCAGGCGGACGGGGGACGAACTCGACAGGACGCCGCCGGACCGGGTCAGCCGGGCGGCTCCACGGCCAGCCAGGACAGCTGGCGGCCGCGCGACCAGCAGCGCCCCAGGGCCTCGGCGCGGCGCCCGGCGCCGTCCAGCTCGACGAGGCCGACGATGCTGTGACCGGAGGCGGGCCGGTCCCCCAGCGTCGGCACGCCGGGCGCGACGCCGACCCCCTCCACCGACACCCACGACACCGCCCGCCCGGCCGCCGCCTGCGCGAGCCGGTCCAGCAGCCGCACCCGGCGGGCGGCCGGCCAGGTCGACAGCGCCCAGGTCGTGGTGACCACCGGCAGCGCACCGGCCGGCACCCGGGCGACCGCGTCGGCCAGCAGCGTCACCGGGTCGCCGCGCAGCAGCAGCACCGGGGCGCCCGCACCCAGCGCCAGCTCCGCGTCCAGCTCCGCCCGCCGCCCGGGCCGGTCCGGCGGCACGCAGGCGCGCAGCCACCGGGCGTCGTCGGGGTCGGTGGGGTCCAGCGGCTCCCGGTCCACCCCGATCCGGGCCACCACCTCGGGCACCGGGCGGACGGGCACCGGCATCCGGCCCACCACCGACACCGACACCTGCACCGGGGACGACGGGTCACCGGCGATGCGGCCGGCGGAGGTGACGGCCACCCGGTCCAGGTGCAGGTCGAAGCCGGCCGGGCTGCCCACGGCGACCAGCCCCACCGCTGCCGCGCCCGCCCGCCGGGCCGCCTCGGCGACGGCCGGGACGAGCACCGCGCAGCGCTGGGCCTCGACGGTCACGAGCCGCCGGCGCGCGACGAGGGCGGCGACCTCGCCGGTCAGCCCGGCCAGCGTGTCCAGCGCGGCGCGGGCAGCCGCGTCGCCGTCCCCGGCGGTGTACGCGGCGGCCAGCGCCGGGGCGCGACCGGCCAGCGCCAGGTCGTGCAGCGCGGCCAGCACCAGCGCGGGCTGCCGCCGGCGCGGCGGCAGGAGCTCCAACGCCACCGACCCGCCCAGGGCGCGCGCCACGGCCGCGGTCAGCGGCGACGTACCGGCGGCGTCCTCCGCGAAGCGCCGGTACACCTCGGCGAGCGGGCGTGCGGTGACCATCGGCTGCGTCCCGGACGGTCAGGCCCGGGACAGCTCCTCGGTCAGCAGGCCGACCAGGGCCTCCAGCTGCACGTCCGCCGAGCTGGACACCTCCTCGTCCGAGCCGTCCAGCGCGCGGGCGGCGAGCCCGGCCTTGCTGTCGATCAGCTCGGCGATCCGGGCGTCGATGGTCTGCGCGGCGATGATCCGCCACGCGGTGACCGGCTCGGACTGGCCGATCCGGTGGCTGCGGTCGATCGCCTGGGTCTGCTCGGCGTCGGTCCAGGACAGCTCGGCGAGCACGATGTTGGACGCCACCTGCAGGTTCAGCCCCACCCCGGCCGCGGTCAGCGAGCACACCGCCACGGCGACCTCGGGGTCGTTGACGAAGGCGTCGATGTTCCGCTGCCGCGCGCTGGAGGTCTGGTCGCCGCGGATCGAGGAGAACCGGATGCCCTGCCGGGTGAAGGTCTCCTCGGCGGCGTCCATCACGTCGACGTGCTTGGCGAAGAACACCACCTTGCCGGCGCTGCGGGCCAGCTGCCCGGCGTAGTCGGCGGCCAGGCCGGCCTTGGCCTGCCCGATCCGCCGCATCATGGTGAACACGTTCTCGCCGCTGGAGGCCTCGGCGGCGTCCTTCTGCTCCCATCGGGACACGGTGCGCACCAGGTCGTGGTCGATGCCCTCCACCACGGCACCGGAGCGCCGGTTGGCCAGCGCCGTCTCGTAGCGGGCCACCATCCGCCGGGCCAGGTCGCGCTCGGCGGCCCGGATGGAGCGGCCCGCCGCGCCGTCCAGCTCGACCGGCAGGTCGGCGATCCGGCGGGCGGGGATGTCGGCGGCGACGTCGACCTTGCGGCGCCGCACGATGCCCCGGTCGACCACGCAGCGCCGCGCCGCGGGGTAGAAGCCGGGGTCGGCCGGGGTGAGGCCGGTGTCCTCCAGGGCGTTCATCAGCTCGGCCAGCGGCTGGCTGTCGTCGATCCAGCCGAGGAACTGCCAGATCGCCCGGAAGTCCTCGATGTCGTTGATCAGCGGGGTGCCGGTCAGGGCCATCAGCAGGGCGGTGGAGTTGCGGGTGCGGATGCGCTCGGACAGCTCCAGGACGTGCTGGGAGCGCTGCGAGGTCCGGTTCTTGATGAAGTGCGCCTCGTCGACGACCATCCCGCGGAACCCGAAGTCGCCCAGCCAGCCCACGTGCCGGTCCAGCACCTCGTAGTTGACGACGACGATGTCGGCGAAGCCGTCGATCGTGTCGCCGTTGCCGTGGATCACCGTCGAGCGGCGGTGCGGGGTCCAGATGCCGGCCTCGCGCGCCCAGTTGGTCTTCACCACGTTCGGGACGACGACCAGCAGCGGGTAGGCCGTGGCGGCCTCGGCGGCCAGCAGCGCCTGCGCGGTCTTGCCCAGGCCGGGCTCGTCGGCCAGCAGGAACGTGCGGTGACCGGCGGCCGCGGCGGCGACCAACTGGCCCTGGTGCGGCATCAGCTCCACCCCGTCGGGCACGAAGCGGCTGGTCGGGAAGGGCAGCGGCATGCACGCCGCGTCGCCGCCGCCGGCCCGCTCGAAGGAGCGCAGCAGCGGGCCGATCAGCTCCCAGCCGGCCAGCCGGCGCGGTTTCGCGGGGGCCTGCACGGCGGAGAAGTCCGGGGCGAGGAACGGGTTGGCCATCTGCCGGGACACCACCGACTGCGGCACCACCCGGTTCTCCGGGGCGGCCGGTGCCGCGGCGACCGGCGGCGGCGCGGCCTCCTCCTCGGTGGCCTCGATGCCGGCCGACCGGAGCACCTCCTGCTTCAGCGCGCGGGCGGCGTCGGAGACGACGGCGTCCTCGGCGAGCAGGGCCAGCAGGGCAGGGTCCCGGACGGCGGTGCGCGCCAGGATGGTGGCGATCCCGTCCAGCCGCTTGAGCTGCTCGGCCCGCCGGGTCTCCCCCGTGGTGCCGTCGGCGCGGACCCGGGCGTGCTCCTCGCGCAGCAGCAGGGCCACGACCTGGAACTTGGTGCGTGCCGAGGCGGTCACCGGGCCGCGCTGCGCGGCGGCCTCGACCTCCCGCACCGTCCGGGCGAGCACCGCCACGACGTCCTCGGGCCCGCGGCTGCGCCGCTGCTCCCGCGGGGCGGCACGGCGGGCGCCGGGCCGGCGCTGGCCTGGTCGAGCCACGTACTCCTCCTCTGCTGTGCCCGGCACGTCCCCACGCCCGGGTCCCGCGCACGGCGGCGCGGCACCCGGCGGGTGGTCGTCACGCGGAGCGCCAGGTGCGGCTGCTCCACCGACTCAGACCCGGCGGCACCGGCCGGCGTGGGCCCGGTGCCCGGGTCCCGACGGCCCGCCCGGGACGGCGGGCCAGGACCGTCGTCCGACGGCCGGGACGGCGACCGCACCCGGGGTCCGCCGCCGGACGGGCGACGGCATCCCCTGGTCGGTGCCGGGGCCCATGCTAGCCCGAGTCGGGGCGGGCGGCCCGCGCCGCACCGGCGGCGTCACCCCTGCCGCCCGCTCCGGATCGCCGGACCCGCGGCCCCTGACAGGCTGACACTCCCCCTCCGCTCGAGACCGTCCAGCGGACGGCGGCCGTGCGCTCGTACGCCGGGGACTGGATCGCCCGGCTGGACCTGGACCACCCGCAGCTGACCGAGCGGACCCGCGGCCCCTTCGACATGGTGGTCGGCGTCGAGACGCTGGAGCACGTGGGGAACCCGCGGCAGGTGATGCGCTCCATCCGGGCGCTCCCGCGACCCGGGGACCGGGTGTTGGTGAGCACGCCGAACATGACCCACCCGCACTCCCAGCTGAGGATGTCCCTGCGCGGCGCGCCCCACATCTTCGGCCCGGCGTCACCACCAGCCCGGGCACATCGCGATCCTCCCCGACCGGATGCTCACCGAGCACGTGCGGCGGGCCGGCTTCGGCGACGTGCGCGCCCGCACCGCCGGCGACACCGACCACCACGGTGCGCGGCAGCCGGCGCACCGGCTGCAGATGGCCGCGCTGCGGCTGATCGGGCAGCGCCACCGGGCCGACGAGGGCGAGGGCATCTGCGTCTTCGTCACCGCCACCGCGGGCTGACCCGGCCACCCCACCCGCCCCCTCCCCCGCCCGGCCCGCCAAGATGGCCATCTTGGCGGGCTGTTCGTGTCGGATCCGGGGGGTGTCCGCGTCGGATCCGGGGGGTGGCCGTGCCGGATCCGGGGGTGGCCGTGTCGGTGGCACACCGCGGGAGCCCCTGCTGCCGCTAGCCTGCCGGCGAGCGATCGGGCGCAATCCGCTCGCCACTGCCCCGGGAGCACGTCGTGGAGTCCCTCGCCCGTCACGTCCTGCGTCACCGGCTGATCGTCGTCCTGGGCTGGCTGGTCCTGATGGTGGCCGGCGGCGCCGTCGCCGCCACGGTCACCGAGCGGCTCACCTTCGACTTCTCGCTGCCCGGCCAGCCCGGGTACGAGGCCGAGCGGGAGCTGATCGAGACCTTCGGTGCCAGCACCGCCGACACGCTGGTGCCGGTGCTCACCGTGCCGGCGGGCCAGACGGTGGCCGAGCGGCGGGCCGAGGTCGCCGGGGTGTTCGACGCCGTCCGGGCGGCGGTGCCGCAGGCACGGGTGGTCGACCTGGCCAGCACCGGCGACGACCGGTTCGTCACCGACGACGGGCGCAGCACCTTCGCCCTGGTGCAGGGTCCGCTGCCCGCCGGGTTCGGCCCCGGCGTGGAGGTGCAGCTGCTGCCGGCGCTGCAGCAGGCGGCCGGTGCGGCCGGCCTGGAGGCCGGGCTCACCTCCTACGTGCTGCTGGCCGCCGGGGGCGAGACCGAGGGCCCCAGCGTGCTCGTGGAGACCCTGCTCGGGGCGGTGGGTGCACTGGTGGTGCTGGTGTTCGTGTTCGCGTCGTTCCTGGCCCTGGTACCGCTGGTGATCGCCGCGGTGTCCATCCTGACCACGTTCCTGCTGGTGCTGGGGCTGACGTACCTGACCGACGTCAGCTTCGTCGTGCAGTTCCTCATCGCCCTGGTCGGGCTGGGCGTGGCGATCGACTACTCGCTGCTGCTGGTGTCCCGCTGGCGGGAGGAGCGGGCGCACGGGCGCGACAACGACGAGGCCGTGGTGGTGGCGGTGCAGACCGCCGGGCACGCGGTGCTCGCCTCCGGCGTGACGGTGGCGATCAGCCTGCTGGCGCTGGTCGTCGTCCCGGTGCCGTTCCTGCGCAGCATGGGCCTGGGCGGCATGCTCATCCCGCTGGTCAGCGTGGCCGTGGTGCTCACCCTGCTGCCGGCGCTGCTGTCCGCGATCGGCCCCCGGGTCGACTGGCCGAAGATCCGGCAGGACGCCGCCCCGGCCCGCGGTTGGTCCGCCTGGGCCCGGCTGGTGGTGCGTCGCCGCGGGCTGGCCACCGGCGTCGCGCTGCTGCTGCTGGCCGTGCTGATCGCCCCGGTCGCCGGGCTGAAGATCGGGCAGGCCGGCACCGACTCGCTGACCCGGAACGGGCCGGCGTTCCAGGCGCTGCAGACCCTGGAGCAGGGCGGCGTGGGCACCGGCGTACTCACCCCGATCGCGGTGCTGGTGCCCACCGACCAGGCCGACGCGGCCGTGGCGGCCGCCCGCGAGGTGCCCGACGTGCGCACCGCCGCGATCGGCGGCGAGCGGGACGGGCTGACCGTCGTCGACGTCGTGCCCGAGGCCGAGACCGTGGACAGCGCCAGCAACGGCGTGGTGGACGACGTCCGGGTGGCCGTGGAGGGCGCGGTGGACGGCGAGGTGGGCGTCGCCGGCACCGGCGCGGTCGTGCAGGACTACTTCCGCGCCGTGTACGACGCCTTCCCCTACGTCCTGGCGCTGATCGCGGTGATCACGTTCCTGCTGCTGGTGCGCACGTTCCGGTCGCTGCTGCTGCCGTTCAAGGCGGTGCTGCTGAACCTGGTGTCGCTGGCCGCGGTGTTCGGTGCGGTGACCTGGTTCTGGCAGGAGGGCAACGGCTCGGACGCCGTGTTCGGGGTGTCGGCCACCGGCGCCGTCACCTTCTGGCTGCCGGTGATCATCTTCGCGTTCCTGTTCGGCCTGTCGATGGACTACGAGGTCTTCATCCTGGCCCGGATGCGCGAGGAGTACGACGACACCGGCAGCACCGCGCAGGCCGTGGTCACCGGCCTGGGACGCACCGGGCGGCTGGTCACCTCGGCGGCGCTGATCCTGTTCTTCTCCTTCGCCGCCCTGGCCTCCTCCCCGGGCGTGGACATCAAGGTCCTGGGGACGGCGCTGGGCGTGGGCATCCTGATCGACGCCACGATCGTGCGGGCCCTGCTGGTGCCGGCGCTGGTCAGCCTGTTCGGCCGGTGGAACTGGTGGCTGCCCGCCGGGGTCGCCCGGCTGCTGCGGGTCGAGCCGTCGCCCGTGGCGGCCCGGGACGGGGAACCCGCGATGGACGAGCGGCCGCTGACCCCGGCCTGACACGCGACAGCGGGCACCGCCGGTCCGCAGGGGACCGACGGTGCCCGCTGTGCCGGGCGGTGGATCAGCCGGTGACGGTGATCCGGTCGGTCGCCGGCGGGGCGACCGGGTCCCCGGCCAGGTAGGCGATCAGGGCGTCGACGTCGAAGCCGGGCTGGTTGACGACGTCGGTGCCCGCGGTCAGCGCGGTGAAGCCGTCACCACCGCCGGCCAGGAAGTTGTTCACCGTGATCCGGTAGGTGCCGTCGGCGGTGACCGGCGCACCGGCGATGGTCAGCGAACCGGGCACCACGGCGCCACCGGCGACGGAGTACCGCACCGAGTCCGAGGGCGCCAGCACCCGCCCGACGGCGAACTGCTGGTCCAGCACCGCGTAGAGCTGCGTGCCGGTCAGGGTCAGCGTGGTCAGCAGGTTGTTGAACGGCTGGACCGTGAAGGCCTCGCCGAAGGTGACCACGCCGTCGCCCTCGCCCGCGGCCGAGGACGGGAAGGTGATGTCCGCCCGCACGCCGCCGGGGTTCATGAACGCCGCAACCGCCCCGGCCTCGTCGTCGGTGGCCGCGAGCTGCGAGTCGGCGATCAGGTTGCCCAGCGGCGACTCACCGACCAGGCTGCCGAACAGCGGCTCCTGGGCCCGCACGATCGGCCCGGTGACCCGGCCGACGGCCTCGTTCGCGATCGGCTCGGAGATCGCCTCGTACCGCTCGACCAGGGCCTGCGCCTGGGCGTCGAGAGGCACGTCGCGGGTGACGACGACGTTCTCGGCCGCGGCGCTGGTGACGTCGCCGGTCTTCCGGTCGATGCTCAGGTCGAGGTCGGTGATCAGCCGGCCGTTGGACAGCGCCTGGGTGACCAGCTTCCCGTCGACCTCGTTGGCCCCCTCGCACACGAACCCGTTGTGGAAGTGGCCGGTGAGCACGACGTCGACGGCGTCGTCGATGGCCCGGGTGATGTCGAAGGCCGGCCCGGTCGGCGCCGAGCAGCCGTTCGGGTCGGCACCGGCGGCGCCGCCCTCGTGCAGCGACACCACGATCGACTCCACGCCGTCGGCGCGCAGCTCCGCGACGTAGCGGTTGATCGTCTCGACCTCGTCGAGGAACCGGACGTCGGCGATGCCGGCGGCCGACACGATCGACGGGGTGGACTCCAGGGTCAGACCGATCACGCCGACCTGCACGCCCTGGAACTTGTAGACCTCGTAGGGGCTGCGGATCGGCTCCCCGGTGGTGCGGTCGACCACGTTGGCAGCCAGCCAGTCGGCGTCGGAGCCGTCGTAGCCGTCGCCGTCGAGGCAGCCGTCGACCGGGTGGCAGCTGCCGCCGTCGATGATCCGGCTCAGCTCGTCGACGCCCTCGTCGAACTCGTGGTTGCCGACGGTGGCCACGTCCAGGCCGAGCAGGTCCATCGCGTCCACGGTGGGCTCGTCGCGGAACAGCGCGGACAGGAAGGGGCTGCCGCCGATCAGGTCGCCGTTGCTGATGGTCAGCGTGTTCTTGTTCTCCGCCTCCTGCTGCCGGAGGTGGGTGGCGAAGGAGGCGAGCCCTCCGGCCGGCACGCCGTTCACCGCGCCGCCGGAGCCGGTGGGCGGCTGGAGGGCGCCGTGGAAGTCGTTGAACGCGAGCAGCTGCACGTCGACCGGCTTGGGCCCGGCCGGCTTCGGCGCCGCGGACGCGGGGGTCGCGGCCGCGGCGATCGCGACCGAGAGACAGGCGGTGGTGGCCAGGGCCGCCAGGGGACGTCGCCTCATGTGGTGGAGCTCCTCTGCTGAGACAGGTGGGTCTTTGCTCACGCTAAGCGATCGCTGTGTGGCGCGAGTGGCGGGGAGGTGAACGCCGCGCGGCCCGCGGTAGCGTCCGCGGATGCCGGAGACCGCGGCCGGGCGTCCCCGGGCCCGACGGCAGCTGGACGCCCTCACGTTCGGGCTGTTCACCGTGGCCCTGGGCACCAACGTCCCGACCCCGCTGCTGCTGGTCTACCGGCGGACCCTCGACCTGTCCGACGCCGACCTGACCGCGGTGTTCGGCAGCTACGCGGTCGGGCTGATCGCCGCGCTCACCGTCTCCGGCGCGGCGTCGGACCGGTTCGGACGCCGCGCGGTGGTGCTGCCCTTCGCCGTGCTGTCCGGGCTGGTGTCGCTGCTCTACCTGCCGGCCGCGGAGAGCCTGCCGCTGCTCTACGCCTGCCGGCTGCTGCAGGGCGTGGTGTCCGGGATGGTCTTCTCCGTGGCGAACGCCTGGCTGCAGGAGCTCGCCGGCCCCGACGGGCAGCGCTCGGCGGCGACCCGCGGGGCGGTGTCCACGTCGGCGGGCTTCGCCGTCGCGCCGGCGATGAGCGGGCTGCTCGCCCAGTACGGCCCGGCCCCGACGACGCTGCCCTACCTGGTGCACGTCGCCGTGCTGCTCGCCGGACTGGTGGCGCTGGTCGGGGTGCCCGAGACGGTGCTGGAGCGGCGGCCCGGCCGGCTGATGACGCTGGGCCTGCCCCGGGAGGCGCGGCGGCCGTTCTGGGCGGTGCTGGCCCCCACCGCGGTCGGGGTGTTCGCGTTCCCGGCGGTGGCGTCCACGCTGCTGCCGCTGCTGGTGGTGACCGGCGGCGTCGGGGTGGCCTACGCGGGCCTGCTCGGCGGGCTGGCGCTGGGCGCCGGGGCGGTGACCGCGCGGCTGGGACGCCGGGCCGAGCGCGGCGCCGGCCCGCTGGGCATGGTGCTGGGCGCCGTCGGTGCCGCCCTGGACGTGGTCGCGGTGGTGGCCGGGTCCGAGCCGCTGCTGCTGCCGGCCGCCGTCCTGCTGGGTGGGGGTGGCGGGCTGTGCCTCACCGCGGGGCTGACGCTCACCGCCCGGCTGGCCCCGCCGCACGCCCGGGGCGCGATGAACAGCGCCTTCTACGCCTTCGCCTACGCCGGCTTCGCCACCCCGCTGCTGCTGTCCTGGCTGGGCTCGGCCATCGGCACCGTGCCGGCGCTGAGCGCCTTCGTCGCCGTGCCGGTCGCCCTCGCCGCCTGGCTGGGCCGCGAGCTGCGCCGCACCGCGCCCGCGTGAGCGCCGCCGCCCGCACGGCGTCGGCCCGGGGGCGGTGACGAGCGGGGTGGGGGCGCGTGCCGGAGCATCGGCCCGGTGACCCCCACCGCGCGTGCCCTGATCGACCGCGTGCACCGGGTCGTCGAGCACGCCCGGGAGGTGACCGACCACCCCGTGCTGGAGGCGGTGGCGCGGGTGGGGCTGGTCGCGTACGGGCTGGTGCACCTGCTGATCGGGTGGCTGGCGCTGCAGCTGGCCCGCGGCAGCGACCGCACCGACGCCGACCAGACCGGGGCGCTGCAGACCGTCGCGGACTCCCCGGGCGGGGTGGTGGCGCTGTGGCTGATCGGGCTGGGGCTGCTGGCCCTCGCGCTGTGGCAGGCCGGTGAGGTGCTGCTCTGGTGGCGCGGGCTGCTGAGCCGCGAGCGCTGGAGACGCACGGCGTTCGTCTGCGCGAAGTGCCTGGCCAAGGCGGCGGTGTACGCGGTACTCGGCGGCACCGCGCTGCTGTTCGCCGCGGGAGGTGAGTACCAGGCCGACGAGCGGTTGCGCGAGCTGACCGGGGAGACCCTGGAGGTGCCCGGCGGCACGGCGCTGGTGGTCGCGGTGGCGGTGGGGGTGGTCGCCGTCGGGCTGTACACGGTGCTGCGCGGGTGCACCGGCGGCTTCATGAAGGACATCGACCTCACCGCCGCCCCCGACCGGGTCGAGCCGTGGATCGAGGCGGTGGGGCGGGTCGGCTACGTGGCGAAGGGCATCGCGTTCGGCCTGGCCGGGGTGCTGCTGGTGCAGGCCGCCCGCACCGCCGACCTCTCCGCCGCCACCGGCCTGGACGGCGCGCTGACCGTCATCGCCGGGGTGCCGGGCGGCTCGTGGCTGCTGGGCGGGGTCGCTGCGGGGTTCGCCGCGTTCGGGGTCTACGCCCTCGGCCGGGCCCGCTACCCCGACCGCGACCCGTCGTCCTGAGGCGTGGACGACGGGTCGCGGGCGACCGCTCAGAGGTCCTTGCGGATGTAGGCCGCGGCGGCCAGGCCCCCGATCATCAGCACCCACACCGCCGACCAGGCCAGGTAGGCCGCGGACAGCGGTGCGACGCTGAGGAACGGGAACGCCCCGGCGCCCTGGTCGGCGCCACCGAACTGGACGATCGCCGAGGGGTCCTGGAAGGCGTTCATCGCCCCCCGCCACAGGCCGTCGGTGGGCAGCAGCACCCGCGACACCGCACCCACCTGGGCGACGGCGTCGTTGCCCAGCGCGGTGCCGATGGCGCCGACCACGCCGGCCACCCAGGTGGTGCAGAACAGGCCGACCGCGATGACGCCGGAGGCCATCGGTGAGACGGCCGTGGCCAGCAGCACGGTGAGCGTGAGCAGCACCGCGGTCTGCGCGGCGAGCAGCGCCAGCGCGGTGACCGGGCTGGGCGGCCAGTAGTCGACCGTCGCCCGGACCACCAGGATCTCGGCCAGCCCGGCGACGACGACGAACCCGCTGCCGAACGCGACCAGTCCCAGCCACTTGCCGAGCAGGAACGCCGAGCGGCGGATCGGCCGGGACAGCACCGCCAGCGCGATGCCGGACTCCGTCTCCCCGGCCAGCGTGGGGCCGGCCAGGAAGGCGGTGCCCAGCGCGGCGACGAGGCTGAAGCCGAACATCACCAGGTTGAGCACGATCGAGGCGGTCAGCCGGGCCTCGCCGCTGGTGAGCGCCTCACCGGCGAGCCGGGAGAAGCCCCACGCGCTGAGCACCAGCAGCGCCACGGTGAGCGCCGCCAACGCCAGCAGCACCCGCCGCCGGGACGCCTCGCGCAGGGTGAGCGCGGCGACGGTGAGCACGGTCCGCAGGGTGCTCGCCCCGGGCGGGGCCGGCCGGTCGGGCGCCGGCCGGGTGTCGGAGGTGGTCACGACTGCTCCCCCGCCCGGCTCGCGGCGCCGTCCCGGAGGATGCCGAGCAGGCGCTCCTCCAGGCTGATCCGCACCGGCTCGACCGCGTGCACCCGCACACCGAGGGCGACCAGGTCGGCCACCAGGTCGGGTGCGGCGGTGCCGTCGTCGTCGGCCGGGACGGCGACGGTCAACCAGGCGCCGTCGGTGTCCACCCGCCCGGTGGCGGCCAGCCGCTGCTGCGCGGCCGGGGTCAGCCCGGTGAGCTGCAGGCGCAGCTCGCGCTGCCCGAGCAGCTCGGCCAGCGTGCCGGAGGCGGCGACCCGGCCCCGGTCCAGCACGACCACCCGGTCGCAGACCCGCTCGACCTCGCCGATCAGGTGGGAGTTGAGCAGCACCGCGACGCCGCGGGTGCGCAGCTCCAGCACGATGTCGCGCACGTCCGCGCGGCCCAGCGGGTCCAGCGCGCTGGTCGGCTCGTCCAGCACCACGAACTCCGGCCGGGCCACCAGCGCGACGGCCAGGCCCAGGCGCTGCTGCATGCCCTTGGAGAACCCGCCGACTCGGTCCGCGGCGCGCCCGCCGAGGCCCACCAGGGACAGGCACTCGGCCTGCTCGGCGCGGGACACGTCGCCACCGGCCAGGCGCACGTGCAGGGCGAGCACCTCCGCCGCGCTCAGCCACGGCTGGTAGCGGAACAGCTCGGGCAGGTAGCCGACCCGGGCCCGGGCCGCCGGGTCGGCCGACGGCCGCCCGAGCAGCATGGCCTCCCCGGCGTCCGGGCGCACCAGGCCGAGCAGCATCTTGATCACCGTGGTCTTGCCGGCGCCGTTGGGCCCGAGCAGGCCGACCACCTCACCGCGGCCGACCTGCAGGGACACGTCCTCGACGGCGGTGCGCTTGCGGTAGCGCTTGTGCAGCCCGGAGCACCAGGCGGCCGGTGCGGGCGGCAGTGCGGAGACGAGCTCCGACGCCGCCCGCAGCGCCGCGCCGTCCGGGGCGGTGAGGGAGTCGGTGGCCATGGTCAGCGCAGCTCCCGGGCCACGGACAGCAGCTCGTCGGTGCCCAGCGAGCCGGCCACGGCGGTGACGACGCCGTCCTCGACCCACACCACGGCCGCCATCGACTGGTCCCGGCTGGCCAGCACGGTGGCCTGCACGCCGCCCACGTCGGCGGTCGAGGTCTCCACCTCGTCGCCGGGCACCGGCAGCGGCAGGGTGGCGCCGTCGGCGGTGAAGGTGCGCAGCTGGGCGGCGAGCTCGGCCGGGATGCCGGGCAGCGACAGCAGGTGGTCGCGCAGCGTCTCGAACGGCACCCCGGAGGAGAACGCCGTCGGGGCGACGGCGGTGCCCACCACCAGCGCGGGCAGCCCGGAGGACGACGACCAGACCTGCGCGACGCCCGGGCCGGCGACCATCCGCACCTGGCTGCCGTCCAGGCCGGGCGGGGACGGCGGGGCCGTCTCCCCCGCCTCGGAGGCGGCCTGGGCGGCCCGCGCCGCGGAGTAGGTGAACGTGGCGCTCACCTGGTCGCCCACCTGGAACTCCGGCCGGCCGACGACGCCGTCGGGCAGGAAGGCCACCTGCGGCAGGTCCAGGCCGGTGGCGCTGGTCGCGGCGGCCGCGTCGGGCACCTCGCGCAGGTCGGGCTCACCGCTGACCTCCAGGTCGCCGTAGGCGCTGAGGTCGGGCAGCGAGACGAGGTCCGCGGCGGTCAGGGACACCGGCGCGATCTGCTCGGTGCGGAAGATCGGCAGCCAGTCGTTCGCGGCGGCGGTACCGGCACCGGCCAGCACCAGGGCGGCCGCGGCGACCGCCACCGCGGGGCGGCGCAGCAGCCCCCGGGCCCGCGGGCCGCGGGCCGGGCGCGCCGGGGTGAACGCGGCGGCAGCCGGTGCGGCGGTGGGCAGCGCGGCGTTGAGCCGCTGCCAGGCGGCGGGCACGTCGGCATCGCTGCCGGCCGCAGGCTGCAGTGCCGCGCCGACGGCGACGGCGTCCGCGCGGGTGGCGGCCAGTGCGCTGAGGCACTGCGCGCAGTCGGCGACGTGCCGCCGGTCGGGGTCGGACACACCGGCCGGCTCGTCGATCAGCCGGCGCAGCACGCCCTCAGTCGGATGACGCATGACGGGTCAGCTCCTCGCGTAAGGCGGATTCGGCGCGGCGGACGGTGGTGCCGACGCTGCCGGGGGACATGTCGAGGGCCGCGGCCACCTCGGCGTAGCTCAGCCCGCTGTGCCGCAGCACCAGGGCCACGGCCTGCTTGCGGGGCAGGAGCGCGAGCGCCGCGCGGACCCGGCTGCGCTCCTCGCGGGTCACGACCGTCTCGGCGACGTCGGACACGACGTCGTGCTGGGCCGCGAACGCGGTCTCCTCCCGGGACGCGCGACGGCGTCCGGACCGGATGAGGTTCAGTGCGGTGTGCGCTGCGGCGACCGCGAGCCAGCCGCGGGCCTCGGCGGCCGGGACGGTGGAGCGGCTGAAGGAGAGGAAGACCTCCTGGGCCACGTCCTCGGCCTGGTCGCGCGAGCCGAGCACCCGCGCGGCCACCGCGACCACCGGCTGGTAGTCGCGCCGGAAGACCTCCTCGAGGTCGGCGCGGACGGCGTCGACCGATCGGACCGTCATGCGCTCCCTGCTCTCGTCCCGACGTGCCGTGGCACCGGGCAGCGCCACCGGCACCGCCCGGACGGTCGCGACCGCCCCGGTGGGTGGGTGGATCAGCTTCATGTACCTACAGCACCGCCGCGGCCGCGGATGTGACATCGGCGGCCGCGGCGGGCGGGAGTGCCCCCTCTCGGGGGGCGGGAGTGCCCCCGATGGCGGCCGCTTCGGGGCGATCTTCTCCGAGCAGACCACCACCCCGATGCGCCGCGACCCACCCGTGGTCGTCGACGTCTCGACCGGGTCGACGCCCTCACCCGCCTGAACCGCAACCGCGGTGTCGGGCAGGCCATGATCACCCACACCTTGAGTGACCTGACCCTCCCCGATGCCGCCGACACGGCCAGGGCCCGCGGGTTCGTCGAGCGCGCCGGCATGGTCATCTCCGGCGGCCTCCCGCACGGCGAGCTCGCCAAGCTCCGCGAGGTCGTCCCCTACTCCCGCGCCGAGGGCGACCTGCTGGCCTCCTGGACGTCGTCATCTCCTGCGTCCCACCCCTGGTACGCACCGACCAGCACGGCGGGGCCGAGGACGTCCACCTGCCCGACACCATCCCGTTCCTGGCACCGGGACAAGAGTGGCGCACCTTCTGGGACAACGGCGTCGAACGGGCCGACGACACGTACGACCTTCCCGACCGCCACGACGTCACGATCACCTACAGCGACTCCTCCGGGGCCACCCACAGCACGCCATCGGTGCTGGACTGGAAGGTCTTCGTGGTGCGCCAGTGGATGCACGAGCGAACGGTCCACCACGCCGTCGGCGAGCTGGAGAAGATCCGCAGAACCATGCAGGCCCTTGCCCAGGCCGACCGAGTGCAGAAGGTCGCTACCTACGACGGCCCCCAGCTGGACCGCGACCGGGCCGAGCGGCATGCCACCGCACGGCAGGCGCGCCAGAACCTGCTCGCCCAACTGGACCTGTCCGACGGCGCCCCGACCCCCTGTGCGAATGAAGCACCGTGACCGAACTGCAGCCGGGCCTTGGTGTTGCCTCTGTATCCCCAGCCATCCAGCGACTGGCCCCCAGCGGCAGTGAGGCGCTGGCCCGCGTGCCGGGCACCGCAGTCGATCCCTTCGACCGGCTGGTGGTCGCCTTCCTCACCGGCCGCAGGTTGGCCCACACCAAGACCGCCTACGCCGCCGACCTGGCCGCCTGGCGCAGCTGGTGCCTCGTCGAGGCGCCGGAGGAGTACCGGGTGCACCCGCTGCTGGCCAGGCGCCCCCACGTCGATGCCTGGGTCGACCACCTCGGGCGGGCAGCTGCCACCGGCGACCGTCCGGGCGCTTGACGAGCTGATAGGCCAGCGCACCAACGGTGCAGTCTTCCTCAGCCGCACCGGCGACCGATTGGCCTACAAGACCGCCTACGACCAGATCAAGCGTCTGGCCAAGACCGCCGGCATCCCCTCAGCTGACCGGATCAAGCCTCACAGTCTGCGCAACGGGTTCGCCACCGAGGCCCTGGCTATCGGTATCCCGCTCCAAGACGTCCAGGACGCACGGGGACATCGGGACTCTCGGACCACACGGCGCTATGACCGCACCCGGCACAACCTCGACCGGTCGCCGGCCTACTCACTCGCCCAGGCCCTGCGTTGTTCTTGAAACACCTCTGTCGCGGAGGTGCCCGCAGCGTCCTGTCGGAGGACACCATGCTGAGTCGGCTTGCCCGCGAGTTCGCCGCCGAGATCCGCTACCAGGACTGGTCGGATGCGCACACGCGCCTGGATCGAGCCGGGCACCGCCGGGAGCACGACCCCAACGCGGCCGGCCACGACCAGCTGGACGCCACCGCCACGGACGCCGTCCGCACCAACGTGTTCTGGGTTGTCGCCCAGGTGCTCAAGCACGAGGACCCCAACCTGGACCTGTACGAGTTCGCCTCCGCCTGCGGCGTCTCCCGAGACCACACGCACACGAGGAACGGTCAGCTGAACGGGACGATCACGGCGGGCATCCGGTTCACCGACTGCACCGGTGACCGGGCACGCCCCCCGGTGCTGCTGGAGAACGAACCCGATTGGACCGGAACGTTTGACTGACCGGGAGCAGCTCGCTTCAGCCGGTGGGCTTCAGGTGTCCGCTGGTCGTCGAGTGAGGAGGGTGGACACCTGACTGGTCGCAGTCAGGTGTCCACCCAGGTCAGGGCTGATCAAGCCGGCGATGGCGGTGAGGTCGGCCAACCGCGCGGCAACGTCGGTAGCCAGCAGGTGCTCGTGGTGGGCAAGTCCGTTGCGCAGCTGCTGCAGCCGCCCGACCGGGCCGTCGACGTCGGTGGCCCTGTCGGTGCCCGGCGGGAACGCGCGGTGCAGGCAGGGCACCGCCCTGGTGGTGCTGCTGCTCGGTGACCGGGTGGACCGGGTGGACCTGGACCTGCCTGTGCGCACTCGGGCTGGCCGCGACCGGGCTGTTGGTCATGCGCGCCCAGGGCCAGCTCGGCCCGGCCCGCCGGACTCCCGCCGGACTCCCGCCGAGCTAACCGAGGACCGGCCGGAGCCGGGTGACCGGAGCTCCACCCAGCCGCCGGGATCTCACGCCAGGCAGGTCGGCCGTCGACCACCGTTGTAGGTGATCATCTCCTCGAACACGTGTGGGACGTCCACCGCGGACCGACCATCGGGATCCAGTTCGGCGAAGGCGCGGTGCAGGTTCCCCACGATCCGCTCGGGATCGAGCAGCTCGCCGTACTCGCCCAGCGGGGTGGCGCGGGCTGTCTGCAGCGGCGTGCAGCCGGCCGCCCGCCCCGCGGCCGCCAGGTCCTGGATCCAGCGCAGGTATGTCGCGTTCGCTTCCAACACCTCCGGGCCGGCGACCGGGCCGTGGCCGCAGACCACGGTGACCGGGTCCAGCCGGGCCAGCCGCTCGATGGCCGCGAGGGTGCCGGCCACCGACCCCATCAGCGAGAAGGGCGTGCAGCCGGACATGAGGACGTCCCCGGCGAAGAGCACCCGGTCCTCCGGCAGCCAGACCACGACGTCGTTGGACGTGTGCGCCGGCCCCACGTGGATCAGCTCCAGTCGCCGCTCGCCGATGCGCAGTGCGATCCGATCGTCGAAGGTGATGGTCGGCAGGACCAGCCGGGGGTCGCCCCACGCGACCTCGGGCCAGAGTGCGGTGAGCGCCAGACCGGTCTCGACGAGCTCGTCGACGGCGTTCTCGTGGGCGACGACGACGGCAGTGGGCTCGAAGACGTCGTTGCCGAAGACGTGGTCACCGTGGTGGTGGGTATTCACCAGGACCCGCCGTGGCCCAGCCGACACGCGATCCACCGCGGCCCGGAGGGCCTCGGCTCGGCTGCGCGTGGCCAGGGTGTCGATCACCACGGCGCCCTGGTCTCCGGTGACGATGCCGGCGTTGCTCACGCACCAACCACCCGGGTCCTGGACGTAGGCGTGCACGCCGTCGGCGACCTCGGCGACGGCGGCGAGCGGGTGCGGCGCGGTCGTCACGAGACCCCCACCCGGCCCGGCCGCACAGCCGTGGCCACCGAGAGGGTCCCGCGACTGTTGGCCCCCAGCACCTCCCGCAGGTGGGCTTGCCCGTCCTGCAGTGTGGCTCCAGCGCCGAGCGCCTCGACCAGTGCTGCGACGTCGATGGCGACCGTGTGCCGGGCGGTCACCGTCCCACCGCCGACCTCCCAGCTGCCGCTGTGCCCGAGCAGCAGGCGCGGCCGGACCAGCTGCTTGTAGACGATCAGCCGGGGTGGCGTGCACAGCCGGATGGAGCGGGTGACGTGGCGCCCACCGTCCCGGGTGACCGTCTCCATCTCCATCTCCTGCACACCGCCCGGCTGCTCCCGCAGATCCACCCGGTGCACGTGGGGCAGCCACTGCGGCCAGCGATCGGACCGTTCGAGGAAGGCGTAGGCGTCGTCCGGGGCCGTGGTCAGGTCCAGCGAGTCGGTGAAGCCGAACACGAGGTCACCGATGGGATGGGGCTGTTCGGCCAGCCGGGCCACCGCAGCCAGCTCCGATTCGCTGTTCCGGTCGACCGCCCGGGTGATGGCGTCGAGGTCCTCGTCGCCGCCGAGCACGGCGAAGTCGTGCCGGAGCACGATCTCGGTCCGGCCTTCAGGGAGGCGGTGGAACTCCCAGCGACCCTCCATCGAGGCGACTGGCGGCGAGCTGCGCTCCTGCCGGAAGTCCACCCGCAGGGCGATCGGGTCGAGGACCCGGCGCGACACCCAGGTGCTGATCTGGCCGTTCACCAGCGCCCACAGCTGGAAGCGCTCGCTGCGTGCGGTCTGCTCCAGGTGCCGCACGTGCACGCACGGTTCGAAGATCACCGGCCAGCGGCGCACGTCGGCGATCAGCCCGTAGAGCTCGGAAGCCGGCGCCGTCACCGTCCGGCGGTGCACCAGCGAGCGGGACGGCAGAGCCTGCGACATGGCGTCCTCCTGATCAGGCGCGGACGAGCGAGTTGACGAGGTCCAGGACGTCGCGCGGCGTCCGGAGCTCCATCACCTGATCGTCCGGGATCGACAGGCCGAACTCGTCCGCGATCCGTGAGGCCGTCTCCATGCGGGCCAGCGAGTCGTAGCCGAGGTCCTCGAAGGTGGTGTCCACGCGCTGCTCGGTGAGGGGGCCGCTGTCGGCCTCGCCCGCGCAGGCGACGAGGATGCGGTTGAGGTCGTCGATCGTCATGGTTGCTCCTCCGGTGTGGTCGTCGTGATCGCCGTCGATGGCAGTGCGCGGTCAGGCGTCCGCCCTGCGCACCACGAGAGCTGAGTTGAAGCCGCGCCGTCCACGGGCGAGCACCAGCACGGTGCTCACCGGCGCCGGGCGTGGGGCGCCGTGCACCAGGTCCAGGCGGTACTCGTCGGGCACCCGAGCCGTCGCTCCGGTGGCGGGTATGACGCCGTCGCGGATGGCCAGCAACGCCGTCGCGACGTCGACCGGGCCGGCGCCGGCGTACAGCCGACCGGTGAATGCCTTCGGCGCGGACACCGGGACCCCCCGCGGCCCGAACAGGGAGGTGATCGCCTCCGCCTCGGCCCGATCCAGTGGGGCGACGCCGACGCCGTCGGCGAGGACCAGGTCGACCTCCTCCGGGCGCACCCCGGCGTCGGCGAGGGCGGCCTGGGCCGCGCGGCGCAGACCGGGGGGCCGTGGCGAGCCCGGCGGGGGGTCGAACGTGGCGGCGTGCCCGGCGAGCTCGCCGTACACCTGGTGCGCACCCCGTCGGCGGGCGCCGTCCTCGTCCTCGACCACCAGGATGGCACCGCCCTCGCCCGGGACATAGCCGGCGGCGTCGGCGTCGAAGGGCAGGTAGGCCCGCGACGGGTCGCTCTCGCGGCTCACCTGGCCACCGGCGAGCTGGGAGACCCAGCCCCACGGGTCGAGGGCGGAGTCGACGCCTCCGCTGACCACCACCGGCGTTCCGCGCCGAACGGTGCGGCATGCCTGCCCCAGCGCGTCCAGACCGCCGGCCTGCTCGGCGACCAGTGCGGTGCTGGGCCCCCGCAGCTGGTTGCGGATGGAGATCTGACCGGTGTTCACGGCGTAGAACCAGGCGAACGACTCGTAGACACTCACCGCGCGGGGCCCCTGGGACCACAGCTTGTCGAACTCGCGGTGGGTGAAGTCGAAACCGCCGGTGGCGGTACTGGTGACCGTGGCCATGTCGTAGTCGGTGTAGGTGCCCGGCTCAATCTTGGCGTCCTGGAGCGCCCAGTCCGCGGCGACCAGGGCGAGCTGGGTCGAGACGTCGGTCTGCGGCAGCAGCCGGCCGGGGAGGTGGGCGGCCGGGTCGAACCCCGAGACCTCCCCGGCGATGCGGCAGGGGTAGCCGGAGGCGTCGAAGCGGGTGAGCTCGGCCAGCCCGCTGCGGCCGTCGAGCACTGCCTGCCAGAAGCGCTCCAGGCCGACACCGTTGGGGGCCACCAGTCCGATGCCGGTGACCACGGCCCGGGGGCTCACCTCGACCCCGCCGTGGCCGCCCGCAGGACCATCGCGCTCTGGAAGCCGCCGAAACCGCTACCGACGGTCAAGACGGTCCGGACACGTCGCTCACGCGCTTCCAGTGGTGTGTAGTCGAGGTCGCACTCGGGGTCGGCCTCGTGCAGGTTCGCCGTCGGCGGCACGATCCCGTGCTCGATGGCCAGCGCGCAGGCAGCGATCTCGATCGAGCCGATCGCGCCGAGCGAGTGACCCACCATCGACTTGATCGAGCTGATCGGCGTCCGGTAGGCGTGCTCACCCAGGCTGCGCTTGTAAGCAGCGGTCTCGTGGCGGTCGTTCTGCTTGGTCCCGGAGCCGTGCGCGTTGATGTAGTCGACCTCCTGCGGCGCCGCCCCGGCCTGGTCCAGCGCGACGCGGATGGCTTCGGCCATCTCCCGGCCGTCGGCGCGCAGGCCGGTCATGTGGTATGCGTTGCACCGCGTCCCGTAGCCGACCACCTCGGCGTACACGTGCGCCCCGCGTCGCAGCGCGCTCTCCCGCTCCTCCAGCACGAACATCGCCGCCCCTTCGGCCAGCACGAACCCGGTGCGGTTTCGGTCGAACGGCCGGGAGGCGCGTCCCGGGTCGTCGTTGTCGGGGGTGGTCGCCTTGATCGCGTCGAAGCAGGCGACGACGATCGGGGTGATGGGGGCGTCGGTGGCACCGGTCAACATCACGTCGGTACGACCTGCGCGGATCAGTTGACTGGCGTGGCCGACAGCGTCGATACCCGACGTGCAGCCGTTGGAGACCATCGTGACCGGGCCCTCGGCCCCGACGGTCCAGGCGACCTCGGCGGGCATGATCCCCGGAGTCAGGTAGTCGAACATGTGCGGGGAGACCTTCTCGTGGTCGACCAGCCAGCGGCTGCCGCTGTCCGAGAGGACCAGGTACTCGCGCTCCAGGCTGGTCGCCGAGGCGACAGCGCTCCCGAGGGCGACCCCGATCCGATCCGGGTCCGTGGCGCCGAAGTCGAAGCCGCTGTCGGCCACCGCCTCCCGCGCGCAGGCGACGGCGAACTGCGTGGCGCGGTCCATCCGTCGCTGCTCCGGTGGGGACAACCCTTCCAGCGCCGGGTCGAATTCCACCTCGGCGGCCACTTGCGACCGGAAGGGTGCGGGATCGAAGAACGATATCCGGCCCGTCGCGGTCCGGCCCGAGGTGAGGAGGTCCCAGAAGCCCTTCGTGCCTCCTCCGCCGGGCGCCCGGACGCCCAGACCCGTGATCACCACCCGCCGGGTCATCTGCCACCTCCGCCTTCCGAACAGTCGTTCTTCCCACCGGCGGAACCGCCGCCGGGCCGAGGACTCTCGCCCCGCATGGGGCCTCCTCGCTGACGGATCACACCCTGCCCGGGGCTGCTCGACGGTGGCTCGACAACAGCTCGTGGGCCGCCTGGACCACGGTCGGACGGTTCAGGCACGACAAGGGGCCGGTGACCGACGCGCGCATCGGTCACCGGCCCCGAATGGCCGACAGAGTGACGTCCGGTCAGCCGGCCGCGACGTGCGCCAGGACCTCACGGTCGCCGAGGAGCACCTGCTGGTGCAGTCGCTGGACGTCGGGCGCCGGTTCGACGCCCAGTTCGGTGTCGAGGACCCGCCACAGCGTCTGGTACGCCTGGAGTGCCTCGGCTCGCCGTCCGCAGGTGTAGAGAGCCTCGATGAGATGGGCGTGGAAGCCTTCGTGCAGCGGGTACTCGGCGACCAGGGAACGCAGCTGGGGGATGAGCTCGGCATGCCGTGCGAGTTCCTGCTGGGCCTGGATGTGCAGTCCCAGGGCGGCCAGCCGCATCTCCTGCAGGTAGGAGATGTGCCCCCGCAGGCCAGGGCCGGTGGGGATGCCCGCGAAGGCCGGCCCCCGCCACAGGGCCAGTGCCTCGCCGAGGCACGTCTCGGCCTGCTGGTGCTCACCCCGCCCCATGTGCGCGCTGCCGCGCCGGAAGAGCTGGACGAACGCGCCGACGTCCACGGCCTGCTCGTCGACGGCGAGCAGATATCCCGGCGGTGACGTCACGAGAACGTCCTCGGGGCGGGGAACACCCAGCTCGGCGTGCAGCATCTTGCGCAGGTGATAGACGTAGGTCTGCAGCGTGGTGAGCGCGCTCCGCGGGGGGTCGTCCCCCCACAGTTCGTCGATCAGTGAATCGACACTGACCAGTTCGTTCCGCCGGGCGAGCAGCAGGGCGAGCACGAGCCCCACCTTGCTCGCGCGCAATACCAACGACTTGGACCCGTCGCTCAGGACCAGCGGGCCGAGAAGCTTGATCTCCATCTATTCTCCCGAAGTTTCCGGCCCCGCCGCCGCGTTCCGGCCCACACGGCGGACCGGTGCGGTGGTGCACGGTAGGATGCGTTTTCCCAGTCAGGACGATTCACGCGTGGAACAGCCGGCCTCCTCCCGGACCCGCGCCTTTCGCCGACGGTCGTCTCCGACGCCGGCAGCAGCGATGACGTCGATGGTCGAGAAGCTCTCAGGACGAGCGAGTCAGCCGTCCGAGTGGAGATGGCACGAGCGTCCCGCCGATCCCACGTGCATCTGCGTCTACGCCCTGCACATGTTCCGCGGCGGTGCGGCTGGGCGTGGTGGGCGGGCGGCCGCTGTGCCGTCGGCGACCTCCGGCGCGTGGCGGCCTGCGCCGGAGGTCGCCGGCATGCGGGAGAGGGCGCTCAGCAGGTCCTGGGCGGCCTCGCCGAAGACCCCGCCGTCCACCTGCTCGACGACGCTCACAGCGCGGGCCGCCAGCGTCACTCCCGCCGGGGTCAGGCGGAGCCGTCGGGCCCGAGTGTCGGCCGGGTCGACCTGGCGCTCGAGCAGCCCCTTGCCCTCGAGGGTCCGGATCACCTGGGAGGCCATGCGCACGTCGACGCCGGCCTGCCGGGCGAGCCGCTGCTGGTTGGGCTGGTCTCCTCGGCGGCCGAGCCACCATGCGCACGCCAGCAGGACGAACTGGACGTGGGTGAGGCCCAGCGGCGCCAGTGCTGCCGTGATCTGGCGCTGCCAGCGCAGGGTGGCGTGCCAGAGCAGGAAGCCGGGGCTGTCCGCCGGACCGCCGGCGGACAGGGTCACCGGGGCGACGCCTCCAGCTCGTACCGCCTGGCGGCCTCGACGAGCTCCTGCATGGCCACCGGGAAGTCACCGCTGATCTGCGGGCCGAGCTCCGGTGCGACGTCGTCGGCCCCGGCCCCGTCGATCACCAGCTGGTGGGTGATCGTCGTCCCGCCCTCGGGGCGCGGGGTGAGGGTGTGCCGGAACAGCAGGGTGAGGTCGCCGAAGGTCGTCCGGTCGGCGTAGACCTCGTTCTCGCGCAGCTCGACGATGCGCGACTGGAAGGTCTCCTGGCCCCGCGGGGTCACCGAGATCGTCGTGCCGACGGCGAACTCGCCGTGCAGGTCGAAGTGGTCGCTGTTCTCGCCGATCGGCGTCCCGCTGTGCAGCGCCTTGAGCGCTGCCCAAACGGCGGCCGGGGAAGCGGTGGTGTCGGCGGTGTGCTGGGTGGTCCACATGATGTCTCCAGGCATCGATTGTCGGTGAACGGATGATCAGCATGAAGATTATTTAGTTGCAGAGTGCCTCGCTAGGCTCGCCCTCGTGAACACTCCGTGTCCGGGACGCGACGCCGGAGCAACGGCACTCACCAGACGACGGGCAGGGCGTCGAACCCGAGCGCCAGTCCGCTGGGGTGACGCGGCAACTGCTCGAGCGGGACGGCAGGGCGCAGCCCGGGGAACCGGCGGATCAGCGGGCACAACAGCACGTGCAGGTGCACCCGGGCCAGGTCGGCGTCGGCCCGGCCCCGGTGACCGGCGCCGAGGACCGCCCGGACGGGCTGCACGTCGGCGCCCGGCTGCCCGAGCGGCCACGGCACCGCAGGTGCCGGTCGCAGGGCCTCGTCGATCGCCGAGGCGACTAGGCCGACGACCGCTCCCGCCCCCGAGCCGACGTCCCGCCGGTCGCCGGCGTGCCGCGCCACCGCTGCCATCCCGGCCCCGAGAGCCGCGACGACGCTCTCGAAGGCCTCGACGATCAGGAGCTGCGCGCACTGCACGAGCTCGTGCTCGTCGAGTGCTCCGAGGGAGGTCGCGACCCGGGCGAGCGCGCTGATCAGATCGTCCTCCGGGGCGCAGACCCTGGTCTCGACGAGTTCGCAGAGGTAGCCGAGCAGCTCGTCCCCGGCCCCGTCGCCCGCCGGTGGCGGTCCGGGCGCCCACAGCAGCGACCGCGACCACGCCGTGACGTCGCTCCGGTCATCGTCGGGCACGCCGAGGAGCTCGCAAAGTCCTGCGCCGGCCAGTGGCAGAGCCACGGTCTGACAGAGGTCCGCCGGGAAGCCGGCCGCCTCGGTGGTGTCCAGGCACACCGCGGCCGATCGCTCGAGGCCGGGGCGGAGTCGGTCGAGACGGGCGGGCGTGAGCGCCCGCGTGATCAGCTCCCGAGACCGCGCCGGCGCCGCACCGGGCGTCGGCCAGGACGCGAGTCGCCGGACTGTCGCCACGGTGGTCGGCGGCTGCGACGCGGGCGCGACCGGCACTGCCTCGATGGTCATGTGCGGATCCTCCGGCTCAGTAGTTGCCCAGCCCGCCGCACACGTTGATGGCCTGCGCCGTCACCGCTGCCGCGCGGTCGTCGACCAGGTAGCGGACGAGTGCCGCGACCTCCGAGGCCTCGACGTAGCGACCCAGGGGGACGCGGGTCGTGATGCGCTGGTGGACCTCGTTCTCGTCCACGCCCCACACCTGGGAGTAGTGCTCACGGACCCGCTCGGCCATCGGCGTCTCGACGAACCCGGGGCAGACAGCGTTCACGGTGATGCCGCTGGACGCCAGCTCCAGGCCGAGCGCCTTGGAGAAACCGACCACGCCGTGCTTCGAGGCCGAGTACGGGGCGGCATGCACGACGCCCTGCTTCCCACCGGTGGACGCGATGTTGATGATCCGACCGGTCGGCTGCTCGCGCATCCGGCCCATCGTCAGCACCCGCTTGGTGACCAGGAAGACGCTGTTGAGGTTCGTGTCGATGACGTCGTACCAGAACTCGTCCTCGATCTCGGCCGTGGTTCCGCCGCCGGGCCGGCCGGCGTTGTTGACCAGGATGTCGATCGGGCCGTACCGCTCCACGCACAACTGGACCAGCCGGCTGACCTCCGCGGGCGAGGTGACGTCGCAGGCGGCGCCGTCGACGTCATGACCCTCCTCGCGCAGCTGCTTCACCGTCGTCGCGACGTTCTCGCCCTGCCGGGCACACAGGAACACCCGGACCCCGTCCTGGGCCAGGGTCCTCGCGATCGCGAGGCCGATGCCACTCGTCGCGCCGGTGACCAGCGCCACCCGCCCCGTGCTCTCCGCCATGACTTCCCCTCCTGTCTGACCGCGTGTCTCGCGGACGCGCCGCACAGTGCGGGTCCGCGCTCGAGCCCGGCTCGACGCCGGCTCGTACGAGCCAGCGATCAGCGCTGCTCGACCGGCTCTCGAGTGGTCGCTGGAACGGTCGGCGCGTCCTACCGGCCGCCCCGACGGGCGCTCCCTGCCATCGCTTCCACGGAGGAGACGCGCGTGACCATGCTGGAAGAGGTCCGCCTCGCGGACCCGTACCCGAACAAGTGCTATCTGCCCTTCATCCTCTACCCACCAGGCATGCACCGGATCTCCGGTGGCAAGGAGTGGCTGGAGAGCCACATCGACATGCAGCAGCAAGGTGGCGACTTCGTCCTCTACCTGGGCGTGCCGTTCTGCCGGACCCGGTGCAAGTCGTGCCCCTACTTCATCAGCCTGCTGTCGGAGAAGGACAGCCGCGGTCGCGAGGAGGCGTACGTCGACGCGCTCATCGCCGACATGAAGCGGTGGGCCGAGTATCCGAAGTTCGCCACGGGGACCGTTCGCAACATCTACATCGGCGGTGGCACGGGCAGCATCCTCAAGGTCGCCAACCTGCGCCGGCTCGTCGATGCCGTCTTCGAGACCTTCACCGTCTCCGAGGACTACGAGTTCACCCTGGAGGGCAACGCGCGCGACTTCGACGAGGAGAAGATCGACTACGTCGTCTCCTCGAAGATCAACCGGCTGAGCTTCGGCGTCCAGTCGTTCCAGCCGGAGATCCTCAGCGTCATCGGATCCCCGCACGCCGCCACCGACAGTGCGCGCGTGATCAAGGCCTTCCAGGAGCGCGGGCTGCGCAACATCCAGCTCGACCTGATGTTCAACATGCCCGGGCACACCCTGGACATCTGGCGCCGCGACCTCGAGACGCTCGCCGAACTCGACGTCCCGCACTTCACCATCTACCTGTACCGGATCCACAAGGACACGATCCAGCACAAGCTGATCAGCAAGGGGAAGATCGCCTCGCCACAGGACCCCGAGGGCCCGATGGTGAAGGCGATGTACGAGGAGGCCGTGGAGATCGCCGAATCGCTGGGCTACTCGATGTACATGGTCGACCACTTCTGCAAGCCCGGTTACGAGAACATGTACAACCACTGGAACTGGCGGGTGTACATCGACACGCTGGCCGTCGGACCCGGGTCCTACAGCTACTTCGACGGATACCGCCTCGGCACAGAGACCGACGTCGACAAGTACATCGACACCGTCAACGACGGCGACTTCCTGATCAGCACGATCACGGACAAGCTGTCGCCGCGCGTGCAGCGTGAGCGGTACGTCGTCTTCGCCCTCCTGTACTACGAGATCGAGTACGCCTACTACCAGAGCAAGTTCGGCAGCTCGTTCCTGGAGGACTTCGCCGACGAGCTCCAGCGGCTGGAGCGCAAGGGGCTGATCGAGCTCACCGACGACCGGATGAAGCTCACCCAGCTGGGCCTGGTCTGGCACACCAACGTCATCCTCGAGTTCTTCAACCCGGCCTTCTGGGACGACTCGGCCTCCCTCGACGAGCCGAACTGGTCGCTCAACGGCGTGATGGTCGAGGTCGGGGCGCACAGCCGCGAGTACTGGCTCGGTGACAAGGCCACCACCTTCTTCGAGCCGCCGGCGCTCTCCGGGTCGGAGGTGGTCCCCGGTGCCTGAGCGTCAGACCTTCCAGGCCGACGCCACCGTCACCGTGGATGCGGAGCTGCACGACATCTGGGCGGTGTGGGTCGATGCCCGGGCATGGACCACGTGGGACGACAGCCTGGCGGCGGTCGACATCGACGGCAACTTCAAGGAGGGCGCCACCCTCACCCTCACCCCGACCTCGGGTGATCCCGTCCAGGCCACGCTGGTCTCGGTCACCCAGGGAGAGGAGTTCACCGACGAGGTCGAGCTGCCCTTCGGCGTCGTCCGGACCTCGCACCGGATGGGCCGGGTGGGTGACCTGGCGCAGATCACGCACGCGGTCACGGCCGAGGTCGACACCCACCACGTGGCGGACTTCGCCACGACGGTCTGGCCGGAGCTGCGGGGTGGCGTCGCAGCCTCCCTGACCAACCTGGCCGAGATTGTCGGGGACTGAGGGGACCAGGACATGGCCGACCACGCGCCGGTGAAACTCGTCGAGCTGCTGCTCGGACCCGCAGGGACCGACCCGCACCGGGTCTGCGTGATCGCCGACGGACGGCCCTGGACCCGGGCCGAGGTCGGGGCAGCGGTGGGGCGGTGCGCCGACGACCTGCTCGAGCAGGGTCTGCGGCCGGGGCAGCGGGTGCTGGCCCTGCTCGATCACGATCTGCGGGGCATCACCTTCCTCGCGGCGGCCAGCGCCCTGGGGCTGCGGGTGCTCATGCCCTACAACCTGCACGCGGCGGCGGCGGCGGAGTGGCTCACCATCGCCGCCGCCGCGCGGCCGGATGCCGTCGTCCACCTCACCCGGGACCGTGCTGCGGTGCCCGCGCTGCGGGAGGCCGGCTGCCGGGTGGTGGAGCTCGGCGAGGGCGGGCCGCCGGCTCCTCGCGGTGGCCCGGGCCCGCGCATCCACCAGCCGGAGCCGACCGCCCAGTTCCTCATCCTCTTCACCAGCGGCACCACCGGCGCACCCAAGGCGATCAGCGTCTCGGAGGAGCTGGTCTGCCGGCGGGTCCTGAGCGTGACCCGGGCGCTGGACTTCGACGCCGGGTCGCGGGTGTTCATGTCGGGTCTGCTCAACAACACGACCGGGGTGATCTTCGCGTTCGGAGCGCTGCACCACGACGCGCTGCTGATCGTCCCGACCGGACGCGAGATCGAGAACTGGCCGGCCGAGGTCGCCCGGCACGGCATCACCCACGTGATGCTCCGGCCGGTGGCGATGAAGCGTTTCGTCGAGTCCGCCGCGGCCGGGGGCGAGGACCTGTCCAGCCTCCGGACCGTGGCCTACGGGGCCGCCGCCATGCCGCGCGGGTTGCTCGAGGCCGGCCGCGCGCTCATGCCGTGCTCCTGGGTCCAGGGGTACGGGCTCAGCGAGACCTTCGGCCCGTTCTGCTGGCTGGACGAGGCCGGGCACCGGGACCGGCGCTACCGGGGGGAGCCCTACTGCGTCGGGCGTCCGGACGAGACGGTCGAGGTGCGGCTGGAGCCGGTCGCCGGCCACCCGGGGGGCGTGGGAGAGGTCCTGGTACGCGGCCCTGGCCTCATGGAGGGCTACCTCGACATCGCCTCGGGGGCGCTCACCCCGCCCGGCGACTGGCTGCGCACAGGTGATCTCGCCAGTTGGAGCCGCCACGGCGACCTGCTGCTCAAGGGGCGCAAGGCCGGCGCCCTGCTCAGCGCCGACGGCCACCGGATCTACCCGGAGGAGGTCGAGGCGGTGCTGGCCGACGTGCCAGGCGTCGACGGCGCCGTGGTGGTCGGCGTGGCTGCCGGGGGGCCGGCCGAGCGGCCGGTGGCCTGCATCTCCGGTGCGCTGGCCGGCTGCAGACCCGCCACGGTCCGGGACGTGGTCTGCCGGGCGCTGGGTCCGGTCCTCAGCCGGGAGAAGTGGCCGGACCTGCTCTACCCGGTCCCCGCTCCCCTTCCCACCAGCACCAACGACAAGGTCATGCGCGCCGAGATCCGGCGCCGAATCGACGTGGCTGCGCTCATCGAACTGTGATCCCGAACCAGCCTGTGATCCCGACCAAGGAGGAGATCGTGCGTAACCACGCGTCGCACTCGGTGGTGTGCAACGCCCCAGCGGCGACGGTCCACGACCTGATCAGCCGCACATCCGAATGGCCCCGCCTGCTGGGGCCGTGCGAGGCGGTGACGGTGCTGGAGTCCGACGGGCCGACCGAGCTGGTCGAGATCACCGCGCGGCTGCAGGGCGTCGGCATGTCGTGGCAGTCGCGGCGGACCGTCCGTCCCGAGGTCCTGGGCGTCGACGCGGAACTGGTCCGGCCGATGCCCCTGGTCGCCAGCATGCGCACCACCTGGCGCGTCGTCGCCGTCAACGACGAGCAGTGCGTCCTGCTGCTCGAGCACGACTATCGGCTCTGCGACGACATCACCGGCCTGGTCGACGGCGTGCACACCCGCGCGGAAGCCGCGCGATTCATCGCCGCGTCGATCGACGTCAACTCCGAGCGCGAGCTCGCCGACTTCAAGGCGGCGGCCGAGCGGGCCGGGGCGCCGTCCGGCCGGGACCGAGCACTTCGGCACTCCATCGTGTGCGCCGCGCCGGCCGACGAGGTCTACGCGGTGGTGCGGAACGCGGCGAACTGGCCGCTGATCTTCGACGCCTGCGTCGCGGCGACCCGGGTCGGGGGGGACGACACGACGGAACTGGTGCGGATCGACGCCCTGCAGGACGGCGCGACGATCAGCTGGGAGACCCGGCGGCACTACACCGACGCGATCCGTCGCATCGAGTACGAGCTGCCGGTCCCGATGCCGTTCCTGGAGTCGATGAGCGGGCAGTGGCGGGTCATCCCGCTGACCGCGGATCGCTGCCTGCTCACCGTCGACCGGCGCTGGCGGCTGCTCGCTGACGTCACCGGCATCCGGCCGGGCGTGAACACCGTCGACCAGGCCGCGGAGGTGGTCGACGGCTTCGTGGACGGCAACGCCGAGGCCGAGATGCTGGCGATCCGCGACTTCGCGGAGAACCGCAGCGCCGCGCTGGCCACCGTGGTCGTCCGTGCCACGCTGCCACACCCGCCCGACGAGGTCCTGGCCGCGCTGTTCCCCCTCGTCGGGACGGCGGACCTGCTCACCGGCCGGCCTGCGGGGACGGTGCGGTACCAGGACGCCGTGCACGACGAGCTCGTCGCCCAGCCCCGGGGCGAGGCGGCGCTGCGGGTGGTCCGGACCCGCGACGAGCGGAGCCTGTCGATCGACGTCTGCCAGCCGGGACCGCCGCGCGGCATCGCGGCGCGCTGGGGCCGCTGGCGGGTGCGGGCCACGCCCGGCGGCAGCGAGGTGGTGGCCCGGCAGAGCGCCCGGGTGGACGCCGGCGCCCTCGCCGCGGCAGCGGACCGGGCGGACGTCCCCGAGAAGAAGCGCCGGCTCCGTGAGCTGCTGGAGCGGGACAGCCGCGCCACGCTCGACGCCTGCGCCCGCGCCTTGGTCGAGCCGCCTCCCGCGCGCCCGCGGCTGGACGCCGCCCAGGCCGGCGAGGCAGTGCTGGAGGCCGCCGGTGTCTAGTTCCCTGGCCACCCGGCCGCGGCCGGCGCGGGTTTCCCCGGCCGTCTTCGCCGCCGCCGGCTACTTCCTCCCGCGGCTGCTGTTCCTGCACACCCGCTGGGCCCCGCAGGTCCATTTCGGGGACATCGCCTGGGCACTCGACGGCTTTCCCGAGGACGATCTCGACCTCGGTTCGGCCCGCTTCTGGGCGGAGTGGCGCCGCCGGTGGGTGAGCCGGGGCGAGCACCACCTGGCAGTGGCCACCGGCTCGACGACGGTCGCCGGCCAGGCGCGGGCCCACCGGGCGGCCGCCGCATGCTTCCACTGGGCCGAGTTCATGGACTTCGACGACGCCGCAGCGAAGGCGGCGCTCCGCCGGCGGGTGCGCGACGCCTTCGAGCGCAGCCTCGAGTGCGGGGACCTCGACATCACCCAGCGCGAGGTCGCCGCCGGAGGACCCGGGTCAGCGGTCGTGCGCTACTGGCTGCTGCGACCGCCGGCCGCGGCCTCGACGCCGGGCCCGCTGCCCTGCGTCGTCGTCTGCAACGGCCTGGACTCGGTCACCGAGGTGGAGCCGCTGTCGCTGGCCGAGGCGTTCCTCGAGCGCGGTATCGCCGCCGTGCTGTTCGAAGGTCCCGGACAGGGCCTCCAGGTCGGGCAGACCCCGCTCCCTGCCGACCCCGAGCGCGTGGTCGCCCGGCTGGTCACCGAACTGCACGGCGAGCCGGGCGTGGACGCCGGCCGGCTGGCCTTCCTCGGTGTCAGCTTCGGGGGCCACATCGCCCTGCGGGTGGCGCAGCGGCTGGGTGGTGCCTTCCGCTGCGTGGTCAACCTCTCGGGTGGGCCGCGGATGGCGCCCTACGCGGGGCTGCCCCGGCGGCTCAAGGACGACTTCTCCTTCGTGCTGAGCGGCGGCCGGACCGACCTGTCGCCCGCGGCCGTGCAGGAGCTGTTCGACCGGTTGGAGGTCGACGGGCGCGACCCGGCCACCACCGACGTGCTCAGCGTCCACGGCGCACTGGACGACATCTTCCCGCTGGTCGACCTGCAGCGGCTGCACGCCGCCTGGGGCGACCGCGCGCAGCTGCTGGTCCACGAGCGCGAGGCGCACGTGTGCCTCAACCAGCTCGACTCCTGCCTGCTCACCGCTGCGGACTGGGTGTCGCAGCGGCTGGCACCACCGACATCGGCACCGTCGACCGGGAGGATCTCATGAAGCTGACCGAGTTCCGCCGTACCGCAGGCCCGGACACCGCGCCGCCGCAGCCGGCGGTGGAGACCGCGCCCCGGCGGCAAGCCGTCCCGCGCGGAGTCTGGCCGGTGGCCGGCGTCGTGGTCGTCGGCGCGTTCATGACCCAGTTGGACACCTCGCTGGTGAACATCGGGCTGGCCACCATCACCGCCGACCTCGGTGCCACGCTCCAGGACACCCAATGGATCGTCAGCGGCTACCTGCTGGCCCTGGTGGCCGGCCTGCCGCTGGCCGGGTGGGCCGCCACGCGCCTGGGTGCCGGCCGGCTGTGGCTCTGGTCGCTCGCAGGGTTCACCGTTGCCTCCGCACTCTGCGCCGGGGCGCCCTCTCTGGGCTTCCTCGTCCTGGCGCGGGTCCTGCAGGGCCTCGCCGGAGGTCTGCTGCTGCCCGCCGGGCAGACCGTGATCGCGCAGGTCGCGGGTCGGGAGTTCCTGGGCCGGGTGATGAGCGTAGTCGGCACCCCGCTGGTGCTGGGACCCGCGCTCGGTCCGATCGTCGGAGGTCTGCTCACCGAGCATGCCTCCTGGCCCTGGCTGTTCGTGATCAACGTGCCCGTGGGGATCGCCGGCCTGTGGCTGGGCCGGCGGATCATCCCGCCCGGCCGCCCCGCGGCCGCGACCTTCGACGGCTGGGGTTTCATGCTCGTCACCGTCGGCCTGCCGTGCCTGACCTTCGCGGTGAGCCGCGTGAGCGAGGGCGGCGGCACGGTGCAGTCGGCGCTCCTGTCGTCGGGGGTCGGGGTGCTGGCCGTGGCCGCGTTCGTGCGGCGGGCACTGACGCGCAGCACGGCGTTGCTGGACCTTCGGCTGCTCGGCAACCGGGTGTTCGCAGCCGCGGCGGCCACCAGCTTCGTCGCCGGGGCGGTGCAGATCGGAGCGCTGGTCCTGCTGGCGCTCTACTTCCAGCTGATCCGCGGGTACGGCGTGGTCGCTTCCGGCGTGGCCATGTGCGGCTTCGCTCTCGGTGCCGCCGTGCTGCCCCTGGCGGGCCGGCTCACCGACCGGTTCGGCGGCGGACGGGTGGTGCTGGCGGGGGCCCTGCTGACGACGGCGACCTTCGTGCCGATCGCGCTGCTGCCGGCACACGCACCGCTGGCACTGCTGGAGGCGCTGACCTTTGCATTCGGCATCGGCAACGCGCTCTCGGTGGTCCCGTCGTCGACGGCCGCGTACGTGGCGGTGCGCCCGCCGCAGATGCCCCAGGCCGTCACCCAGGTCAACATCGCCCTCCGCCTCGGTGGCGCGGTCGGCGCTGCGCTCGGCGTCTCCCTCCTCGGCGACCAGACGCAGCCGGCCGCGCAGCTGGCCGCAGGCTTCCAAGCCGCCTTCTGGTGCATGACCGCCTTCGCCGCGGTCTCGCTGCTCGCCGCGTTCGTGCTGGTCCGGGCGGGCGCTCCCGGGCGCGGTGCCGCTGGGGCGCCACCGGTACCGGCGCCTCGGCCGACGCCGTCCCGACCGTCGGCTCGACGGGAGCCGGGGAACCGTCCCGCGGGGACGTCGCGGTCCGGTCCCACCGCCGTGGAGGATCGATGACCGTGACCGAGATCAACAGGGTCGGCCTCGAGCTGCCTGCTACGCCACCGTTCGACTTCGCTCACAGCCTGCGGTTCGTCCGCGGCTTCCCGGCGATGGTCGGCGAGCAGCTCACCGAGGGCGACGTGCTGACCAGCGCGGTGCGCGAGCGGGGGACGCTTGCCGCCGTGCGACTGCGGGCGGCCGGAGGCGCAGGGGTGCACTGCGAGCTGGAGTCGGCGCAGCCACTGACCGACGACGTCGTCGCGGCGCTCGCCGACCGGCTCTCCTCGTACCTGGGGCTGCGGGACGACCTGACCGAGTTCTACGCGCTCAGCGCCGGTGACGAGCCCTTCCGGCAGGTGGTCTCCCGGTTGTACGGCTACCACCAGGTCTCGTTCCCCTCGCCGCTGGAGCTGCTGGTCTGGGCGATCCTCGGCCAACGGGTCCCGATGCCGGTCGCGCGCACGATGAAGCACGCACTGATGGCCGCCTGCGGCAACGAGATGGTGGTCGACGGGCAACCGCTGCGGGCCTTCCCCGACCTGGAGCAGCTGCTGGCGATGGACGCGCAACGGCTGCAGGGCATCATCGGCAACGCCCGCAAGGCCGGCTACATCGCCGCGGCAGTCCGCCAGTGGGCGGAGCTCGACGAGGGCTTCCTGCGCACCGGTGACTACGACGAGGTGCGCGAGCGGCTGCTGCAGATCACCGGGGTCGGGCCGTGGTCTGCGACCTTCCTGCTCATCCGTGGCCTGGGCCGCATGGAGCGGATCGCGCCGGACAAGGAGGCGCTGCGCGCAGCGAGCCGCGTCTACGGCCGGCCGGTGACGGAGGCCGAGTTCACCGAGCTGGCCGGCCGGTACGGCGCCTGGCAGGGCTACTGGGGTCACTACCTGCGTTTCGCCGGCTGATGGGGCCGCCGCTGGATCGGCGGTCCGGCGGGGCAGCGGCCGGCGGCCTGATCGGGGCGCTGCTGCCCGAAGGGGCGACGGCCGCCGAGCACCGCGGCGACGATCCGGGCGCCGAACTCTTCCCCGAGGAGCAGGCGCTGGTGGCGGCCGCCGTGCCGGCGCGCCGGTCGGAGTTCGCGACAGGCCGCCGCTGCGCCCGGCGCGCGCTCGCCGAGCTCGGGTTCCCGCCCGCTCCCCTGCTCCGCGACGCGGCCGGCGCGCCGACCTGGCCGGCCGGTGCGGTCGGCAGCATCACCCACTGCACCGGCTACCGCGGCTGCGCCGTGGCCCGGACCGGGGTCGCGCAGGCGCTGGGCATCGACGCCCAGCCGCATCGGCCCCTGCCGCCCGGCGTGCTCGACCTCATCACCGTCCCCGCGGAGCGGGCGCACCTCCGCACGCTGGCCGCGGCTGCCGCTGCGACGCACTGGGACGTGGTGCTGTGGAGCGCCAAGGAGTCGGTGTTCAAGGCAGTGTGCCCCACCACCGGCTGGCGTCCCGGCTTCCGCGAGGTCGCCGTCCGGCTCTCCCCCGCGGGCACCTTCCGGGCAACTCCGGCGGGTCGGTCCCGGCAGCCGGTCCAGCCCCGGCTCGACGTCCTCGATGGGACGTGGCTGGTGGCCGGCGGTCTGGCGCTCACCGCCGTCGTCGTCCAGCCGACCACCGGCCAGCGAGTGGCACCCGAGTGACGCTCGACCGGTGCCGCGCAGAGTTCCGGTGATCGGCCACGTCCCATCGCCCGCCATCCGGACCGCACTGGAGATGCCATGACGACGACGGAGCTTGCACCGACCACCCTGTCCCGACCGCCGCACCGGCACCTGACCCACCCGCGCTCCGCGGACGGCCAGCCGGTCGGTCCCCCTGAAGCCGGTCCGAACGACCCCGTCGGTCGGCTCGCGCAGCTGTTCGACGACGGTGACACGGCGCTCATCGATGAGCTCCCCTCGTGCGGGGTGGTCGTCGGGCAGGGCAGCGTCCGCGGGGTGCGAACCATCGCCTACTGCACCGACGGGCGGGTCATGGGCGGCGCGATGGGCGAGGCCGGCTGCCGCCGGATCGTGGCGGCGATCCAGGAAGCCGTCGCCCGACGGCAGCCCGTGGTCGGCATCTGGCACTCCGGGGGCGCCCGGCTCGGCGAGGGGGTGCGGGCGCTGCACGGGGTCGGCCACGTCTTCGCCGCCATGGTGGCGGCCTCGGGGAAGGTGCCGCAGATCTCCGTGGTGCTCGGCGCGGCCGCGGGTGGTGCGGCCTACGGCCCGGCGCTCACCGACCTGGTGATCATGTCCGATCAGGGCCGCGTCTTCGTGACCGGCCCGGATGTCATCAAGAGCGTGACGGGGGAACACGTCACCATGGAGGCGCTCGGCGGTGGCGACACGCACGGACGGCGCAGCGGTGTGGTGCACGTGGTGACCGACTCAGAAGCCGAGGCCCTGGGGGCCGCGCGCGCGGCGGTGGCACTGCTGTGCGACCAGGGCGTCGCCGACGAGCGCGCCCTGGGCCCGGCGCCGGACCCGGCCGGGCTGCTGCCCGGTAGCGGCCGGCGCGCCTACGACGTCCTCCCCGTCGTACGGGCGCTGCTCGACGAGGGCAGTTGGTTCGAGGTGCATCGCTCGTGGGCCCCCAACGTGGTGACCGGCTGGGGCCGGCTGGCCGGTCGGACGGTCGGTGTGGTGGCGAACAACCCGCTGCGGCTGGGCGGCTGCCTGGATGCGACGAGTGCCGAGAAGGCGGCGAGGTTCGTGCGCACCTGCGACTCCTTCGGCGTCCCACTGGTCGTGCTGGTCGACGTCCCGGGGTATCTGGCGGGCGTTGGGCAGGAGTGGAGTGGTGTGGTGCGCCGCGGAGCAAAACTGCTCTACGCCTTCGCCGAAGCCGTCGTTCCCCGCGCCACCCTCGTGCTGCGCAAGGCATACGGCGGTGCCTACGTCGCGATGAATTCGCGGGCGCTGGGTGCCTCCGCGGTCTTCGCGTGGCCCGACGCGGAGGTCGCGGTCATGGGCGCCGAAGCGGCGGTGCCGATCCTGCACCGCAAGCGGTTGGCGGCCGCCGCGCCCGCCGAGCGAGACGTGCTGCTCCGGCAACTGGTGGCCGAGCACCAGGCGCGCGAGGGCGGGCTGGACCTCGCGCTCGACATCGACGCCGTGGACGAGGTCATCACGCCGGCCGGCACCCGGGCGGCGCTGGTCCGCTGGCTGGCGCGCGTGCAGCCGACCCGGGGGCAGCACGGCAACATCCCGCTGTGACCGGAGCTCGCGCCGCGGGAGCAGCCTGTGCGGCGACCCGCCCCACCGGCCTGGTCGCTCAGCACGTCGAAGTCGGCGGTGTCGTAGCGGGCGTTCGGACCACCTCGGCCGGGGCACCGGAGGTCACGACCAGCGTCGCCTGGCTGTGCGCCCCGCAGCCGTACTCGACGCTGACCACCCGGCCGTCACCGGGGGCGTAGGCGTTGCTGCAGGCGCCCACCACCTGGCGCAGCGACCCGGCCAGCGACAGGAAGAACCCGCAGGTGCCGCAGGACCCCGGCGCCTGGCGGGCCATCGGCGCCGCCGGCCCGAACTCCCCGGCCAGCCAGCGCGCCACCGCCTGGCGCCGGCCGTGCGGGGACAGCACCCGCTCACGCCCCAGCCCCACCTCCCCGGCGACGACGCGGCCGGCCGGGTCCGCGGCGGAGTCGTCGTCGGCCACGTACGCCGGGACCAGCCGCTCGTCGTCCTCGGTGCTGGGCAGCACGTCGCCGACCGAGAGGTCGCCCGGGCGCAGCCGCTCGTGCCACGGCACCCAGGCCGGCGGCAGCAGCGCCTCCTCCCCCGGCAGCAGGACGACCTCGTCCAAGGTCGGCGGGGCCTCCCCCGGCACGCGGACCAAGGTGACCGCTCAGGTCCAGCCGCGGTAGCCGGGCAGCGCGGCGGCGAAGTGGTGGGTGAGCACCTCACCCAGGGCCTCGGCCGGCACGCCGTCGCGGTGGGCTCCACCACCTCGACGGACACACCCAGGCGCTCCCCGACCGCGGCCGGGTCCCCCCGCGACCTCCAGCGCGGCCGCCCGCGCCTGCTCGACGACGCTGCTCAGCGCGCCGGTGGGACCGGGATGGTTGGTGGCCCTGGACGGTGAGGGCGGCCGCCGTACGCACCGCCCACCGGTAGGTGGTGAGCAGGGCGCCGGTGTAGCCGGCTCCGGCCTGGCGGGGTGGTCGGCCGGGCGGGGTTCAGTGACCGGCTGGGCCGTTCCGGCCGGCGTCGTCCCGGCCGGCGAGGACCTGGCGCAGCCGGGCGGTCTCGGCCTCGGCGGCCGCGGCCCGCTGCTGGGCGTCCTCCAGTGCGCGGCGGATGGTGGCCAGCTCGGCGGCGAGGTTCGCGCGGTCGGCGCGGGCCTCACGATCGGCGGCGATCGCGGCGTCCCGGGCGGCGTCGGCGGCCAGCCGGTCGGCGTGCTCCTCGCCGCGGGCCTGCTCGGCGCGGTCGGCCTGCTCCCGGGCGGTCGCCGCGGCCTGCTCGGCGCCGGTGCGGGCGGTGTCGCGGGCCGCGGTCGCCTCGGCGCGCTGGGCCTCGGCCTGGGCGCGGGCGGCCTCGGCCGCGGCGGTGCGGGCGGCGGCGTCGGCGAGGTCGACCCGGGGGGCCTCGGTCTCCGCCCGGGCGGTCTCGACCAGGGCGAGGGCGGCGTCGCGCTCCTCCCGGGCGGTGCGGGCGGCGCGCTCGGCGTCGGCCAGGGCCTCGGCGGCGGCTTCGGCGGTGTGCCGCTGCCGCTCGGCGGCCGACGCGCGGGCCTCGGCCTCGGCGACGTCGCGGCGGGCGTCGGCTTGCACCGAGGCGCGCTCGGCCTCGACGCTCTCGGCGTCGGTGACCTCGGCCAGCGCGCTGGTGGCCACCCCCAGCTGCTCGGTGACCCCGGCGAGCAGCTGCTGCAGCCGGTCCACCGACACCGCCAGGGTCGCCGAGGCCATCGACGCGGTCCGCTCGGCGGCGCCGCCGCCGGGCAGCCCGGACACCGCGGCCCTCGCGGTCTCCCGGTCCCGGGAGCGAGAGGCGGCGGAGAAGGTCGTGCGGTTGTGCTCGCCCAGGGAGCAGTACGTGCTGGGCCGCCCGCCCCCGGCCAGGGCCGGGGCCACCGGCCGGTCGCACGCCCCAGCTCGTGAAACCGACACAGCGCCGGCCGCCCGGTGGTCGACGACGGTGAGACGGCCGGTGCAGTCATGACTCGATCGACGGGGGCGGGGACGCAGGGGTCAGCTCTCGTCCGGCTCGTTCTCGTCCGGCTCGTCCTCGTCCGGCTCGTTCTCGTCCGGCTCGTTCTCGTTCTGCTGGTTCTCGTTCTCGTCCTCGTTCTGCTCCTGCTCGTCCGGCGCCTGCTCGTCGTCGGCCGGCAGTTGCGTGCTGCTGTCGCCGGAGCCGCAGGCGGCCAGGGCGACCGGGGAGGCGACGAGGGCCACCGCGGCCACCGCGGCACGCCACCCGCCGACCGTTGCTCGCGTGGACATGGGGTCTCCTCAGTGCTCGGGGGTGAGTCCGGGGACTGCCCCCGCCGCCGGCCGGCACGCGGTGAGCGCCGTCACAGCGATGGCTCAGGCCGGTCCGCTGCTGCCGCCGGCCGGCAGGCCGCGCCCGGTGCCCGACGGCCCGGTGTGCGTCGGCCCGGAGCGCCGGCGCACCTCGTGCACACCCACCGTCACACCGCCCAGCACGACACCGGGCACGAGCAGCCACATGGGCCAGAAGTACGCGGCGTCCCCGGTGGAGAGGCTGACCAGCAGCCAGACGGTGAGGTTGATGGTGAGTGCAGCACCCCAGACGGCCCACAGCACCTTCAGCGACAGGTGCATGTCCTCCACCACCCCGGGCGTCAGCACCCGGGCCGGGCCCGCCCCGGACCGGGACGCCGCGAGCCCAGCTGCCGGGAGCCCGCCGGCCGGCAGCCCGGGCGGCGGCGGGAGCCCGCCCGCGGGCAGGTCGGCGACCAGCGGCTCGAGGTCGCCGTAGGTCACCGACTGGTAGGCCAGGGCGATCCGGCGGTCGTACTCGTACAGGTCCAACCGGCCTTCGTCCATGGCGACCCGCAGCCGGCCGACCACCGCCTCGCGCTCGCCGTCGGACACGCGCATGCCGCGCTGCTCGGTCAACCCCGCCTCCCGTGGGCCGGCGCCGGTGGTGCCGCCGACATCCTGCCCGACCCCACGGGCCGACGGGGCCCGAGCGCGCCGGTCGTTGCGCCGGCACCCTTCTTGCGACAGAGTCGCAACAACACCGGGCGGTTCCTCCCCGCGGGAGGGGCCGCCCGGCGCGTCCCGTCGTCACCGGAGGAGCCGATGCCCGCAACGCCCCGACCGCCGTCCCGGTGCGGCCCGCCCGGCGTCGACGGCAGCGGTCCGCCGTCCCCGGCCGGCGGGCACCTGCACCTGTGGACGTCGCCCGAGGGCCACCGGCTGCACGCCCCGTTCGGCGAGCTGACCCGCGAGGACTCCACCGGCCGGCTGTGCTGCCACCTCTGCGGCCGCTGGTACGCCTCGCTCGGCTCACACCTGCGCGCCCACGGCTGGACGTCGGACGGCTACCGGGCCGCCATGGGACTGGCCTCCGGGACGCCGCTGACGGGCCGGTCGCTGTCGTCGTCCATCTCGGCGCGGCAGGCCCGGCGCTACGCCGCCGACCCCGACCACCGGCGGCAGCTGGGCCGCGGGCACCGGATGGCCCGGGACGGCTCGCTCGCCGAGGCGGCCCGCCGGGCTGCCCGCGACGCGGCGGTCCGGCCGCAGCGCGACGCTGCCCGGCGCGCCGCGCTGGACGCCGGGCGGGCCACCCGGCGGGAGGCGCGCGCCGCCCGGCTGCGTGCCCGGCTGGCCGAGGCCGGCAGCGCCGACCTGGCCACCCACCTGCGGGACCGCCACGCCGCCGGCGCCAGCCTGGCCGAGCTGGCCCGGGAGACCGGTCTGGGCCGGGACCGCCTGCGGGCGGCGCTGCTGGAGGCCGGCGTGGTGCCGCGCCCGCCCGGGGCCACCACCCCGGCCGGACGGCGGGCGCGGGCGGTGGCCGCCGACGAGGCCGCCGCCCGGCGGGTCGGCACCGACGACGTGCGCGCGTGGCTGGACCGGCGGTCCCGGGAGGGCTGGAGCGTGCTGCGGCTGGCCGCGGCGGTGGGCCACAGCCCGCCGTGGGTGCGATCGCGCCTGGACCGCACCGGCTGACCGGGCCGCGACCCCGCCCGGCCGCTCAGGTCCCGCCGGGGGCCCGCGCCGGGACGGTCACCGGCGGCGGGGCGAGGCCCAGCACGGCCGACCGGAGCGCGGGGGGCACGTCGACCACGCGCTGCGCCGACCACGGTGGCGGCCCCGAGCGCACCCAGGCGACCAGCGCGTCGGCCAGCGGCGGCTGCTCGACGCGCTCCAGCCACCACACCCGGCCCAGCATGCCGGTCCGGTCGTCGTAGCCGGTGATCCCCGCGACGGCGGACCGCGAGCAGAGGCCCGGGCAGTCGACGTCCACCAGCACGGCCCCGGCGGAGTCGCGCACGGCCGCGCTCAGCTGCTCGGCACTGTCCGGCCGGGCGGACAGCGCCCGCAGCGCCGAGCACCGCCGCCCGGTGCAGGCCGCGACCACCGGCCCGGTCGCCGCGCTCACCGCAGCAGACCCCGCCGGGCCGCCTGCTCCAGCCGGCGGGGCACGAGCACCCGCTCGCCGTCGACGACCACGGCCACCAGCTGGACCGGTGTCGCCTTCCACCGGGCGCGGCGCGAGCGCGTGTTCGACCGGGACGTCCGGCGCTTCGGGACGGCCACCGGGTCAGCCCCGCCCGCGGGCGCCGGGGCGCCGGCCGTAGCGCTGGTGGAAGCGCTCGACCCGGCCGGCAGTGTCCAGCACCCGCTGGTTGCCGGTCCAGAACGGGTGGGACGCCGCGCTCACGTCCACGGTGACCACCGGCAGGGTGCGGCCGTCGACCTCGACGGTCTGGTCGCTGGTCACCGTGGAGCGGGTGCGGTACAGGGCGCCGCTGGCGGTGTCCCGGAAGACGACCTCGCGGTACTCGGGGTGGATGCCGGGCTTCATGTCTGCTCCTCGTGGTGGGTCGGGGTCAGGGCGTGTCGTCATCGGGTGTCGTCGTCGTGGGCGGTGGCGTGCACGTCCGGGTCGGCCGGGCTGGACGCCTCGCAGGGGTCGGCGTGCCAGCTGCCGAACGGGTCGTGCAGCAGGGCCCAGGCGGTCGGGCCCAGGGCCATCTCCTCGTCGGTGAGCAGCGCGCCGTCCAGGGCGAGCAGGATCTCGGCGGGGGCCTGGCGGTGGCTGAGCGCGACCAGCTCGCTGTGCCGGTCCCCGTGCTCCTCGTGCCAGCGCAGTGCGGCCGCGACCTGACGCTGCGGGTCCACCTGGGCCCACAGCTCCGGGTCGGCGGGCAGGCCGGCCAGCCAGGGCCCGGCGTCGCCGACCTGCAGGCCACCCCCGGCGGACTCCAGCCACACCGCCCGCTCGTGCTGGGTGGCCAGCCAGAGCAGCCCCCGGCTGCAGACGACGCCGTCCAGCAGGGTGTCCAGCGCGTCGTGCAGCCGGGCGGGGTGGAAGGGCCGGTCGGCGGCGAAGCGCACCAGCGCGACGCCGGCGTCGGACTCCAGCGGCGGGGCGCCGGCCAGCAGCGGGTCGTGCGGCGAGCGCACCCGGCCCCGGCGGGCACCGGCCGGCAGCGCCTCCAGCAGCGCGTCCAGGTCCGTGCCGGCCAGGTCGGCCCGGGGCACCCCGGGCAGCAGCCGGTCGAGCACGGCGTCGGTGCGGACCGCGTCCCACGCGTCGCCCGGCCGGCCGTGCAGCAGCACGGCGTCGGCGAAGCCGGTCTGCGCCACCACGACCTGGGCCACGGTGCGCTCGTCGTCGGCGGTCGCCGCCAGCCCCCGCTCGGCCATGGTCTCCTCCCCCGCGGCGTCCACCAGCCAGGTCGCGGCGTCCAGCACGGCCACCACGCCACGGACGGCGAGGTGCTCCCCCGCCGTCCCGCCGTCGTCGAGCTGGACGTGCCCGATCGACCAGCACAGGTGCTCGGGCTCCAGCGCGGGGTCCAGTTGCAGCACGACGCGCGCGACGTCGTCCCGGTCGGCGAGCGATCGCAGCAGGGGCAGCAGGTCCAGGCGCAGGGTGCAGGACAGGCAGCCGTGGGCGAGCTCGACCACCGACCGGTCCTCGACGAGGCCGTGCGGTCCGCGCTCGGTCATCGTCCGGACGACGGCGCCCTGGTCGAGCGCCCGGATGTCGTGGTGCACCAGCACGGTGCCCGGTCGGTCCAGCAGCGTCCGCGCGGGCTCGGCGAGCAGCCCGGGGACGACGCCGGTCAGCAGCAGCAGGTCGGTCATCACCCGGCCGACCCTAGACGAGATTGACAATCGTTGTCATCTAGAGTCGATGCCGACCCGTCCACCGCACGACGACAGGAGCCCCCATGGCCACCTACTGCGAGGTGACCGGCCGCCGGCCCGGTTTCGGCAGGGCCGTCAGCCACTCCCACCGGCGCACCAGCCGGCGGTTCGACCCCAACCTGCAGACCAAGCGCTTCTGGCTGCCCAGCGAGCACCGCTGGATCCGGCTCACCGTGTCCACCAAGGGCATCAAGACCATCGACGTGCAGGGCATCGAGGCCGTCGTCGCGCGCATCCGGGCGACCGACCCCGACGCGCGGCGCCGGCTGGGCGCCGGACGGGCGGTGGCCTGATGGCCCGCGCCACCGACGTCCGACCGGTGATCCGGCTGAAGTCGACGGCAGGAACCGGCTACACGTACGTGACCCGCAAGAACCGCCGCAACGACCCCGACCGCCTGGTGCTGCGCAAGTACGACCCGCTCGTGCGCCGGCACGTCGAGTTCAAGGAGGAGCGCTGACATGGCCAAGACCTCGAAGATCGTGAAGGACCGGCAGCGGCGCGAGGTCGTCGCCCGGTACGCCGAACGGCGGGCCGCGCTCAAGGCCGCGGTGCGCAGCGCCCCCACCGCCGAGGAGCGCGACGCCGCCCAGCTGGCGCTGCAGCGGCTGCCCCGCGACGCCAGCCCCACCCGGCTGCGCAACCGGGACGTCGCCGACGGACGCCCCCGGGGGCACCTGCGGACGTTCGGCCTGTCCCGCATCCGGTTCCGCGACATGGCGCACGCCGGCGAGCTGCCCGGCATCCGGAAGTCCAGCTGGTGAGCGGCCGCGGGCGCGCGTCGGCGCTCGCCTGCGCCGGCGTCCTGGCACTGGCCGGCTGCGGGGCCGCGAACGGGTCGGGGTCGGACACCGCCGACGGCGGCCTGACCATCGCGGCCTCCTTCTACCCGCTGCAGTGGCTCGGCGAGCAGATCGCCGGGACGCACGGCACCGTCACCTCCCTGACCCCGCCCGGTGTCGAGCCGCACGAGTACGAGCTGACCCCCGGCGAGGTCGCCGCGACCGCGGAGGCGGACATCGTGGTGTACCTGTCGGCGTACCAGCCCTCGGTGGACGCGGCGGTCGACGAGCAGGCCGGCGACCGCGCCTTCGACGCCGCCGGCCCCGCCGACCTGGACCTGCTCTACCAGGACGGCCACGCCGAGGAGCACGCCGACGGCACGCACGCCGAGGGCGTCCGGGACCCGCACTTCTGGCACGACCCGATGCGCATGGCCGACGTCGGCGACGCGCTGGCCGAGGCCCTGAGCCGGGCAGACGAGGCGCACCGGGCCGACTACACCGCGAACGCCGCGGACCTCCGGGAGCAGCTGACCGCCCTGAACGGCGAGTTCCGGGACGGGCTGGCCCGCTGCGCCAGCCGCGACGTCGTGACCGGGCACAGCGCCTTCGGCTACCTGGCCGACGCCTACGGCCTGCGGCAGTTCGGGATCAGCGGGCTGGCACCGGACGAGGAGCCGTCCCCGGGCGCCCTCACCGGGGCGACCGACTTCATCCGGGAGCACGGTGTGCGGGCGGTGTACGCCGAGACGCTGGTCAGCCCCGCCGTGGCCGAGACCGTGGCCCGGGAGACCGGCGCGCAGGTGCTCATCCTGGACCCGATCGAGGGTCTGACCGACGCCTCCCAGGGCACGGACTACCTCGAGCTCATGCACGCCAACCTGGCCGACCTGCGGACGGGGCAGCAGTGCTCCTGACCTCGGTGGCCCGGCCGCGGGTCGCCCCGACCCGCGGGCCCGGTGAGGACGTCGTCTCGGTGCGGGGGGCGGCGTTCGGGTACGACCGGCGGCCGGTCGTCACCGGCGTCGACCTGACGCTGCACCGGGGGGACGTGGTCGCGGTGCGCGGCGCCAACGGGTCGGGCAAGTCGGCCCTGGTGCGCGGCCTGCTCGGCCTGGCACCCCTGCTGGCCGGGCAGGTCGACCTCTTCGGCCGGCCGCAGCAGCAGCTGCGGGACCGGTCACGGATCGGGTACGTGCCGCAGCGGCACACGGTCGCGACCACGGTGCCGGTCACGGTGCGCGAGCTGGTCTCCTCCGGCCGGCTGTCCCTGCCGCGACACCGCAGGCGGCCGTGGCAGCGGTTCGGGGAGGCCGACCGCTGCGCCGTCGACTGCGCGCTGGAGGGCGTCGGGCTGGCCGGATACGACCGCCGGCAGCTCTCCGAGCTCTCCGGTGGCGAGCAGCGCCGCGCGCTGGTGGCCCGGGCGCTGGCCGGTGACCCGGAGCTGCTGGTGCTGGACGAGCCGATCGCCGGGGTGGACGCCGCGAACCAGCGGGTGCTGGCCGCGACGATCGCCGGCCTGGCGGCGAGCGGCACGACGGTGCTGGCGGTGCTGCACGAGCTGGGGCCGCTGGCCCCGGTGGTGCACCGGGTCACCGCCCTGCCGTCCGCGGGAGAGCGGTGCTGAGCTACGGCTTCATGCAGCTGGCACTGGTGGCCGCGGTGCTCGTCGGGCTGACCGCGCCGACGGTCGGTGTGTACCTCGTCCAGCGCCGGCTGTCGCTGATCGGCGACGGGCTGGGCCACGTGGCCCTGCTCGGGGTCGCCGTGGGCGTGGTGACCCGGAACGACCCGGTGGTCAGCGCGCTGCTGGTCGCCGTCGCCGGGACGCTGGGGGTGGAACTGCTGCGCAGCCGCCGGTCGGCCGGTGCCGACGTCGCCCTGGCGGTGCTGTTCTACGGCGGCATCGCCGGGGCGGTCGTCGCGGTGACGCGCGCCCCGGCGGGCACCCCGGCCAACCTGGACGCCTACCTGTTCGGGGCGCTGACCACCACCACCCGGGCCGACCTCGCCGCCTTCGCCGGCATGGCGCTGGTCGTGCTCGCGGGGACCGTCGGGCTGGGGCGGCAGCTGTTCACCGTCGCCCTCGACGAGGAGCACGCCACCGCCGGCGGCCTGCCCGTGCTGCGGCTGAACCTGCTGCTGGCCGTGGTGACCGCGAGCACGGTCGTGCTGTCGATGCGGGTGCTCGGGCTGCTGCTGATCAGCGCGCTGATGGTGCTGCCCGCCGGGTGCGCGCAGCTGGTGGCCCGGAGCTTCCGGTCCAGCATGGTGGTGGCCGTGCTGGTCGGCGTCACGGTGTCGGTCACCGGGACGGTGGTCTCCTTCTACGCCGACACGCCCTCGGGCGCCACCATCGTGCTGGCCGCGATCGCCGTGTACCTGCTGCTCTCGGTGGCCCGCGCGGCCGGCGCCGGCCGCGCCCGGCCGGCTCGACCGACCTACGCGGTGCCGCCGGGCCGGGAGGCGCCGTGGACCCCGCGCGGCGCCGAGGAGATGCTGGCACCGTGAACGAGCCCCCCGACGATCGGTTCCCGGTCGAGCAGCAGCCACCCACGGCACCCGGTCCCCGGCCGGACGAGGCCGCCGAGTGGGACGAGCGGTACGCCGGCCACGACCAGGTGTGGAGCGGCCGGCCCAACGGCGCGCTGGTGGCCGAGGTGTCCGGCCTGCGGCCCGGCCGCGCGCTGGACGTCGGCTGCGGCGAGGGCGCGGACGCCGTCTGGCTGGCCCGCCGGGGCTGGGAGGTGACCGCGCTGGACGTGTCCCGGGTGGCCCTGGACCGGGCCGGACGCCACGCCGCGGACGCCGGCGTGCAGGTGACGTGGGTGCTGGCCGGGCTGCTGGAGGCCCGGCTGCCCGCGGGTGGGTTCGACCTGGTGTCAGCGCAGTACCCGGCACTGCTGCGCACCCCCGGCGACGAGTGCGAGCACGTGCTGCTCGACGCGGTGGCACCCGGCGGGACGCTGCTGGTGGTGCACCACGCCGACATCGACGTCGAGCAGGCGCGGGCCCGCGGCTTCGACCCGACCGCCTACGTCAGCCCCGCCGACGTCGCCGGGCTGCTGGACGACGGGTGGGTGGTCGAGGTCGACGAGCGCCGGGAGCGTGACATCGAGGGCGGCGGCGGTGCGCACCACACCCACGACCTGGTGCTGCGGGCCACCCGCCGACCGACCGGCGGCTGACGGCCGGCCCTCCTGCCGGGGCCTCGGGTCAGCGCCCGCCGGCGACGGGTGCACCGCTGACGAACAGGTCGGCCGCGGGCACGTCGGCAGGGGCCGGCGGCCCGTCGACGGGGACGGCGACCCGCGGTCGCGGCCGCCGCCGGGACAGCCCGGACAGCGACACGGCCAGCAGCGACGCCGCGACCAGTGCCACGGTGGGCGCCAGCACCGCCCAGGGGGCCCGCTCGACGTAGGGCAGGCCCTCGGCCAGCAGCAGCCCCCACTCCGGCGTGGGCGGGGTCGGCCCCAGCCCGAGGAAGCCCAGCGACGCCAGGGCCAGCGCGATGCCGGGCAGCCGGAGCGCGGCGTTGCGGGCGACCGGGCCGAGCACGGCGGGCAGCACGTGCCGCCAGGTGACGGCGGCGGGCCCCAGGCCGAGCACCGGGAGCACCAGCACGTGCGGCTGCCTGCGCACCTCGGTGGACGCCGCGGCGACGTGCGCGGCGATCGGCGCCCAGCTGACCAGGGTCACGGCCACCGCGGCGCCGACCAGCGAGGAGCCGGCGACCGCGGCCACCAGGACCCCGACGATCACCGGCGGGGCGGCGTTGGCGACCTCGATCGGCCCGGCCGACGCCCGCGGCAGCAGGCCCACCAGCACGCCGATCAACAGGCTGAGCACGGTCACCACCGCCGCGGTGCCCAGGGTGTCCACGGCGCCGTGCGCCACCCGGGCGAGCAGGTCGCGGCCGCTGGCGTCAGCACCGAAGGGCAGGTCCCAGCCGGGCGCGGTGAGCCGGCCGTGCACGGTGGCGTAGGGGTCGCGGCCGATGCCCGCGGCGACGATGCCGGCGAGCAGCACCAGGCAGGTCCCCGGCAGCAGCCAGTCCCGGCGACGCCAGACCGACGTGGGCGGTGCCACCGAGAGGCTGCCGCTGCGCAGCGCCCGGCCGAGCAGCAGCGCGCGGGTCAGCGAGGCGAGCCCGGCGAACGCGGCGGAGACCAGCAGCAGCACCAGCATGCCGGCCTGCAGCGTGGGCAGGTCCTGGGACTCCGCGGCGCCGAGGGTCGCCCGCCCCAGCCCCGGGACGGCGAACACCTGCTCGACGGCGACCGCTCCCCCGGTGAGGCCGACCAGGACCAGCGCGACCTGGCCGGTGAGCACCGGCAGCGTCCGGCGGAGCAGCGCCCGGACCAGCTGCGGGCCCGACGCGCCGGCGACCTGCCAGGCCACCACCCACCGCTCGGCGCTGGTGACGGTCAGCCCGTCGGCCAGCAGCCGGCCGATCAGCCCGCCCGCCGGCAGGCCCATGGCCAGTGCCGGCAGCACCGCCGAGCGCGGCCCGTCCCAGCCGTACGGCGGCAGCCAGCCCAGCCAGACCGCGACCACCACCAGCAGGACCGACGCCAGCAGGAACTCCGGCAGCGCGGTCAGCCCGGCCCCGGCGACGCCGGCCGGCCGGCCGGGGCGGCCCTGCACCGCCCGGCGCAGGGCGGGCGCGCACAGCACCGCGGCCACGAGCACCGTCACCGTCAGGGCGGAGCCCATCAGGGTCAGGGACACCCCGGTGGCCTGCAGCAGCCCCGGACCCACCGGTGCGCCGGACACCCAGGACGTGCCCAGGTCACCGTGCACCAGCCCGCCCAGCCAGTGCCCGAACAACCCGGCCGGCCCCCGGTCCAGGCCCAGCTCGGCGCGCACCGCCGCCAGCGCCTCCGGGGTGGCCTCCTGCTCCGCCGACCGGGCGCGCAGGATCGACAGTTCCGGGCTGCGGCCGGACAGCCACGGCAGGACCCCGATCAGCACGACCACCCCGGCCGCGGTCAGCAGCCGGGACAGCGTCCGGACCGGGACGGTCACTGCCCGGTGCTGGTGGTGTCCGCAGTGATCAGCGCCCGCTCGCGGGGGTCGCGGGCGGCACCGGACACCCCGGCCTGCTCGCCCTGGACCACCCGCTCGTGCAGCATCGGCACGGCGGCGCCGGTGGCCAGCACCGCGGCCTCCGCCTGGAGCACCGCAGCCCGCCGCTCGGCGCCGGCCGGGGTCTGCGCGGCGCGGGTGATCGCGGCGTCGACGGCCGGGTCGCACAGCTGGGCGATGTTGAACGACCCGGCGCAGGAGAAGTCGCTGGTCAGGTAGGCGACCGGGTCACCGGAGTCCAGCACGGTGGCGCGGGACAGGATGAAGGCGTCGAACGCGCCGGCCAGGGCGTCGGCCTCGATGAACGCGTACTCGCGCACGTCCTGGGTGACGGTGAAGCCGGCGGCCTCCAGCTGCTGCTGGACGAGCACGGCGACCTCCGGCAGCTCGGCCCGGTCGGTGAAGGTGCCCAGGGTGATCCGCGTCCCCGGCGGCACCACGCCGGCCGGCGGCAGGTCGAGCTCGCCGCGGCCCTCCGCGGCCCACGGCAGCGCGGGGCCGAGCAGGCCCTCGGCGACGTCGGCCCGGCCCTCGTAGACGGTGGCCACGATGGTGGCCCGGTCGATCGCCTCGCGGGCCGCGGCACGCACCCCCGGGTCGGCGAACGGTCCGCTCGCGGTGTTCAGGTAGAGGGTGTTGGTGCGCGGCATGGGCACCTCGTGCACCAGGTCCGGGTCCAGCAGCGACACCTGGGACACCGGGACGGCCTCCACCACGTCGGCGGTGCCGGTGCGCAGGGCCGCGGCCCGGGCGGTGCCGTCGGGCACGAAGTCGACGTCGATGCCGGATGCCCGGGCCGGGGTGCCCCAGTAGCCGTCGAACCGGTCCAGGGTGGCCCCGGAGGTGCCGTCCACGGCGACCAGCTCGAACGGCCCCGTCCCGGTGCCGACCGGGTCGACGGTGCCGTCGGGGGCGTAGGCCGACGCCGCGAGCACGGCCAGCTGCGGGCTGGACAGCCGCTGCGGGACGAGCGGGTCGACGTCGGCGGTGGTGACCACCACGTCGTCCCCGTCGGCGGTGGCGGTGAGATCGACGCCGTCCAGGATGCGGGGTTTGGGCGCGGCCTGCGTGGCGGCGGTGAGCGACGCCGCGGCCTGCTCGGCGGTCAGCTCGGTGCCGTCGTGGAACGAGACGCCGGAGCGGACGGTGAACCGCCAGGTGCGGTCGTCGACCTGGGTCCAGCCGGTGGCCAGCGCGGGCTGGGCCTCACCGAGGTCGTCCAGGGTCACCAGGGTCTCCGCGGTGCTCCAGCGGGACAGCTTGAACGCGTCGTCGGACAGCGGGGTCAGGCCGGAGCGCGGCGGCTGCAGCATGGCCAGGGACACCCGCCCGTCGTCGGTGCCGGCAGCGGTGTCGGTGCCGCCGCTGAAGCAGCCGGACAGCAGCAGGGCGGCGGCGGCGCCGGCGAGCAGGCGCGGGGGCAGGCGGGTGGGGTTCGTGGGCACGTGGTTCCTCGTCGTCGTGGGGTGGGTCAGCAGGGCAGGTGGGGCACGGCCTCGACGAGCAGCCGGGTGCGCGGGTGCCGCGGGTCGGCGACCAGCTCGCCGGTGGGCCGGTCCTCGACCACCCGCCCGTCGTGCAGCACGACCGTGCGGGAGCAGAGCGCGGACACCACGGACAGGTCGTGGGAGACCAGCAGCAGGCCGAGCCCCTGACGCAGCGACAGCTCGGCGAGCAGCTCGACCACCTGCCGCCGGACCGGCAGGTCCAGCCCGCTGACCGGCTCGTCGGCCAGCAGCAGCGCCGGGCCGGGCGCCAGGGCGCGGGCGATGGCCACCCGCTGCGCCTGGCCCCCGGAGAGCTCCCCGGGTCGGCGTCCGGCCAGTTCGGCGGGCAGGTCCACCCGCTGCAGGGCCGACCGGACGACGACGTCGGGGTCGCCGGGCACGTCGAGGTGCCGCAGCGGCTCGGCGACCAGCGCGGCCACGGTCATCCGCGGGTCCAGGGTGGAGGCGGGGTCCTGTGGCACGTACTGCACCCGGCGGCGGAACCAGCGCAACGCGTGCGCGGGGCCCGGGACCACCGGCCGGCCGTCGTAGCCGACCGACCCGGCGTCGGGGCGGTCGAGGGCGAGCAGGCAGCGCAGCAGGCTGGACTTCCCGGACCCCGAGCAGCCGACCAGCCCCACGGACTCCCCCGCGGCCAGCCGCAGGTCCACCCCGTGCACCGCGGTGTGCCGGCCCGGCCGGGACCAGGGCCGCTGGCGCGGCAGCCGGTGGCTCCGGGTGACGCCGCTGGCGACCAGCCCGTTCACCCGGCCACCGCCGGCGCGCCGGGACGCAGCGCGACCGAGTCCAGCCGAGTCGCCGCCACCAGGTCGCGGGTGTAGGCGTGCTGCGGGTCCGGGGCCAGGTCGGCGGTCGAGCAGCGCTCGACGACGCGGCCGTGCGCGAGCACCACCGCGGTGTCGCACAGCGCGACCGCGACGGCGACGTCGTGGGTGATGAACAGCAGCCCGGCCTCCTGCGTGGCGCGCCGGACGACGTCCACCACCTGGGCCTGGGTGACCAGGTCCAGGGCGGTGGTCGGCTCGTCGGCGACGAGCAGGCCTGCCTCGGACGCCAGGGCGATCGCGATGCACACCCGCTGGCGCTGCCCACCGGACAGCTCCCCGGCGCAGCTGCGCAGCACCCGCGCCGGGTCCTCGATGCCGACGGCGATGAGCAGCTCGACGCTGCGCCGGGCCACGGCCGGGCCGCGCAGACCTGCCCGGCGCCGCAGCGGTGTGGCCAGCTGCGCCCCGACGGGCACCAGTGGGTTGAGCGCGGTGAGCGAGTCCTGGGCCACGGCGGCCGCCCGGGCCGCGGCCGGGCGGCGGGCGGGGTGCACGCCGGTCACGTCGTGCCCGCCGACCTGCACCGTGCCCCGCACGCGGGCGCCGGGCGGCAGGTGCCCGAGCACCGCACCGGCGGTGAGCGACTTGCCCGAGCCCGACGCCCCGATCAGCGCCAGCCGCTGCCCGGGGGCGACGGTGAGGTCGACGTCGTGCACCAGGTCCCGGCCGTGCACGGAGATCGAGAGACCACGCACCGCCAGTGCGGGGCGACCGCCGGCACCTACGATATCGGGAATCATTACCGACAGGCTAGCAGTGGGCGTTCCTCGCTCCGGCGACGCACCCGGCCGGGCACCATGGACGGCGACGCCGCCACCGCGACGCAGGACGAGGGAGCGCCCCGATGACCACGGCCGCACCGACCGGTCCGAGCCCCCGACGGCAGGCGGCCCCCGGGCTGCTCGGGGTGGTCCCCGCACGGGTCCCGACCGGGGTCCTGGCGCTGGTCCCGGCACTGGTCCTGGCACTGGTCCTGTCGCTGGCGCTGGTGCTGGGCACCGCCACGGACGCCCGGGCGCACACCCGGCTGGTGTCCACCGACCCGGCCGACGGGAGCACCGTCGTCGCGCCGCCGAGCGCGGTCACCCTGACCTTCGGCGGTGCCGTGCGGGTGCGGGAGGTGCTGGTCACCGGCCCCACCGGGGTGGGGGTCGGCACCGCCGCCGCCGTCGCCGACGGGGCGGTGCTGACCCAGCCGGTCGCCCTGCTGGAGGCCGGCCTGCACACCGTGGCCTGGTCGGTCGGCGCCGGCGACGGTCACCGGCTGGAGGGCACGCTCAGCTTCACCTACGCCCCGACGCCGGCCCCGACCCCGGCTGCCGGCACGACGCCCACTCCGGCTGCCGCGCCGGCCCCGCCGGCCACCGACCCGGCGCCGAGCCCGCTGCCGGCGGCGAGCGAGCCGGCCGCGGCCCGTCCGGCGTCCCCGTCCGGGGTGCCGGCGTGGCTGCCGGCCGGGGGCGGTGTGCTGCTCGCGGCGGCCGCGGTCCTGGTCACCGTGCGCCGCCGGCGGAACCGCGGCTGACCCGGGCGGGGGTCAGCCGCCGGTCGGCAGCAGGCCCTCCGGCTCGATCGCCGGGTCGGCCCGCCGCACGCCGCGGTAGCGGACCAGGCGCGCGGAGTTGCCCGCCACGGCCACCGACGAGGCGTTGTGCAGCACCGCGGCGAGCACCGGGGACAGCGCGCCCCCGGCGCCGACGAGCAGTCCGATGCCGTTGACGGCGATGGACATGCCGTAGTTCTGCCGCACGATCTGCAGGGTGCGGCCACCCAGCTCCCGCAGGTCGAGCAGGTGCCGCAGGTCGTCACCGACCAGCGCCACGTCGGCGGTCTCCACCGCGACGTCGGTGCCCGAGACGCCCATCGCGATGCCGATGTCGGCGGCGGCCAGCGCCGGGGCGTCGTTGGTGCCGTCGCCGATCATCGCGACCGTGTGCCCCTCGGCCTGCAGCGCCAGGACGACGTCCTGCTTCTGCTCGGGCAGCACCTCGGCCCGCCACTCGGTGATGTCCAGCGCCCCGGCCACCGCCGCGGCGGTGGCGGTGTGGTCACCGGTGAGCATCACGACGCGCTGCACACCGGTGGCCCGCAGCGCGGTGAGCACCTCGCGCGCCTCGGGCCGGATCTCGTCGCGCAGGCTGACCAGGCCGACCAGCTCGCCGTCCACGGCCAGCAGCAGCGGTGTCTCGGTCTCCGCGCGCAGCGTGGCCAGCCAGCCCGCCGCCTCGGCCCCGACCTCGACGCCCTCGCTGGCCATCAGCGCCTCGCTGCCCAGCAGCAGCACCCGCCCGTCGGCCTGGGTGCGCATGCCCAGGCCCAGCAGCACCTCGCACTCCTCGTGCGGCGGGATGAACACGTGCCGCTCCTCGGTGGAGCGGATCACCGCCTGGGCCAGCGGGTGCCGGGAGTGCACCTCGGAGCTGGCCGCGTACCCCAGCACCTGCTCGGGCTCCCAGAGCGGGGAGAACGAGACGATGTTGGTCACCACCGGCCGGCCGATGGTCAGGGTGCCCGTCTTGTCGAACACCACGGCGTCGACCCGGCCGGCGGCCTCCAGGTGCGCGCCGCCCTTGATGAGCACCCCGCGGGAGGCGCCGTTGCCGATCGCTGCGCTCACCGCCGTCGGTGTGGACAGCCCGACCGCGCACGGGCAGGCCACCAGCAGCATCGTCATCGCCCGGCGCACGTCCCGGGTGAGCATCCAGGTCAGCCCGGCGAGGGCGAAGGACGCCGGCACGAAGCGGCGGGAGAACTCCTCGCCCACGGTCTGGATCGGCGCCCGGTCGTCCTGCGCCTGCTCGACCCGGGAGATGATCCGGCCGATCGCGGTGTCCGACCCGGTGGCCGAGGCGCGCACCACGATCCGCCCGCGCAGGTTCACCGACCCGGCGTGCACCCGGGAGCCCGCGGTCACCGACACCGGCAGCGGCTCACCGGTGATCGCGGCCTGGTCCACCACGCCCGAACCGTCGACCACCTCGCCGTCGACGGCGACGGTGGCCTGCTCGTGCACCACCACCAGGTCACCGACCCGCAGCTGGCCCAGGTCGACCTGGCGCTCGACGTCGGCGTCCCCGGGCTCGCGGCCCTCCACCAGCACCCACGCCGTGGTCTCGGTGCCGGCCAGCAGCGCGCTGATCGCCCGGCGGGTGCGGCGCAGGGTGAGCGCCTGCAACCACTCCCCGATGTTCAGCAGCCACAGCACCGTGAGGGCCACGACGTTCTCCCGCAGCAGCAGGCTGGCGAACGTGGCCGCGGTGACCAGCGCGTCGGTCCCGGCACTGCGCTTGCCGGCCAGCGCGCCGACCGCCCCCTTGACGAACGGGTAGCCGGTGAACACGGTGACGACGGTCGCGGCGAACCGGCTGCGGCCGCTGAGCACCGGCGGCCGGCCCAGGCCGTAGCGGCGCACGCCCAGCAGCACCAGCGCGGCACCGCCCACGGCGATCCGCACCAGCTCGGTGTTGGCCACGTCGGCCGACCGGGGACGGCGCGCCACCACGGCGTCGCCGGGCTGGTCCGCCGCCGCCGACACGGCCGCGAGCACCGCGGCGCGGTCGGCGTCGGCGGTCAGCCAGACCACCACGTGCCCGGTGACCGGGAAGCCCTGCGCGGCGAGCACCCCGGGCACGGCGTCCAGCGCGTCCTCCGCCAGCACCGCGCGCGACGGCGAGCCGGTGAGTCCGGCGGCGTGCACCCGGACCCGCCCGCCGGCATCGGCGACGACGACCGGCACGGCCGGGTCCGGGGCCATCAGTGGCTGTGGTCGTGCGGGTCGGCCGAGCGGTCGGCCGGCGGCGGGGCCTGCTCGCCGAGGTCGGCATAGGCCTGCGCGCGCACATCTCCGGCGGCCAGCCGGGTGCGCTCCACCACCGACTCCGCCCGGCGGGCGCCCAGGATGCCCCAGCGGGTGGCGGTCACCGCCACCCGGCGCGGCAGGCTGCCACCCTCACCGCGCTCGGCGGCGCGGACGACCAGCACACCGACGACGCCGGTGGCCACCGTCCCGGCGGCCTTGCGCAACACCCGGGCAGCTCCCCCGGCTCGGGACGACGACTCGCTCATGAACGGCACTCCTCGAGGTTCGGCACTGTCGTGGGGCAGACTCCCCTCACGCTAACGGGAATCATGCGCTGGACCACCGGAGGGCCCATGGCGACGGCCGGTACGAGCGCCCGCCGGGCACGGCTGCAGTCCACCGACCTGCTCGTCGCGGCGATCGCGCTGGTCGTCGCGCTGCGGCTGACCGCGCCGGACCTGCTCAGCCGGCCGGCGGTGCAGGCCTGGAGCACGGTCTTCGTCGCCGTCTGCCTGCAGGCGCTGCCGTTCCTGGTGCTCGGCGTGCTGCTGTCGGCGGCGATCGGCACGCTGGTGCCGCCGTCCTTCTTCACCCGGGTGCTGCCCTCGCGGCCGGCGCTGGCGGTGCCGGTGGCCGGCATCTCCGGTCTCGCCCTGCCCGGCTGCGAGTGCGCGTCGGTGCCGGTGGCCGGCAGCCTGGTCCGGCGCGGCGTCACCCCGGCGGCGGCGCTGGCCTTCCTGCTGTCCGCGCCGGCGGTGAACCCCGTCGTCCTGGTCGCGACCGCGGTGGCCTTCCCCGGCGACCCGGAGATGGTCGCCGCCCGCTTCCTCGCCTCGCTGCTGGTCGCGCTGGTGATGGGCTGGCTGTGGACCCTGCTCGGCCGGTCGGACTGGATCCGGCTGCCGGAGCAGGCGCCCGGGCCCGAGCGCGGCCGGACGGCGACGTTCCTGGACTCGATGCGGCACGACCTGCTGCACGCCGGGGGCTTCCTGGTGGTCGGCGGGCTCACCGCGGCCACGCTGAACGTCGTGGTGCCGCGGGCCTGGCTGGACACGGTCGCGGACTCGCCCGTGCTCGCCGTCCTGGTGCTGGCCGGGCTGGCGGTGGTGCTGGCCATCTGCTCGGAGGCCGACGCGTTCGTCGCCGCCGGGCTCACGTCGTTCTCGCTGACCGCGCGGCTGGCGTTCCTGGTGGTCGGCCCCGCGGTGGACGTCAAGCTGATCGCGCTGCAGGCCGGCACGTTCGGCCGCCGGTTCGCCGTGCGCTTCGCCCCGGTCACCTTCCTCGTCGCGGTGACCACCGCGGTCGCCGTCGGGGCGGTGCTGCTGTGAGCCGGTCACCGGGAGGTGCCCCGTGCAGCGCCTGACCCGGGACCTGCTGCTGGTGCTGCTGGGCGGGGTGGCCGTGCGGGTCGCGTGGGGCGAGGAGCACCTGGCCTACGTCCGGCCCGGTTTCGGCCCGCTGCTGCTGGTGGCCGGTGCGGTGGTGTTCCTGCTCGGCGTCGCCGGGGTGCTCACCGCACCCGGCCGGGACGACGACGCCGCCGGTGAGCAGCAGGACGCCGGCCCGTCCGTCGGCGGGCACGGGGCAGGGGCGCACGGGCACGGCGACGCCGGGCCGCGCATCGGGTGGCTGCTGCTGCTGCCGGTGGCGGTGCTCGTGGTCGTGGCGCCCCCGGCACTCGGCGCGTACACCGCCGCCCGGCAGGCCGCCCCGCCCGCTCCCCCGGCCGCCGCCGGCTCCCGCATCGCCCCGGACGACCCCGGCACCGACCACGTGACCCTTCCCCTGCTCAGCTATTGGTTCGCCAGCCAGGAGCAGGGCACACTCGACGGGCGCATCGTGCGCCTGGTGGGCTTCGTGACGCCCCGGGAGGGCGGCGGCTGGTACGTCAGCCGGATCCGGATCAGCTGCTGCGCCGCGGACGCCGCGGCGATCTCCGTGGTCGTCGACGCGCCGCGCGGCGACCTGCCGGCCGACCAGTGGGTCGAGGTCGTCGGCACGGCAGCCGACCCGGTCCCGGACCCCACCGGCAGGTTCCTCGAGCCGGTCGTCCGGGCAGTGTCGGTCACCCGCGTCCCGGAACCGGTCCCCGCCTACGAGGGCTGAGCCGGCGCGAGCGTCCTGCCAGGAACGGTTCCCGTTGTCTACGCTGGTCCGGTGGAGTCAGCCGCCCCGGTCAGCGTGGGCACGAGAACAGCGACCGGGACGCCCGCGCCGGGCGGATCCAGGCGCCCGGACGCGGTGCTGAGCGCCCGCGGTGCCGCGATGGCGTTCGGCGACCGGGTGCTGTGGAGCGGCCTGGACCTGGACGTCGCCCCCGGTGAGTTCCTCGCCGTGCTCGGTGCCAACGGCGCCGGCAAGTCGACGTTCCTGAAGGCCGCCCTGGGCCAGCAGCGGCTGACCGCCGGCGAGCTCCTCGTGGCCGGTCGGCCACCGGGCCGCGGCAGCCGCGCGGCGGGCTACGTGCCCCAGCAGAAGTCGATGGACGCCGCGACGCCCCTACGGGCCCGCGACCTGGTGGCGCTGGGCATCGACGGGCACCGGTGGGGGCTCGGCCGCCGGCGGGCCGACCACCGCCGGGCGGTCGCCGACGCCCTGGCCGCGGTGGGCGCCACTGACTACGCCGACGCGCCGGTCGGGCTGCTGAGCGGCGGCGAGCAGCAACGGGTGCGGATCGCCCAGGCACTGGCCACCGACCCGCAGCTGCTGCTCTGCGACGAGCCGCTGCTGTCCCTGGACCTCGGTCACCAGCGTGCGGTCAGCGCGGTGATCGACCGGCGGCGGCGCGAGCACGGCACCGCGGTCGTGTTCGTCACCCACGAGATCAACCCGGTGCTCGACCTGGTCGACCGGGTGCTCTACATCGCCAACGGGCAGCACCGGTTGGGCACCCCGGCCGAGGTGATGAACTCCGCGACCCTCAGCGAGCTGTACCGGACGCCGGTCGACGTGGTCACCGTCCGCGGGCGCATCGTCGTCGTCGGCACCCCGGACCACGCGTCGGGCTCGGCACGTCACCACCCGGACGACCACCAGCACCACGACCACCCCGCTCTGCGGACGACGGCGCGGTCCGGGCGGTGAGCGGCCTGTTCGACTTCACCGACTACGGCGCGCTGCTGGGGCTGGTGCAGAACTCGCTGATCGCGGCGGCCCTGCTCGGCGTCGTCGGCGGGCTGATCGGCGTGTTCGTGCAGATGCGGGACATGCAGTTCGCGGTGCACGGGATCAGCGAGCTGTCCTTCGCCGGCGCGGCCGCCGCGCTGCTGCTCGGGGTCAACGTGGCGCTGGGCTCGGTGCTGGGGTCGCTGCTCGCCGGTGCGCTGATCGGCCTGCTCGGCGTGCGCGCCCGGGACCGGAACTCGCTGATCGGCGTCCTCATGCCGTTCGGGCTGGGGCTGGGCGTGCTGTTCCTGGCCCTGTACGAGGGCCGGGCGGCGAACAAGTTCGGCCTGCTCACCGGCCAGATCGTCTCGGTGGACACCGTGCAGCTGGGCTGGCTGGTGTCGGTGTCGGTCGTGGTGCTCGTCGGGCTGGCCGTCGTCTGGCGCCCGCTCACCTTCGTCTCCGCCGACCCCGAGGTCGCCGCCGCGCGCGGTGTCCCGGTCGGGGTGCTGTCGGTGGTCTTCACGGTGCTCCTGGCGCTCGCGGTCTCCCTGGCCGTCCAGGTCGTCGGGGCGCTGCTGGTGCTGTCGCTGCTGGTGACCCCGGCTGCGGCCGCACTGCGGGTGACGGCCTCCCCGGTGCTGGCCCCGCTGCTCAGCGCCGGGTTCGCGCTGACGGCCTCGGTCGGCGGGATCCTGCTCGCCCTGGGCGGCAGCATCCCGATCAGCCCGTTCGTCACCACCATCTCCTTCGCCATCTACCTGGTGTGCCGGGTGGTCGCCTGGCGGCGGACGCGGCGCGGCTGGGGCGGGCGCCGCCCGGCCGGCGCGGAAACGGCCCGCCCGGTCCCCGCAGCCGTGCCCTGACACCTCTCGGCGATGCAGTCGCAGGCCGGCTCCCGCCGTACAGTGACCGGGTGGGACAGATCCGCAACACCCGGCAGCGCACGGCCGTCGCGGCCGTGTTCGACGAGCTGGACGGCTTCCACAGCGCGCAGGAGGTGCACGCCCGGCTGCGCGCGGCCGGCGACGGCATCGGCCTGTCCACGGTGTACCGGGCAGTGCAGGCGCTGGTCGACGACGGCGAGCTCGACTCGATCCGCACCGACTCCGGCGAGGCGGTCTACCGGCGCTGCAGCACGCAGCACCACCACCACCTGGTCTGCCGCAACTGCGGGCGCACCGTGGAGGTCGAGGGTCCGGCCGTCGAGCGCTGGGCCGACCGGGTGGCTGCCGAGCACGGGTTCACCGACGTGAGCCACACCCTGGAGATCTTCGGCACCTGCACGACCTGCAGCCAGGCCCGAGCCGCCAGCGCGGCCGCCCAGCCGGCCGGCTGACCCACCCCGACCCCTCGCCCGGGACGGCCCCTCGACCACGCACGACGATCACCGGGTTACGGTAGTGATTGTCATTGTCGGTTGAAGGAGTCAGTCCCATGCGCGCCACCCCCGTCCGCCTGCTCGCCACCGCCGCGGCCGCCGGCCTCCTGCTGACCGCCTGCGGGTCCTCCGACGACGACGCCGGCGCCGCACCGTCGGCCTCCGACGGCGTCTCGGTGGTGGCCTCCACCAACGTCTACGGCAGCATCGCCTCGGCCATCGGCGGGGACGACGTGGACGTGACCTCGATCATCGACGACCCGTCGGCCGACCCGCACTCGTTCGAGGCCAGCACCCGTACCCAGCTGCAGGTGTCCGAGGCCGACCTGCTGATCGAAAACGGCGGCGGCTACGACGACTTCATGCAGACCCTGGTCGACTCCACCGAGACGCAGGCGACCGTGCTGAACGTCGTGGACCTCTCGGGCAAGGACGCCGACGCCGAGGGCTTCAACGAGCACGTCTGGTACGACTTCCCCACCGTGGTGACGCTGGTCGGGGAGATCGTCGACCAGCTCAGCACGATCGACCCGGACAACGCCGACACCTACCGCAGCAACGGCGACGCCTTCACGGCCCAGGTGCAGGCCCTCATCGACGCGGAAGCCACCGACGAGCCGGCCACCAGCGGGGCCGGTGTCGCCATCACCGAACCGGTGCCGGGGTACCTGCTCGACGCCCTGGGTGCTGCGAACCGGACCCCCGAGGAGTTCTCCGAGGCCATCGAGGAGGGCACCGACGTCTCACCCGCCGTCCTGCAGCAGACCCTCGACCTGTTCTCCAGCGGCCAGGTGAAGGCACTGGTCTACAACGAGCAGACCACCGGCGCCGAGACCGAGCAGGTGCTGCAGGCCGCCGAGGACGCCGGCGTGGCCGTCGTCCCGGTCACCGAGACCCTGCCCGAGGGCATGGACTACGTCAGCTGGATGCAGTCGAACGTCGACGCCGTCGCCGCCGCGCTCTCCCGCTGAGCAGTCGCGCCGTCCCGCCGAGCCGGGGTGCCGGTCCAGCGGACCGCCCCAGCGGCCCGCTCGAACGTGGCCGCGCCCCGCTCACCGGCTGCGGTAGAGCCGCGTGGTGAGCGGCAGGAACACCGCGGTGAGCAGTGCCGCCACCCCGAGGGACACCGTGATCGCCACGCCGTCCGGCTCGCCCTGCATCAGCGAGCGGGACGCCGTGGCGAGCACGGTGATCGGGTTGACCTGCACGAAGGCCTCCAGCGGGCCGGGCAGGGTGGCCGGGTCGACGAACACGTTGGACAGGAACGTCAGCGGGAAGATGGCCATGAAGCCGGCGTTCATCACCGCGTTCGGCGAGCGCAGCAGCAGCCCGAGCACCGAGAACACCCAGGACAGCCCGAAGGAGAAGACGACGACCACCGCCAGCGCGCCGAGCACCCCGAGCACCCCGCCGTCGGGCCGGAAGCCCAGGGCCAGGCCCAGCACGATGATCACGGTGCCGGCCAGCACGTAGCGGACGCTGTCGCCCAGCAGCGACCCGAGCAGGGGCGCCGGCCGCCAGATCGGCAGTGAGCGGAACCGGTCGACCACGCCCTTGGTCAGGTCGGTGTTCAGCGAGACCCCGGAGTAGACGGTGGTGAACAGCACCGACATGACCAGCATCCCGGGCAGGATGAAGTCCAGGTAGGCGCCGGTGGAGCCGGCGATCGCCCCGCCGAACAGGTACGTGAACATCAGCACGAACATCACCGGTGTGACGGTGACGTCCAGCAACTGCTCGGGCACGTGCTTGATCTTGAGCATGCCGCGCCAGCCGAACACGACGGCGGTGGCCAGCCGGCCGGGCGGGGTGGGCCGGGCGGTGGAGGTGATGGCCCGGCGGACCGCCGCGGTGTCGGCGGGGCCCGGGGCCCGGGTGGTGGCGGTCATGACTGCTCCTGCAGGGTGTCGGACGGTGCGGGCGTGTCCTCGGCCAGGTGGCCGGTGAGGGCGAGGAAGACCTCGTCCAGACTGGGCTGCTCCAGGGAGAACTGGGCCAGCGGGATGCCGGCCCGGGCCAGCTCGGCCACCCCCAGCGCGGCCCGCGCGGCGTCGGCACCGGTGGCCGCGAGCGCGGCCGGGTCCGGCTCCAGCGCCACCGGGCCGACGGTGCGCTCCAGCAGCGCGGCGGCCTCCGCCCGGCGCCCGGCGTCCATCAGCCGGACGCGCAGCGCGCCGGTGCCGACCGAGGCCTTGAGGTGCCCGGGCGTGCCCTCGGCGATCACCCGGCCGCGGTCGATCACGGCGATGCCGTCGGCGAGCTGGTCGGCCTCCTCCAGGTACTGGGTGCACAGCAGGATCGTGGTGCCCTCGGCCACCAGCGCGCGGGCGATCTCCCACACCTGGTTGCGCGAGCGCGGGTCGAGCCCGGTGGTCGGCTCGTCGAGGAACATCAGCCGCGGGGTGACCACGATGCTGGCCGCGATGTCGAGCCGGCGGCGCATGCCCCCGGAGTAGTGCTTGACCAGCCGGCCGGCGGCCTCGGCGATGTCGAAGGCGGCCAGCAGCTCGTCGGCCCGGACGCGCGCGGCCGCCCACGAGTGGCCCAGCAGCCGGCCGAGCATGACCAGGTTCTCCCGGCCGGTGAGCTCCTCGTCGACCGAGGCCAGCTGACCGGTGAGGCTGACCAGCCGGCGCACCGCGTCGGCCTCGGTGACCACGTCGTGCCCGAGCACCAGCGCGGTGCCGGCGTCGGGGGCGATCAGCGTGGCCAGCATGCGGATGGTGGTGGTCTTGCCGGCGCCGTTGGGGCCGAGCACCCCGTACACCGACCCGGCCGGGACGGCGAGGTCGACGCCGTCGACCGCCCGGGTGGTGCCGAAGCTCTTCCTGAGACCGCTGGCCTCGATCGCCAACGGTGCCGATGTGGTCATCGCGACTCCTCTCCTGTGCTCACCCGGAGCATCTCCTGAGGGTCCGACAGAACCGGTGTGACCGGCACCATCTTTTCTCCGCGACCTGGTCCCCGACCTCGGACGACCCGCTCGGTGACCCGGCCACCCCGCCCGGGTGGAATGCCCGCGCCGCTGAGGCGTTCGCCCTGACGGGGACCGCAGGCACCGGGTCCCTGCTCCGACCAGAGAGGCCCTGCCCCGTGTCCTTCCCGCTCTCCGTCCTCGACCTCGCCCCCGTCGCGCCCGGCGAGACCGTCACCGACAGCATCGCGGCCAGCGTGGCGCTGGCGCAGTGCGCGGAGCAGCACGGCTACACCCGGGTCTGGTATGCCGAGCACCACAACATGCCGGCCATCGCCTCCTCGGCCACCAGCGTGCTCATCGCCCACGTCGGGGCGCGGACCTCCACCATCCGGCTCGGCGCCGGGGGCGTGATGCTGCCCAACCACTCGCCGCTGGTGATCGCCGAGCAGTTCGGCACCCTGGAGGCGATGTACCCCGGCCGGATCGACCTGGGCGTCGGCCGGGCACCCGGCTCGGACCAGCAGGCGATGCACGCGATGCGCACCGACCCCCGCGCCGGCGACCGGTTCCCGCAGGACGTGCTGGAGCTGCAGGCCTACCTCGCCGGCGAGAGCCGCGTGCCGGGGGTGCAGGCGTTCCCGGGCAGCGGCTCGCACGTGCCGCTCTACGTGCTGGGCTCCTCCACCTTCGGCGCGCAGCTCGCCGCGGCGCTCGGCCTGCCCTACGCGCACGCCTCGCACTTCGCGCCGCAGGCACTGCGGGCGGCGGTGGAGCTGTACCGCCGGGACTTCCGGCCCTCTGAGCAGCTGGACGCCCCGCACGTCATCGCCGGCGCCAACGTGGTCGCCGCGGACACCACGGCCTCGGCCCGGGAGCAGTTCGAGGTGCTGCGCCGCCGCCGCGCCGCCCTGCTGTTCGGCCGGGGCCGGGACCTCACCGAGCAGGAGACCGACCTGCTGCTGGAGTCCGCCGCCGGGCAGCAGGTCGACGCGATGCTCACGCACTCGGCCGTGGGCACCCCGGCGGAGGTGCGCGAGCAGCTGGTCGACTTCCGCCGGTACGCCGACGCCGACGAGCTGATCGTCGGGCACTCCTCCCCCGCGCTGGAGGGCCGGCTGCGCTCCACCGTCCTGCTGGCCGAGGCCGTGCAGTCGGTGGGCCGGGCGACGGTGCACGCCTGATGGCCAACCTGGAGTCGCTGCGCCGGTTCGGCATCGTGCTGGAGCTCGCCGAGGCCGCCGGCGGCGGTGACTGGGCGGGCTGGACGAAGGTGCTGGCCGGGCTGGACGACGACACCCGGGCCGACGTCGTCCGGCAGTCGTCGCTGGTCATCGCGATGCTCTGCGACCGGGAGGCCGAGCGGCGCGGCATCACCCGCGACCAGTTCCTGGCCCAGTTCCGCGCGGAGGCGATGAACGAGTTCGGCTGAGACCCGCGGGTACCGTCTGCTGCCGTGGACGCCGGATCGCACCGCCCCTGCTCGGTGGCGGCGACGCTGGAGACGGTCGGGGAACGGTGGTCCCTGCTGGTCGTGCGCGAGCTGTTCTACGGGGTCCGGCGCTTCGAGGGCATCCGGCTGGCGACCGGCGCCCCGCGCAACATGCTCGCCGTGCGGCTGCGCACCCTGGAGGACGCCGGCGTCCTGGAGCGGCGGCAGTACTCGCAGCGGCCGCCCCGCTTCGAGTACCACCTGACCCCGGCCGGGCAGGAGCTGGTGCCGGTGCTGCTCACGCTGCAGCAGTGGGGCGACCGGCACCTGCCCACCGCCGGCCGGATGCCGCTGCGGCACCGGCACGAGGGCCACGAGCACCGGCTGGCGGCCCGGCTGACCTGCACGACGTGCGGGGAGGAGATCGTCGCCGACGACCTGTCGCTCGCCGTGCCCGACCCGTGGGCGACGCCCGCCCCCGCCTGAGCCGCCCCCGCCTGGGCCGCCCCGGCCCGGGTCAGGTCACCGGCCGGCGCAGCCCGCTGGCCCGCACCACCTGCCGCTCGACCGCAGCCCGGACGGCGTCCTCGCTGCCCACCACGTGCACCCGGGTGCGGGCCCGGGTGACCGCGGTGTAGAGCAGTTCCCGGGTGAGCAGCGGGGAGCCGGCCGGCGGGAGCAGCACCGTCACCGCCTCGTACTGGCTGCCCTGGCTGCGGTGCACCGTGAGCGCGTGCGCGGTGGCCACCGACGACAGCCGGGACAGCGGCACCAGGTCGACGCCGTCAGCGCGGGCGAAGGCGGCCCGCAACCCGTCGGCGGTGTCGACGACGACCCCGGTGTCCCCGTTGAACAGCCGGTTCTCGTAGTCGTTGGCGGTGACCAGCAGCGGCTGGCCGGGGTGCCACTCCCCCGGCACGTCCCCGGACCAGCGGCTGACCTGCTCGTTCCAGTACGAGACGCCGTGCGGGCCGTGCCGGTGCGCGCAGAGCAGCCGGTGGCCGCCCAGCAGTGCCAGGGCGGCCTTGGCGTCACCGGCGGTGGCTGCGGAGCGCAGCTGCTCGGCCGAGCGGCGGACGGTGCCGGCCAGGGCGTCGGTGCCCGCGGCCAGCGACAGCCCCGCGCCACCGGTCAGCAGGGTCACCGCGAGGTCGGCGTCCCCGGTGCGGACGGCCTCGGCGAGCCCGCCGATGCTGGCGCCGTACCGGCGGGACACCCGCAGCCGCACCACGCCGTTGCGCAGCTGCGCCCGCTCGACCTCGTCGAGGTCGGCGTCCCGGTCGAGCTCCGGGCTCGGGTCGGGCGCCGCGGCGGCACCGGGCCGGTGCACCAGGTCGCTGAGCACGGCGCCGGCCTCGACCGGGGTGAGCTGGTCGGGGTCGCCGACGAGCACCAGCCGGGCCGTGGGCCGCACCGCCTCCAGCAGCCGCGCCATGAGGGTCAGCGGCACCATCGAGGACTCGTCCACGACGACCACGTCGAACGGCAACCGGTTGCCGGCGTCGTGCCGGAAGCGGCTGCGGTTGTCCGGGCGCCAGCCGAGCAGCCGGTGCACCGTGCAGGCGGTGAGGTCCAGCGGCAGCCCCACCTCCGCGGCCTGGGCCAGCACCGACTCCTGCAGCCGAGCCGCGGCCTTGCCGGTGGGTGCGGCCAGCGCGATCCGGGGCGGCGGGCCGGGCTGGGCCATCAGCAGCCGCAGCAGCCGGGCCACGGTGTGCGTCTTCCCGGTGCCCGGGCCGCCGGTGATCACGCTGACCCAGCGGCCGGCGGCGACCGCCGCCGCCAGCCGCTGCCGGTCCGGCGCGGGGCCGGGGAACAGCTCGGGGAGCAGGGTGAGGTCGACCGGTGGGGGCAGCAGTGCCGCTCGCTGGCCGAGCTCGCGGCGCACCAGCTGCTCCTGCTGCCAGTAGCGGTCGAGGTAGAGCAGCCCGTCCACCAGCCGCAGCGGCCGCCACGGCGCCGCGGCGCCGACGGCGACCAGCGGGCTGTCCTGCAACGCCGACCAGTCCACGGGCCAGGGCAGGTCCACGGGCGGGGCGTCCTCGTCGGGCACCACGGAGTCGGCCACCGTGGCCAGGTCCACGCACACCGACCCCGTGCGCACCCCGCGGACGGCGAGCGCGACGGCCAGCAGCACCGTCTCCGACGTCTCCGCCCCCAGCCGGGACAGCCGCAGGGCCACGTGCACGTCGGCGAGCGCCAGCACGCCGGCCTCGGCGAACTCCCGCAGCACGCCGGTGGCGCGGACACCGATCACGACCGGCCCGCCAGCAGGTCCGACAGCTCGGTGACCAGGGCCGCCGGCGGGTGCCAGGTGAACACCCCGGCGCCGGCGGGGGTCTCCGGGCCGGCCATGCCGCGGACGAACAGGTAGAGCACCGGGCCCAGGTGCCGCGCCGGGTCGTAGTCCCGCTGGCGCCAGCGCAGGAAGCGGTGCAGGGCCACGGAGTAGAGCAGCGCCTGCAGCACGTAGTGCGTGTGCTGCATCTCCCCGGCCATCGCGGCGGGCCGGTAGTGCCAGGTGGTGAGCGGCTCGGCACCCAGCCGGTTGGTCTTGTGGTCGACGACGGCGAAGCGCCCGTCCGGCAGCCGCAGCACGGCGTCGATGCTGCCGGTGAGGAAGCCGCGCAGCGCCGCGGGTTCCAGGGTCGCCAGCCGGTCGGCGTAGCCGGTCACCGGGCCGAGGTCGTGCCGGCGCAGCAGCGCGGCGACGTCGGCGAGCGTCGCGTGCGGGACGGCGTCGTCGCCGCCGGCCAGCGGCAGCTCGAAGTCCAGCTCGGCGAGCCGGTCGCCGGCGGCGATGCCGGCCAGCGTGGTGCCCTGCTCGTCGAGCGGGGTGTGCAGCACCGGGCGCAGCCCGTCGGCCAGGGCGGCGGCGTCGACCCCGGGCACCAGGAACCGGTCCACCGCCTCGGCGCAGCGCTGGTCCAGCTGCGCCGGGTCCAGCTCCTCGAGCACGGCGTGCACGAGCGTGCCGAACGCGGCACCGCCGGGCAGGGCGCTCAGCGGTGAGGGCAGCGCGCCGGTGTCCGGGGGCAGGGCGGGGCCGCCGGCGCTCGGTCCCGGGACGGCGCCCGCGCCCGGGACGGCGCCCGTTCCCGGGACGGCGTCGGGGGCCGGTACGGCGTCGGGGGCCGGGACGTCCTGCTCGGCGTCCCGCTCGTCCTGGGTGCCGGGCTCGTCCGGCTCGCTGGTCGGCGGCAGGTCGTGGGCGGCCCGGGTGAGCGCGCTGTAGGACGTGCGCCGCCAGTCGTCGTCGAGCACCCGGGTGAAGCTGCTGACCGCCAGCTCGGGCGGGGGCTGCGCCGGTGGGGACCAGCGGGTGCCGGGCGCGGGCGCGACGTCGGCGACGCCGATCCGGCCGCCCGACTGCCCGGCCAGGGCGGCGAGCAGGGCGGCCGCGTCGTCGTCGGAGGGCACCGCCACCTCCGGGTCGGGCTGCGCCCCGGCCGCCGGCCGGCCGAACAGCAGCCGGTGCAGCGGCGCGGAGCGGGTGTTGGCACTGGGCGCCCAGTGCGCGACCACCTGGCAGGCGGCCCGGGTCAGCGCCACGTACAGCAGGCGCAGGTCCTCGCCGAACTCCTCGGCGTCCCGGCGCACGCGGGCCCGGGTGTACCCGGCGGCGGCCGGCCCGCCGACGTCGAGCACCCGGTTGCCGTGGTCGTCGTGCAGCCGCAGCACGTCGAGTTCGCGCGGCACCCAGCGGTCCCAGCCGAAGGGCACGTGCACCACGGGGAACTCCAGGCCCTTGCTGACGTGCACGGTCATCACCTGCACCGCGGCGGCGTCGGACTCCAGGCGCCGGCTGCGCTCCTCGGTGCCCTCCACCTCGACCCGGGCGATGCGCCGGCGCAGCCACTGGACCAGCGCGGTCAGGCCGAGGGACTCCGCGGCCGCCGCGGCGTGCAGCACCTGCCCGACGTGCCTCAGGTCGGTGAGCACCCGCTCGCCGTCGGGCCGGCGCAGCACCCGGGCCGGCAGACCCTCCTCCGCGGTGAGCACCTCCAGGAAGGTGGCCACGCCGCGGTCGGTGAGCAGGTCGGCCCAGCGGCGCAGCCGGGGCGCCAGCCGGTCGGTGACCTGCTCGGCGCCGGCGTCCAGGGCGGCCTCGTCCAGGCCGAGGAACACCGACAGCGCCGCCGCCCGGACCCGCCCGGCCCGGTGCGGCTGCTCCAGGACCTCCAGCAGCACCAGCCACGACTGGGCCCCGGCGGTGCCGAACACGCTGCCCCCACCGGCCATCACCGCCGGGACGCCGACCCGGCCCAGCGCGTCGGTGACCAGGTGGCCCTGCCGGTTGGTGCGCACGAGGACGGCGACGTCGCTGGGGCGCAGCGGCCGGCCCTCCAGCTGAGCCGGCCCGGACAGCAGGTCCACCACGTCCGCGGCGACGTCGGCCGCGACGGCGTCGCGCAGCCGGTCGACGGCGGGCAGCCCGCGGGCCAGCCGGCCGTGCCCGGTGCGCGGCACCCGGCGCAGCCGCAGCGGGGCGCCCGCGCCGGTGAGCCGCGGCTCCGGGTGCGCCGACCCGACCGGCCGGACCACGATCCGCGGGTCGCCCAGCGCGGTGCCGCCGAACACCTGGTCGAGCGCCTCGATCAGCGGCCGGTCACTGCGCCAGTTGCAGGCCAGCGTGGCCCGGCTGCCGGCCACCGCGCCGGCGGCCAGGTAGGTGGTGACGTCGCCGCCACGGAAGCCGTAGACGGCCTGCTTCGGGTCACCGATCAGCACCAGCGTGGTGCGCTGGTGGAACGCCCGGTGCAGCACCTCCCACTGGACCGGGTCGGTGTCCTGGAACTCGTCGACCATCACCACCCGGTACCGGGAGCTGACCCGCTCGCAGGCGACCGCCCCGTGCTCGGGGTGGCCGAGCGCGTCGCGCAGCAGCGACAGCCAGTCGTCGTAGTCGACCAGGCCACGCCGGCGCTTGCGCCGCTCCACCTCGTCCCGCACGGCCTGCGCGGCCCGGCGCCGGCGCCCGGGCGTCCCGGTGTCGTCGATCGGCTCCAGCCGGGCCTGCCGGTCGCTGCCCACGGCGGCCCGGCCGAGCTCCAGCAGCTGGGCGTGCTCCAGGAACGGCGGCGCGGTCTGCTCGCCGACGGCGAAGGAACGCAGGTACAGGTCGCCGACCACCTCGTGCACCAGGTCGCCGACGTCCTCGGTGAAGGTGGCGGCGGGGTCGGTGTCGGCGGCGGTGCCCAGCCCGGCCAGCATCTGCGAGCAGAACGAGTGCGTGGTGGCGATGGTGGCCGCGTCGAACCCGGCCAGGGCGCGGGCCAGCCGGGCGCACCGCTCACCGACCTCGGCGTCGCCGACAGCGGCCAGCAGCCGCAGCAGCGGGTCACCCGACGCGCGGGCCGCGGCCGGGTCGCGCAGGGCGGCCTCCGCGGTGACCATGCGCTCGCGCACCCGGTCCCGCAGCTCCCGGGAGGCGGCGTTGCCGAAGGTGACCAGCATCAGCTGGGACAGCTCGGCGACGCCCTCGGCGACGTAGCGGGTGGTGAGCGCGGCGATGGTGAACGTCTTGCCGGTGCCGGCGCTGGCCTCCAGCACGGTGGTGCCGGTGGGCAGCGGGCCGCACACGTCGAAGGGCATCGGGGTGGACGGCTCCGAGGTGGACGGCTCGGGGGTGGACGGCGTCACGAGGTGGTCTCCGCATCGAGCAGGGGGCTCCACAGCCGGCGGGCCAGCACACCGAAGCGGGTGCGCTCGTCGGGCCAGCGCTCGTCGTCGAGCGGTGCGGCCGCGGCGAGGGCGCTGATCGGGGCCCGGGTGCCCCAGACGTGCACGTGGTGCCGGTCCTCCCGCTCACCGGGGAACCGGCCACCGGCCCACTCCTGGCCAGCGCTCTCCAGCGCCTGCTCCACGCTGGTGCCCCCGCCGGCCCGGGCGCGGGCGTAGCACTCGGAGGCCTTGGCGGCCAGCGGCAGCGGCTCGCACAGGCCCCGGTCGTACAGGTCGACCAGTCCGGCGAGCGCGGCCCGCGGGTCGGGCGGGGCGACGATCGTGGAGGTGCGGGCCCGGTCGCCGCGCCGGCCGACGGTCACCGCGGTGCCTCGCCCCTCGGTGGCGGCCAGCGCCAGGGCCAGCACCCAGGCCCGCACCCGGTGCTTCGCCGCGAGGCTGGAGTAGGTCACGCTGACCACGGCGTCCTCGCGGACGCCGTTGACCGTGCCGGACAGCTCCCGGCCACCGCCCAGGTCGACCCGCACGTCGACCGCGCGCGACGGCGCGGCCAGCAGCGGCGCGGCGGCCCCGACCAGCGGCACGACGCGGCGGCCGACCCGCTGCAGCACCCGGGCACCCAGGGCGCCCGGCGGCAGCGTGCCGCGCAGCCACTCGCTGCGCTCGGCGTCGGCGGCCGGCACACCGGCCAGCCCGGCGGTGAGCAGCCGGTCGCCCACCGCCCACTCCTGCAGCGCGTCCAGCGAGGCCGACAGCGCGTCCGCCACCTCGTCGTCCTCGCCGGGCAGGGTGATCTGCAGGCGCTGGCGCAGGTAGGCCCGCACCGGGTGCTCGACGAAGGAGACCAGGTCGTCCAGCGCGACCGGGCCCCCGCGCGGCGGCAGCGGCCGGCGGGCCGGCTCGGGGGCTCGGGCGCGGGCCGCCTGCCGGGCGCCGGCGAGGGCGACCGGGTCGAAGCTGAGCGGGGTGGCGCCGGTGAACTGGCGGGCGTCGTGCGGCTGCAGCGGGTGCCGGCGGACGATCCGGTCCCGGTCGGCCGGCACCATCGCGGCCAGCACGTCCAGCAGCTCGCCGACCGGGACGGCCGGTGGCCGGGTGGCGCCGCTGACCGGGTCGGCGCCGGTGTGCACCACCACCAGCCGCTCACCGGCGGACAGCACCGCGTCCAGCAGCAGCTGCCGGTCCTCGCTGGGCACGTCCCGCTCGCCGACCCGCGGGTCGCGGGCCAGCACGTCGTCGCCGTCGACCCCGGAGCTGCGCGGGAAGACGCCGTCGTCCAGGCCGAGCAGCACCACGACCCGGTGCGGCACCGACCGCATCGGCACCAGGGTGCAGACGGTGAGGTTGCCGGTGCGGAAGTTGGCCCGGGTGGGCCGGCCGCGCAGCCGGGAAGCCAGCATCGCCCGCACGTCGGCCAGCCGCACCGGGGCGGTGCCGCCCTCGGCGGTCTCGGCGAGCTCGCGCCGGGCCTGGGCCAGCTGCCAGGCGTCGTCGGGCTCGGTGGTGGTGAGGCTGTCCAGCGCCGCGGCCAGCACGTGCACCCAGTGCCCGACGGGGTGCTCGCCGGACAGCGCCGTGAGCACGTCCTCCAGCCGGTCCACCAGCTCGGCCAGCCGGCCGGCGAGGTCGACGTCGGTGCTGTCCACGTCGTCCAGGGGCAGGGCCAGGCCCAGCCACACCGGCTGGTCCTCCGAGGTGGTGACTCCCAGCAGCACCCGGTCCAGCCCGGCCCGCCAGGTGTTCTGCGGCACCCGCTCCATCGCGTACGCCGCGCGGGTGGTGGTGTCCAGCCCCCACCGGACCCCGGAGCGGGCGACCCAGTCCCGGATGCGCTCGAGGTCCTCGTCGTCGAAGCCGAACGCCCGCCGGACGCCGGGGGTGGCGGCGAGGTCGAGGACCTGGCTGGCGGTGACCCGGCCGTCGGCCAGCTCCAGCAGCAGCGCGACGGTGTCCAGCAGCGGGTTGGTCTGGCGCAGGCTGCGGTCGGCCAGTCGCACCCGCAGCGCGTTGCCGGGGTGCGGCAGGTCCGGTCCGAGCCCGAAGGTGGCCGACACCAGGGGCGCGAAGGTCTCGACGTCGGGGCACAGCACGAGGACGTCGCGGGGCTCCAGGGTGGGGTCGTCCTGGAACAGCCGCAGCAGCACCTCGCGCAGCACCTCGACCTGCCGGGCGGGGCCGTGGCAGGCGTGCACCTGGACCGTGCCGTCGAGGGTGCCGCCGGCCGCCGGCGGCCGGTCGTCGCGCAGGTCGGCCTGCAGCCGGGCCAGCAGCGTGCCCGGCACGTCGCCGTCGGGGCCGGTGTGGTGCACGTCCACGTGCTCAGGCAGCCGCAGCTGCAGCTCGCGGACGTCCCGGCCGAGGCTGCGCAGCAGCGGGTGCCGGGCGACCGTGGCGCTGGTGTCCTCCGCGCGCCGGGTGGCGGTGCGGCCGGCCAGCGCCGACCACAGCGCGGGGCTGGGGTGCGGCAGCCACAGGTGCATCTCGCGGCCGGCGGCGAGCGCGTCGAGCACCGCCAGCGACTGGGTGGACAGCCGGGTGGGGCCGAAGACGCTGACCCGGTCGGGCAGGTCGGAGCGGCCCGGCTCGGCTCGCAGCACCGCGCAGGCCGCGGCCAGGTCCTCGGCGGGGCTGGGGCCGAGGCGCTCGCGCAGCCGGCGCCACAGCTCGGCCTGCCAGCGCAGGTCGCCCGGCAGCGGCGCCGACCCGTCGGTGTCCCGGCCGGCGGCCCAGTCGCGCAGCATGCCCGGCCGGTGCGCGGCGTAGGAGCGGAACAGCTCGCCCAGGTGCGCGGCGGTGGCCCAGCGGCGGCCGCGGCGGTGCGCTCCCGCCCCCTCACCGGCGGCGCCGGCGCCCACGTGGGCGGCCAGCACCGCGCACCACGGCTCGCCCACGCAGGCGTCGAGCACCTCCAGCAGCGCCCAGGTCGGGTCCGCCCAGGGGTCGGCGCGCGGGTCGGTGCCGGTGGCGACGGCCAGGGCCTCGTCGACCAGCCGGCCCGAGGACGGGAAGCGGATGCCCGAGCAGATGCCGTCACCGCGCGGGCCGGCGCCCAGCACGGTGGACAGCCGCTGCGCCAGCCACCGCTCCACGCCCTTCGCCGGCACCGCCACGACCTCGGTGGCGAAGGGGTCCGCGAGGGGGTCGGCGAGCAGGCCGGCGAGGCCGTCGGCCAGCCGGGCGGTCCGCTCCGCGCGGTGGAGGTGCAGCACGCGGCCTGTCTACCCGACGCCACCGACAGTCCCCCGACGCCCGCGGCGTGTCCCCCCGGCGGGCCGGCCGGCGTGGGCGGGCACACCTCGGAGCGCCCGCGCGCACCCACGGTGACTACGGTCTCGCTGAGCCACCCGAGCAGCGAGGAGACGCCATGCCCACGACCCGACGGTCCGGCGACACGAGCGGACGGGTGACCCGGTGAGCAGCGGCACCGCGGCCGGCGACCTGCGCGGCGGGCCACCCCAGGTGGTCGAGGTGGGCGACGGGCTGTTCGCCTACGTGCAGCCCGACGGCAGCTGGATGATCAACAACACCGGCTTCCTCACCGGCCCGGACGGCGTGGTGAGCGTCGACACCTGCGCGACCGCGGCCCGCACCACCGCCTACCTGGACACCGTCCGGTCGGTGACCGGGCGCTCGGTGCGCACCCTGGTGAACACCCACCACCACCCCGACCACACCGCGGGCAACGGGCTGCTGCCGGACGCCACGATCGTGGCGCACGAGGCCGCGCGCACCGAGATGATCGCCATGGGCAGCGTGCACCCGCCGGGCATCTGGCAGGAGTTCGACTCCGGCGCGCCGCCGTTCGCCCCGCCCTTCCTGACCTTCACCGAGGGCGTCACGATCTGGGCCGGGGACACCCGCGCCCAGGTGCGGCACGTCGGCGGGCCGGCGCACACCACCAACGACTGCGTGGTGTGGGTCGCCGAGCAGTCGGTGCTCTACGCCGGTGACCTGCTGTTCAACGGCGGGACGCCGTTCCTGCTCAGCGGCTCGGTCGCCGGGGCGGTGGAGGTGCTGGAGCGGTTCGTCGCCCCGCTCGGGGCCCGCACGATCGTCCCGGGTCACGGGCCGGTCTGCGGCCCGGAGGTCATCGACGCGGTGCTCGGCTACCTGCGGATGGTGCTCGACGTCGCCGGCCGGGCCCACGCCGCGGGCATCGGCCCGCTGGAGGCCGCCCGGGAGACCGACCTGGGGCGCTACGCGGAGTGGACCGACAGCGAGCGCATCGTCGGCAACCTGCACCGGGCCATGGCCGAGCTGGGCGGGGTGCCGGCCGGCGGGCCGATCGACGGGCTGAGTGCGCTGCGGGACATGGTGACCTTCAACGGGGGCGTCCCGCTGACCTGCCTGGCGTGACGCCCCCGGCGGCTCTGGCTACCGGTAGTTCACGTGCACGTGGTCGAAGTGGTTGGCCGTGACACCGCCACGGTCCTCCATCGGCTTCCACGACCCGTTGGGCGAGCTCAGCATCCGCTGCTCCCAGATCACGTACTCCACGCCGAGTTCGTCCCAGTGCGCGATGTGGTAGGCCGCGATGGCGTCACCGAGCTGGGCGTCGGACATGACCATGTAGTCCAGGGCCAGGCCGGAGGGGTGCCCGCCCGGGTCGGTGGCGCTGGGCCGGGTGCCGCCGAGCGTGATGCCGTCGGCCCCCGGGACGTTGCTGACCACCACGTCGGCGGCGGCCTGCACCTGGGGCTCGACGGCGCCGGAGGTGTTGCGGATGACCGCCACCGACCCGGTGGAGACCGACGCCGAGGGTGCCTGGGCGGCCGCCGTCCGGGTGCTCTCCTGCGCACCGGACGACGACTCGTCGGCGTCGGCGTCGGCGTCGACGGTCGCGGCGGAGGACGAGGCAGCGGCGGCCTGCTCGGCTGCCTGCGCGGCCGCGGCCGCGGCGGCCTGCTCGGCGGCCCGTGCCGCGGCGGCCTCGGCGGCGGCGCGGGCCGCCGCCTCCTCCTCGGCCTGCCGGCGGCGGTCGGCCTCGGCCTGGTCGGCGGCGGCCTGGGTCTGCTGTGCCGCGGTGGCTGCGGCGCTGCGGGTGCTGCGGGTGGCGGCCAGCTGCTCGAGCTGGCGCATGTCCGGCTCCACCGGTCCGGTCTGCGCGGTCAGCCCGAGCTGCGCGGCGATGGCCACCGACTCCGACGACGCGGGGTCGGCCTGCGCGGCCGGCTCGGCACCGAGCAGCACGTTGGCCGCGACCGCACCGGCGACCGCCATGGCGAGGTACAGGCCCGGGCGGGGGGCGGTGCGGCGGCGTGCGGCGGACCGGCGGGTCGCGGCCCGGCCCGGTGCCGTGCGCTCACCGGCGGTGTCGCCGGCCGGGGCGACGGGAGATGTGGCCGCAGTGTGTGCGGCGGCGTGACGTGCCGTGGTGCGGGGGTGCATGGGCGGGGGGACTCCGGGTGTGCGGGGGCGGCGCGCCCGGGGAGGGGCGACGGCCGGGCGAGGGGTGATCAGGGCAGCGCGGCCGTGCGGCGCGCACCGGGGCAGCGGCGGGGAGCCGATCGGGCTGGGTGCCCGGTCCGGTGCGGCCGGCGAGGGCCGGCATCGCCGTCCGGGAGGACGGCGGTGGTGGGTCAGCCGGGCTGGACCCGGTCCCGTGGCAGGCGCCGGTCGGGCGCGCAGGGACCGGCCGTGCCGGGCCGGGGACGTGCAGCAGTTCCAGGGCGCGCCATGCGGCGGCTCTCCGTTCTCCCGATGGCCGCCTACCAGGTCAGCTGACGGGTTCGGGCCGGAAGCAGCCCTACCCACACCCGGATCGTGCTCGGGAGCGGGATTCACCCCAGTGGTTCGGTGGGTCCCCGGCTCGCCCGTGGGCGACTCGGCGGCGCCCGGCCGAGGTCCCCGAGGGGGGACGCGTGGTGGTCGGCCGGACCGGGCAACCGTAGACGGGTTGTGCAGTGCTGACAATCGGCGTCCGGCGTTTCGTCGGGTGACGGAGCTCGCGTCCGCCCCGCCCCGGCACCGCGGGTGCTAGGCCGACGGGGCGCCGGAGCCCGCCGGCCGCCGTACGCTCGGCGGGTGAGTGTCGCCCTGCCCCCGACCGTCACCCTCGACTCCCGGTTCGCCCGCGAGCTGCCCGAGATGGCGCTGCCCTGGCGCGCCGAGCAGGCCCCCGAGCCCCGACTGCTACTGCTCGACGAGCAGCTGGCAGGCGAGCTGGGCCTGGACCCGGCATGGCTGCGCAGCCCCGAGGGCCTGCGGTTCCTGGTGGGCGTGGACGTGCCCGAGGGCGCAACCCCCGTGGCGCAGGCGTACGCCGGGCACCAGTTCGGCGGCTACACCCCGCGCCTGGGCGACGGCCGCGCGCTGCTGCTGGGCGAGCTGACCGACACCGGCGGCCGGCTGGTCGACCTGCACCTCAAGGGCTCCGGGCGCACCCCGTTCGCCCGCGGCGGCGACGGCCTGGCCGCGGTCGGCCCGATGCTGCGCGAGTACGTGGTCAGCCGGGCGATGCACGGACTGGGCATCCCCACCACGCGGGCGCTGGCCGTGACCGCGACCGGGCGCACCGTCCGCCGGGAGACGCCGCTGCCGGGTGCGGTGCTGACCCGGGTGGCCAGCAGCCATCTGCGGGTCGGCAGCTTCTCCTACGCCCGGGCCACCGACGACACCGACCTGCTGCGCAGGCTGGCCGACCACGCGATCGCCCGGCACCACCCCGCCGCCGCCGAGGCCGACCAGCCGTACCTGGCCTTGTTCGAGTCCGTCGTGGCCGCGCAGGCCGCGCTGGTGGCGCGCTGGATGCTGGTCGGCTTCGTGCACGGGGTGATGAACACCGACAACATGACGATCTCCGGGGAGACCATCGACTACGGGCCGTGCGCCTTCATGGAGGCCTTCGACCCGGCGACGGTCTACAGCTCCATCGACCACGGCGGCCGCTACGCCTACGGCAACCAGCCGGTCGTGGCCGAGTGGGACCTCGCCCGGCTGGCGGAGGCGCTGCTGCCGCTGCTGCACGAGGAGCAGGACGCCGCCGTCGAGCTGGCGGTGCAGGCCCTGGGCACGTTCCGGCCGCTGTACAACGCGGCCTGGGCCGCGGGCATGCGCGCCAAGCTCGGACTGCCCGACGCCGCCGACGACGCCGAGCCGGCCCCGCTGTTCGTGGACCTGCTGGCGCTGCTGCAGCAGGACCACGTCGACCACACGTCGTTCTACCGGGCGCTGGCCCGCGCGGCCCGGGGCGACGCCGAGCCGGTGCGGCTGCTGTTCCTGGACCTGGCCGGCGTCGACGCCTGGCTGGATCGCTGGCGTGCCCTGTCCCCGGACCCCGACGCGATGGACCGGGTCAACCCGGTGTACGTGCCGCGCAACCACCTGGTCGAGGAGGCGCTGGACGCCGCGACCGGGGGCGACCTGGCGCCGCTGCACCGGCTGGTGGACGCGGTGAGCGCACCGTTCCAGGCGCGGCCCGGTCTGGAGCGGTACGCCGCCCCGGCCCCGCAGGACTTCGGCGCCTACCAGACCTTCTGCGGCACCTGACCCGCCCGGCCCGCCCGACACTCCGGCGGGAACGGCCGCCCCGCGCAGCCACTTCCCCGCACACGGCCGCCTCCCGCACGGCCACTTCCGCGCACACGACCGCCTCCCGCACGGCCACTTCCGCGGAAAGGGCCGCCCCATCCGGCCACTTCCGTGGAAAGGGCCGCCCCATCCGGCCACTTCCGCGGAAAAGGCCGCTCCGCGGGGAGGGTCAGGCGGTGGCCGGGCCGTAGGTCAGCTGGGCCACGCCGTTGGCGAACCCGCGGCTGCCCAGCAGCGTCATCGGGGTCCGCGGGCCGCCCTCGGGGAACAGCCGGATGCCGGTGCCGACGGCGACCGGGTAGACCAGCAGGTGCAGCTCGTCGACCAGGCCGTCGGCCAGCAGGGCCCGCACCAGGGTGGCGCTGCCGCTGACGTAGAGGTCGCCGGACTGCTGGGCCTTGAGCTCGCGGATCCGGTCGGCGTCGTAGCTGCCGATCACCGTGGAGTTGTTCCAGTCGGCGTGCTCCAGCGTGCCGGAGACGACGTACTTCGGGCTGTCGTTGAAGAACGGTGCGCCCGGGTCGTCCTCCACGGTCCGCGAGGACCAGGCGGGGGCGAACATCTCGTAGGTGGTGCGGCCGAGCAGCACGCCGCTGCAGGTTCCGGTGATCTGCCCGATCGCGTCCGAGAACTCGTCGCTGAACTCGTAGTCCATCGTCCACATCGGGGCGTCGACGACGCCGTCCAGCGTGGTGAACTCGTGCACCTTGATCATGCCCATCGTGGTGCTCCTCCGTCGGGTTCCGAGCCGGGGCGGTATGCCCGGCAGCAGTCTGCTGCACGGGCAGCTGCCGCGCGTGGACGTGCCGCTCCTCCGCACGGGTGACAGGGGGATGTGCTGTCGAGCCGGGTCTTCCTAACCTCAGTCCGGTCGCTGACAGAGAGCGACCGCGAGCGCCGCCGCGCTCACGGAGCACAGCGTCGTCCTCCGCTTCCAGCGATCACCGGGAGTACGCCGCCGTGTCGGCACGACCATCCCCCACCCGCCGGGCCCGGGCGTACGGCCTCGCGATCGGCGCGGCCGTCCTGCTCAGCGGGTGCGAGCTGCCCGACGTGAGCATGAGCCCCATGCAGACGCCGTCGTCGGCATCGGCCAGCCCGACCGCGACGGCCGCCGCGCCGAGCCGGGCCGTCGTCGCGGCCACGGCTGCGCCGACGGCGCAGGAGCCGGTCCGCCCACCCGGGGACCTGGACACCGGCTCGATCACCCACCAGCTCGCTGCCGGGGACCGCAGCCTGGTCATCGACTACTGGACCACCCAGGACCCGACCACCTGGGCGGCCGCCGACACGAAGATCATCCAGCTGTCGGCGCACATCGAGGGCGGGGACGACGACATCCCGATCGACGTGACCCGCTTCGTCGCCACCTCCGACGACGGGGTCACGCGCAGCGTCGCGCTGGAGGACAAGGGCTCCTTCGCCCTGGCACCGCCGTTCAGCTACTCGACCGCCCTGACCCTGACGCCGTCGGCCGCCACCGCGTCGTCGCTCACCCTCTACGTCCAGTTCGACCTGCTGGTGGCCACGACGGCCAAGGGCACCTCGTCCTACCGGCAGACCGTCCTGGACACCCTCACCCTGCCGCTCGTCCAGGAGACCGCCTCGTGACCACCGACCTCGTCGTCCCCGGCCTGCGCCGTTCCACCGACCGCGTCCAGCTGGTCGCCCGTGGCGCCGTACCCACCGTCACCTCGTTGCTGCCGGACTCCCTCGCGCAGGCTCAGGCCTACCAGGCCCAGCGCACCGCGACGATCAGCTGCATCATCCCGGCGTACAACGAGCAGGACACGATCGCGGCCGTGCTGACCTCGCTGCTGGCCCAGACCCGGCTGCCGGACCAGATCCACGTCATCGTCAACAACACCGACGACGACACGATCGAGATCGCCCGGGGCTTCGAGGGCCCGCACGAGCGCACCGTGAAGGGGCACGTGTTCCGCACCGTCGTGCACGTGCACGACATCGGGGTGAACCCGGACAAGAAGGTCGGCGCGCTCAACATCGGCTACCACCTCAGCCGCGGGTCGGACTACATCCTGGGCGTCGACGGCGACACCACCCTGGACCGGCGCTGCGTGGAGTGGCTGGAGAACGAGATGGTCACCGACCCGCGCATCGGCGGGCTGTCGGCCATCTACACCTTCGACAAGAGCATCGTGAAGGGCATGCTGGCCCGCTTCCTGGTGGCCGGGCAGCGCGCCCAGTTCGCCGGGTTCAACATGGACAACCTGGTCCGCGGCCGGAACATGGCGGTGCTCGGGGGGCAGTGCAGCCTGTTCAGCGTCCGCGCCCTGGAGACGGTGATGTACCGCAACCACCAGACCGCGCCCTGGGTCCGCGACTCCGAGGTGGAGGACTCCAAGCTCTCCCTCCAGATCAAGGACGCCGGGTTCAGCACCAAGATCAGCGCGCGGGCGCGCGCGTTCGTGGGGCCGATGCTGGACCTGCGCGCGCTGCACGGCCAGCAGGTGAAGTGGAACTTCGGCGGCATCGACCTCATGTGGCCCGGGCAGCGGGGCGACAACAAGGGCCAGCCGATGCACCCGAACCTGCGGCTGCGCTGGTACGAGAACATCTCGATGGTCTTCAACATCGCGACCCGCATGGCGTTCCTGCTGCTGCTGGCGGCAGCCCTGTCGATCGACGCCTTCGTGTTCAACCCGGTGTGGCTCATCCCACCGGCGGTCGCCATGCTGCTCAACGCCCGGATCGCCGCCTCGATGCACGACACGAGCGCCTCGGACCTGCTCTACGCCGTCCTCATCGCGCCGGCGGAGCTGTACATGTGGATCCGGATGGGCCACTTCGTGTCGGCGTGGGTGCAGTTCTTCGCGCGGGTGGAGAAGGACAACTGGGCCGCCCAGGCCGCAGCCGAGCGCGGCCGGGGTTCGGCGTACGTCTTCCCGGCGATCTGCGCCCTCGCCACGTTCCTGGTGCTGATCTTCGCCTGGAGCCAGCAGAGCGTGCAGATCCAGTCCGCCATCCTGTCGATCGGCTGGCCGGTGCTGTACCTCATCACGGTCATCCAGACCCTGTTCATGCTGAAGAAGCTGGTGCGCCGGCAGCGCGGCTTCCGGGTCTGACCCGGGCACGCGCCGCGTGGCCTCTGGCCCGGGTACGGCGACCTCTGCCAGGCTGTGCCGGCCCTGTCCGCCGACCGTCGGGAGACCACGTGCCAGCCGTCGAGATGCGGGGCGTGTCGAAGAGCTACCGGCGGCGCGGCCGGCCGCCGCAGCAGGCACTGGACGCCCTGGACCTGGTGGTCGAGCACGGCGGGGTGCAGGGGTTCCTCGGGCCGAACGGGTCGGGGAAGACCACCAGCATCCGCGTGCTGCTGGGCCTGATCCGGCCCGACGCCGGCGAGGTGCGCCTGCTGGACCGCCCCGTCCCCGGTGACCTGCCGCAGGTCATCGGGTCGGTGGGCGCACTCGTCGAGACGCCGCTGTTCTTCCCCGGCTTCAGCGGGCGGCGCAACCTGCAGCTGCTGGCCGAGGTCGCCGGGCTGCCCCGCACCCGGGTCGAGGAGGTGCTGGAGACGGTCGAGCTGACCGACCGGGCCGACGACCGCTTCAAGGGCTACTCGCTGGGGATGAAGCAGCGCCTCGGCATCGCCGCGGCGCTGCTGAAGTCGCCGCGGCTGCTGGTGCTGGACGAGCCGAGCAACGGCCTGGACCCGGCCGGCATCCGGGACGTCCGCGAGCTGATCCGCCGGCTGGGCAGCAGCGGCTCGACGACGGTGCTGCTGTCCTCGCACCTGCTGGCCGAGATCGAGCAGGTCTGCGACCGGGTCGCGATCCTGGCCCGGGGGCGCTGCGTCGCGGCCGGGCCGGTGCGCGAGGTGCTCGCCGGCCGGTCCTCCGGCGACGTCCGGATCCGGGTGCCCGCCCCGGCCGAGGCCGCCGCGGTGTTGCAGGCCTCAGGCTGGGCCGTCAGCCCGGCCGAGGCGGGACTGGTCGTGCACGCCGTCACCGCGCCCGGTGAGGTGACCCGCGTGCTCGCCGAGCACGGCCACTACCTGGAGGAGCTCACCCCCGTGGCCGCCGACCTGGAGAGCGCCTTCCTCGCCATCACCGCGGAGCCGGTGTGAGCACCGCGGTCGGGCAGGGTGGGGTCCGGGCGCAGGGCGGAGGTCGCCCGGACGACGTCGCCAGCGTCCCGGCCGGCCGGTTCAGCGGCCTGCTGCGCGCCGAGGCGCACCGCTTCCTCTCCCGGCGCTTCATCCAGGTGGTGCTGGCGCTGGCCGTGCTCGGCTGGCTGGCCGCGGTGCTGGTCGCCTCCACCCAGTACTCCTCGGCCGGGCCGGAGGAGCTGGCCCGCGCGGAGCAGCGGCTCGCCCAGGACGTGCAGCAGGCCAACCGGGACCGGGAGGAGTGCCTGACCGGTCCCGACCGTCCGGAGGACGTGCCCGTGGATTCCGGGTGCGGGCAGGAGGTGCGCGCGGAGGACTACGAGGTCGCCAGCTACCTCATACCCGCCCCCTTCTCCCTCGCCGACGAGGGACAGGGCGGCGCCATCGCCTTCGGTGCCGCGGCCGCGGTGCTGGCGTTCCTGATCGGTGCCACCTTCGTCGGCGCGGAGTGGTCGACCCGCTCGATGGTGGCCCTGCTGTTCTGGGAGACCCGGCGCACCCGGGTGCTCGGCGCGAAAGCCCTGGTCGTAGTTGGTGCGGCCCTGCTGATCGGGCTGGCCGCCGCGGCCATGTGGCTGGCCATGGCTTCACTGCTGCGCGCCGTCGCCGGTGACGGCGCGCGCCTGCCGGACGACTTCTGGTCGGGCCTGCTCTCGCTGCAGGGCCGGGGGGTGCTGCTGGCGCTGCTGGCCGGGCTGCTCGGCTTCGGGCTGACCCACCTGGTGCGCAACACCGGCGCCGCGCTGGGGATCGCGTTCGTGTACGTGGCGATCGCCGAGACGGCGGTGCGCATCTTCCTGCCGAACGCCCAGCCGTGGCTGCTGACGAACAACGCCATCGCCCTGGTGGTGCCCGACGGTCTGACGCTGTACATCCCGCAGCGGACCCTCGACGGGAGCGGGCTGCCCGTCGAGCAGGGCACCGAGTACGTGCTGGGCAACCTGCAGGCCGGGCTCTGGCTGGGCGCGGTCGCCGCGGTGGTCATCGGCGCGGGCATGGTGCTGTTCGCCCGGCGCGACCTGCACTGAGCCCGGCCGCGGGCAGTCAGCTCGCGGGGAGGGACGGCGTGCCCCGGCGTCCCGGGAGCCGGCCTCATGGGGCTGCCGTGCTGGGCGTCAGCTGCCCCGGTTGCGCCGGCTCCAGCTGCTCCAGGAGATGTCCCGGCCGTGCGCGTACGTCGACACATCGGCGTCGCGCCGGCTCTCCCGGACGTCGAACCAGACCCGGCCGCCGCCGGTGACCTGGGAGCCGCGGCGCCGCACGCTGCGGTCCATCAGCCAGGCCGCGAGCAGCAGCGCCGTGAGGACGAGCCCGATCCCACCCCACACGAGCAACATGCGGCGGACGTTAGACCCTCGGGTGCTGCGTCACCGGGCACTGCCCGGGCCCGGCTCGTCAGCCGGTGCGGCTGGGGTCCTCGGGGCGCAGCGGGGCGTCGAGGAACTGCGGGTTCTCACAGCTCGCGCCGGGCTCGGGAGACAGCCCCGGGGCGTAGCGCAGCAGCTGGAGGAACTGCTCGACCCGGGGGTCGCCGACCGCGTCCACCCGCAGTTGGTGGCCCCACGACTGCAGGCTCACCGGCGTGTCCTGGCCGGGGTACGGCGAGACCATCGTGCCGGACACCCCGTCGGTGAGCTCGACCAGCACGGCCAGGTCGTCGCCGGTGACGACGTCCGGGTCGTAGGTGATCCAGACGGCGCCGTGCTCCAGGGCGTGCACGGCGTTCTCGTCCCGGATCGGTGCGGGGTAGACGCTGCCGGTGCAGTCGGCCCACTCCAGGTCGTGCTCCCCGCCCACCGGCGGGGTCTGCTCGTAGCCGACCGGGTCGGCGGTGTGCGCGCCGCCCGGGTACTCGTACACGGCGACGCCGGGGATCTGGTCCGGGGAGGTCACGCTCTCCGCCTCGGCCCGGTTCGAGCGGACGACGGCGTAGCCCACGACCGCGACGGCGAACAGCGCAACCACCACGGCGGCCGCGATCAGCCCCCACGGCCGCGACGGCGCGACCACCTGCGTCGGTGCCGTGCGCCGCCCGCGCCCTGCTGCCGTGCGGCGTCCCCCGCTGCTGGTCATGCCGGGCAGCGTAGGGCCCGCGGCCGGCCCTGGACGTGAGCGCGCCCGCCTCGGGACGGGTCTGCCGGCCCGGTCGTGGACTCAACCGGGCAGGACGCCGACGGCGGCGAGCAGGAACACCAGGACCGTCCCGGCGACGACGACGACGAGCAGCGCCAGCAGCATGCGCAGCGCCCGACGCCGCCCCGGGTGGTCGCTCGCGGCACCGGCGGCCAGGTGACCCCACCGATCGACCTCACCGGCAGGTGAGTACTGGTTCCGCTCGTCCCGCTCCACAGCGTCCACCCGCATCCGGCACTCGGCGTCGTCGAGCCGTCACCGTAGAGCGCCACGTGGATGCCCGTCGGCGCGGTACCGGTCGTGGTCGGCACGACGACCGCCGCGGTGCACCTGGCCCGCGTGCCCGCCGGTGCCGGGGGCGGGGACCCCGGCGCCCAGCTCGGGGCGGTGTGGGTGTTCGACCCCCAGGACGTCAGCGGGGAGACCGCCAACCAGTGGTGGGACCCGCCGAGTCACAGCACCGACGAGGTCGCTGTCCCGCTGGACGTCGGCCACCGAACACGATGGCCGACTCGCAAGGTCAGCCCCGCAGAGGGAGGAAGTGAGGCGGCCCCGCGTCCAAGGCATCCGCGCTCAAGGCATCCTCCCGACACCAGGCGGGTCGGTCCGGACGACTCGTCCTCCACCTGGAGCTAGGTAGAGTAAGGGCATGGTCGAACTCCGGATGACCCTCACCACGCAGCGCGTGCTCGAGGCACTGCTGGAGGACCCGGGGCGCGAGCGCTACGGGCGGGAGATCGGCCAGGCGGCCGGCCTGCGCAGCGGCACGGTCCACCCGATCCTCGCCCGGCTCGAGGGCCACGGTTGGCTCACGTCGCGGTGGGAGGACATCGACCCCGCGGTGCAGGGTCGACCGGCCCGCCGCTACTACGCGCTGACCGGCGAGGGCGTGCCGGCTTCCCGGGCCGCCCTGGCGCGTGCCTACCGTCCGCCCGCCTCGTCACGGCTGCGCCCGCAGCCGGGGCCGGCATGACCCGCCCACGCGCGCCTCTCGCCGTGGCGCGCGCCGGCATCGCACTGGCCGTCCAGGCGCTGCCGCACAGGGCCGACCGCGACCGGTACGGCCGGGAACTGGTCGCCGAGCTGCACGGGCTCCCGGTCGCGGC
>NZ_JAAGWK010000014.1 GCF_010685995.1 Goekera deserti | reverse complement strand
CGGGCGTACTGCTGGATCTCCAGCACCTTCTCCGGGGTGATGTCCATCTCCTTGGCCAGCTCCTCCGGGGTGGGCTCGCGACCCAGGTCCTGGAGCAGCTCGCGCTGGATGCGGCCGAGCTTGTTGATGACCTCGACCATGTGCACCGGGATGCGGATGGTGCGGGCCTGGTCGGCCATCGCCCGGGTGATCGCCTGGCGGATCCACCAGGTGGCGTAGGTGGAGAACTTGTAGCCCTTGGTGTAGTCGAACTTCTCCACCGCGCGGATCAGGCCCAGGTTGCCCTCCTGGATCAGGTCCAGGAACGCCATGCCCCGGCCGGTGTAGCGCTTGGCCAGCGACACCACCAGGCGGAGGTTCGCCTCCAGCAGGTGGTTCTTGGCGCGCTCGCCGTCCCGGACGATCCAGTGGAGGTCGCGCCGCATCTGCGGGGAGATCTTCAGGCCGTCCTCCTCGACCTGGCGCAGCCGCTCGGTGCCGTAGAGCCCGGCCTCGATCCGCTTGGCGAGGTCGACCTCCTCCTCGGCGTTGAGCAGCGCGACCTTGCCGATCTGCTTGAGGTAGGCGCGGACCGAGTCGGCCGAGGCGGTGAGCTCGGCGTCCTTGCGGGCCTGCCGCAGCGCCTCGGACTCCTCCTCGTCGTCCCACTCGAACTCCGAGCCGCCCTCGGCCTTGTCCTCGGCGTCCTTGTCACCGGGCTGGGCCTCGGCGACGCCGTCCTTGCCGGCCACGATGGTCTCGTCGAGGGTCAGGCCCTCCTTGCCGTCGACGACGGCGACCGTGGTGCCGTCGGAGGACACCGCGGTGAGCACGGCGCCCTCGGGCTGGCCGGGGGAGGGAGAGATCGTGGGCTTGGTGCGCTTGGCAGCCGGCTTGGCGCCCTTGCCCGCGCCGCGGGCGGGCTTGGGGGCCGGCGTGGCGGTGCCCGTGGCCACCGAGGCCGTCGCCTGCGCCGTGGCGCTGGGACGAGCGGGGACCGCCGTACGGCGGTTCGTCGTGCTCGCGGTGACTGCGTCGGGTGCTGACTGATCGGCGGGCACTCAGGTTCCTTCCCGTGCTGCAGTGAGGTGCTCGCGGGCCTCAACGGCCCGAGGGCAGCGCCTGGCGGTGGCCGGCTCGGGCGGGACCGCCGGCGCTCCGACCAGTGAGGTGTTCCACCGGTGACGGGGCGGGGGATGAGGTCCCGACCGGGGGTCGGTCGACGCGGGGCTGCTCCATTGTAGCTACGCCCCGGCGTGTTGGTGTCCACCCGGGAGGTGTCGTCCCCCCGGGCGCGGGGTCACTGGCCGACGCGCTGGGAGGCCGCCAGGGCGGCCCCGACGATGCCGGCGTCGTTGAGCAGGGCCGCGGGCACGACCCGGGTACGGGTGGACAGCAGCGGCACCCACTTGTGCGCCTTCTTGCTCACCCCGCCGCCGACGACGATCAGGTCGGGCCACAGCGACTTCTCCAGGGTGTCCAGGTAGCGGTCCACCCGGGCCGCCCACTGGGGGTAGGACAGGTCCTCGCGTTCCTTGGCGTTGGCCGAGGCGGCCTTCTCCCCGTCCTGGCCGTCGACCTCGATGTGCCCGAACTCGCAGTTGGGCACCAGCGTGCCGTCGATGAACAGCGCGCTGCCGATGCCGGTGCCGAAGGTCAGCATCAGCACCAGGCCGCGCTCGCCCTTCCCGGCGCCGTAGGCCATCTCGGCGAGGCCCGCGGCGTCGGCGTCGTTCAGCGTCTGGACGGTGCCCGGGATCCGGTCGTCCATCAGCGTGGCGACGTCGGTGCCGATCCAGCTGGCGTCCATGTTCGCGGCGGTGAAGGCGACGCCGCTCTTCATGACCCCGGGGTAGGTGACGCCCACCCGTTCGGTCCAGCCGAAGCCCTGCACGATCTCGGCGACGACGTCGCACACCGGGTCCGGCAGTGCCGGCTGTGGTGTCTCGATCCGTACCCGTTCGCCGACCAGCTCACCTCGATCCAGGTCGACGACGCACCCCTTGATGCCACTCCCACCGATGTCCACACCGAAGCCCTGCACGACCACAGGCTAGGGGCGCCCCCTCCCGGTGGCGACACCGAGGCCACCGGGGGCGCCGCCCACCCGGCGGCCGGCCCGCCGGTGCGTCGCGGGGTGCGGCAGCATCGGCGCCGTGCAGACACCCGAGCAGGCCCCTGGGGCGACCCCGTCGTCCGGGCCGGTGGCGGACCCGCTGGTGGACGAGCTGCTGGCGCTGGCCCGGGCCACCGCGGCCGAGGCGGCCGGGCTGGTCGCCGCGGGCCGGGCGACCGCGGCCGACGACGTCCAGCCGAAGAGCAGCCCGGTGGACGTCGTCACCGCGGTGGACCGGGCCTGCGAGGAGCTGGTCGTCCGGCGGCTGCTGGCGGCGCGTCCCGACGACGGCGTGCTGGGGGAGGAGGGCGCCGCGCGGGAGGCCCGGGCGCCCCGCGCCGGTGACGGGACCGGGCGGGTGCGCTGGGTCGTCGACCCGATCGACGGCACCGTCAACTTCCTCTACGGCGTCCCGGCGTACGCCGTGTGCATCGCCGCGGAACTGGACGGCGTCGCGGTGGCCGGGGTGGTGCACAACGCGGCCACCGGTGAGGTGTTCAGCGCCGCCCGCGGTCGGGGGGCGTGGCGGGAGGCGCCCGGAGCGGCGCCGTCCCGGCTGACCGGCCGGGCGCCCACGACGCTGGACCTCGCGCTGGTGGGCACCGGCTTCGGGTACGCCGCCGGGCTGCGCCGCCGGGAGGGGGCGATCGTGGCGGACCTGCTGCCGCTGGTGCGCGACGTGCGCCGCTACGGCTCGGCGGCCCTGGAGATGTGCGAGGTGGCCGCGGGCCGGCTGGACGCCTTCTACGAGCTGGACCTGCACCGGTGGGACCACGCGGCGGCCGCGGTGGTGGTGCGGGAGGCCGGGATGGTGGTCACCGGGCTGCCCGGCCGGCCGGTGGGCGAGCCGATGGTCGTCGCGGCCGGCCCGACGCTGGCCGGCCCGCTGGTGGAACTACTCGACCGGCTCTGCGCCGAGCACCCCTGAGGGAGGACCGTGAGCCCTCATCACGCGCAGGCCCGCGGCCCGACCCTGCACGCGGGCCGGGTGGATGCGGGTCCTCCCTCAGCAGGCCGCTGCGGCGCTCGCCTCGGTCGCCAGCGCGGCGTCGATGTCCTCCGGGGCGGCCACCGCGGTGTAGTCCGGGCCGATGACGACGTCGACCAGGTCGGTGGAGCGGTCGTCCCGGTAGGTGGTCATGCCGGGCAGGTACAGCGCGACGTAGCTGGCGGTGGTGGCGCCCCGGGCGCCGAAGCGCAGCTCGCCGACCCCCTCGGTCTTCCGGTCGGAGGGGTCGTTGGCGGTCTCCTGCACGGTGAAGCCGCGCGACTGCAGCGTCGTGCTCACCGTCTGGGCCAGGCCCGGGGTGTCGGTGTCGTTGTAGACCCGCAGCGTGATCGTGGCCGGGTCCAGCGAGGGCGCGGCCGCGGTGGCCGTGGCGCAGGCGGCGGCCTGCCGGGCGTCGCGCTCGGCCTCGTCCCGGAACACGTTCCACCAGACGCCGAGGGCGATCACGGCCAGCACGAGCAGGACGATGAGCGGCGGCAGCGGGCGACGCCCGCTGGTGGCCCGGGCGGGCGGCCGCTCGGTGGCCTGGGTCATGCGCTCTCCTCGTCGGTGCTCGACCGCAGGCCAGGCGGGTGCCCGGGCCCGGCAGCGAGGTCGCCGCGGAGTCTAGGTGCGCCGGCTGGCATCACAGCGCACCGTCGTCCAGCGCGGCGCGTCCCAGCTCGACGCACGGGTCGATCTTGTCCGCGTAGCCGGCGGTGTCCTTGCCGGCCATCGCGCCGGCCGCCGAGCGGGCCACGATCCCGGCGAGGATGGCGGCGAACTTGAAGTAGGCGAACCCGACGTACCAGGACAGGTGACCCAGGTCGGCGCCGGTGCGCCCGGCGTAGTGCTCGGCGACCTCGGCCCGGGTGGGGAACCCGGGCAGGGCGGTGACCCGGCTCAGCGCGATGCTCTGCTCGTCGCCGGCCTCGGGCCAGTAGACGAACAGCAGGGCCAGGTCGGTGAGCGGGTCGCCGAGGGTGGACATCTCCCAGTCGAGCACCGCCCGCACCCGGCCTGGCGTCTGCGGGTCGAGCAGGCAGTTGTCCATCCGGAAGTCGCCGTGCACGATGCCGGTGCGGCGGGTGGGCGGCACCGTCTCGGCCAGCCGGGCGGCCAGCGCGTCCAGGCCGGGCCGGTCGGTGTCCCGGGTCGCGTCCCACTGGCCGGTCCAGCGGCGCACCTGGCGGGCCAGGAACCCCTCGGGCCGCCCGAAGTCCGCCAGGCCCACCGCGGCCGGGTCGACCTGGTGCAGGGCGGCCAGCGTGTCGACCAGCCCGTCGGCCAGGGCCCGGCGGCCGGCCGGGTCGTCGGCGTAGCCGGGCGGCAGCTGGTCGGTCACGTGCACGCCGACCACCCGCTCCATCAGGTAGAACGGCGCGCCGAGCACGCTCGGGTCGGTCTCCAGGTGCAGCGTGCGCGGCACCGGGACCTCCGTCGGGCCCAGCGCGCTGATCACCCGGTGCTCGCGTCCCATGTCGTGCGCGGTGGCCAGCACGGCGCCGGTCGGCGGGCGGCGCAGGATGATCGCGTCGTCGTCCGGACCGCCCTCGGGGGTGACCACGTAGGTCAGGTTGCTCATGCCGGCGGCGATCAGGTCGACGGTGACCGAACGCCACCGCTCCTCGCCCAGGACCTGCGCCAGGTAGGGCCCCACGACCCCCGGATCAGCACCCACCGTCGTCGCCACGGCGGCAGGGTAACCTCTGGCGCTCGCCCGCCCGCGAGCCGTGCGAGAAGGCCCGGTGACCGGCTCTGCACACGTCTCGCGGACCCGGGCACAAACGGGGTGACAGCGACGTTGGGGGGCCTGCCGGTCCGATCACCGGCGACACGTGGGTGCTGCCGGGTCACGCCCGGAGCCCACGGGGCAGCACCGGCCCGGACGGGTGGTGGGAGCGCGGAGGACGCATCCGACCCCCGCACGGACCAGCCGGCCACCACGGTGGCCGGGCCGCGACGGCGACGTGACGCCGGCGCGGCACGGCGGGCAGCACGCCCGCCCCACGGATCAGCGGGCAGCACGCCCGCGGAGGACTCGAGCGGGCGGACCACGCCCGCAGGACACACGAGAGGGGCTCACCATGGCCACCGATTACGACGCCCCACGACGCAACGAGTCCGACGAGCTCGGCGAGGACTCCCTCGAGGAGCTGAAGGCCCGCCGGGCCGAGGCGCAGTCCTCCTCGGTCGACGTCGACGAGACCGACTTCAACGAGGCGCTGGAGCTGCCGGGCGCGGACCTGTCCAACGAGGAGCTGACCGTCCGGGTGCTGCCGAAGCAGGAGGACGAGTTCACCTGCTCCAGCTGTTTCCTGGTGCACCACCGCACCCGGTTGGCGACCACCAAGAACGGCCAGCCGGTCTGCCGCGACTGCGCCGCCTGATGAAGGACCCCTTCGCCCCCCACGACTCGCAGGCTCGCCGCGGGGCCCTGCGAAGGGGCCGTTCCAGCACCTCACCGGGGGACCGATGACCGAGGAACCGCCACGGACCGGCGCGCTGCGCGACGTCCCACCGCCCCGGCCGGTGACCACCCCGGCGGCGACACCGCCGTCGGACCCGGCCGGCGGCGGCTTCGGCCGCGCCGCCCGGGCGGTGGCCGACGCGGTGGCGGGCCTGCTGGGCCCCGACCCGGCCGGCAGCCCGACCCCGGGGCCGGGGACGGCCGGTCAGGGGCCGGCCGGTGCCGGCCAGGCGGCCGGCGGCCGGTCCACCGGGGCTGCGCTGCGTGAGGTCCTGGTGGCGGTCGCCGGGGCGCTGCGCCCCGGGTCCGGGGGCGGTGCCACGACCGGCAGCACCCCGACCGGCGGGTCGGGCGCCGGGCGCACCGGCTGGGCCGGCAGCGGGGTGTTCGGCGACCTGCTCGCGGCCGCGGCCCCCCGGCTCCCCATCCGGGACGCCGCCCGGCTGCGCGCCGCGTACCCCGGGGCGACCGACGCCGAGATCGCCGACGCGCTGGTGGCCCGGGCCGTGACGCTGACCTCCGGCATCGGGATGGCCACCGGTGGGCTGAGCGCCGCCCAGTGGCTGGCCCCGCCGTCGCTGGTCGCGCTGCCCCTGGAGCTGGGCACCGAGACGGTGCTGGTCGCCGCCGTGGAGGTGGTGCTGCTGGGTGAGCTGCACGAGCTGTACGGCCGTCCGGCGCCCGGCGACGCGGCGCAGCGCGCCGCCGCCTACCTCGCCAGCTGGAGCACCCAGCGGGCGGTCGGCCGGGACGCCCACGGCAGTCGCTTCGCCGGGCTGGCCACCGCCGGGGTCCACGCGCTGCAGCGGCGGGTCACCCGCCGGCTCGTGGGCAACGCCACCACCGCCGCACCGATGCTGCTGGGTGCCGCCCTGGGCGCGCGGAGCAACCGCAAGGGCACCGAGAAGCTCGCCGCTGCCGTGCTGGCCGACCTGCGCACGGCCCTGCCCCACTAACCTCAGGCCGTGCCCGAACCCACCCCGCCGCCCCTGCCGGACGGGCAGCTGGACGTGCCGCTGCTGGTCACCGACCCGCACGGCTGCCCGCCCGCCTACGCCCTGCCCGGTGACGCCGGCGCCGACCTCCGGGTGACCGAGGACGTCGTCCTGGAGCCGTTCCAGCGGGCGCTGGTCGGCACCGGTGTCGCGGTCGCCATCCCGGAGGGCTATGCCGGTTTCGTGCACCCCCGCTCGGGCCTGGCCCACCGGCACGGGCTCAGCCTGGTCAACGCGCCGGGCACCATCGACGCCGGCTACCGCGGCGAGATCAAGGTCAACCTGGTCAACCTGGACCCGCGCGCGCCGCTGCGGCTGCAGCGCGGCGACCGGGTCGCCCAGCTGGTGGTCCAGCCGGTCGTCCGGGCCCGGTTCGTGCCGGTCGACGTGCTGCCGGTGAGCGTGCGGGGCGAGGGTGGGCACGGCTCGACCGGCGGGCACACTGCCGCGACGGGCACCGGCGCCCGTCCGGCCGACCGGACCGAGTGAGAGCCGAGGACGACCAGTGGCCGACACGACTGTGAAGGGGCGGACCTGAGATGCCGTTCGGACGACGGCGCAACAAGATCGACCGGAGCCTGCGCGAGCGCGGCGTCCCACCGGAGCCGCAGCACCGCGAGCGGCCGGTGGCGGAGACCTCGGGCCCCTACGACGCCGCCGACGCCCCGGCGGACGGGGTGACCCGGGTCGACCTGGGCTCGATCCTGCTGCCCGCCGCCGCGGGCATGGAGCTGCGCGTCGACGTCAACGCCCAGCAGAAGGTCGTCGGGGCCAGCCTGCGCCACGGGGACTCGCTGCTGCAGGTGTCCGCCTTCGCGGCCCCCCGGGCCGACGGCATCTGGGACGACGTCCGCGCCGACCTGGCCCGCAGCGCGAAGGGCCAGGGCGGTGCGCTGACGGAGGTGGAGGGCCCGTTCGGCCCGGAGCTGACCGGTCACGTCGTCGCCACGGTGAACCCGGTGGCCGGTGAGGCCGCCTCGCCGCAGGCGGTCCGGCGGGCCACCCGGTTCCTCGGCGTGGACGGGCCGCGGTGGTTCCTGCGCGGCATGATCAGCGGCGCGGCCGCCGAGGACCCGGCTGCCGCCGGCCCGCTGGAGAAGGCGTTCCGGGACATCGTGGTGGTGCGCGGCAGCGACCCGCTGCCGGTGCGCGAGCAGCTGCCGATGACGCTGCCGCCGCAGGCCGCCGAGCAGATCGCCCGCCAGCAGCAGGCCGCGGGCCGCACGCCGCCACCGGCCGGCTGACCCCGTGCCCAGCCCGACCCGGCACGCCTACGGCGCCGACCCCGACCAGTTCCTCGAGCTGACCCTGCCCGGCGGCGACGCCCGGGCGCCGGTCGTGGTGCTGCTGCACGGCGGTTTCTGGCGGGTGGCGTACGGCATCGAGCTGGCCCGCCCGCTGGCCGCGGACCTGGCCCGCCGGGGCCGGGCCGCGGTGGCCGTGGAGTACCGCCGGGTGGGTCGCGGCGGCGGCTGGCCGCACACCCTCGACGACGTCGCGGCCGCGCTGGACGCACTGCCCGACCTGCCCGACGCCGACCGGCTGGACCTGGCCGACGTGGCCGTGGTCGGGCACTCCGCCGGCGGGCACCTGGCGGCCTGGTCCGCCGCGCGGCACCTGCTGCCCGCCGGGGCCCCGGGCGCCGCACCCCGCCAGCGGGTCACCGCGGCGGTGTCCCAGGCAGGGGTGCTGGACCTGGAGCTGGCCGCGGCGCAGGGCATGGGCGACGACGCCGTCCCCGGGCTGCTGGGCGGCCCGCCGGCCGAGCACCCCGGCCGGTACGCGGTGACCAGCCCGGTGCGCCTGCTGCCCACCGGTGTACCGGTGCTGTGCGTGCACCCGACCGGCGACGTCACCGTGCCCCCGGAGCAGAGCGAGCGGTACACCGCCGCGGCCCGCGCCGCCGGGGACGACGCCCAGCTGCAGCTGGTGCCGGGCGACCACCGGGTGGTGATCGACCCGGCCGACCCGTCCTGGCAGGTGGTGGTGGACTGGCTGGACGCGCGCTCCGCTGCCCGCGGTGCCGCAGTACCGTGGGCGCCGTGACCGAGACACGTCCGCGCAGCTGGCTGTCGCGCAAGATCGCCCGGATCACCGCCGACGACCAGACGGTGCTCGCCGAGGAGCTGCAGTCCCACGTGCACAGCGCCGGCAGCGAGCCGGTCAGCCAGTGCCGCCGGGGCCAGGTGGTCACCGTGACCGGTCGGCTCAAGTCGGTCGTCTACACTCCGCGGGAGACGGTGCCGACCCTGGAGGTCGAGCTGTTCGACGGCTCCGGCTCGGTCACCCTGGTGTGGCTCGGCCGCCGCCGCATCCCCGGCATCGAGCCGGGCCGCTCGCTCACCGCCCGCGGCCGCTTCGGCGCCTTCGAGGGCCGACAGGTGATCTACAACCCCTGGTACGAGCTGAGCGCCGGGTGACGGCAGCGGGGGAGCCCTCCCGCGGTGCCCCGGACCGGGACACCGCCGAGCACACCACCACCGACTCGCCGCACCCCGCACCCGACCCGCACCCCGCACCCGACCCGCACCCCGCACCCGACCTGCAGGACGACGCCCGCCCCGGGAAGGCGCCGGCGTTCGACCGGGCGATGGTGCTCGACCAGCTGGGCGGCTGGCGCGGCATGGTCGACGCCTCGCTGCCCACGATCGCGTTCATCGTGGCCAACTCCCTCGGCGAGCTGCGCACCGGCATCTGGGCGGCGGGCATCACCGCGGCGCTGGTGTTCCTGCTGCGGCTGGTGCGCCGGGAGAGCGTGCAGCAGGCGTTCAGCGGCGTCTTCGGGGTGGCGATCGCGGTGTTCATCGCCGCCCGGTCCGGCGAGGCCCGGAACTTCTTCGTGCCCGGGCTGATCCGGAACATCGCCATCGGCGTCGTGCTGCTGGGCTCGACGGTGGTGCGCTGGCCGCTGGTCGGGGTGATCGCCGAGTTCCTGGCGCCCAGCCACCTGGGCACGATGGCCGCGCACTCGACGCCGTCCCTGCGCGGGTTGGCCCGCGGCCGCCGGCCGTCCGCCCCGCCCGCGCCGTCCATGCCGTCGGCGCCGGGGGCCCGCCCCCGGGACGCCGCACCGGAACGGCACTGGCGGCAGGACCGGCGGGTGCTGCGCGCCTACACCTGGCTGACCGTGCTGTGGGCCGGGACGTTCCTGGTGCGCTCGGCGGTCACCGGCTTCTTCTACGTGCGCGACGAGGTCGGCCTGCTGGGCACGTCCAGCCTGCTGCTCGGGCTGCCGGTCACCGGTGCGGCGCTGCTGGTCACGCTCTGGGTCGTCGCCCGCCTGCACCGGCACCGGGCCCCCGACCCGGCCTGACCGGCCCGCGCGCGCCCGGCCGGCGACGCCACCCGGAGCCGGCCGGCCCCGTCCGCACCGACGGCCCGCTCCTGATCACCTGGGGCCGAACTCGGGGGTGGCAGTGGACGTCCACCGGTCGTGTCACCGGGAGGTGACGCTTCCCCGGGTACCGGTCCGGCGGTGGAGTCCACCGGTCGTGTCACCGGGAGGTGACGCTTCCCCGGGCACCGGTCCGGCAGTGGAGTCCACCGGTCGTGTCACCGGGGGGTGACGCTCCCCCGGTGACACCGGTCCGGCGGACCGCGCGGGCCACGGCGCGCTCGGGACGTGCCGCAGGGCCCGGTCGGGTCCGTCGGCGGCGGGACGCGGGGTGCTCAGGTGCGGGGGGCCCGGCCCTCCGCGCACAGCACCCGCTGCAGCTCCTCCTCGACCTCGCCGTGGGTGATGAACAGCAGCTCGTCACCGGCCTCGAGCGGCTCGTCGGGAGAGGGGGTGATCACCCGCTCGCCCCGCAGGATGGTGGTCAGCACCGTCTCCCGCGGCAGGGGAACCTCGCGCAGCGGGCGGCCGACCCACGGGGTGTCCTCGGCGAGGGTGATCTCCACCAGGTTCGCCGCGCCCCGGCGGAAGCTCATCAGCCGCACGACGTCCCCGACGGTGACGGCCTCCTCGACGAGGGCGGCCAGCACCCGAGGGGTGGACACCGCGACGTCGACACCCCAGGCCTCGGTGTACAGCCACTCGTTGCGCGGGTCCTTCACCCGGGCCACCACGCGGCTCACCGCGAACTCGGTCTTGGCCAGCAGCGAGACCACCAGGTTGGCCTTGTCGTCACCGGTCGCGGCGATCACCACGTCGCAGGTGGACAGCTGGGCCTCCTCCAGCGAGGCCACCTCGCAGGCGTCGGCCTGCACCCACTCGGCACCGGGCACCGCGCGGGTGCGCACCTTCTGGCCGTTCTTCTCGATCAGCATGACCGAGTGCCCGTTGCCCAGCAGCTCCCCGGCGATGGAGCGGCCGACGGCGCCGGCCCCCACGATGGCCACGCGCATCAGTGCTGCCCTCCGCTCACCATGACCTGGTGCACGGTGGCGGCGACCTCGTCGCTGGCGGCCATGACCAGGTGGTCACCGGTCTGCAGCACGGTGCTCGGTTTGGGCAGCAGGGCGTCGCCGAAGCGCACCAGCCAGGCGGCGCGGGCGCCGGTGGCGCCCTCCAGCTCGGTCAGCGGCCGGCCCACCCACGGGTCGGTCACCGTGACCCGCATGAGCAGCAGCTGCCCGGTCGGCTCGCGCCAGATCTCGCTCACCTTCTCCGACAGCAGCTCGCGCATCAGCCGGTTCACCGTCCACGGCACGGTGGCGACGCTGGGGATGCCCATCCGCTCGTAGACCTCGGCCCGCTTGGAGTCGTAGATCCGGGCGACGACGTGCTCCACGCCGAAGGTCTCCCGGGCCACCCGGGCGCTGATGATGTTGGAGTTGTCGCCGCTGCTCACCGCGGCGAACGCACCGGCGCTGTCGATCCCGGCGTCCAGCAGGACCTGCCGGTCGAAGCCCAGGCCGGTCACCTGCCGGCCGTTGAACTCCGGCCCCAGGCGGCGGAACGCCTCGGCGTTCTGGTCGATGACGGCGACGCTGTGCCCGACCTCCTCCAGCCGCAGCGCGATGGCAGAGCCCACCCGGCCACAGCCCATGACGACCACGTGCACGACGTCCTCCAGGGGGGTGCGGCGGTCCGGACGTCGGCCGTCCGGACGTACAGCGGGTCAACGTACCCGGGGCCGGCGCGCCGGGCCGGACGGCGTCCGCCGGCGGGGTCCGTGCCGCCGGCCACATCGGCGGGTCGACACCGGACGGCGCCCGTACCATCGCCGGGTGCCCTCCCTGTCCGACCTCGGACAACTGCCCAAACGACTCGTGCTCGGCCGGCCCGTCCGCAGCGACCGGGTCGGTGAGTCCCTGCTGCCCAAGCGGCTGGCGCTGCCGATCTTCGCCAGCGACCCGTTGAGCTCGGTGGCCTACGCCACGCAGGAGATCCTCATCGTGCTGACCCTCGCCGGGTCGGCGTTCCTCTACCTGGCGCCGTGGCTGGCCGCCTGCGTCGTCGTGCTGCTCACGGTGGTGGTGCTGTCCTACCGCCAGGTCGTGCACGCCTACCCGTCCGGCGGCGGTGACTACGAGGTGGCGTCCAAGAACTTCGGCCAGTTCGCCTCGCTGGTGGTGGCCAGCGCGCTGCTCACCGACTACGTGCTGACCGTGGCCGTGTCGGTCAGCTCGGGCACCGACAACATCATCTCGGCCTTCCCCAGCCTGGACGAGTACCGCGTGCCCATCGCCGTCGGGTTGGTCTGCCTGCTGGTCGCGGCGAACCTGCGCGGGCTGCGCGAGTCGGGCAAGACGTTCGCGCTGCCCACCTACCTGTTCATCTCCAGCATCCTGCTGATGATCGGCACCGGGCTGTTCCGGGAGTTCTTCACCGATTCCCCGCCGGTGGCCGAGAGTGCCGGCTACACGCTGCAGGCCGAGCCCGGCTACACGCAGCTGGCCGGGCTGGCGCTGGTCTTCTTCGTCCTGCGCGCGTTCTCCTCCGGCTGCACGGCGCTGACCGGGGTCGAGGCCATCGCCAACGGCGTGCCGGCCTTCCGGCCGCCGAAGAGCCGCAACGCCGCCACCACGCTGGCCCTCATGGGCGGCATCGCGGCCACGATGTTCATCGGGGTCACCGCCCTCGCGCTGCTCTCCGACGTCAAGTACACCGAGAACACCTGCGACCTGATCGGGTTCGTCGACTGCGAGACCGAGCCGCAGCGCACCGTCATCGCCCAGGTGGCCAGCGCCGTCTTCGGCGGGGACACCTCGTTCGGCTTCTACCTCATCCAGGCGGCCACCGCGCTGGTGCTGATCCTGGCCGCGAACACCGCGTTCAACGGCTTCCCGCTGCTGGGGTCGGTGCTGGCGCAGGACAGGTTCCTGCCCCGGCAGCTGCACACCCGCGGGGACAAGCTGGTCTACAGCAACGGCATCCTGCTGCTGGCCGGGTTCGCCATCCTGCTGCTGGTGGTGTTCGAGGCCGACTCCACGCACCTGATCCAGATGTACATCATCGGGGTGTTCACCAGCTTCTCCATCGGCCAGTGGGGCATGGTGCGGCACTGGAACCGCGAGCTGCGCACCGCCGGGCCCGCCGAGCGCAGCCGCATGCTGCGCTCCCGGGTGATCAACACCGTGGGCGGCACGCTGACCACGTTCGTGCTGGTCATCGTGGTGGTCACCAAGTTCGCCACCGGCGCCTGGCTGGTGATCGTGGCGATGCCGATCATCTTCGCGCTCATGCGGGCGATCAACCGGCACTACGCCAACGTGTCCGAGCAGCTCACCCCCGACAGCGACGCCCGCACGCTGCCCAGCAAGGTGCACGCCGTCGTCCTGGTGTCCAAGGTGCACAAGCCGACGCTGCGGGCCCTCGCCTTCGCCCGGGCCACCCGCCCGGACGTGCTCACCGCGCTCACCGTCAACGTCGACGACGCCGACACCCGGGCGCTGCAGGCCGACTGGGACCGCTACGACATCCCGGTGTCGCTGACCGTCCTGGAGTCGCCGTATCGGGAGATCACCCGGCCGGTGGTCGAGTACGTGCGGGACATCCGCCGGTCCAGCCCGCGCGAGCTGGTCATCGTCTTCGTGCCGCAGTACGTGGTCGGGCACTGGTGGGAGAACGTGCTGCACAACCAGAGCGCGCTGCGGCTGCGCACCCGGCTGCAGTTCCAGCCCGGCGTCATGATCACCAGCGTCCCGTGGCAGCTGGAGAGCTCGGTCGGCCGGGAGGAGGTGCACGGTCCCGCGGTCGGCGACCTGCGCCGCGGCCTCACCACCGACGCGCTCGACCCGGAGCCGGCCGACCTCACGGTCCGCTCGGATGTCTAGGCGCCCGCATGTCTAGGCGGGACGACCTCGCCGAGCGGGAGGGCAGCTGGACCGGGCGCGAGTTCGAGGTGGCCGTCGGGCCGGTGGCCCACGGCGGGCACTGCGTGGCCCGGCACGAGGGCCGGGTGGTCTTCGTCCGGCACGCGCTGCCCGGCGAGCAGGTCGTCGTGCGGGTCACCGAGGACAGGCACGAGCGGTTCTGCCGGGCCGACGCCGTCGAGGTCCTGGCGGCGTCCCCGGAGCGGGTGGACCGGCCGTGCCCGTACAGCGGCCCGGGCCGGTGCGGCGGGTGCGACTGGCAGCACGCCAGCGTGCCCGAGCAGCACCGGCTCAAGGCCGCGGTGGTCACCGAGCAGCTGTCCCGGCTGGCCGGCCTGCAGGTCGACGTGGTGGTCGAGGAGCTGCCCGGCGGGCCGCTGCGGTGGCGCTCCCGGGCGCGGTTCGCCGTGGACCGGGCCGGGCGCCCGGGCCTGCGGCCGCACCGCTCCCGCGACGTGCTGGTGCTCGACGACTGCCCGATCACCGTCGAGCCGGCGGTGGCCGCCGTCCTGGGCCGCTCGTGGTCCGGCGCCGGCGCGGTGGACGTCGCCGTCGACTCGACCGGCGCGGTCGCCACCACCCGGCTCGACCGCCGGGGCCGCCCGCTGAGCACGCGGATGGCCCGAGCCGGCGATGCGTACCCGCCGGCGGCTGCCGCGGCGCTGTCGCCGTCGGAGACCCAGGCGCTGGGCCGGGCCCGGCGGCAGGCCGGTGGCCGGGACTGGGAGGTGCAGGGCACCGGGTTCTGGCAGGTGCACCCGGACGCCGCCGACGCCCTGGTGGAGGCCGTGCGCGGCTACGCCGGGGTGCGGCCGGGGGAGGTCGTGCTCGACCTGTACGCCGGGGCCGGGCTGTTCGGCGGCGCCCTGGCGCCGGAGACCGGACCGGGCGGGCGGGTCGTGTGCGTGGAGTCCGACGCCGGTGCGTGCGCGGCCGCCTCGGACAACCTGGGCGACCTGCGGCACGCCGAGGTGTGGCAGGGCGACGTGGACGCCGAGGGCCTGAACGGGCTGCTGGCCGAGCTGGGCACACCGGACGTCGTCGTGCTCGACCCGCCGCGGGCCGGTGCCGGCCCCGACGTCAGCGCGGTGCTCGCCGGCAGCGGCGCCCGCGCGGTCGTCTACGTGGCCTGCGACCCGGCGTCGCTGGCCCGCGACGTCGCGGTGTTCCTGGCCGGCGGGTACCGGCTGGCCGGGCTGCGCGCCTTCGACGCGTTCCCGATGACCGCCCACGTGGAGTGCGTGGCCCTGCTCGAGCGCACCACCCCCGCGCTGCCCGGCTGACCCCGGCACCCGCTCCCAGCGACCTCCCGGGCAGCTCACAGCGCCGCTGCACGCTGGACGCCGACCTTGTGCCCCGGTGGGTCGGCGGTGTGCGGGAGGTGTGGGACGTGGCAACGGTGTCTGCGGACGGTGTGACCGGGGTGGGGGAGCTCTCCCTGGTCCGGGGGGTGCTGCCGGCTGTGCTGCTGGCCGGGATGGTGACCGGCCTGCTGGTGCTGCTGGCCGGGCACCGGGACCGGCGGTGGTGGCTGCGCCGGGTGCCGGTGGCGCTGCTGGTGGCCGCGTTGCTGCTGGCCGGCGCGCAGGTCTGGCTGGTGGTGGACGAGCCGTTCCCGGACGCGCTGCCGTGGACGGTGCCGCTGTGGGTGGGTCTGGGGCTGCTCGCGGTCAGCCTGGCCGTCGTCGGCTGGCCGGGGCAGCGCTGGTGGCGCCGGGGTGTGGCGGTGCTCGCGGTCGGCGTCGTGGTGCTGGGCTCGGCCAACCAGGTCAACCGGGTGTACGGCTCGTTCTCCACGGTCGCCTCGGCGCTGCAGCTGGCGCCGTCCTCGGAGCTGTCCGTGGACGAGGTGGTCGACCGCACGGGCGCCGCGGACGCGCCCACCGGTTCCCCGGGCGCCCCGCTGGAGCAGGTGTGGCAGCCGCCGGCCGACATGCCCGCCCAGGGCGGCGTGAGCGAGGTGACCATCCCCGGGACGACGTCGGGCTTCACCGCCCGGGACGCCTGGGTGTACGTGCCGCCGGCCTACCTCACCGCGGACCCGCCGGCGCTGCCGGTGCTGGTGCTGCTCGGCGGGCAGCCCGGTGGCCCGCGCGACTGGATCGACGGGGGAGCCCTGGTGCAGCGGATGGACGACTTCGCCGCGGCGCACCACGGCCTGGCGCCGGTGGTGGTGATGCCCGACGACCTGGGCGCCGAGACGGCCAACCCGCTGTGCCTGGACTCCCGACTGGGCAAGGCCGACACCTACCTCGCCGTCGACGTCCCGGCGTGGATCACCTCGCACCTGCACGTGGACGACGACCGCGCGCACTGGGGCGTGGGCGGGCTGTCCTACGGCGGCACCTGCGCACTCCAGCTGGGCGTGGGCCACCCGGACGTCTACCCGTCGATCGTCGACGTGTCCGGGCAGGAGGGCCCCACCCTCGGCGACCGGGACCGCACCGTGCAGGCCGCCTTCGGCGGGGACTCCGCGGCCTTCGACGCCGCGACCCCGCTGGTCCGGCTGGCCACCCGCCCGCTGCCGGGCTCGGCGGCGTTCGTCACCGTCGGCTCGGACGACACCGACTACCGGCCGCAGGCGATGGTCGTCCGGGACGCGCTGTCCAAGGCAGGCGTCGCCGTCACGTACCAGGAGCTGCCCGGTGGCCACTCCTGGGCGGTGTGGGGCCCGTCGCTGACCGCGGCGCTGCCGTGGTTCGCCACCCGCGCGGAGCTGACCGCGTGAGCGCCGCCCCGCTGACGACGTCGCTCGGCCGGCTCCGGCAGACCCCGGTCACCGCCGGCCTGGTCGTGCTGCTGGTCGCCGGCGCGGTGGCCGACGCCCTGACCGGGCGCCCGGTGGAGCAGGTGCTGGGCACCGGGGTCGGCCCGCTGTCCGACGGCCGCTGGGCCACGCTGGCCACCAGCGGCTTCGCGGCCTCCAGCCCGGTCGTGCTGGTCGCCTCGGTCGCCGTGGTGCTGCTGCTCCTGCCCCGCGTCGAGCGGCTGCTCGGCCCGGTGCGCGCGCTGGGTGCGGTGCTGGGCGGCCAGGTGCTGGCCGGGCTGGTGGCACTGGGCGGGGTCGCGGTGCTGTCCGCGGCCGGTGACCGCTGGGCCGTCCAGCTCGCCGATGCCGTCGTGGTCGGGCCGCTGCCCGGGGTGCTGGCCGCAGCCGGTCTCGCCTCGGCCCGGCAGTCGCGGTACGCAGCGCGCCGGCTGCGGCTGGCCGCCTCGGTGGTACTGGTCTGCCTGGTGCTCTACTCCGGCACGGCCGGCGACGTGCTGCGGCTGACCGGCTTCCTGCTCGGGGTGGCGGCCGGCGCGCTGGGGCAGCGGCGCCGGGGTGCCCGGCCGGTGTGGTCGGCACCGAGTCGCCGGGAGCAGCGGGCGCTGGTGGCGCTGATCGTGGCGGCCACCGCGGTCGGCCCGCTGGTCGCGGCGCTGTCCCGGACGCCGGAGGGCCCGTGGGCCGTCGTCTCGCACCTGTTCGTGTCCGGCCGCCCGCACGCCGGGCTGCTGCGGGAGGTGTGCGCCCGCGGCGGGGACCCCGCCCGCTGCCAGGCGCTGCAGGCCCGGGCGCGGCTGACCGGGGCCGGCCCGGCGTTGCTGTCGGTGCTCCCGGTCGTGCTGCAGCTGCTGCTGGCCGAGGGCCTGCGCCGGGGCCGGCGGGCCGCCTGGGTGGGCGCGGTGGCGCTCACCGGCGTGCTGACCGTCGTCGGCGCGTTCGTGGTGGTCGACGTGCTGCGCACCCCGGCGGAGAGCCTGCCGTTGCTGGCCAGCCCCGCGGGCAGCCTGCCGGCGGTGGCGGTGCTCGCGCCGGTCACCGCGCCCGGCGCGGTCCTGCTGCTCCTGGTGCTGACGCGCACCCGGTTCGACGTGCGGGCGGCCCCGGAGACGGTGCGCCGCTGGCTGGTCGCGGCCGGGCTCGGGCTGCTGCTGGTGGTCGGCTGCTACCTCCTCGCCGGCTCGGTGCTCACCGCCGACGACGCCGCCGGGCCCGGCATCGGGGCCATGCTGCTGGACCTGCCGCGCCGGATGCTGCCGCCCGGGTACCTCGACGCGGTGCTGCCCTCGGCGTTCGGCCTGCAGGGCCTGCCCCGGGTGCTGGTCGGCTGGACCGGTGTCCTGTGCTGGGCCGTGCTGGTCGGCACGGCGTGCCTGCTGGTGCGCCCGGCCGTGCCGCGCGGCGACGCGGCCCGGGCGCGCGCCCTGGTCGACCGGCACGGCGAGGGCGCGCTGGCGTTCATGACCACCTGGACGGGCAACCGCTGGTGGTTCACCCCCGACGGCGCGGCGGTGGTCGCGTTCCGGGTGGTCGGCGGCGTCGCGCTCACCACCGGCGACCCGGTGGGCCCGCCCGAGGCGCGGGCGGCGGCGGTGCGGGGGTTCACCGCCTGGTGCGAGCAGCACGGCTGGACGGCGTGCTGGTACAGCGTCACCGACGAGGTGGTGCCGCTGCTGCCCGAGGCGCGCACCGTGCAGGTGGCGGCGGAGACGTGGCTGCCGCTGGGCGAGCTGGCCTTCGTCGGCAAGCGCTGGCAGGACGTGCGCACCGCGCTGAACCGGGCCACCCGGGACGGCGTGCAGGCCCGCTGGCTGACCTGGCAGGAGGCGCCGGTCGCGCTGCGCGAGCAGGTGGTGCGGGCGTCGGAGGACTGGCTGGCCGGCAAGGGCCTGCCGGAGATGGGCTTCACCCTGGGCGGGGTGGACGAGCTGGCCGACCCCGCGGTGCGGTGCCTGCTGGCCCTGGCCGCCGACGGGCGGGTGCTGGCGGTGACCAGCTGGCTGCCGTCCCGGCGCGACGGCCGCCCGGTGGGCTGGACCCTGGACCTCATGCGGCGCAGCCCCGGCTGCCCGCCCGGGATCATGGAGTTCCTGCTCGCCACCGCGGCCACCACCTTCCAGGCCGAGGGTGCCGAGCACGTGAGCCTGTCCGGGGCGCCGCTGGCCCTGCCCGGCGGCGCCCGCCGGCCCGACGCCCTGGAGCGGCTGCTGGAGGTCACCGGCCGGGCGATGGAGCCGGTCTACGGGTTCCGCTCGCTGCTGGCGTTCAAGGCCAAGTTCCAGCCGCAGCACCGCCCGCTGTGGCTGGTCTACCCGGCCACGGCGGACCTGCCGCGGATCGCCGCCGCCGTGTGCCGGGCCTACGTGCCGCACCTGTCCGCGGTGCAGGCGCTGCGGCTGGGCCGGGCGCTGGTCCGGGGCTGGACGGCCCGGCCGGCGGCACGACCGGAGCAGGTCGCGACGGCGCGGGCCGGCCGGTGACCGGGCGGACGTCCGCGCTGGGCTGCCTGCTCGCGCTCGTCCTGCTGGCCGGGTGCTCCCCGGCGCGCACCGGCACCCCGGCCGCCGCGACGACGGCCGCCGCGACGACGACCGCCCCGGCCCCGCTGCGGGTGGTCGCGGTGGGCGACTCGATCACCGAGGCGGACAGCCCCGACTTCGACGACGGGCTGATCGGCCCCGGCTCCTGGGCCTGGACGGCCACCGGAGACGGCGTCGACGTGCTGGGCGGCTGGGCGCACGGCGGGGCCACCAGCGCCGACATGGCGGCCGGCGTGGGCCCGATGGACGCCGACGTGCTGGTGGTGATGGCCGGCAACAACGACGTCGACGACGGCGTCCCGGTGGCCGACGTCGTCGCCAACGTGCGGCAGGTCGTCGTCCGGGCGGGGGTGCCGCGGGTGGTGCTCTCGGCCGCTGCCCCGGAGGACGGGTACGGGCCGCAGCTGACCCGGCTGGACGCCGCCCTGCAGGGGCTGGCCGGCCGGGAGGGCTGGCAGTGGGTCGACCCGATGACCGACGTCCGCGGCCCGGACGGCGGCTGGGTCACCGGCACCAGCCCGGACGGCGTGCACCCCGACGTGGAGGCCGCGCGGGTCGTCGGCCGGGCGCTGCGGGCCGCGCTCACCGGCTGAGCCCGCCGCCGGTCGGGGGCGGCACACTGGCCGGGTGGACGCGAGCGTGCCCCCCGGGTGGCCGGAGCAGGTGCGGCCCCCGGGCGCCCCGGACTGGGAGCGCACCGCCGTCGCCTGGCTGTTCGACCTGGTGCCGCCGGACTACCGCGCCCACCAGGTGCTGAGGCAGTACCCGGTGCTGCTGGCCAGGTTCGCCGGTGACCACGTGGCCGCCGGGCTGGAGGCGGCCCGCGCGGGGTGGCGCACGGTGCGGGTGGAGCTCGCCGACCACCTGCCCGTCGAGGCGATCGAGGCGGCCATCGCCGCCTACGAGCGGGAGGGTGCCCGGCTGTCGGCGGCCGCGCGGGGGGTGGAGGTGGTGGCCGGGGCGCTGCGCGGTGAGCGCTGGGTGCCCCGGCTCTAGGGTCCCGCTCACCCCCGGCCTGGCAGGTCCCGCGGCTACAGTGGGAGGCCGGCTGCCGCACCGTCCCCGCAGTCGCTGTCGAGAGGACCCCTCCGCGTCGTGTCGATCCTGGCATCGTTGACCGGCCCTGCCGACCTGCGCCGGCTGACCACCGAGGAGCTGCGCGCCCTGGCCGCCGAGGTCCGCGACGCGCTGGTGTCCAGCGTCGCCCGCACCGGTGGCCACCTCGGGCCGAACCTGGGCACCGTCGAGCTGACCATCGCGCTGCACCGGGTGTTCGAGTCCCCGCGCGAGCCGGTGCTGTTCGACACCGGGCACCAGGCCTACGTGCACAAGCTGCTCACCGGCCGGCTGGAGGGCTTCGCCCGGCTGCGCCAGCGCGGCGGGCTGTCCGGGTACCCCAGCCGGGCCGAGAGCGAGCACGACTGGATCGAGAACTCGCACGCCTCGACCGCGCTGTCCTACGCCGACGGCCTGGCCAAGGCCTTCGCGGTGCGCGGCGACGTGCGCCCGGTGGTGGCGGTCATCGGCGACGGGGCGCTCACCGGCGGCATGGCCTGGGAGGCGCTGAACAACATCGCCGCCGCCAAGGACCGGCCGGTGGTGATCGTGGTCAACGACAACGGCCGCTCCTACTCCCCGACGATCGGCGGCGTCGCCGACGCGCTGGCCACGCTGCGGCTCCGGCCGGGCTACGAGCAGGCCCTGGACGCCGTCCGCGCCACGGTCACCCGCGCGCCGGTGGTCGGCACCGCCCTGTTCGACGCCCTGCACGGGATCAAGAAGGGCCTCAAGGACGTGCTCGCCCCGCAGGGCATGTTCGAGGACCTGGGCATGAAGTACTACGGCCCCATCGACGGCCACGACGTGGAGAAGATGGAGTCCGCGCTGCGCCGGGCCAGGGCCTTCGGCGGCCCGGTGATCGTGCACGCGGTCACCACCAAGGGCTTCGGGTACGCCCCGGCCCAGACCGACACCGTCGACGCCTGGCACGCGACCGGTGTGTTCGACCCGGACAGCGGGCTCAGCGCCCGGAAGTCCGGCGTGGAGTGGACCGACGCCTTCTCCGACGAGCTGGTGCGGATCGGCGCCGAGCGCTCCGACGTCGTGGCCATCACCGCCGCGATGCTGCACCCCACCGGCCTGGCTGCGTTCGCCGAGCGGTTCCCCGACCGCACCTACGACGTCGGCATCGCCGAGCAGCACGCGCTCACCTCCGCCGCGGGCCTGGCGATGGGGGGGCTGCACCCCGTGGTCGCGGTGTACTCGACGTTCCTCAACCGGGCCTTCGACCAGTTGCTGATGGACGTCGCGCTGCACCGGCTGCCGGTCACCGTGGTGCTCGACCGCGCGGGGGTCACCGGCAGCGACGGTGCCTCGCACAACGGCATGTGGGACGCCTCGATCCTCTCGGTGGTGCCGGGCCTGCGGCTCGCCGCCCCGCGCGACGAGGCCACCCTGCGCGAGGCGCTGCGCGAGGCGCTGGCCGTCACCGACGGGCCCACCGTCGTCCGGTTCGCCAAGGGCGCGCTGCCCTCGGCGCTGCCGGCGCTGGAGCGCTCCGGGCCGGTCGACGTGCTGCGCCGCGGCGCCACCGCTGAGGTGCTGCTCGTGGCCTGCGGCGCGTTCGTGCCGATGGGGCTGGCCGCTGCCGAGCGGGTCGCCGACCACGGCATCGACGTGACCGTCGTCGACCCCCGCTGGGTGCTGCCCACCCCGCCGGAGCTGGTCGCGATGGCCTCCGCCGCGCGGCTGGTGGTCACCCTGGAGGACGGCGGCCTGGCCGGCGGGGTCGGTGCGACGCTGGCCGCGGCGCTGCGGGACGCCGAGTGCGACGTCCCGGTGCGCTCCCTCGGCGTCCCGCGGCAGTTCCTGGACCACGGCAGCCGCGGCCAGGTGCTCGCCGACCTCGGGCTGACCGAGCAGGACGTCGCCCGGCGCGTGGTGGAGTGGGCCGTCCGGGTGGCCGACCGCACCGCCGGCTCGCCGGTGACCGAGCCGGTGGAGGAGCAGTCGTGAGCGAGCACGTCATCGCCGAGATCCAGGTGGCACCGAGCCCGCCCGGCACCCCGGGCAACCCGCACGAGCACGTCGAGGCCGCCATCGCGGTGATCCAGGCGTCCGGCCTGCGCTACGAGGTCGGCGCCCTGGGCACCACGCTGGAAGGGCCTGCCGACGACGTCTGGGACGTGCTGCGCGTCGCGCACGAGGCCATGCTGACCTCCGGGGCCGCTGCCGGGATCTCGCACGTGAAGATCGCCTCGGTGCCCCGCACGATCGAGAGCCTCACCGGCAAGTTCCGGTGAGCACGCCGCTGGTCAGGGCCGGTCGTGCACGGTCACGTCCCACGGCCACAGCTCCTGTGCCTCCGCGGTCACCCGCTGGACGGTCTCGGCGTCGAGCTGGACCGTCGTCTCGGGAAGTCCCTGCCGGGCCCAGCTGAACCGGAAGGTGAGCGCCGACCGGGGGTTGGGGGTGAGCCAGTAGTCCAGGTCCAGGCGTGCGCTGCTGCCCCCGTGCGGCTCCTCGAACAGCACGGGCTGGTCGTCCGCCTGCGGGATGAGCTGCAAGGCGCTGGAGCGGTCGAGGAACAGACTCGTCCGACCGTCCGGCAGCAGGACCTGCACCGACGGCGTGGTCGGGAGGGAGCCCCGCAGCTCCGGGCCCGGAGTCGTGTCCGGGAGGAAGGGCAGGTGCCCGTCGACGCCGTGCGCCCGACCCCGCAGCGTCACCCGGAACAGCAGCCCGCCGCGATGAGCGAGCACCTGCAGCAGCACCGCGGCGACGCTGTCCGACCGTCCCAGGGGAGCGGCGAGGGGGAGGACGCCGGGGATCTCGTTCGGCGGGGGGTTCGTCCGTACCTGCAGCCGTACGGCGCGCGGGTCCCGGGCCGAGCCCACCGGCGTCAGCCGCTCCAGCGCCCAACGGCACAGCCGGGTGAGGTGCCATGCCCGCGTCGGCGACGTCCCGGGATGGGCGAGCACGAACCGGGCCCCGCCGGTGATCGGGACGACGTCGAGCCGAACGCCGTCGAGCTGGTCCCGCACCCGGTCGTCGCCGATCGTCAGTCCGCGCCGCAGGTCCCCGGCAGCGTCCCGTGCGGTGTCCGGGTCGACCTGCACGTCCCGGGTGCACCGGACGGCCACGACCGGGCCGGGGTCGGAGCCGGCGTGGTCCGCCAGGCCGTCGAGTGACCGGCCGACGGCCGACGGGAACAGGCCGGTCAGGCCGCCTCGGGTGGAGACGCCGTCCGCGAGCAGCGTGACGGGCGGGGTCGCGACGGACGTCGGCCACCGCTGCACGAGCACCCGCTCGGGCAGCGCCGAGTCCTGCCCGGTGGCTGCCCCGGCCTCCCGGCCGGCCGCGCAGACGCGCACCCGGTAGAGGCCGGGCGGCCGCTCACGAGAGGTCACCCACCCTTCGCCGCCCCAGGACACCGCCTGGAGCCCGCCGTCGCGTTGGACCACGTCCAGCTCGCTGACCCCCGGCCACCCCGCTGGCACGGTGCTCGGGGCGTCGCTCAGTTCCTCGATCTCGACCTCGACGTGCGGGCCGTACTGGCCGGTCAGGACGGCGAAGGCGCACGGCTCCAGCGGGCTGACCAGGCCGTCGCCGTCCTGGCCGATCGTCGACGTGTCGTAGCCCAGACCGCTCGCCACGTAGAACTGGCGGTACCACGCCCTCACCGTGCCCCGTGTCGTCATCGTGTTCCCGGGCCGGAGTTCTGCTGGGCGTGTCGGGGCCTTCGAGGTGCAGCGGACGCCGGCATGACGCCAGTGTGTCGGCGTCGTCCGGCCAGGTTGAGCGTTGACATGTGACCTTTGAGTCACCTATCTTCCTCGCATGGCGGACGACGACCGGGTCTTCAAGGCCCTCGCCGACCCCACCCGGCGGTTCCTGCTCGACGTCCTGTTCGCCCGGGACGGCCAGACGCTCACCGAGCTGGAGCAGCAGCTGGAGATGTCCCGCTTCGGCGTGATGAAGCACCTCAAGGTCTTGGAGGAGGCCGACCTCGTGGTGAGCCACAAGGACGGCCGGGAGAAGTTCCACCACCTCAACGCCGTGCCGATCCAGCTGCTGCACGACCGCTGGATCGGGAAGTACACCGAGCGTCACGTCCGGGCGCTCGTCGACCTGAAGTACGCCCTGGAGGCCCCCCGTGACGACGACTGACTCCGCGCAGACCACCCAGGTGTTCCGCATCTACATCAAGGCCGCCCCGGAGCGCGTCTGGGAGGCGATCACCGACCCGGAGTGGAACGCCCGTTACGGCTACGCCGCGCCGCAGTTCTTCGAGCTCCGCCCCGGCGGCCGGTTCCACTCCGAGGCCTCCGAGGGCATGAGGAAGGCCTCGGCGGAGATGGGCTGGCCCTGCCCGGACGTGATCGTCGACGGCGAGGTGCTGGAGTCCGACCCGCCGCACCGGCTGGTGCAGACCTGGCGGATGCTGATGGACCCGACCACCGCCGCCGAGCCGATGACCACGCTGACCTGGACGATCACGCCCAGCCAGGGGGGCAGCAAGCTCACCCTCACCCACGACGTCACCGGCGCCCCGGCGACCGCGGCCATGGTCAGCGGCGCGCTGGACGAGGACGCCGGCCAGGGCGGTGGCGGCTGGAGCTGGGTGCTGAGCGACCTCAAGAGCCTGCTGGAGACCGGCTCGACGCTGGCCGGCTGACGCCCCGGCGCCGGCTGACGCCCCCGCTCCGGGCCCGCCGCTGCCGACGGCGAGCAGTCCCGGCACGGGTCGAGCAGCCGGAACGCGGGTGCGGCGGGACGCGGCTGCCCGTACGGTCCCCGCGGTGTCGACGACGAGCGGGGGGAGCGGGGTGGACCGGCCGGGGCCGGGGGACGACGGGGTGCGGCGGCCGGCGCCGGGGCTGGTGCGGCTCAGCGACGCCACGGCGTCCGTGCTGGCCGCGGTCCGCGCCGCCGGCGGCCGGCCCTACCTGGTCGGTGGGTGCGTGCGGGATGCCGTGCTGCACCCCGGCGGCCGGCCCGCCGATGTCGACGTGGAGGTGTACGGGCTGAGCGCGGACGCGCTGGTAGCGGCACTGGCGCCGGTGGGCCGGGTCGACGCGGTCGGGCGCTCGTTCGCGGTGCTGGAGCTGCGGCGCGACGGCGAGGACCTGGACGTCGCCCTGCCCCGCCGGCGGGAGGCGTCCGGTGCACTGGTGGCCGACCCGCACACCACGCTGCGGCAGGCCTCGGCAGGCCGGGACCTCACCGTGAACGCGCTGGCCTACGACCCGGTCACCGAGGAGGTGCTGGACCACTGGGGCGGGCTGGGCGACCTGCGCGACGGCGTACTGCGGCACGTGGGCCCCGGGCTCGCCGACGACCCGCTGCGGGTGCTGCGGTGCGCCCGGTTCAGCGCCCGGCTGGGCTTCCGGGTGGCGCCGGGCACCGCCGAGCTGTGCCGCACGCTGCTGCCGGCGGCCGTGGGGCTGCCCGTCGAACGGGTCTGGGGCGAGTGGCGCCGGATCGGTGAGACCGGCCGCTGGATCAGCACCGCCGTCGACACGCTGGCCGCCACCGGCTGGCTGGCCACCGTGCCCCCGCTGGCCCGGCTGGCCGGGGTGGCGCAGGACCCGCGCTGGCACCCCGAGGGCGACGTGCTCGTGCACGCCGGGCTGGCCGCCGACGCCGCCGCCCGGCTGGCCGACGAGGCCGGGCTGACCGGTGAGGACCGGCTGGTGGTCGTGCTCGCCGCACTGCTGCACGACGTGGGCAAGGCCGACCACACCCAGGTGCGACCCGACGGGCGGATCACCTCCCACGGCCATGCGGAGGGTGGGGTGCGGCCCGCGGAGGAGTTCCTGCAGCGGGTCGGCGCACCCCGGTCGGTCACCGCGCGGATCGCCCCGCTGGTGCGCGAGCACATGGTGGCGACGTCGGTGCGCGGCACGCCCGGTCGCGCGGCCGTCCGGAGGCTGGCCCGCCGGCTCGTGCCGGCGACCATGGCCGAGTGGGCGCTGGTCTGCGCGGCCGACCACGCCGGGCGGGGCGCGGGCTCCGGCCCGGACCTGACGACGGCCTGGCTGGCGCTGGCCGCCGAGGAACAGGTGCAGCGGGAGCCGGCCGACCCGCTGCTGCGCGGGGCGGACCTGCTGGCCCGCGGCACGCCCCCCGGCCCGAGCGTGGGCCGGGTGCTGGCCGACGCGCTCGCCGCCCAGGACGGCGGTGCGTTCACCGACCGTGCCGGGGCGCTGGACTGGCTCGACCAGCGCACCCCCGGCCCGTCGTCCCCGGGTCCGTCGTCCCCGGGCTCGTCGTCGCCGGGGACCGACGGCGGTGGCGGGTCACCGTAGGCACGTCCTGACGTGCCGACGGTGACCCGCCCCTGCCGCTGCCGCCGCTGTCAGGCGGGGAGGCTGGCCACGCCCTTCGGGAGGAAGCGGCTGCCGGTGACGGCCTCGGAGATGCCGGTGCGGTCCAGGTGGGCGGTGATGCCGCCCAGCCAGAACGGCCAGCCGGCGCCGAGCAGCATGCACAGGTCGATGTCCTGCGGTGCCTGCACGACGCCCTCGTCCAGCATCAGCCGGATCTCCTGGGCCAGGGCCCGCTCCGCACGGTCCCGCAGCTCCTCGGCGCTCAGTGGCGCGTCGCCGGTGGCGATGCCGGCCAGCTCCGGGTCGACGACGCCGGGCTCGGAGAACATGCTGGTCTTGCCCAGCTCGACCATCCGGCGCAGGCCCTCACCGACGCCGAAGCGGTCGGGGAACGCCTCGTGCATCCGCTCGGCGACGTGCAGGGCCACCCCGGGGCCGACCAGGGACAGCAGCTCGAACGGCGTCATCGGCAGGCCGAGCGGGTCCAGCGCCTGCTCGGCGACGTCCACCGGCGTGCCGGCGTCGACGCCGGCGTTGACCTCGCCCAGGAAGCGGGTGAGCAGCCGGTTGACCACGAACGCCGGGGCGTCGGCGACCAGCACGCAGCTCTTGCCGAGCTGCTTGCCGACGGCGAACGCGGTGGCCAGCGTGGCGTCGTCGGTCTGCTCGGCGCGCACCACCTCCAGCAGCGGCAGCACCGCGACCGGGTTGAAGAAGTGCAGGCCGACGACCCGCTCCGGGTGCTGCAGCTCGGCGGCCATCTCGGTCACCGACAGCGCGGAGGTGTTGGTGGCCAGCACGCACTCGGGGGAGACGACCGCCTCCACCTCGGCGAACACCTGCTGCTTGACCTTGAGCTCCTCGAACACCGCCTCGATCACCAGGTCGGCGTCGGCGAAGGCGTCCTTGGACAGCGAGCCGGTCACCAGGCCCTTGAGCCGGTTGAGCGCGTCGGGGGAGAGCCGCCCGCGCCCGGCCAGCTTGTCCAGCTCGCCGTGCACGTAGCCCACGCCCTTGTCCACCCGCGCCTGGTCGACGTCGGTGAGCACGACGGGCACCTCGAGCTTGCGCACGAAGAGCATCGCCAGCTGGGAGGCCATCAGCCCGGCGCCGACGACGCCGACCTTGGTGACCGTGCGGGCCAGCTTCCGGTCCGGGGCGCCGGCGGGCCGGCGGGCCCGCTTGTTGACCAGGTCGAAGGAGTACAGCCCGGCCCGCAGCTCGTCGGTCATGAGCAGCTCGGCCAGCGCGTCGTCCTCGGCCGCCGTCCCGGTGGTGAGGTCGGCCGTGCGGGCGAGCTCGAGCAGGTCCACCGCCCGGACGGCGCCGGGGGAGGCGTTGCGGGTGCGCGCGGCCACGATCTCCCGGGCGCGGGCGATGGCGCCGTCCCAGGCGTCCCGGTCCGGTGCGGTGCGGGTCACCGTCACGTCGCCGGCGAGCACCGAGGTGGCCCACTCCAGCGAGCGCTCCAGGAAGTCCGCCGGCTCGAACACCACGTCGGCGATGCCCAGCTTCGCGGCCTTCGCCGCCGAGGTGATCTTGTTCTGGGCGAGCGCGTTCTCCACGATCACGGTCACCGCCGCCTCGATGCCGATCAGCTCGGGCAGCAGCTGCGTGCCACCCCAGCCGGGCACCAGGCCGAGGAACACCTCGGGGAAGGCCACGATCGCGGTCGAGGCGATCGTGCGGTGGTGGCAGTGCAGCGCCAGCTCCAGGCCGCCGCCCATCGCCGCGCCGTTGACGAACGCGAACGTCGGGATCGTGGAGTCGGTGAACCGGCGGAAGACCCGGTGCCCGGTCCGGGCGATCTCCCGGGCGTCCTCGGCCGAGGTGATCGACGGGACGCCGGACAGGTCGGCCCCCACGGCGAAGATGAACGGCTTGCCGGTGACGCCGATGGCCACCGGTGCGGGGGAGTGCGCCGCGATCTCGTCCAGCGCGGCGTCCAGCGAGGCGAGACCGCCGGGGCCGAACGTGGAGGGCCGGGTGTGGTCGTGCCCGTTGTCGATGGTGATCAGCGCGAGCTCACCGGCCAGCCCGGGCACCCGCAGGTACCGGACCTTCGCGGCGGTGACGACCTCGTCGGCGAAGACAGCGGTCACTTGTCGGCCTCCTTCGTGGCGCCGGACCAGTTCGGGTTCTCCCAGATGACGGTGCCGCCCATGCCGATGCCGACGCACATGGCGGTCAGGCCGTAGCGCACGTCGGGCCGCTCGGCGAACTGCCGGGACAGCTGCGTCATCAGCCGCACCCCGGAGGACGCGAGCGGGTGGCCCACGGCGATGGCGCCGCCCCACGGGTTGACCCGCGGGTCGTCGTCGGCGATGCCGAAGTGGTCCAGGAAGGCCAGCACCTGCACCGCGAAGGCCTCGTTCAGCTCGAACAGGCCGATGTCCTCGATGGACAGCCCGGTGGACGCGAACGCCCGCTCGGTGGAGGGGATCGGGCCGACGCCCATCACCTCGGGCTCGACACCGGCGAAGCCGTAGCCGACCAGCCGCATGCCGATGGGCAGGCCCAGCTCGGTGGCGACGTGCTCGGCGGCGAGCAGGCAGCTGGTCGCGCCGTCGTTCAGCCCCGCAGCGTTGCCGGCGGTGACGTGCCCGTGCGGGCGGAACGGCGTCTTCAGCGTGGCCAGACCCTCGACGGTGGTGCCCGGGCGGGGCGGCTCGTCGACGGTGGCCAGGCCCCAGCCGGCCTCGGCCGAGCGGGTGCTCATCGGCACGACCTCCGGGCCGATCTGCCCGTTCGCCACGGCCTTGGCGTACTTCTGCTGGCTGGCGACGGCGAACTCGTCGCACCGCTGCTTGGTCAGCTGCGGGAACCGGTCGTGCAGGTTCTCCGCGGTCGAGCCCATGACCAGCGCCGAGGTCTCCACGATCTTCTCGGACACGAAGCGCGGGTTGGGGTCGACGCCCTCGCCCATGGGGTGGCGGCCCATGTGCTCGACGCCGCCGGCGATGGCGACGTCGTAGGCACCGAAGGCGATGCCGCTGGCGACCGCGGTGACCGCGGTCATCGCCCCGGCGCACATCCGGTCGATCGAGAAGCCCGGCACGGACTTCGGCAGGCCGGCCAGCAGGGCGGCGGTGCGGCCGATGGTCAGGCCCTGGTCGCCGATCTGCGTGGTGGCGGCGATGGCCACCTCGCCGACGCGCTCCGGGGGCAGCCCCGGGTTGCGGCGCAGCAGCTCGCGGATGCAGCGCACCACGAGGTCGTCGGCGCGCGTCTCGGCGTAGATGCCCTTCGGGCCCGCCTTGCCGAACGGGGTGCGTACGCCGTCGACGAAGACGACCTCACGCAGGGAGCGGGACATGGGACCTCCGCAGGAGTGGATGCCGGCCCGGGTGCGGCCGGCGGGACACAAGTTACCCGCCGGTAACGACGTGTCCAACCCCCCGTCCGGGGCATCCGCTCAGGCCGCGGCGACCGCAGCGGTGAGCAGGTCGCGGGTCAGCCCGATCTGCCACTCCCGGGCGCCGCCGGCGCGCAGCACCGACTCCACCGCGGACGCGTCCCGCGGCACGGGCGGTGCCCACATCAGCCGGCGCACCAGGTCGGGGGACAGCAGGTTCTCCACCGGGACGTCGTGCTCGGCGGCGACGCCGGCGAGGGCCGCCCGGGCCGCCTGCAGCCTGGTCGCGGCGGCGGGGTCGCGGTCGGCCCAGCGGTTGACCGGCGGCGGGCCCTCGCCCGGCTTGCTGTGCGGCGGCAGCTCGGCGTCGGGCAGCGCGCGACCCCGGGCCAGCGCGCCGAACCAGGTGCCGACGAGCTTGCGGTTGGCACGGCCGCGGAACACCGGCAGCTCCAGCAGGCTGCCCTCGGTCGCCGGGTCGGCCTGCACCGCGGACACCATGGCGGCGTCGGGCAGCACCCGGCCGGGAGCGATGTCCCGGCGGCGGGCCAGCTCGTCGCGGGTCTGCCACAGCGAGCGCAGCATGCCCAGCTGGCGGCGGCTGCGCAGCCCGTGCATGCCCGAGGTGCGCCGCCACGGGTCGACCCGGGGTGCGGGCGGTCCCGCGGTGAGGATCGCGGCGAACTCCTGCCGGGCCCACTCGGTCTTGCCCTGCTCGTCGAGGACCTGGGCCAGCGCGTCGCGCAGGTCGACCAGCACCTCGACGTCCAGGGCGGCGTAGACCAGCCACTCCTCCGGCAGCGGCCGGGTGCTCCAGTCTGCGGCCGAGTGGCCCTTCTGCAGCGAGAACCCGAGCAGTGACTCGACGACGGCGCCCAGGCCCACGCGGGGCAGGCCGGCCAGCCGCGCGGCCAGCTCGGTGTCGAACACCCGGGCGGGCACCAGCCCGATCTCGGCCAGGCAGGGCAGGTCCTGGTTGGCCGCGTGCAGCACCCACTCGGCGTCGCCGATCGCCTGCTGCACGACCGACAGGTCGGGCAGCGGCACCGGGTCGACCAGGCCGGTGCCCGAGCCGTTGCGGCGCAGCTGCACCAGGTAGGCGCGCTGCCCGTAGCGGTACCCCGAGGCCCGCTCGGCGTCGACCGCGACCGGGCCGGTGCCGGCGGCCAGCGCCTGGGCGTACTCGACGAGCGCGGTGGAGGTCTCGATGACCGGCGGCAGCCCGTCCCGCGGGGCCAGCAGCGGGACGGCGGGCGGGGCGTCGTCCCCGGCGTCGGTGGCGGCGCCCGGCTGCACGGCGTCGACGGGCACGGCGTCCGGCTGGAGGGCGTCCGGGCCGGTCACGAGATGACCCCGGAGCGGATGCCGAGGGCCACCATGTGGGCGCGGTCGCCGGTGCCCAGCTTGCGGGCGATCCGGGCCAGGTGGCTCTTCACGGTCAGTGCGGACAGGTCCACCTTGATGCCGATCTCCTTGTTGGTGTGCCCGTCGGCGACGAGCCGCAGGATGTCCCGTTCCCGGCCGGACAGCTCGCCGACGCCCTCGTCCGGGACGCTGCGGGTGAGCCCCAGGGCCAGCGTGCTGGAGATGGCCGGGTCGGCGAACACCTCCCCGGCCAGGGTGGTGCGCAGGCCGTCGGTGACCACGGTCAGCGGGCTGCTCTTCAGCAGGTAGCCGCTGACCCCGGCCAGGAAGGCGGCGCGGACGACGGCGGGGTCGGTGACCGCGGTGAGCACCACCACCACCGGCCAGCCGTCGGCGCGCAGCGTGGGCAGCAGCTCCAGGCCGCGGCCCGGGTCGCCGGCGTGGCGGGCCTGGTCGGTGGCGCTCTCCGGCAGGTCGGCGTCGAGCACGCACAGCGCGCGCGGGCCGGAGACGTGCGAGCGCACCCGGGCCTCCTCCAGCGAGGCGGCCTCCTCGACGGAGCGGGCGCCGAGCGCGCGCAGCCGGCCGGCGAGGGCCTCCCGGAGCAGCGGCGAGGAGTCGACCACCAGCGCCGTCGCGTCCGGGCCCAGCGGGGTGCTCCCGGAGCGGGCGGGTCCGAGCGTCACACCGTGCACCCCGTCCGTCGCCGTCCACCCGTCGTGGGCCGGTGCGGCCACGCAGTCGGACCAGCGACGGTTACGCCATCTGGCGTAC
>NZ_JAAGWK010000013.1 GCF_010685995.1 Goekera deserti | reverse complement strand
CGGCGAGTCTAGGACGCCGGCTCAGGAGCCGCTGGACCCGGCGGCGCTGCCGGCCGGCCCGAGCAGGTGCACCCCGGGCGGGGGGAGGCCGGCGGCGTGCGACAGGACGCCGAGCCAGGCGCCCAGGTGCCGGTCGAGGTCGGTGCCCTCGGCGGTCCAGGACGCCCGGATCTCCACGTCGACGGCGTGCTCCGGGCCGGCGATGTCCCCGAAGCGGGTGGACGCCGTGCGGGTGACGGTGCCGCCGATCGCGTGGTGGTCGGCGCCGTTCTCGTCCAGGGCGTCGACCAGCCAGCTCCAGGCGACCTCGGAGAACAGCTCGTCGTCGACGAGCTGCTCGTCGGTGCCGGCGGAGAGGTAGCCGACGCAGCGGGTGGTGCCGTCCCAGGCCGGGTGACCGGCCGGGTCGTGGAGCACGATGAACCGCCCGGTGGCGATCTCGGAGTCGTCGTCACCGACGACCTCCGACACCCGTGCGGCGACGGCGTGGGCATAGGGCGCGAGGCGTTGCGGCGCGGGGATGTGCTCGACGACGATCTCGGGGCGGGGCGAGACGGTCGCCATGGCCTCGAGGGCAGCACGGAACTCTGCCGGGGGGTCGACGGCCGCCTCGCCTCGGCTCGGCAGGTGGTCCACCCCCGCAGCGTAGGTGCAGCGACGGCGGGTGGGGGCCGACGCGCCGAGCGGGCCGTCCCCGGGAGGTGCCGCGCGGGCCGCCCGCCGGGCCCGTGGCGGGCCCGTCGCGAGCCCGTCGCGGAG
>NZ_JAAGWK010000012.1 GCF_010685995.1 Goekera deserti | reverse complement strand
CCCCGGACGGTGCGCCGCGGCGTCTGGGAGGATCGGTCGTCGTGGGAGACGCGGCGAGTCAGGGTCAGGGTCCGGGGCAGCTGCCGGCCGAGCGCACGGCGCCGGGGGACTCGGACCTCGTCCGCGCCGCACGGGGCCTGCCGGTCGCCCGGACGCCGGTGTGGTTCATGCGCCAGGCCGGCCGCTCGCTGCCGGAGTACCGGGCGCTGCGGGCCGGCACGGCGATGCTCGCCGCCTGCCAGGACCCGGACCTGGTCACCGAGATCACCCTGCAGCCGGTGCGCCGGCACGGGGTGGACGCCGCGATCCTGTTCTCCGACATCGTGCTGCCGCTGGTCGTCGCAGGGGTCGACGTCGAGATCAAGCCGGGTGTCGGCCCGGTGATCGCCGAGCCGGTGCGCTCGGTGGCCGACGTGGACGCGCTGCCCCCGCTCGAGCCCGACCGGCTGGCCTTCCTGGAGACGGCGGTGCGCCAGCTGGTCTCCGAGCTCGGGCCGACGCCGCTGATCGGCTTCGCGGGTGCCCCGTTCACCCTGGCCACGTACCTGATCGAGGGCGGTCCGTCCAAGGAGCACGCCCGCACCAAGGCGTTCATGTACGCCGAGCCGGCGGCCTGGGCGCGCCTGCTGGAGCACCTGTCGGTCTCGGCGGCTGTCTTCCTGCGCGCCCAGGTGGACGCGGGGGCCTCGGCGGTGCAGCTGTTCGACTCCTGGGCCGGGGTGCTGTCGGCCGCGGACTACGCCGAGCGGGTGCTGCCGTACTCCCGGGCGGTCTTCGACGGCCTCGGCGACCGGGACGTGCCGCGGACGCACTTCGGTGTGGGCACCGGTGAGCTGCTGGCGCTGATCGGCGACGCGGGCGCGGACATGGTCGGCGTCGACTGGCGGGTGCCGCTGGACGAGGCCGCCCGCCGGGTCGGGCCCGGCTACTCGCTGCAGGGCAACCTGGACCCGGCGGTGCTGCTGGCCGACCGGGAGACGATCGACCGCGAGGTGCGCCGGATCGTGCAGCAGGGCCGGGCGGCCCGCGGGCACGTGTTCAACCTGGGCCACGGCGTGCTGCCGGACACCGACCCGGGCGCGCTGACCCACGTCGTCGAGCTGGTGCACGAGCTCACCACGCGATGAGCGCCCGGCGCGTCGTCGTCGTCGGCGCCGGGATCACCGGGCTGACGGCGGCGTGGGAGTGGCACCGGCAGCGTCCGGACGACGAGGTGGTCGTGCTGGAGGCCGGTGCGCGCACCGGCGGCAAGCTCGGCCGGGTGCAGCTCGCCGGTCGCTGGTACGACACCGGGCCTGAGGCGGTGCTGGCCCGGGTGCCGGAGGCCCTGGAGCTGGTGCACGAGCTGGGGCTGGGGGACCAGTTGGTGTCGCCGTCCACCACGCAGGCCTCGGTCGTGCTGGCCGACGGTCGGCACCCGCTGCCGGCCGGGACGCTGCTCGGCGTGCCGACCACCGCCGAGGGCCTGCTCGGTCTGCTCTCCGCCGAGGGCGTGGCCCGGGTGCGGGCCGAGGCCGACCTGCCGCCGGTGACGCTGCCCGGCGACGTCTCGGTGGGCGGGCTGCTGCGGGAGCGGGTGGGCGACGAGGTCGTCGACCGGCTGGTCGAGCCGCTCCTGGGCGGGGTCTACGCCGGGCGGGCCGACGAGCTGTCGCTGGCCGCGACGATGCCGGCGCTGGCCGCGCACCTGCCGCGCGCGGGCTCGGTGCTGGCTGCCGCGGCGGCCGCCCGGGACGCCGGGGCCCGCAGCCGGGGCGACGTGGACGGCCCGGTCTTCGCCACCCTGGCCGGTGGGATCGGGTCGCTGGCCGACGCGCTGGCCACGGGCTCCGGCGCCGTGGTGCGGCTCGGCACACCGCTGCAGTCGCTGCGCCGGGTGCCGTCCGGTCTCGAGCTGTCCGTCGGGACGGCGGCCGCGCCCGAGCTGCTCACCGCGGACGCGGTGGTGCTGACCACGCCGGCCGGGAAGACCGCCCGGCTGCTGGCCGACCTGGCGCCGGACGCGGTGGAGCCCCTGGCCGGGATCCCGTACGCGTCGATGGCCGTGCTGGCGATGGCGTTCCCGGCCCAGGACGTGGACGCCGGGTCCGGTCTGCTGGTGCCGCCGGTGGCCGGCCGGCTGGTGAAGGGCGTGACCGTGTCGTCGTCCAAGTGGCCGCACCTGGGCACCGACCTGCTCCGGGTGCGCGCCTCGGTGGGCCGGTTCCGGGACGAGGCGCAGCTGCAGCGGCCCGACGACGAGCTGGGCGCCGCGATCGTGGCCGACGTCGCCGACCTGCTGGGGCTGGAGCGGCCCCGGCCCGTGGAGACGCACCTGGTCCGCTGGGGTGGTGGGCTGCCGCAGTACCTGGTCGGCCACCCGGCGCGGGTGGACGCCGTGCGCGAGGCCGTCGCGGCCGTGCCCGGACTGGCCGTGGCCGGCGCCGCCTACCAGGGGGTGGGCGTGCCCGCCTGCATCCGGGACGCCCGCCGGGCCGTCCGCGCCCTCGTCTGACGGACGCGGGAGCCGGGTCGGGGGCCGGGGCGGTCCGGGGGTGGGGACCACCGCCGGGAAGCGTCGACCCGAGGTGACGCTTCCCACCGGACCCTGTGCACGGTGGACCGTGACCGCACCGGCGGCGGCGGGGCCACAATGAGGGGCATGAGCAGCGAGTCCAGCACCGAGACGACCACCGAGCAGCGCAGCATCGGCAAGCGCGCGAACGAGCTCAACGCGACCATCCGCTACACCATGTGGTCGGTCTTCCGGGTCGACCGCCCGCTGGGCGACGAGGCCCGGCACCGCGTCGCCGACGAGGTCAGCGAGCTGTTCGCCGAGCTGGCCGGCAAGGACGTCGTCGTCCGCGGCACCTACGACGTCGCCGGGCTGCGTGCCGACGCGGACCTGATGATCTGGTGGCACGCCGAGACGCCGGAGGCCCTGCAGGAGGCGTATTCCCGGCTGCGGCGCACCGCGCTGGGCCGGCACCTCGCGCCCGTGTGGTCGCAGATGGCGCTGCACCGGCCGGCGGAGTTCAACCGCAGCCACATCCCGGCGTTCCTGGCCGACGAGGAGCCGCGCCGCTTCGTCTGCGTGTACCCGTTCGTGCGCAGCTACGAGTGGTACCTGCTGCCCGACGAGGAGCGCCGGGACATGCTCAAGGAGCACGGCATGCAGGCCCGGCCCTACCCGGACGTGCGCGCCAACACCGTCGCCTCGTTCGGGCTGGGCGACTACGAGTGGATGCTCGCCTTCGAGGCCGACGAGCTGCACCGCATCGTGGACCTGATGCGCGACCTGCGCGCCAGCCGCGCCCGCCGGCACGTGCGCGAGGAGATCCCCTTCTACACCGGCACCCGCAAGGCCGTCGCCGAGCTGGTCGCCGACCTGCCCTGAGAGTGTGCCCGGCGGCGCCCGGCGCCCCTGGGAGGGGCGCCGGGCGAGCGGTCAGGCCTCGGCGGGGTGCAGCCGGATGCTCACCGAGTTGATGCAGTACCGGTCGCCGGTGGGGGTCTGCGGCGCGTCCTCGAAGACGTGGCCCAGGTGGCTGTGGCAGCTGCCGCAGAGCACCTCGACGCGGCGCATGCCCAGGCTGCGGTCCTCCCTGAGCACGACGTTGTCGGCCGAGGTCGGCTCGTAGAACGACGGCCAACCGCAGTGCGAGTCGAACTTGGTCTCCGAGGTGAACAGCTCGGCCCCGCACGCGCGGCAGGAGTAGGTGCCCGAGGTCTTCGTGTCGGTGTACTCACCGACCCACGGACGCTCGGTGCCGGCCTGGCGGAGCACCGCGTACTCCTCGGGGGAGAGCTGGGCCCGCCACTCGGCGTCGGTCTTCGTCACCGTCGGCTGCTTCTCTGCGGAGGTCGTCATGACGTCCACGGTACGACCGGGCCGCCACGGCCGGCGCCACCACGACCGCGGTCGGTCCCCCGCCGGGCGGTGCCGCCCGGCGGGGGACGACGTCACCGGTCCAGCACGATGGAGGTGCTGGCCTGCTCACCCGTCGCGCCGGTCAGCAGCACCGGGTAGGTGCCCTTCCGGAAGCCCTGCGGCACGGTGTACTGGATGCGCACCACGCCGTCGACGCCGGCGACCGCGGTCCCGAGCGTCGCCCGGTTCTTGTTCGGCTCACCGGGGAAGGTGGCCGTCACCTGCTCGCCGTTGTCGAACGCCGTCCCGGTCACGGTGACCACGTCGCCCCGTGTGGCGGCGGCGGAGCTCACCGCCGCCGTGGCCGGGGTGTCGGTGTCGATGCCGAACACGGTCGGGTTGTGGTCGCTGGACCGGTAGGCGTACGGCGCGTACAGCGGCTCGTAGCCGCCGTACTCGTAGGCGGGGGACTCCACGGCGTTGATGTCCCACACGGCCAGGTCGGTGATCTTCGGGACGATCGACCGGGATGCGAGGACGTGGTCCAGCGAGCCCGACCCACCACCGAACACGTAGCTGTACTGGCCCTCGGCGAGCACCGGGCCGAGGTCGGTGAAGCCCGCGGCGGTGAGGACGTCGATCGGGTCCTCGTAGCGGTAGGCGTTGAAGTCACCGGTCAGCAGCACGTCCGGGTCGCCGGTGGAGGTCGCCAGCCGGCCGGCGAAGTCCGCGAGCGCCCGGGCCTGGGCCACCCGGTCGCCGTTGCAGTTGCCGCCCGCGGTGTCCGGCACGTCGCTGCCCGCGCCGCAGCTGCTGCCCTTGGACTTGAGGTGGTTGGCCACGATGGTGAACACCTCGCCGTCGGCGTCGAAGGTCTGCGCGATCGGGGTGCGCGCGTTCGCGAAGACGCTCAGGTCCGCGGGCACCTGCGGGCCGCCCACCGGGGTGACCTCGTCCGTGCGGTAGACGATCGCGTTGGTGATCACGTCGGTGTCCTCGCTGGCCCGGACGTAGTCCCAGGTGTTGCCGTCGGCCGCGCTCAGGGCCGCGAGCAGGGTCTCCACCGCCCGGTACGGGGTCGCCGGGGTGGTCACCGAGCTGTTCTCGATCTCGTGCAGGGTGATCACGTCGGCGTCCAGGGCGGTGAGCGCGGTGACGATCTTCGCCTGCTGCTGGGCCAGCTCTGCCGCGTCCGGCGCACCGCGGGAGTTCCCGCCGAAGGTGACGAAGTAGTTCAGCACGTTGAAGTCGGCCACCCGCAGGTCGCCACCGACCGCCGGCGGGGCCGCCGGCCGGGGGTTGGTCGGCGTGAAGGTGGTGCCGTCGGCGCTGCCGTCGGCCGGCTGCAGGCGCCAGGTGCCGAAGCCGTAGCCCAGCACGGTCGGCTGGAGGACGGCGGTGTCACCCACCCGGACCGGGTCGTCGACCGTCAGGTACGGCGGGGCCTGGCCACCCGTGTCCAGGCGGGCCGTCCGGGCGTCGTCGAGCAGGATCGAGCGGGCCGCGTTGGCGGCGGCGACCGCCTCGGCGGGGGCACCGGTCTCGGCGGCCTCGGTGGGCGTCAGCAGTCGCCCACCCTGGGCCAGTTGGGTCTCCCCGAAGCGGTCCAGGTTGAACAGCTCGGTCACGGTCAGACCGGCGGGCGGGGCGACGAGCATGCCCTCCAGCGCCTCGCGCTGCGCGTCGGTCGACGGCAGCGGCAGCGCGGTGGCGGCCGGCTGCGGAGCGATGCCGCACTCCACGTAGCGGGTCCCGCCGAGCTGGGTCTGACCGTTGAACTCCGCGGGGGTGCCGGTCACGGTCACCACGTCGCCGAGGTCGACGGCGGCGCCGCCCGGGGCGTAGACGAACACGCCGTCGGAGGTGGCCGCGTCGCCGTCCCCGGCGTCCTGGACGTAGAAGCCGTCCAGCCCGCCGTCCTGCACGTCACCGACGACGGTGCCGCGGACGGTGACCGGGGTGGTGACCGCGGTGGCGGCACCGGTGCCCTGCACCGAGCCGATCGTCGCCACGGCGGCGTCGCAGGCCGGCCCGACCGGGGGCTCCGGGTCGACGGGCGGGGTGACCGTGCCGCCGGCGGTCGGGGTGGGCGCACCCACGGTGAAGTCCGTGCTGTTGACGTCGGTGTCCGGGCCCGCGGTGCGGGCGGCCGAGGTGGTGCTGCTCGGGTTCGGCGTCACCGGGGCACCCTCGCCGCCGACCGCGGTGCTGCCGTAGCCGACGAGGTCGCGCACGGTGGCGGTACCGGCGCAGGCGGTCCCGCAGGTGAGGGCGGCGCTGCCGGTGGACAGGGCCACCTTCCCGGCGCCCGCGCCCATCGCGATCGACCCGGTGGCGTCCGGCGTCGGCAGGTCGGTGGTTCCGCCGGTGCCTGCGGCCTGCTGCACGAGGTACGTGCCGCCGGCCGGGATGGTGCCGGTGAGCGGGGTGACCTGCCAGGAGGTGCCGACCGCGGAGGCGTACTGCACCGACCAGCCGGTCACGTCGACCGGCGCGGTCGAGCGGTTGGCCAGCTCGATGAAGTCGTTGCGCAGGGTGGCGCCGGAGTTGCCGCCGCCCCCGTAGACCTCGTTGATGACGACGTCGGGCGAGACCGCCGACGCCGGGGCCGCGACGGCGAGACCGCCGGCGGCCAGGGACCCCACGACCGCGCCGAGGACGGCGGGGCGGGTGATGCGTGTGGACACAGGGCTCCTCGTGGGCTGCGGTCAGCAGTCCATCGGTGACAGGGGGTCATGGACGATCCTGCCAAGGACCCGGCGTCCGATGGTGAACAGCTGGTTACCAGTGCTCATGACCCAGGCGAACGGCGCCCTCGCTGCCCCGAGCCCGTCTCGTACCGTGGGTGGGCTGCGCCGCACCCGGCGGGCGGCGTGCAGGAGGACCCATGACCCAGCCCGACCCGCAGCCCGGCACCGAGTTGCTGCGGGACACCTGGTTCCGCCGCGACCTGCCGGTGCTGCGCGCGGTCGCCCGGCTCGTCGACGACCCCGAGCACGGTGGCGCGCCCTACCTGGGTGCGGTGGTGCCGGCCAGCGGCCTGCCCAAGCCGGAGGTGGTGGCTGCCGCCGGCGCCCTGCGCACCGCCGGACTGGTCGAGGTGCTGACCAACTACGCCGGCGAGGTGGTCCGGTTCACCGGCGTCTCGTCCCAGGCCCGGCGGATCGTCGGGCTCTGGCCGACGCCGCAGACCGAGTGGGCCCGGCTGCGCGAGCAGGTGGGCGCCCGCGCGCAGAACGCGATGACCGACGTGGAGCGCGCCCGCTGGCAGACGCTGGCCGAGGCGGTCGACGGGCTGGGCCCGGACGACGGGCCGCTGCTGATGGCCGCGCTGATCGGCGGCTACGTGCCTCGCAGCAGGTAGCCGTCCGTCGTCCCCGGACCCCGGGAACGACGGAACCCCCTCCCGGTGACCCGGGAGGGGGTTCTGCCGTTGCTCAGGTGGCTGGGGTCAGCCACCCGGTCTCAGAGATCAGACCGGGTTGACGTTCGCAGCCTGCGGGCCCTTCTGGCCCTGCTCGACGTCGAACGAGATCCGCTGACCCTCGTCCAGGGAGCGGTAGCCGCTCGTCTGGATGGCCGAGTAGTGGACGAACACATCAGGTCCGCCACCATCGGGAGTGGCGAAGCCAAACCCCTTCTCGGCGTTGAACCACTTGACAGTACCTTCGGGCATTGCTCGCTCCTAGCTGAGGTCGTGCGTCGGGGTCCTGCCAACATGCAGGGCCTTCCCGACACCGAGAGCCTATCCACATCCGGCCGGTTTGTGCACCACCGGCCCCCGTGAGGTTGTCGCCGGAGCCGACACCGGTACCCGGAGGGGTCAGTGGGCCCGGGTCCGGAGCCACCGTGCCGCAGCACGCAGCGCCGGGCCGCGCCTGCACCGCGTCGCCGCGGCGCGCCCGGCCGTCGGCCGGATGGCGACGCACCTGGGCAGCGGTGGTGGGCACCGTCCTGGCCGGGGTGTGCTGTCGGTGCTGATCGGTCTGCTGCTCTGGTCGACGGTCCCGGTGCTGCTGGTCGACGACCCGGACCAGCCCGGCAGGCTGCGGCCGCACCGGCTGGCGTCGGTGGCCGCCGACGGCGGGCTCGTCCCGCGTGGCGACGCCGACGCGGCCGCCGACCGGACGCCGGTGCGGCTCGAGGCCGCGCACGTGGTCGGCGCGCTCTGGCACCTGGCCACCGTCACCCTGTCCAGCACCGCCGGATCGGTCCTGGACGTCGACGGGGCGGCCGTCGCCTCGAGCGCCACCATGGTCGGCGGCGAGGCGGAGGAGGCGCCCTGGCGTCTGGGCTTCGACGAGCTGAGCACCGAGCCCTGGCCGGCGAGGCCCGCCAGCGACCACTTCGCCGGCTGGATGGCCGGGGCCTCGTCCTGGGCGAGCGTGGCCCTGCCGGCGTCCCTGGTCGCCGAGCACGCGCGCGCCGGTCGCTCACGGCACCGGCCGGTCGGGGCCCCCGCGACGGGCATCCCTGGTGAGGGCGGGATAAGGGGAACGCTGACCGGCGGATGAGGCTGCTTCCCGGAACCTCCACCTCGTGACCAGGACGTCTCTGCAGCCCACCGTCGCCCTCCCTCGTCGTGCCGCGGCGCCGACGTCGGAGCGGTCGAGCCGCCGCACCGCCTACCGCCGCGGCCGGCCGGTCCGTCGCCGGCGGGGTGCCGGCGGCCTGGCCGTCGCCCTCTCCGCCGTCCTGGCCGGCTGGCTGGCCGCCCACTCGGGCGTCGTGGACGTGTCCGCGCTGCGGGGGAGGCCGCCGGTGACGGCCGCGTCCGGCGGGGAGGTCTCGGTCGTCGTGCTGGACGGCTCGGGCGCCGAGACGGTCTCGGAGGACGCCGGATCGACGCACTGGACCGCCTCGCTGGCCAAGTTGTTCGTCGTCCAGCAGCTGCTGGAGCAGGACGAAGCCGGCACCCTCACCCTGGACGACGCCGACCGGGCCCTGATGGAGCGGGCCGTCGAGGTCTCCGACGACCAGGCGATGAACAGCCTCTGGCAGGACTTCGGTGGCGCGCAGCTGGTCACCGCCGCGGCCGAGGAGTTCGGACTGGACGACACCGCCCCACCCGCGCGGTCCGGGCGGTGGGGCGAGACGACCACCACGGCGGCGGACTTCGCCACCTTCCTGTCCGACCTGGGCGCGCACCTGTCCGCCCAGGACCTGGCGACCATGACCGCCTGGATGCGGTCGGCCGCCCCCACCGCCGCCGACGGCTTCGACCAGTCCTTCGGGCTGCTGTCGGACCAGGCGGACACCGAAGGCGCGGTGGCGGGCAAGCAGGGGTGGATGTGCTGCCTGGACGACCGCCGCCAGCTGCACTCCACCGGGGTGCTGACCGACGGGCGGGTGGTCGTGCTGCTCGGCGAGTTCCCGGCCGGCACGTCCTGGCAGGAGGCCCAGGCCGCCCTGACGGCCACCGCCGAGTCGGTGGTCGAGAGCCGATGACCGGGCCGCGGCCGGCGGGCGCGCGCGGGCGGCCGGTCAGGTCGGTGCGGGCAGCTCCACCGTCACGTCGAGGCCACCGGCCACGGGAGCGGCGGCCTCGATGTGGCCCGCGTGCGCCTGGGTGATCGACCGGGCGATCGTCAGCCCGAGCCCGGCACCCGCGCTGTGGTCCAGCCGGTCCCCGCGTCCCCGGCGGAAGGGCTCGAACAGCCGGGAGACGGACTCGGCCGGCACGACCGGGCCGGTGTTGGTCACCCGCAGCACCGGCTGTCCGGGCCCCACCCGCAGGCACACCTCACCGCCGGGGACGTTGTACTTGATGCCGTTGTGCACGAGGTTGGTGATCAGGCGCTCCAGGAGCGTGGCCTCACCGGCCACGGTCACCGGCTCGAGCTCGGTCTCCAGCCGGACCCCGGCGGCATCGGCCAGCTGACGGTGGACCGCGACGACGTCGGCGGCAATCGCGTCCAGCCGCTGCGGGGTGCGCGCCACGACGGCCTGGTCGGCCTCGGCCAGCACCAGCAGGCTCTCGATGAGGGCCTCGTTGCGCTCGTTGGTGTGCAGCAACTGCCGGGTGAGCAGCTGCAGCTGGTCCGGTGTCGGGTCCCCGGACATCCCGACCTCGATCAGCGTCCGCTGCAGCGCCAGGGGGGTGCGCAGCTCGTGCGAGGCGTTGGCGGCGAACCGGCGCTGGCCCGCGTGACCCTCCGCGACCCGGTCGAGCATGGCGTCGATCGCCCCGGCGAGGCTCCCGTACTCACCCCTGCCGGAGGCCTGGTCCGTCCGCTCGGCGACGTTCTGCGGACCGAGCCGGCGCACGGTGGCGCTGAGCTGGCGCAACGGACGCCCGCACCACAGCGTCAGTCCGACCAGCACGGCCAGCAGCAGGCCGGTGCCCAGGGCCAGCTCGACGATCGTCCACGGGACGGACACCTGCCCCAGCGAGGTGCCGCGCACGGTGCCCCAGATGGCGTCCGCCCGGTCCAGCGCCCAGGCCGCGACGACCGGGCCGATGAGCAGGCAGGCGCACAGGCTGAGGAAGACGCGCTGACGTTGGGTGGGTCGCACGGTCAGCCGTGCCCCAGCCGGTAGCCGACCCGGTGCACCGTGTGCAGGACCGGCGGGTCGCCCAGCTTGCGGCGCAAGGTCATCACGGCGACCCGGACGGCGTTCGTGAAGGGGTCCGCGTGCTCGTCCCACGCCTGTTCGAGCAGCTGCTCGGCGGTCACGATCTGTCCCTCGGCGCGCATGAGCACGGTCAGCACGGCGAACTCCTTGGGCGTCAGCGACAGCAGCCGGCCGTCCCGCGACGCGGTGTGCCGGGAGACGTCGAGCACGATGCCGTGCTGGTCGAGGACCGGCGGGGTGATCGCCCCCGACCGCCGCCCGAGCGCCTGGACGCGCGCGGCCAGCTCGGCGAACGCGAAGGGCTTGGTGAGGTAGTCGTCGGCGCCCAGGGACAGGCCGTCCACGCGGTCCCGGATGCCGGCGGCCGCGGTGAGCATCAGCACGCGGACGCCGGTGCGGCTGCCCACGATGTACCGGCACACCTCGTCTCCGGTACGGCCGGGCATGTCACGGTCGAGCACCGCGACGTCGTAGCGGTGCACCGAGACCAGGTCCACCGCGGCGTCGCCGTCGTAGCAGACGTCCACGGCGATGGACAGCCGGCGCAGCCCCTCGGCCACGGTCTCCGCGAGCAACCTCTCGTCGTCGGCCACGAGCACGCGCATCGGCCCCTCCGGTTCCTGTCACACATCGACGGCGCGCTGCACCAGGATGCCCGGTCGGTCGTGAAGGCGGCATAAGGGGAAGTCCTACGGCCGCCCGACACCGCCCCCTGCACCCTCCATGACGTCTCGTTCCCGCCTCTGGAGGCAGCAGTGTCCATCCCCGTCATGACCGTCGCGGCTGAGCCCGCGGCACCTCCTCCCGCTGCCGTCAGCGCCCGTGACCTCCGCAGGACGTACGGCTCGGGTGAGACGGCCGTGCACGCGCTCGACGGGGTCGACGTCGCGTTCGCACGCGGCGCCTTCACCGCCATCATGGGGCCGTCGGGCTCCGGCAAGTCCACGCTGCTGCACTGCCTCGCCGGCCTGGACACCACCACCTCGGGCTCGGTGTGGTTGGGCGACACCGAACTGACCGGCTCGAGCGACGAACAGCTGACCGCGCTGCGTCGTCAGCGGATCGGCTTCGTGTTCCAGGCGTTCAACCTGCTGCCCACGCTGTCCGCGCAGGAGAACATGGTGCTGCCGATGCAACTGGCCGGACAGCGCCCCGACCGCGCCTGGACGGACGCGGTGGTCGGCCGGCTCGGCCTGCGCGACCGGCTCCGGCACCGGCCGCACGAGCTCTCCGGCGGACAGCAGCAGCGGGTGGCCGTCGCCCGCGCCCTGCTCCCTCGCCCCGACGTCGTCTTCGCCGACGAGCCCACGGGCAACCTGGACAGCCGGGCCGGCACCGAGGTGCTCGGCCTGCTCCGCTCCGCCGTCCGGGAGACCGGTCAGACCGTCGTCATGGTCACCCACGACCCGATCGCGGCCGCCCACGCCGACCGTGTGGTGCTGCTGGCCGACGGTCGCCTGGCCGGCGAGGTCCACCGGCCGACCAGCGACTCGATCATCGACGCGCTGCGCGGGCTCGGGAGCTGACCCGTGCTCGCAGTCACCCTGGCCGGCATCCGGGCTCACCTGCCCCGGCTCGTCGCCTCCACCCTGGCCATCGTCACCGCCGTCGGCTTCGTCGTGGCCACGCTGACACTGGACCAGACCGCGCGGGACACCGTGCTCGAGGCCACCGCGGCCGAGTACGTCGACGCCAGCGTGGTCGTCGTCGGCGAGGGCGGCACGGGCGTGGGCGACCTGGTGGGCGCGGTGGCCGCTGTGGACGGCGTCCGCGCGGTCGACCCCTCGGTGGAGATCGCCATGACGGCCCGCGTCCCCGGGCGGGCCGGGGAGCTGGGCATGGAGGTCGAGTCCGTCGCCGACGACCCGGCGCTGCGCTGGCAGCACCTGACCGACGGGGCGCTGCCGACCGGCCCGGGCCAGATCGCGGTGAGCGAGCGTGTCGGCGCCGCCGTCGGTGACGTCCTCCAGGTGTCCACCTACGACACCCAGGGCGTGCTGGTCACCAGCGACCTGACCGTGACCGGGGTGGTCGACCTGGGCAGCGACGCGACGGCGGGTCGCTCCGGTCGAGGCTTCGTCACCGCGCAGCAGGCACAGAGCTGGGGCCCGATCGACTCCGGCGAGCTGCGGATCGCCGGGACGGCCGGCACCGACGCCGACGCCCTGGCCGCCGTGGTGCGCGGCTCGGTGCCCGACACGGGTGTCACCGTGCGCACCGGGGCCGAGCAGGCCGAGCTCGCCGCCCGGGCGGTGCTCGGCGACACCGGCGTCCTCACCGAGGCCCTGCTGGCCTCCGCCGCCGTCGCCGTGCTGGTCGCGGGCCTGGTCATCGCCAACACGTTCGCCGTGCTGCTGGCCCAGCGGACCCGCGACCTGGCGCTGCTGCGCCTCGTGGGTGCCACCGCCCGGCAGGTCCGCCGCGGGGTCCTCGGGGAGGCAGCCGTCACCGGGCTGCTCGCCTCCGCGCTGGGCGTGCTCGCGGGGGTCGGACTGGCTGCGGCCGTCTCGGCGATCGTCGGGGCCACCGACTCCGCGATCGCGCTGTCCGGCCTCTCCGTCCCGCCGTCCGCGGTCGCCACGGGGCTGGCGGTCGGCACGCTGACCACGGTGATCGCCGCACTGCCTCCGGCCCGGGCCGCCACCCGGGTCGCCCCGCTCGCCGCACTGCGGCCGACCGACCCGGCACCGCTCCGCTCCCGCGGCGGGGTGGCCCGGCTCGGCGGTGGCCTGCTCCTGGTGGGCTCGGGCGTCGCGCTGCAGGCGATCGGCGTCGCGTCCGCGGAGTTCCTCGCCACGCTGGCCGGCGTGGTGCTGAGCGCGCTGGGCGGTCTGCTGCTCGCGCAGCGGGCGGTGCCCCCGGTCGTCGCCCTGGCCGGCCGGCTCGTCGCCCGGGTCGGCGGCCTGCCGGCCCGCCTGGCGGCCGGCAACGCCAGCCGCGACCCGCACCGGACGGCGACCACCGTGATCGCCCTGACGATCGGGGTCACCCTGACCACCGCGATGGTGGTCGCGACCAGCTCGGCTCGGGCCACCGCCGGGGCCGGACTGGCGGCCAGGTACCCGACCGACGTGATCGTGGGCGCCTACGACGCGATGCCGGAGTCGGTGCAGCAGCAGCTGGCGACCGCGGACGGCGTGGTGGCGTCCACCGGCGTGATCAGGGCGAGCGTCGTCGACCCGGCCCGTCCGGACCTCCCCGTGGAGGTGGACGGGGTCGACCCGACGCAGGCACTGCCGGTGCTGCGGTCCGCGGACCGGACGACGCTGCCCCGGCCGGGCGAGATGGTCGTGCCGACGTGGAGCCTGGGGCGTCTGGGCGTGCAGGCAGGGGACGCGCTGACGCTCGTCTCCGGCGACCGGTCGCAGACGTTCACCGTCGTGTCCGGTGAGGAGAGCAGCTTCACGGTGACCGCCGACGACCTGCTCCGGCTGGCGCCCGACGCGACGGTGCAGACGATGTGGCTGAGGCTGGCCGACGGCATCGACCAGATCGCCGCCGTCGACGAGATCGCCGCCCTGGCCGAGAGCGGGCTGCCCGCCTCGGAGGTGACCGGGACGGCCAGCGAGCGGGCGACGACGGACGCCCTGCTCGACACGCTGCTGCGTGTCGGGACCGGCCTGCTCGCCGTGGCCGTGCTCATCGCGCTGATCGGGGGCGGGAACACCCTCGCCCTGTCGGTGGTCGAGCGGCGCCAGGAGACCGGTCTGCTGCGGGCCCTGGGGCTGACCCGGGGTCAGGTGCGTGTGCTGCTGGCCTGGGAGGCGGTCCTCGCCGCCGGGGTCGCCGCCGTGCTCGGCGTCGTGGCGGGCGGCGCCTACGGCCTCGCCACGGTCAGCTCGGCCCTGGCCGAGGACGGCGGGGCCGTGGTGCTGGCCGTCCCGTGGCTGCAGGTCGGCGCGATCGTCGTCGTTGCCACGGTTGCCGGGCTGCTGGCCTCGGTGGCCCCGGCCCGCCGTGCGGCCAGGACCCCTCCGGTGGCGGCCGTCGCCGGCGGCTGACCGACGCCTCGTCGCCCTGGCACAGCTCAGCTCCCTGGAGCGGCACGTCCCGACGACGACGCAGGCGCGGCGGTGACGTGCTCCCGACCTCGGCCGGCGGGCGCAACGGTCTGACCGGCGCCCACCGGGTACAGCGGGTCCGCGGTGTCCGAGGGCACGTCGGGACGGCTGGCCCGTACGGCGGCCATGGAGCGGGGCAGCTCGAACGGCAGCCGCCCGCGCGGGGCGATCGCACCGCTCAGCGCGTCGAGCAGTGCGGTGTCCGAGCAGCCGTAGCTGGCGGTCAGCACCGTGACCACGCCGTCGAACGGGGTGAGCACGGCCGGCCGGTCGAGGGTGACGTCGAGGACCACCGGCACCTGCGCGGCCAGCGCGGTGACCCGCTCCACCACGTCGGCCGGGAAGTCCAGCGACCCCTGGTGGAACATCGCCTCCAGGAAGTAGCGGTCGCGCGGCTCGAAGGGTGCCTGCAGCCGCACCAGCGCCAGGTCGGCGTCGGCCGGGTCGTCCACGACCACCCCGTAGCCGGCGGCGACCTCCGGGCCGACGCCCTCGACGTACAGCCGGCGCCCGGGGGCGAGCGGCAGCTCCGCGGCGCCGGCCAGCACGGTCACCGACTCCGCCTGGGTCCGGTGCCCGGCAGCCCGGAACGGCGCGGCACCGACCACCTGCTCCGCCGCGTCCTCGTCGACGTAGGGGTCGTCGAAGAGCCCGAGCCGGACCTTGACCAGCAGCAGCCGGCGCACCGACTCGTCGACGCGCCGCTCGTCGAGCCGCCCGTCGGCCAGCAGCTCCAGCACCAGGTCCGTGCGGACCTCACCGCCGAACTGGTCGGCGCCGGCGTCGAGCACCCGGGCCACCCGGTCGACGGGGGACAGGTGCTCGACCCCCCAGGCCTTGGCGGGGAAGGGCTTGCCGAACAGCTCGATGTCGGTGACCAGACCCCAGTCGGTGAGCACCACGCCGTCGTAGCCGAGCTGTTCGCGCAGCAACCCGGTGAGGATCTGCCGGTTGAAGCCGAACGCGACCTCCTCGACCGGCTCGCCGTCCAGCTCCAGCCCGACCGGCATGCCGTAGTAGGGCATGACCGCGCTGGTGCCGGCGGCGATCGCCGCGCGGAACGGCTCGAGGTGCTCGGCGAAGCGCCCGCCGGGGTAGACCTGCGCGCGGCCGTAGGGGAAGTGCGGGTCCTCGCCGTCGGCCTGCGGGCCACCGCCGGGGAAGTGCTTGGTGGTGCAGGCGACGCTGGCCGGGCCCAGGTGCTCGCCCTGCATGCCGCGCAGGAACGCGGTCACGAACGCCGAGGACAGCGCCGCGTCCTGACCGAAGGTCTGCCCCTGCCGTCCCCAGCGGGGCTCGGTGGCCAGGTCGACCTGCGGGTGCAGCGCGGCCCGCAGCCCCAGTGCCAGGTACTCGCGGCGGACGACGTCGGCGAACTCGGCGACCCGCTGGACGTCCCCGATCGCGGCCAGCCCCAGCGACTCGGGCCACTGGGACAGCGACCCCGCCTCGAGGGACACCCCGCTGTTCTCGGTGAAGCCGTGCCGCGGGTCGGTGGACAGGGTGACCGGGATGCCGTGCGGGGTCTGCTCGGCCAGCTCCTGCACCGCGTTGACCCACTGCGCGGTCTCCCGCGCCGTGGGCAGGGTGTGCACGTTGAGGTGGTTGACCAGTCGCTCGCCGACCAGCTCGCGGGTCGTGTAGGGGCTGACGCCGGCCGGTTCGTCGTGCTCGCCGGGCCGGCCGACGCCGATGATGGTGTGGAAGAGGAGCCCGGCCTTCTCCTGCCTCGACAGCCGGGGGAGCAGGTCGGCGGTCCGCTCCTCGGCCGACAGGCGGGGGTCCTCGTACGGCGCCATCACCCCGTCGCCGTCCAGGTCCCGAAAGCGGGTGCCGTCGGGGGAGACGGCGGTGCGCCGCGTGCTGGTCACCCGGTCAGCTCGCGGGGAAGTCGCCGAAGTGCGGCGTGCGCCCGTGCGCGTCCTCGGCGACGCAGCGGTTCCGCTGCGAACCGAGGTAGGTGATCGTGCTGTCGATGACGTCGCCGTCGGCGAGGAAGCGGCCGTGGTGCTTCCCGTTCCCGGGCGGGGAGCCCATGACGATCATGTCCCCGGGGGTGAGCCGGACCCGCTCGGAGGCGTAGGCCACGAACTGCTCGGGCCGGAAGATGAGGTCGGCGGTCGGCCAGTCCTGCATCACCTGCCCGTTCACCGACAGGGTGGTGCGGATCGTGTCGTCGAGGGTGAAGAACTGCGCCGGGACGACGAACGGGCCGGCCGGCTTGAACGTCGGCTGGTGCTTGCTCACCCAGTCGTAGCCCCACGGGATGTCGGTGCGCCGGAACAGGTCGACCGTGCCCAGGTCGTTGACGATCGTGTAGCCGGCGATCTTCTCCAGCGCCTCGTCCGGGGTGAGCAGCCGGCCGGTGCCGCCGAGGACGACGCCCAGCTCCAGCTCCCAGTCCGGCTCGTTGCCCAGCACCGGCAGCACCACGTCGTCCTGGGCGCCGACCAGGGAGGAGTGCAGCCCGGTCCAGAAGAACGGCACGCCCTCGCGGGAGCGGGTCTCCATGAGCTCCAGGTTGCGGGCGAAGAAGTCCTCGTCGCTCTCCCCGGGGCGCCGGTTGTGCTGGTTGAACTCGTTCTTGGTGAGCATCTGCGCCGAGTGCGTCTTGTAGTTCGCCCCGGCCGCGAGCAGGTTGGGGTGGCTCAGCGGCGGCAGCGGGCGCAGGCCCGCCAGCGGCCGGGTCGGGCGGCTGCCGGAGGCCCAGAGGTCGCCGACCACCTGCAGGTTGCGGGTCCAGTCGTCGAAGACCGCGTGCAGGTCCGGGAACGTGCCGGACAGGTCGGTGACGGTGCCGTCCGAGCCGACCAGGGCCGGGAAGCGGCGGTCGCCCTCGGCGTAGCTGGCCAGCGCGAAGCTGTCCCGGCGCAGGCCGGTGGCCTCGTCGACCGGGTGCTCCGGGGTGCGGGTGGCGGGGGTGACTGCGGTCATCGGGTCAGGTCTCCAGGTCGCCGAGTTCGAGGCCCCTCAGCGCCTCGAGGTAGGCCTCGAAGAAGGGGATCGTGAAGCCGCCGTTGAGGCGCAGTGCGAAGTTGTAGAGCAGGAACGGGTGCACGCCGAGCTGGAACAGCCCGCGCACGTCGCCCTTCGCCAGCGCGGTGCTCTCCTGGTCGGTGAGGTCGCGGCCGGCCAGGGCCTGCGCCGGGTCGTCCTTGAGCTGCTGCGCCAGCTCGCCGTCGGCGGCCACCTCCCACATCGTCCGGTGGGTCGCGTACCGGCTCATCGGGCCGCTCCGGCCGGGGTGCGGGCCGCCTGCTCGCCCCAGGCCAGGAAGCCGGTGGGCGGGCCGAAGGTGCTGGAGATCTTCTCGGCGAACACGGGCGCCTCGCCGCCCACCGCGCCGAGGGCGAACAGGTAGTCCATGAACCCGGGTGTCCCGCTGCCGAGCGCCGACAGGGTCTCGTAGGTGCTCTCCGCGATCAGCGTCCCGGTGTCACCGGAGGTGATCTGTTCCCAGACGCGGGTGTCCCACGGTGTCTCCGGCTGGGTGAGGAACCGGCCCATGGCGGGCCCGCCGATCGCGTTGGACAGGTGCCCGCTGGCGATCACCGCCACCCGCAGGTCCGCCGGGTGCGCCTCGATCATCTCGCGCACGGCCGAGCCCAGGTCGTAGAAGCGACGCCCGGTCGCCACCGGCGGCGCCATCACGTTGGTGAAGATCGGGACGACGGGCATGTCCTGCTCGGGCCGCAGGAAGTTCAGCGGCACGGTGAACCCGTGGTCGAGCAGGAAGTCGTCGCTGTAGGAGAAGTCGATGCCGCGGGCGAGCCCCTGCCTGAGCAGGTGCCGGGCCACGTCGCCCTCCAGCGCCGTGTCGTAGGGCGCGATGCCGAACAGCTCCTGCTCGTGCGGGAACGGGCCGCGGGCCCGGGCGGCCTTGCCGATCAGAAAGGTCGGCATGTTGTCGAAGAACCACTGGTTGAAGTGGTCCCCGGAGACGACCACGAGCAGGTCGGGCTGCGCGGCGGCCAGTCGCTCCCGGAGCACGGCGAACTGGGCGATCGTGCGCTGCAGCGGCTCGGGCGAGGCAGCACCGCGGGCGGCGATGCCGGGCAGCGTCGGGTCGTGTGGGGTGCACAGCACCTGCACCACGGAGGCCATGGGTTTCCTCTCAGCACGCACCTGCCGGGTCCCGGTCGGCCGACCGGGCGTCCTCAGGAGGTCGCGGCCATCGTGACCCCGGCCGTACCGGTGCGGAATGGTCTTGTCGGTATGCGGACCATCGGGCGGGTGGATGCTCGCGCGCCGCGACCGGTGCCGGCAGCCGATGACGGGGCCCGGCGGGGGCGCATGATGGGGGGTGGCCCGCAGAGCGCGGCGACCGCTCGACGAGGAGGACCCGTGCCCGACCGCGCGTCCACCGGCCCCGCTGCGGGCGGCCCCGTGCCCGAGCCGTCCCGGCGGGCGTTGCGCAGCCAGGACCTGATGACCCTGCCGGTGCTCCGCGCCCTGCTGGTCGAGCGCAGCGTCACCCGGGCCGGCGAGTCGGTCGGGCTCAGCCAGCCCGCCACCAGCGCCGTCCTGGCACAGCTGCGGCGGCGTTTCGGCGACGAGCTGCTCGTGCGGGTCGGGCGCGACTACCAGCTCACCCCGCTGGCGGCCAGTCTCCAGTCCCGGCTGGAGGTGGCCACCGATGCCCTGGACCGGCTGTTCGGTGACGACTTCGAGCCGGCCACCACGTCGCGCCGCTTCACCCTCGCGATCTCCGACTACCTGGTGACCGTGCTGGCCGAGCAGCTGAGCCGGATCCTGGCCGACGAGGCCCCGGGGGCGAGCCTGGACGTGCAGCAGCTGACCGCGATGGCCCAGCTGGACGTCGACGCGCTGCTGCGCCAGACCGACGGCGCGGTGCTGCCGCACGAGCTCGTCCAGGGCCATCCGGGCCAGCCGCTGCTGGCGGACCGCTGGGTGTGCATCGTGTCCACCAACAACACCAGCGTCGGGGACGAGCTGTCGTTGGACGAGCTCGCGGCACTGCCCTGGGTCAGCCAGCTGAGCCGGCACGAGCGCACCACGGAGATCCCGCCGCTGCGCCGGCTGGGTGCCCTCGGCATCGACCCGCACGTCGACGTGCTGACCGACAGCTTCCTGGCCGTGCCGTTCCTGGTGGCCGGCAGCAACCGGGTCGCCTTCGTGCAGGAGCGCCTGGCCCGCCGGTTGGCCCCGGTCGTGCCGGTGCGCATCGTGGCCTGCCCGGTCGACGTCGTCATGACCCTGTCGCTGCGCTGGCACCAGACGATGACCGACGACCCCGGCCACCGGTGGCTGCGCGGCGCGCTCGTCCGCGCCGCCCGCCTGGCCACCGCGGACGACCCCGCGGGCTGAGCACCCGCAGGGTCAGCCGTCGCGCCGCACGCCGTCGACCGGCAGCTGACGGCGCAGCATCGCGACGACCAGCTCCCAGTCGCGCTCGGCGGCGACCGGGTCGTGCACGTCCCGCGTCGGCATCGTGTACCCGTGCTGCACGCCCGGGTGGGCCACGCGCTGGTAGCGCACCGGGGCGTCGGCGAGGAGCTGCTCCCACCGGGCGACCATCGCCGGTGGCGCGGTGAAGTCTTCGTCGGCGTAGCTGCAGTAGAGCTCCCCGCGCACCTGGTCGAGCACGAGGTGCGGCGTACACCGTCGCGCTGACCGCGGCCGCCCCGGTGCCCCGGCCGGCCCAGCAGGCCGCTCGCCGGGCGGCCCGCGAGGCCGCCGGGTTCGGCACCGCCGGCGCGGCCCGGCCCTCGGCGACCGGGTGCCCGTTCGTGCCCCGCTGCCCGCTGGCCACCGACGTCTGCAGCGCCCAGCGGCCGCCGCTGCGGCTGATCGGCGACAGCAGCTCGGCCTGCCACCACGCCGAGCGCGTCCCCTCCCTCTGACCCGTCCGCATCCCCATCCGGCCGGCCCGTCCGGTCCACAGCGAGGAGCTCACCCGTGCGCGCCCAGCTGCTCCGCGAGTCCGGCACCGACCCCGAGCTCGCCGACGTCCCGGTGCCCGCCGTCGGCGACGACGACGTGCTGATCCGGGTGACGGCGTCCTCGGTCAACCCCCGCGACCTGCACATCGCCTCCGGCGAGGCCGCCGCCTACATGACCTACGAGTACCCGGTCGTGCTCGGCACCGACCTCGCCGGCACCGTCGAGCGCGTCGGCGCCGGGGTGTCCGACCTCGCCGCCGGGGACCGCGTGTTCGGCACCGTGCACTCCATGGTGGCCGGTGCCCGCGGCTCGTTCGCCGAGCTGGCGGCGGCACCCCGCAGCTCCGTGGTCCGCACGCCCGACGCCGTGGACGACGAGTCGGCCGGCGCCCTCGGGCACGCCGCCCAGACCGCGTGGCAGTGCGTCGAGGCCGTCGCCGCGAGCACCGGTGACGTGGTGCTGGTGCACGGGGCCAGCGGCGGGGTGGGCAGCTACGCCGTCCAGGTGCTGCTCGCGCGGGGCGCGCGGGTGATGGCCACCGCCCGCTCGGAGCCGGGTGCCGAGCTGCTGCGCAGCCTGGGCGCCGAGGACGTGCTCGACGGCTCCTCGGCCGACCTCGGCGAGAGCGTGCGGGACCGGCACCCCGAGGGGATCGCGGCGATCGTGCACCTGGTGCCGCAGGCGCCGGCCGAGCTGACCGCGCTGGCCCGGCAGGTGCTCGCCACCGGCGGGCGGGTCGCCTCCACCACCTTCGCCGCCGAGCCCGACGCCCTGCCGGGGATGGTGGCGGGCAACGTGTTCGGGCACGCCGACCAGGCCGCCCTGCAGGCGATCGCCGACCTGGCGGCGGCCGGGCGGCTGCGCGCGCCGGTCACCCGGAGCTTCCCGCTGGAGCAGCTGACCGATGCCTTCGCGGCGCTGGGCGGCGGGTCCACCGGGAAGATCGCCGTGCGCATCGCCGCGCACTGACCTGCAGGCCGTCGAGCCAGGTCGCTGTCGGGGGAGATCGTCACCGAGATCGACGACGGGGAGGACCCCGACGCGGTCGCGATGGCCCGGGACATCGTGGACAGCCAGCGCGCGGAGATCACCGGGATGGAGCAGCTCTTCACCGTCGCCGGCGGCTGAGGCGCTGCACCGCGCTCACTGAGTGGTCCAGTGGTGCCCGGCGCGGCCGGAGTCGGCTGCGCCGGGCTCCCCGCCCACCACGACTGCAGCTGCTCGGCGTCGTGGTCCCCCGTCGGTCAGGTGATCTCGCCGGCTGGACGCCGGGCGCGGCTGGGCTGCACCCGCATCGGCTCGCCCGGCATCTTGGGGTAGTCCGGCGGGTAGGGCAGCTCACCCAGACCCAGGTCGCGCTCCTGGCGCTCGGCCAGCTCCAGCAGGCTCTCGATGCCGTGGGCGTGGTCGGCCAGGCCCGCGTGCCGGTCGCCGAGGGCGCGGAAGCGGTCGGGCATGGTGCGCACCGTGAAGTCGAAGGGGGACACGTCGGGCAGCTCGTCCCAGTCCAGCGGGGCGGACACCGGGGCGTGCGGCTGGGGCCGGATCGAGTAGGCGCTGGCGATCGTGCGGTCCCGGGCCATCTGGTTGTAGTCGATGAAGATCCTCTCGCCGCGCTCCTCCTTCCACCAGCTCATCGTGACCCGGTCGGGCAGCCGGCGTTCCAGCTCCCGGCCGAACGCGATCACGGCGCGGCGCACGTCGGCGAACGGCCAGCGCGGCTGGATCGGCACGTAGACGTGCAGGCCGCGCCCACCGGAGGTCTTGGGCCAGCCCTGCATGCCGTGCTCGTGCAGCAGCTCGCGCACGTGCGGGGCGACCCGCACGGCGTCGGAGAAGTCGGTGCCGGGCTGCGGGTCCAGGTCGATCCGGATCTGGTCGGGTTGCTCGACGTCGGTCGTGCTCACCGGCCAGGGGTGGAAGGTCAGCGTGCCCAGGTTCGCCGCCCAGGCCACCACCGCGACCGAGTCCGGGGCGATCTCGTCGGCGGTGCGCCCGCTGGGGAAGGTGATCCGCGCGGTGGGCACCCACTCGGGGGCGTTCTTGGGCACCCGCTTCTGGTAGAACGCGTCGCCGCTGGTGTCCGTCCGGGTGGACAGCTTCGCGCCCTCGAACACCCCGCCCGGCCAGCGCTCCAGCGTGGTCGGCCGGTGCCGCAGCGCGGCCAGCACGCCCGGGCCGACCGCGATGAAGTACTCCACCACGTCGATCTTGCGCAGGCCGAGCTCGGCGAAGTAGGGCTTCTCCGGGCTGGACACCCGCACCTCGTGACCGTCGACGGTCAGCACGACGGCGTCCTTGCTGCTGGCCATGGCCGGTCCTCCCCGGGCGGTGCGGTGGTGCCGGGCTCAGGCGGCCGGGCAGACGAGCCCGTCGGCGGGCACGGTCAGGTCGGTCAGGTAGGCGTCGACGGCCGCCGTCACGCACGGCGTCTTGGGGTAGGCGGTGTGCCCGTTGCCCTGCCAGGTGAGCAGCACGCCCGCGTCGAGGTCCTCGGCCATGTCCACCGCGCCGGGGTACGGCGTCGCCGGGTCGCCCTCGGTGCCGACGACGACGATCGGTGCGCTGCCCTGGGCGTCCCGCTCCGGCAGCGGTGTGCGCGGCGCGTCCCAGACCGAGCAGGTGTAGAGCGAGCTGGCGGAGCCCGCGCCGAAGAGCGGGTACCGGACGCTCCAGTCGGCGACCAGCGCCCGCACCTGGGCCTCGGTGTACTCCTCGTCGGTGTCGGCGCAGTTGATCGCCAGGTTCGCGTCGGTGATGTTGGAGTACGTGCCGTCGGGGAAGCGCCCGTTGTAGGAGTCGGCCAGGGTGAACACCCCGGCCGAGTCACCGGCCTGGGCACTGGCCAGGGCCTGCGCCAGCTGCGGCCAGGACGACGTGTCGTACAGGGCCGCGAGCACCGCGGTGAACACGTGCCCGGCCGTGGCCTGGCGGGTCTCCCCGGCCTCCGAGCTGGGGATCGGGGCGGTGCGGGCCTGGGCCAGCAGCGAGGTCACGAAGCCGCGGGGGTCGGCGCCGATCGGGCAGCCGGCGAGCAGGCCGGTGCAGTTGGCCGCGAACGCGTCGAAGGCGGCCTCGAAGGCCCGGGCCTGGCCTTCGGCGGACTCCTGCTCGGTGGCGTCCGGGTCGACGGCGCCGTCCAGCACCAGGGCGCGCACGTTCTCCGGGAACAGCTCGGCGTAGGTGGAGCCCAGCGTGGTGCCGTAGGAGTAGCCGAGGTAGCTGAGCTGCTCGTCGCCCAGCGCCTGGCGCAGCCGGTCCATGTCCCGGGCGGTGGCCACCGTGCTGAAGGCGCCGAGGCCCTCGCCGTACTCGTCGGCGCAGGCGTCCGCCACCTCGCGGGTCAGCGCGAACGCGTCGTCCAGCTGCTCGGGGGTGGTCGGCTGCGGCTCGGACGCCGCGGACCGGTCCTTGAGCTCGGCGTCGACGCACTCGACGGGGGAGGACAGGCCCACCCCGCGGGGGTCGAAGCCGACCAGGTCGAAGCGCTGCAGCACCTCCACCGGCAGGGTCAGCGCCAGGCCGACGACGGCGTCGACCCCGGAGCCGCCCGGGCCGCCGGGGTTGACCAGCAGCGACCCCTCGCGGTCGGTCTGCCCGGCCATGACCACCCGGATCATGAACAGCTGCAGGGTCGGGCCGTCGGGGTCGTCGTAGGTGACCGGCACGTCGGTGCGGCCGCACTCGAAGGACAGGTCCCGCTCGGCCCCCGGCTGCCCGGCGATCAGCTGCTGGATCTCGGAGTCGCAGTCGGTCCAGGCGATCGCGTCGACCTGCTCGGGCGTCGGGGTCGCGCTCGCCGCGGCCGGCGCGGCGGCGCCGTCGGTCTCGCTGAAGGACGTGCAGCCGGTGAGGCCGAGCAGCAGCCCGGTGGCGAGGGCGGCCAGGCGTTTCGGGACGGACATGATCAGGAGCGTAGGAGGCGCGGCGGTCGGCTGCTCGTCCCGGTCAGCCCTCGGTGGGCCGCACGCGGCCCCCGAGCACCTCGGCCAGGTCGTAGCGCACCGGCACCTCCAGCTGCTCGTAGGTGCACGAGCGGGCGTCCCGGTCGTGCCGCCAGCGCAGGAAGTGCCCGGTGTGCCGCAGCCGGGTGCCCTCCAGCTGGTCGTACTTCACCTCGACCACCAGCTCCGGGCGCAGCGGCACCCAGGACAGGTCCTTGCCGGCGTTCCAGCGGCTGGTGGCGCCGGGCATCCGCTGCTCGCCCTCGGTGAGCACCTGGGCGTTGGCCCAGTCCTGCCACGGGTGCCCGGACAGCGCGTCGGCCAGGTACGGCGCCAGCTCCTCGACCAGCTCGGCCCGCCGCGTGACGGTGAAAGACGCGGCGACGCCGATGTGCTGCAGGCCGCCCTCGGCGTCGTGGAGGCCCAGCAGCAGCGAGCCGACCAGCGGCTGCTCCGGCGTCGTCGTCTTGTGCCAGCGGAACCCGGCCACCACGCAGTCGGCGGTGCGCACGTGCTTGACCTTCGTCATCAGCCGCTGGTCGGGGGCGTAGGGCAGGCCACCGGGCTTGGCGACGACGCCGTCCAGCCCGGCGCCCTCGAACTCGGCGAACCAGCGGCGGGCCAGCGCGACGTCGCGGGTGATGGCGGTGGTGTGCACGGGTGCCTGCACCCCGGCCAGCGCCTCGCGCAGCCGGGCCTGGCGCACCGAGAACGGCTGCTCCATCAGCGACTCGTCGCCCAGGGCCAGCAGGTCGAAGGCGACGAACGACGCGGGGGTCTCCTGCGCCAGCTTCGTGACCCGGGAGACCGCCGGGTGGATGCGCTGCAGCAGCGACTCGAAGTGCAGTCGGTCGCCCTGCGGCACCACGATCTCGCCGTCGACGACGCACCGCTGCGGCAGTTGCGCCTTCACCGCCTCGACGACCTCGGGGAAGTAGCGGGTCAGCGGACGCTCGTTGCGGCTGCCCAGCTCGACCTCGTCGCCGTCGCGGAAGACGATGCAGCGGAAACCGTCCCACTTCGGCTCGAACCACAGGTCCGCCGCGGTGGGGAACGTGGTGGCGGCCTTGGCCAGCATGGGCTTCACCGGCAGCTGTACGGGCAGGTCCATGCCGGCCAGTGAAGCAGCCCCCGCCGACACCCGCCGCCGCCGTCCTACGGTGCGACCGGCCCGGGCAGCTCGTCGGCCGGCCGGGGGAGCTGCCGACCCGGTGACACGGCCAGCACGGCGCAGGCCAGCAGCACCAGCACCCCGGCGCCGGTCGGGCTGTGCGCCAGCACGGCGAAGCGCCCGAGACCGGGCACGGCGGACCACAGCACACCGCGGACGTCGCCGGCCGGCACCGGGTCGGCGTCGGCGTCGGCGTTGGCGTCACCCCGGGTGGTGAACGACAGCGTCGCGCCGGTGCCGTCCACGGCCACGACCCGGTGGGTGACCAGCACGCCGGTGGCCCGCTGGTAGGTGACGACGTCGCCGACCACCACGGTGCTCGGGTCGACCGCGCGGGTGAGGACCAGGGCACCGACCGGTATGCCGGGCGCCATGCTGCCGCTGAGCACCGTGAGCGCACTGCCGCCGGTCACCCTCGGGTACAGCGCGATACCCAGCGCGAGACCGGTCACGCCCAGCAGCACCAGACCCAGCAGGCCCGCGACGACGCGGCGCACCACGCGCATCCGCCGGTGCCCGGGAGCCGCGGGGGAGGGTGCGTCGGCCGGTGGGAGCAGCGTCGTGGACACGCTCGCCATCCTCGCCACGGCCGGCCGGTCGCACATCATCGAAGCTGGGGATGCGGGCCGGGGGAGCAGCGCACGAGCATCGGTCCGTGCCCCCGCCCCCGATGCCGCCGACGTGAGCGGCCGGGCCGTCGTCGGAGTGGCGCTGGCGCTGTGGGCGGGCACGCTGGCCGAGGGGCCGGCGGGGACGACGACGGCGTCGTTCACCGACGTGACCGGCGCAGGGGTCGTGGCCATCGCCGGGCCGGCCGGGGACCCGGCCCCGGACGGCGGGGTCGCAGCCGACGCGGACCCGGGCTCTGTCGGGGCAGCGCTGCCCGCCGATCCGGAGCCGGGGCCCGCCCTGCCTGTCGAGTCCGCGCCGCCGGAGCCGGCAGTGCCCCCCGCTACGGGCGGGCAGGGGGAGGCCTCGACCGCGCCTCCCGCCGGCGGCGGCCCCGCCGAGCCGGTGGACCCAGCTCCCGGACCTCCGGTCCCCGGGACTCCGGGCGACTGAGCGGACGCCCGGTCAGCGGCCGGCGGCGTCCAGCCAGCCCGTCCGGCGGGCGGCGGCGACCGCCTGCAGCTGCGAGGTGGCCTGCAGCTTGGTCAGCACGCCACGGATCTGGCTGCGGACGGTCGACTCGCTGACGAACGAGGCCCGAGCGATCGCGGCCGTCGTCATCCCGTCGGCCAGCCGGCGCAGCACCTCGTCCTCCCGGGGGCTCAGCCGGCGGAACGGAGCCCAGCGCGCGGTCTCGTCGGCGCGCGCCGTGCGAGCCGCGGCGAGCAGCTGCTGCCGTCGTCCCGGAGGCAGCGGGTCGCCGCCGGCGCGCACGGTGAGCACCGTCTCCACGAGACGGTCCAGGGGGGCGTCCTTGGCCAGCACCGTCGTCGCCCCGCGCTGCAGTGCCGTGCCCCAGACGCTGCCGGCCGGCTCGGCGGTCAACACGACGACGGTGCAGCCGGCGGCGACCAGCGGGGCGACGAGGTCCAGCCCGTCGAGCACGGTGCCGCCCGGGACACCCAGACGCAGGTCCAGCAGAACGGTCGCCGGCGCCACCGCCCGGGCCGCGGTCAGCACGGCGTCCGCGGAGTCCGGGGCCACCACCGACGCCTCGATCCCCGCTGTGCGCAGCGCGAACTGGACCGCCTGGGCCAGCAGCACGTGGTCGTCGACCAGGAGCACGGGCACCGCGGTGGTCATCCGACCAGCCGGAGACGGGCCGGGTCGACCGACAGCGTGGTGGGGAGCAGGTGCACGGCCCCGAGGGGCAGCGTCAGGGTGAACGTGGCACCGGCGCGGGACGACTCGGCCACCAGCTCGCCGCCGTGGGCGCGGGCCATCGCCCGAGCGATGCCCAGGCCGAGCCCCTCGCCCGGGCTGCCGGTCCGGTGCACACCCGGGGAGAACACGGCGCCGGTGTCGCCCAGGCCCGGGCCGTCGTCGGCGACGGTCACGGTGAGCTGGTCGCCCAGGTGCGCGCTCACCCGGCACGGGGCACCGGCGGCGTGCGCCAGGGCGTTGTCGAGCAGGTTGCCCACGATCACCGCCAGCGCGTCGGCGTCGACGGTGACCGGGCCGGTTCCGGTCGCCGTCCAGCTGACCGCGAGCCCGCGCTGCCGGTGCGTACCGACCAGGAAGCCGATCACGTCGTCCAGGGCGACGGCGCCCGGCGCGGGCGCCCGGTCGGGCAGCTGCAGCATCCGCTCCAGCCGGGCGAGCTCCCGGTCCACCGCCTGCTCCACAGCCGCGCGCCGGGCCGGGTCGTCACCGAAGGCCGGGTGTCGGGTCATCGACGACGCGGCGCGTACCCCGGCCACCAGGGACCGCGCGTCGTGCAGGCACTCCCGCACGGCGCGCAACCGCTGCTCGGCCTCCGCCAGCAGCGCCGTCGCCTCGTCCGGTACGTCCGGGAGCGCGGTCGGGCGGCGGCGCGGGGTCGCCCACGCGTCGAGCAGCGAGCTGCGGCGACGGGTCAGCGCCGCCGCCCGCCGGGGTCGGCGGGCGGGCGGGGTGACCGGCCGGTCGCGGGCCGGACTCATCCGGTCACCGCCCGAGCCGGCCGTCGTCCTGATCGGCACGGACCACCTCCTGGGGTTGCGCCGACTACAACACGCGCCGTGACCAGCTGATCCATTTCGGTGACAGTGTCCGCAACACGTGACCCACCCGTTACAGCCGGCGCATCCTCAACGTGGACGATGCCGCCCCACCGACCCTCACGGGAACCTCTCCCTGCCAGCCGCACGACCGGCGGGTGACCGCCGCCGCGCGGCCATCGACAGGAGAACAACCATGAAGAAGCTCGTCCTCACCTCCGCCGCCATGGGTGGCGTGGCCCTCATCGCCCTCAGCACCGGCGGCACCTTCGCCGGGTTCACCGACTCCGCCGCGGCGACCGGGCCGGCGGTCGCCGCCGGCACGTTGAGCGTGACCGTCGACGCGCCGGCGCAGGCGCCAACGATCGCCGGCAACCTCATCCCGGGCAGTACGGGCATCTACCCGTTCCTGGTGCGCAACACCGGCTCGACGCCCGGCTACCTGCACGGCTCGATCGCCGACGTGGTCAACGACGAGAACGGCTGCGCGGCGGAGGAGAAGCTCCTCGGCGACGACTGCACGAAGGCCGGGCCCGGCAGCGGCGAGCTCGGCGCTCAGCTCACCGTCGGGTACTACGTGGACAAGAAGGCGCACAACTACCAGGAATGCCAGGCGATCAAGACCCTGGACGACGCCGTGGGCACCGCCGACCTCGGCACCCTGAACGCCTTCACCGTGCCCAAGGGCAGCTTCGAGGTCGAGCCCAAGGGTGCGCTGTGCATGCTGCTGGTGCTCACGCTGCCCACCACCGCGGACAACAAGGTGCAGAGCGACACCGCGGCTTTCACGGCGACGTTCACGCTGGACCAGCTCAAGGGCTGACCGAGTCGCCGGCGGCGCGGTGCCCGACGGCCGCACCGCCGGCGGTCACGCCAAGCGGTACCGGGTGAACAGGCTGCCGTCCTCGGTGAGCACGTGCACCAGCTCCGGGCGGGCCACCTCCGCCAGCGCGGTGCCGCCGAGCAGCTGCGGCCCGCCGCCGACCAGCGCCGGGGCGATGGTGAGGCACAGCTCGTCCACCACCCCGGCGTCCAGCGCGGCGGCGAACAGCGCCGGCCCGCCCTCGCAGAGCACCTGCTCCAGCCCACGGGCGGCGAGCTGGTCCAGTGCCTCGGGCAGGTCGACGTCGTCCTCGCCGCAGACCAGCACGTGCACGCCGGCCGCGGTCAGCGCCGCGCGCCGCTCGGGGTCGGCGGCGGCGCAGGTGACCAGCACCGTGGGCTGTGCCGCGCCTGCCAGCTGGTCGTCGGGGCTCAGCGACGCCCGCCGGGACACCACGACCACCGGCGCTGTCGCCGGGCGGCCGAGGTCGCTGCGCAGCCGGCCGACGGGGGAGTCGGCGCTCAGCGGCCGGTAGCCCTCGGCCGCGGCGGTGCCCGCGCCGACCAGCACCGCGTCGGCCAGCGCCCGCAGCACCCGGAACACCCGCAGGTCGCCGTCGGACCCGAGCCCGCCGCTGCGGCCGTCGACGGCGACCGCGCCGTCCAGCGAGGTGACGAAGTTGACCCGCAGCACCCTGCCCGTCGGCAGCCCGTACACCGCGGCCAGCTCCTCGTCGGGCACCAGCCCGACCGACGGGTGGAGCGAGCGCACGGTCAGCGGGTGGTGACGACGACGGCGCTCTCGGCCGGCACGGTCACCGAGCCGTGGTCCAGCGTCGGCGCGTCGCCGGTGGCGAACACCACGCCGGTGGCCGGCACGTCCAGGTCGATCTCCCGGGCGGTGTCGGCCAGGTTGGCGACCACCCGCAGCGAGCCGCGGTGCACGACCAGCCAGCGGTCGTCGTCGTCCCAGCTGACGGCCATCGCCGACAGGTCGGGGTCGACCAGCTCGGGGTGCGCCCGGCGCAGCGCGATCAGCTCCCGGTGCACCGCCAGCAGCCGGGCGTGCGGCTCCCGGGTGGGCTCGGACCAGTCCAGCTTGGAGCGCCGGAAGGTCTCCCGGTCCTGCGGGTCGGGGACGACGGCGGCGTCCCAGCCGTGCTCGGCGAACTCACCGATCCGGCCCTCGGCCGTGGCCCTGCCCAGCTCGGGCTCGGGGTGGCTGGTGAAGAACTGCCACGGGGTGGCCGCGCCCCACTCCTCGCCCATGAACAGCATCGGGGTGAACGGGCTGGTCAGCACGATGGTGGCGCCGACGGCGAGCAGGCCGGGGGAGAGGCTGGCTGCGATCCGGTCGCCGACGGCGCGGTTGCCGATCTGGTCGTGGTCCTGCAGGTAGGCGACGAACTTCCAGCCGGGCAGCGCCCGGGTGTCCACCGGCCGGCCGTGGTGCCGGCGGCGGAAGCTGGACCACGCGCCGTCGTGGAAGAAGGCCCCGGTGAGGGTCTTGGCCAGCCCGCCGATGCCGGCGGCGGCGAAGTCGGCGTAGTAGCCCTGGCCCTCGCCGGTGAGGGTCGCGTGCAGCGCGTGGTGGAAGTCGTCGCTCCACTGCGCGGTCAGCCCGGTGCCGCCGGCCACCTGCGGGGTGACCATCCGGGGGTCGTTCAGGTCGCTCTCGGCGATCAGCGTCAGCGGCCGGCCCTCGGCGACCGACAGCCGGGCCACCTCGGTCGCCATCTCCTCCAGCACGTGGGTGGCGCGCTCGTCGACGAGGGCGTGCACGGCGTCCAGCCGCAGACCGTCGACGTGCATGTCGCGCAGCCACATGAGCGCGTTGTCGATGATGTAGCGGCGCACCTCGTCGGAGTCCGGGCCGGACAGGTTGATCGAGTTGCCCCAGGTGTTCGCCCCGCCCTCGGCGAAGACCGGGAAGAACTCCGGGAGGTAGTTCCCGGACGGGCCGAGGTGGTTGTAGACGACGTCCTGGATGACGCCGATGCCGCGCTGGTGGCAGGCGTCCACGAAGCGCTGGTACCCGGCGGGGCCGCCGTAGGTCTCCTGCACCGCGTACCAGGCGACGCCGTCGTAGCCCCAGTTGTGCGTGCCGTTGAACGCGTTGACCGGCAGCAGCTCCACGAAGTCGACGCCGAGGGACACCAGGTGGTCCAGCTGCCCGATCGCGGCGTCGAACGTGCCCTCGGCGGTGTAGGTGCCGATGTGCATCTCGTAGACCACGCCGCCGGCCAGCACCCGGCCGGTCCAGGCCCGGTCGCCCCAGGCGTGGGCACCGCGGTTGAAGCGGCGGGACAGCCCGTGCACGCCGTCCGGCTGGCGCGGCGAGCGCGGGTCGGGGCGGGGTGTGTCGCCGTCGTCGAGCAGGTAGCCGTAGTCGCTGTCCGGGCCGGCCTCGACGGTGGCCCGCCACCAGCCGCCCTCGTCGCGCTGCATCTCGTGCGGGGTGCCGTCGACCAGCACCCGGACCCGGGTGGGGATCGGTGCCCAGACGTCGAACGGGACGGGCTGCGACATGCGGGGGCCTCCGTGGTGCGGTGGTGTGTGCCTGCGGTGTGCTGGGCTCTGCTGACGGGTGGGCGCTGCGGGGAGGTGCCCGCCGGGCACGGCGCCCGGGGACGGGCGCCGGCGGGGGACGGGTCGATCATGCCCGGTGACACGCTCGCGAACCGTCGGACGGGGGGACGGGCATGCAGGCACAGGAACCGGGCGCCACCGGCGGCCCGACGGTCGAGCTGCGCACCCACGGCGCCGCGGGCAGCTCGCCGGAGGACCTGCTGGGCAGCCCGGTGGTGGTGCAGGTCGCCGGGGACGGCGCGGGGCGGTTCTTCCGACCGGCCGACGGCCGCGGCACGCCGCTGCCGGCGCGCGACGGGCACGTGCTCGAGGGCTACCACTGGGGCCTGTTCACCTCCGGCAGCTGGGTGCAGGGCCTGTGGTTCCTGCTGCTGCCGTTCGGCGCGGTCAACCTGGCCGCGCACGCGTTGCCGCCGGCTGCCGGCCGCCGGGCCCGCAGCACGGCGCTGGCCGCGCTGCGCCTGCTCGGCCTGGCGCTGAGCGCCACCTTTGCCCTCGGCGTGGTGCAGGTGCTGGTCGACCTGCTGGCCCGGCAGGGCCCGGGACAGGGACGCCGCGCCGCGGTGCTGGCCGCGCTGGCCGGGGTGCTGCTGGTGCTCGGCGTGGTCGCCGTGCTGGGCCGTGGCCGGGTCGGCGCCGCCCCGCCCGGCACTCGCACGGTGGACGCCGAGGACCCGCCGGCCACCGTGCTGGCCGACCCCGCCTTCTACCGGGGCGACCCCGACGTGCCGGTGCTCCGACGGCTGCACGGGGTGGTCGGCCTGGCCGTCGTGGCGGTGCCGGCCGGCGCCCAGGCCGGCGTGCCGGCGCTGCCCGCTGCCCTGCTGGCGGCCGCGGCACTGCTCGGGGTGCTGCTCGGCGACCCGCTGGCCCCGGCGCCCCGGCTGCGCCGCGGGGACGGGCCGCGGCCGGTGCTGGGCTGGCTGGTCACCGTGCTGCTGGTGGCCACCGCCGGCGCGGCCGCCGTGCTGTGGGCGCTGGTGCTGACCGGTCGGGCCCCGGCCCGCGGGCCGCTGCCCGGGACGGCCGGGCTGACCGCCGCGCTGGTGGCCGCCGGCGCGGGCTGCCTGCTGGTGCTGCTGGTCGCCGTGGCCGGCGCGGCCCGCCGGGGGACCGCCGCGGACACCCCGCCGCCGTTCCGGCCGCTGGCCGGGGGCCTGGCCGGCTGGGTGCTGGCGGCCCTGGGGGCACACCTCGGCATCGGGTTCACCGCCGGGCTGGTGTGGGCCACCCGGTGGGCGGTCGGCGGTGAGGTGGCCGGGCTCTACCGCGGGGTCGCCGGCGCCTGGGGGTTCGCCGTCCTGCTGCTGGCCGCCGGTGCGCTGGTGGTGCTGGCCGGCCGGGGCCGCGCGCTGCGCCGGCTGCGCGCTCGGGCGGCCGCGGCCCGGGCGCTGGTGGCCCCGACCACGCCCGCGACGCTGCTGGACGCGACGGCGGCGGCGCTGTGGCGGGCCGGGCTGCGCCGCCACCTGCCGGCCGCGCTCGTCGGGCTGGCCGTGCTGGGCACGGTCACCGCACCGGTCCTGCTCGCCGGGGTGACCGGCGCGGTGCCCGGCCGGCCCGCCGGGGTGCTGGTGGCGGTGGGCACCGTGGCACTGGTCGGCTTCGCCGCCGGCCTGCTGCTGGTCGGCCGGGGTGCGGTGTCCTCCCCGGCGGTGCGCCGCGGGGTCAACGTGCTCTGGGACGTCGTCGCGTTCTGGCCCCGCGAGGTGCACCCGGTGGTGCCGCCGCCGTACTCGCAGCGCGCCGTGGCCGACGTCGCCGACCGGGTGGCCTGGCACCTGACCGCCGGGGGCGCCGCCCGGGTGGTGCTGACCGGGCACAGCCAGGGCAGCCTGCTGTGCCTCGCGGCGCTGGTGCACCTGCCGGCCGGGTTGCGCGACCGGGTCGCCCTGGTCACGCACGGCTCGCAGCTGCAGGTGGCCTACGCCCGGGTGTTCCCGGCCGCGGTGCCGGTGGCCCTGCTGCGCTGGGTGCTCCGGGCCCTGGGTGGCCGCTGGCGCAGCTTGTTCCGGGACACCGACCCGTTCGCCGGCGCCGTCCTCTCCTGGGACCGCTCCGCGGAGGAGGCGGGCCCGCCGTGGACGTCGACCCGGCTGGCCCCGGCGGGCGCCGGGCGCGGCGACGACGTCGTCGACGAGCACGGCACCCGACGGTGCGGCCGGGACTGGCGGCTGCTCGACCCGGCCGTCGTGGACCCGCAGCGCCGACCCTGGCCGGGGCTGCGAGGCCACGCGGACGCCGCCAGCGACCCGGCCTGGCCGGCCGCCGTCGCGGACGTCTGGCGGGGGTGACCGGCCCGCTGCTGCGGGGCGGGCCGGTGTGGGCCCTGGGGAGAAGGCCGGACGGGCCGCAGGACGGGGCCCGGAGTGGGGGCCCCGCCGTGGCGGGGCCCCCGGTGCGGTCAGACGCTGAGGGTCTGGCCCACTCGGATGCTGTTCGGGTTCGGCACCGTGGCGCGGTTGAGCTCCCACAGGCCGCGCCAGCCGCCGGCCGTGCCCTGGACGCGGGCGATCTTCGCCAGGGTGTCGCCCGGCTGCACGGTGTAGCTGCCGGCCGGGGCCGGGGCCGGGGCCGGAGTGGGTGCCGGAGCGGGCGCCGGCGCGGGGGCCGGAGCCGGGGCGGCTGCGGCGGTCAGGCGCTTGCCGCAGGTCGGCCAGGCACCGGGGCCCTGGGTGAGCAGGACGCGCTCGGCGACCTCGATCTGCTGCTCGGGCGTGGCCAGGTCGGCGCGCGGGGCGAACTGGCCGCCGCCGTGGCCCAGCCAGGTGGCGGAGCTGAACTGCAGACCGCCGTAGTAGCCGTTGCCGGTGTTGATCGACCAGTTGCCGCCGGACTCGCACTGGGCGACACCGCTCCAGTCGTGCGCCGGGGCGGCCGAGGCCGGGCCGGCGAGACCCAGGGACAGGGCGGCGGCGCCGACGAGGGCGCCTCCCGTCACGAGGACGCGACGGGTGGGGGACAGGACGTTGCGGGACATGGTTCTCCGATTCCACCGCCTGCGGGGTCAGCTGTCGGGTTCGGGCGATCGGTGCCCGGCCGGCGGCGCTGCCGGCTTCACCCCGAGACGCGCGGGCGCGTCGAGAAATGGGTCCCCCGCCCCCGTCCACGGGTGATCGGTGTGCAGGCCACCACCGGACGGGGCTGGGCGGGGCGGTGCCTGGTGCCCGGCCACTGACGCGGACACCCGGAGGACGGTAGGTGGCTCCGGCGGGTGCCGCCCGGGCTCGGCGGGAGCCTCCCGGCGTCTGCCCAGGTCGCCGCCCGAGGGCCCGGTGCGTCCGTGACGTGACGTTGTGGTGATGACACGGAGCGTTCCGTGATCGTGCTCATCCTCGGGGATGACCCGGTCCGCATGCCGATGTCGACCCCGGGTTGACCACAGCCGGCGATCGGGTGGCTACGTTGCTGCACAGTCCCGTCCGATCGGTGAGAAGAGTGTTCATGAGGGTCCTGCGCTCCGTGGTGTTCCCCACCCTGCGCCTGCTCGTCTGGGGCGTCATCGCCGTCGCGCTCGTGGTGCTGGCCTTCCGGGGCGGCACGGGCACCGACGCGACCGCGGCCGGCTCGGGCGGCCCGGCACCGGTCGACCTGGCCAGCCCGGCGGTGCCGGTGACGGTCGGCACCGTGCAGAACACCGTCTCGGTGACCGGCACGGTCGTGGCCGACCCGGCCGTCCCGGTCAAGGCGACGGCGGCCGGGAAGGTGCGCCGGGTGCTGGTCGAGCAGGGCGAGGACGTCGCCGCCGGTGACGCGCTGTTCGAGATCACCGTGACCACCGAGCGGGACCCGGTCACCACGAAGGACGCGATGGGCGTGGAGGTGGTCACCCCGCGCCCGCCGCTGGTCACCCGGGTGACCGTGCCGGCGCCCACCGCCGGCCGGGTCGCCACCCTGGACGTCCTGGTGGACCAGCTCGTCGCCGTCGGGGACGCCGCCGGCACCATCTCCCCGGGCACCCTGTCGATCAGCGCACCGCTGACCCAGGCCGACCAGTTCCGGCTGCTCTCGCCCCCCACCACCGCCGCGGTCACCGTGCAGGGCGGGCCGGCCCCGTTCACCTGCACCGGCCTCACCCTCGGCACCCCCGAGACGGCGGCGGACCCGGCCGGGGCCCCGCCCGGCGGCGCCCCGTACTACGACCCGAGCAGCGGTGGCGCGACCACCGGGACGACGGCCCGCTGCACCGTCCCGGCCGGCACCCCGGTGTTCGCCGGCATGTCCGCCGGCGTGGAGGTCGCGGCCGGCACGGCGGTGGACGTGCTCACCCTGCCGATCACCGCCGTCCAGGGCTCGGTGCAGTCGGGCAACGTCTGGGTGGTCGGGCCGGACGGCGAGCAGGTGCAGACGCCGGTCACCCTGGGGCTCAACGACGGCCAGCAGGTGGAGGTCACCGGCGGGCTCACCGAGGGCCAGCAGGTGCTGCAGTTCGTGCCGATCCCGGACGACACCCCGGTGGACGGCGGCATGTACGGCGGCTTCGGCGGATGAGGGGCCTCGACGGCCGGGGACGCGGTCGGGGCGAGGGCGGGCCGCCGGAGCGGGTGGGCAGCCAGCTGCAGCTGACCGCCGTCGGCCGGGAGGTGCGGCTGCCCAGCGGTGACCTGCTGGAGGTGCTCAGCGGCATCGACCTCACCATCGGGGCCGGCGAGCACGTCTCGATCGTCGGCCGGTCCGGCTCGGGCAAGTCCACCCTGCTCAACGTGCTCGGCCTGCTCGACGCCCCGACGTCGGGGGAGTACCTGCTGGACGGCCAGCCCACCGACCGGCTGCGCGGCCGGCGGCGCGCCCGCCTGCGCGGGGAGTGCTTCGGCTTCGTGTTCCAGCAGTTCAACCTGCTGCCCCGCCGGACCGCCGTGGAGAACGTGGCCGCGCCGCTGCTCTACGCCCGCGGCCGGGAGTTCCTGGGCCGCACCCGGCGCGCGCTGGAGGTGCTGGACCAGGTGGGGCTCGCGGCCCGGGCCGACCAGGTGCCCGAGCGGCTCTCCGGTGGCGAGCAGCAGCGCGTCGCCATCGCCCGGGCGCTGGTGCGCCGCCCCCGGGTGGTGCTGGCCGACGAGCCGACCGGCGCCCTCGACGTCGAGACCGGCCAGGCGGTGATGGCCCTGCTGGCGGAGGCGACCGCAGCCCAGGGCGCCGCGCTGGTGACCATCACCCACGACCTCGCGGTCGCCGCCCTGGCCGACCGCCGCCTGCGGCTGGACCACGGCCGGCTCACCCCGATGGACGCCGAGGCCCCCGGGGCGCGCACCGCCGAGGTGGTCGCGTGACCGGGCTGATCGGCGTGTTCGTCGAGGCCTGGGGCGAGGTGCGGGTGCACAAGGCCCGCGTGGTGCTCTCCCTGGTCGGGGTGTTCCTCGCCGTCTTCGCGATGACGTCGGTGACCGGGCTGGGCCTGATCGTCGCCCAGGTGCAGCAGGAGCAGTCCGAGCGCAGCACCGGCCGGTCGGCCACCATCCAGCTGTCCGGCTTCGACCAGACCACCGGGGCACCGGCACCGGCCGCCGAGTGGGACGCCGCAGTCGGCCAGCTGCTGGACCGCTACGGGGTGGAAGCCTACGCCACGGTCGCCTACCGCGACGCGCTGTTCCGGTTGCCCGGCGGCACCCAGCAGCTCCAGGTGCAGCAGGTGTCGCCGTCCTACGGGCCGCTGCACCGCCTGCAGCCGGTGCAGGGGCGCTGGTTCCGGGAGGGCGACCGCACGTCGCTGTCCCCGACGCTGGTGGTCAACGAGTTCTTCCTAGACATGCTCGGCGGTGGCGACCTCACCGCCCCGCGCACCGTCGTCCTCGGTGGTGCTCGGCCGGTGACGGCCACCGTCGTCGGCGTGCTGCGCGACGGCTACCGGAGCCCCACGGTGTACCGCATCGACCACACCGGCCTGGACGACGCGCGCGCCACCGCGGCCGCCGACCAGGCCGCGATGATGTACGGGCCACCGAGCGTCGAGCTGTGGGTGCCGTCGGCGCAGGTCGACGAGGTGATGGCCGCCCTGCAGGCGGACCTGCCGCTGCTGCTGCCCGGCATCTCGGCCAACGTCTACCGGGCCGACGACCCCAGCCTGGAGGGAACCATCGACACGCTGCGGCTCGCCGTCCGGGCGGTCGGCGCGGTGGCGCTGCTGCTCGGCGGGCTGGGCGTGTTCAACGTGGGCCTGATGGCGGTACGGCAGCGGATCCGGGAGATCGGCATCCGGCGCAGCTTCGGCGCGACCTCCGCACGCGTGTTCGGCGCGATCATGCTGGAGAGCGTCGTGGCCACCGTGCTGGCCGGGCTCGCCGCGGTGGCCCTGGCCGTGGCCGTGGTCGACAACCTGCCCATCGCCGACCTGTTCAACGACGGCGTCCCGATCGCCGACCTGCCCGGCTTCCCGGTGGAGGCCGCCGTCGAGGGCCTGCTGGCCGCCGCCGGTGTCGGTGCCCTGGCCGGCCTGCTGCCGGCGCTGCTCGCCGTCCGGGTCAAGGTCATCGACGCCATCCGCTTCTGACCCCCGCCGCGGCTGCTGGGAGCCCAGCGGTGATCAGCTGAGCTGATCACCGTCCGGCCGAGCTCACCAACGCTGGTGAACCCGGCCGGACGGTCGTGAGCTCGGCGGGTGGCCGCCCCGCCCGCCTACGCGCGGGTGAGCAGCGCGACCGGGAGCCGCGCGAGCAGCTCGGCCACCGGGGCGCCGTGGGCGTCGGAGACGACCCGGGCGCCGGTGAGCACGTCGTGCCAGCTGCCGGTGGGCAGCGCGACGGCGGTGTCCCGCCAGCCGCCCGCGGCGGCCAGCCCGACCGGCAGCCGGGTGGCCACCGTCATCGCCCCGCCCCGGTCGAAGGCGACCACGTGGTCGGCAGCCGGCCCGCTCGCCGCCACCGGCGTGTAGCCGGTGAACAGCTCGGGTGCGTCCCGGCGCAGCCGCAGCGCGCGGGAGACGACCAGAAGCTTGGCGGCGCCGGTGTCGTCGACACCGGGCACCTCCCCACCGTCCAGCCGAGCCAGCAGCGCGCGGCGCAGGTCGTAGTCGACCGGTCGCCGGTTGTCCGGGTCGACCAAGGAGTGGTCCCACAGCTCGGAGCCCTGGTAGACGTCCGGCACCCCCGCGATGGTCAGCTGCAGCAGCTTCTGGCTCAGCGAGTTCGACCGGCCCTCCGGCGTGATCCGGGCCACCAGTTCCTCGACGGCGCCCCGCGTCACCTCGTCGTCGAAGGCGGCGTCGACCAGGGCGTGCAGCTGCTCCTCGAAGGCGGCGTCCGAGGCGGTCCAGGTGGTCGAGGTCCCGGCCTCCCGGGCCGCCTTCTCCGCGTAGGCGTGCGCCCGCTCCCGCGAGATCGGCCACGCGCCGACCAGGTTCTGCCACACCTGGTGCGCCAGCGGGCGGTCGGCCAGCGGGTGCCGCTCGAGCAGCTGCCGCACCAGCCCGGCCCACTCGGTGGGCAGCTCGGCCAGCACTGCCAGCCGGGCACGGGTGTCCTCGCTGCGCTTGGTGTCGTGGGTGGACAGCGCGGTCATCGACGCGGGCAGCGACGCGGCCCGGTGCTGCTGCGCGGCGTGGAACTCCTCGACGGTGCGGCCGAGGTGCGCCGGGTCCCCGCCCACCTCGTTGAGCGCGACGAACCGGGCCCACCGGTAGTAGGCGCTGTCCTCCACGCCCTTGGCCATCACCGGCCCGCTGGTCTGCTCGAACCGGGTGGCCAGCTCCGAGCCCGCCGTCGACAGCAGCGGGTGCAGCCCGTTCACGGCCTCGGTCAGGTCCGGACGCCGTTCCCGGACGGCGGCCACGGTGGCGTCCAGGTGCTCGCGGCCCGCGGGCAGGTAGGAGCGGTACACCGGGAAGCTCGCCAGCAGCTCGGCCAGCGCCTCCCGCACCTGCTCCGCCGGCACGCCCGGCAGCTCGCCGACCAGCCGGTGCAACCGAGCGACCTCGGAACCGAGGATGCCGTCGGTGACCTCCCGCTTGCAGTCGTGCACGAGCTGGGCGTAGTCGACCGGGGCACCGGTGATCTCGGTGTCCAGCGCGGTCAGCGCCGGCTCACCGGCCGGGTCCACCAGGACGCCGTCCACCTCGGCCATGGCGTCGTAGCCGGTGGTGCCGGCCGTCGCCCAGCTCTCCGGCAGGGCCTCGCCGGGCTCCAGGATCTTCTCCACCACCGTCCATCGCCCACCGGACGCCGCGGCCAGCCGGTCCAGGTAGCCGCCCGGATCGGCCAGACCGTCGGGGTGGTCGATCCGCAGGCCGTCGACGGCCCCGGTGCGCACCAGCTCCATCGGCAGGGCGTGGGTGGCCTCGAAGACCGCCGGGTCCTCGGCGCGCAGCCCGGCGAGGGTGTTGATCGCGAAGAACCGGCGGTAGTTCAGGTCGCTGTCCGCCCGGCGCCAGTCGACCAGCTCGTAGTGCTGGCGGTCGTGCACCTCCCGCGGCGTGCCCTCCGCCGTCCCCGGGGTGATCGGGAAGCGGTTGTCGTAGTAGCGCAGCTCGCCGTCCACCACCTCGAGCTGCGCCAGGTCGTCGGCCGAGCCGAGCACCGGGATGCGCACCCGGCCGTCGCCGAACTCCCAGTCGACGTCGAAGGCGTCGGCGTGGGCGCTGTCCCGGCCGTGCTGCAGCAGGTCCCACCACCAGGCCGAGGCGTGCGCGTCGGCCACGCCCATGTGGTTGGGCACCAGGTCAAGCACCAGGCCGAGGCCGACCTCGTGCAGCGCGGACACGAACCGGTCCAGGCCCGCGCGGCCGCCGCGGGCCTCGTCCACGTGGGCGTGGTCGGTCGTGTCGTAGCCGTGGTTCGAGCCCTCGGACGACCGCAGCAGCGGGGAGGAGTACGCGTGGCTCACCCCGAGGTCGGCCAGGTAGCCGGCCACGGCCGCGGCGTCGTCCAGGGTGAAGTCGGCGTGCACCTGCAGCCGGTAGGTGGCCGACGGGACGTCCCGCCGGTCGCGGGCAGCCGGAGCCGAGGTCGGGGGCGGGGCGGGCGTCACGGCGCGGAGCTCAGCACGAGCATCGCCCGACCGGCCACGGTGACCTTCTCGCCGGCCTGCACCTGCACGGCGTCCACCGGGCCGAAGTCGGCCGTGTCGAGCACGACCGTCCACGCCGCGGCGAACTCCGCGCTGGGCAGCACGAAGTCGATCGGCTCGTGGTAGGCGTTGAAGACCAGGTAGAAGCAGTCGTCGACGACGTCCTCACCGCGCTCGTCGGTGGAGCGGATGCCGTGGCCGTTGAGGTAGACGGCCACCGACTTGGCGTGGTCGTTGTCCCAGTCGTCCTCGTCCATCTGCTCGCCGTCGGGGTTCAGCCAGGCGATGTCCGGGACCGGCGCACCGGCCTCCCGGCGCACCGGGCGGCCGTGGAAGAACCGGCGGCGGCGGAACGTGGGGTGGTCGGTGCGGATCTTGGTGACCAGCTTGGTGAACTCCAGCAGGCCCTCGTCGACGGCGTCCCAGTTGATCCAGGTGATCGGCGAGTCCTGGCAGTAGCCGTTGTTGTTGCCGCCCTGGCTGCGCCCGAGCTCGTCGCCGTGCAGCAGCATCGGCACGCCCTGGCTGAGCATCAGCGTGGCGATGAAGTTGCGCCGCTGCTGGGCCCGCAACGCCAGGACCTCCGGGTCGTCGGTCCGGCCCTCGACGCCGCCGTTCCAGCTGCGGTTGTGGCTCTCGCCGTCGTTGTTGTCCTCGCCGTTGGCCTCGTTGTGCTTCTCGTTGTAGGAGACCAGGTCGTTGAGGGTGAAGCCGTCGTGCGCGGTGACGAAGTTGATGCTGGCCACCGGGCGGCGTCCGGAGTGCTGGTACAGGTCGGCCGAGCCGGTGAGCCGGCTGGCGAACTCGCCGACCGTGGCCGGCTCGCCGCGCCAGAAGTCGCGGACCGTGTCCCGGTACTTGCCGTTCCACTCGGTCCACAGGGCCGGGAAGTTGCCCACCTGGTAGCCGCCGTCGCCGATGTCCCACGGCTCGGCGATCAGCTTGACCTGGCTGACGATCGGGTCCTGGTGCACCAGGTCGAAGAACGCCGACAGCCGGTCGACCTCGTGGAACTGGCGGGCCAGGGTGGAGGCGAGGTCGAAGCGGAAGCCGTCGACGTGCATCTCGGTGATCCAGTACCGCAGCGAGTCCATGATCAGCTGCAGCGACTGCGGGGTGCGCACGTTGAGGGAGTTGCCGGTGCCGGTGGTGTCCATGTAGTACTGCTCGTCGCCCTCGACGAGGCGGTAGTACGCCTGGTTGTCGATGCCCTTGAACGACAGCGTCGGGCCCAGGTGGTTGCCCTCGGCGGTGTGGTTGTAGACCACGTCGAGGATGACCTCGATGCCCGCCTCGTGCAGCGTGCGCACCATGCCCTTGAACTCGGCCACCTGCATGCCGTTGTCGGTGTTGCTGGCGTACTCGTTGTGCGGGGCGAAGAAGCCGATGGTGTTGTAGCCCCAGTAGTTGCGCAGGCCCTTCTGCTCCAGGGTGTCGTCCTGCACGAACTGGTGCACCGGCATGAGCTCGATGGCGGTGACGCCGAGCTCGGTCAGGTGGTCGATGACCGCCGGGTGCGCGATGCCGGCATAGGTGCCGCGCAGCTCCTCGGGCACCCGGGGGTGCGTCATCGTCAGGCCCTTCACGTGGGCCTCGTAGATCACCGTCTTGTGGTAGGGGATCCGCGGCGGGCGGTCGACGCCCCAGTCGAAGTAGGGGTTGGTGACCACGGACTTCGGCATGTGCGCCGCGGAGTCCTCGTCGTTGCGCTCCTTGGTCTTGAAGTCGTAGCCGAAGACGGCGGGCGCCCAGTCGACCTGCCCGTCGATCGCCTTGGCGTACGGGTCGAGCAGCAGCTTGTTCGGGTTGCAGCGCTGGCCCTGCAGCGGGTCGTAGGGCCCGTGCACGCGGAAGCCGTAGCGCTGGCCGGGCTGGATGCCGGGCAGGAAGGCGTGCCAGACGTAGGCGTCCATCTCCGGGAGGCGGATGCGCGTCTCGGTGCCCGCCTCGTCGAACAGGCACAGCTCGACCTTCTCGGCCACCTCGCTGAAGAGGGCGAAGTTGGTGCCGGTGCCGTCGTACGTCGCCCCGAGGGGATAAGCGGTTCCGGGCCAGACCTGGAAGGTCATCGGGTGGTCCTCCTGCTGTGGGCGGCCCTCGTGTCGGGGCCGCGGGAGCCCCCGCCAGCCGGCGGGGACGACGAGCTCGTCGGGTCGGCGGTGCCCGCCCGCACCGCCGGGCACACGCACTCGTCATGACGTCCCGGTCACGAGCTCGCCGCCAGTCTCTCAACCACCGGCCCCGTCCGCTGTGCGAGGCGGGGGAGACCGAGCACGGCCCGTTCTGTCGGTGGGTCGTCGTACCGTCGTCCACGTGGTTACGAAGACCGGGCTCCGGCCCACCCAGGGGCGTTTCGAGGTCATCTCCGAGTACTCGCCGTCGGGTGACCAGCCCACCGCGATCGCGTCGCTGGCCCAGCGGGTCAACGCCGGCGAGCAGGACGTCGTGCTGCTGGGTGCCACGGGCACCGGCAAGTCCGCGACGACGGCCTGGCTCATCGAGCAGGTGCAGCGGCCCACGCTGGTCATGGCCCCGAACAAGACCCTGGCCGCGCAGCTGGCCAACGAGTTCAAGGAACTGCTGCCGAACAACGCGGTCGAGTACTTCGTCTCCTACTACGACTACTACCAGCCCGAGGCCTACGTCCCGCAGACCGACACCTACATCGAGAAGGACTCCTCCATCAACGAGGAGGTCGAGCGGCTGCGGCACTCGGCGACGATGAGCCTGCTGACCCGGCGCGACGTGGTGGTGGTCTCCACGGTGTCCTGCATCTACGGCCTGGGCACCCCGCAGGAGTACGTCGACCGGTCGCTGAAGCTCCGCATCGGCGACACGATCGACCGGGACGACCTGCTGCGCACCCTGGTCACCGAGCAGTACAGCCGCAACGACCTGTCCTTCACCCGCGGCACGTTCCGGGTGCGCGGCGACACGATCGAGGTCTTCCCGGTCTACGAGGAACTCGCCGCCCGGATCGAGATGTTCGGCGACGAGGTCGAGCGGCTGTACTACCTGCACCCGCTCACCGGCGAGGTGGTGCGCGAGGTCGAGGAGCTGTTCGTCTTCCCGGCCACCCACTACGTCGCCGGTCCCGAGCGGATGGAGCGGGCGATCGGCGCCATCGAGGCCGAGCTGGAGGCCCGGCTGGCCGAGATGGACCGGCAGGGCAAGCTGCTGGAGGCCCAGCGGCTGCGCATGCGCACCACCTACGACATCGAGATGATGCGGCAGGTCGGCTTCTGCTCCGGCATCGAGAACTACTCGCGGCACATCGACGGCCGCGCCCCCGGCAGCGCCGGCAGCTGCCTCATCGACTACTTCCCCGACGACTTCCTCACCGTCATCGACGAGTCCCACGTGACGGTGCCGCAGATCGGCGGCATGTACGAGGGCGACATGAGCCGCAAGCGCACCCTGGTCGAGCACGGCTTCCGGCTGCCCTCGGCGATGGACAACCGCCCACTGAAGTGGGAGGAGTTCACCGACCGGATCGGCCAGACCGTGTACCTGTCGGCCACCCCCGGCAAGTACGAGCTGGGCAAGGTCCAGGGCGACGTGGTGGAGCAGGTCATCCGGCCCACCGGCCTGGTCGACCCCGAGGTCGTGGTGAAGCCGACCAAGGGCCAGATCGACGACCTCGTGCACGAGATCCGCGTCCGCACCGAGAAGGACGAGCGGATCCTGGTCACCACCCTGACCAAGAAGATGTCCGAGGACCTCACCGACTACCTGCTCGAGCTGGGCATCAAGGTCCGCTACCTGCACTCCGAGGTCGACACGCTGCGCCGGGTCGAGCTGCTGCGCGAGCTCCGGCAGGGCGAGTACGACGTGCTGGTCGGCATCAACCTGCTGCGCGAGGGCCTCGACCTGCCCGAGGTCTCCCTGGTGGCCATCCTGGACGCAGACAAGGAGGGCTTCCTGCGCTCGGGCACCTCGCTGATCCAGACGATCGGCCGGGCCGCGCGCAACGTCTCCGGCCAGGTGCACATGTACGCCGACACGATCACCCCGTCCATGGCGCAGGCGATCGACGAGACCAGCCGGCGCCGGGAGAAGCAGATCGCCTACAACACCGAGCACGGGCTGGACCCGCAGCCGCTGCGCAAGAAGATCGTCGACATCCTCGACGGCATCTACCGCGCCGCGGAGGACGCCGAGACCTCGGCCGAGATGGTCGGCGGGTCCGGGCGCAACCAGTCCCGCGGCAAGGCCCCGGTCCCCGGCCTCTCGTCGAAGAAGACCAAGGCCGGCTCGATCGACGTGCAGGGCCTGCCGCGCAACGAGCTCGCCGACATGATCACCTCGATGAACGAGCAGATGCTGAACGCAGCGCGGGAGCTGCAGTTCGAGGTGGCCGCCCGGCTGCGCGACGAGCTGACCGAGCTGAAGAAGGAGCTGCGCCAGCTGGACGCCGCGCTCGCCTGAGCGGCGCGCGGCACGCCCGTGCCAGGCGGGTCGGTTGCCCCCCGGCGAGGCGAGTGCGGCGTGGATCACGTCGGGTCCGGGAATCATCCGGCGCTCCGGGTCGTCTTCCCCGGTGGACGGCGTGCCGCCTGGCCATCTCGTGGTGCCCAGGTGAGAGTGCTGTCCGGGAGGGGAGTATCCCCAGCAGCAGTCTCGTCAACACGGGGTCCGATGACCCCCGGGGCAGCTGGTCGGCCGGTCCACCGGTCCGACGGGAGAGACCTCCGGTTCTGACACGACCTGCCAGATCTCCGGAGGAACCCGCATGGACGTCCCCACCTGGGTGTGGGCACTGACGATCGCCGCGATCGTCGGGATGCTCGCGTTCGACCTGTTCGGCCACGTGCGCACGCCGCACGCCCCCTCGATGCGCGAGTCCGCGATCTGGTCCTCGGTGTACGTCGGCATCGCCGTCGTGTTCGGGTTGCTGGTCTTCGCCTTCTCCGGGGCCACCTACGGCGGTGAGTACTTCGCCGGCTACATCACCGAGAAGAGCCTCTCGGTGGACAACCTGTTCGTCTTCGTGCTGATCATGACCAGCTTCGCCATCCCGCGGGAGCTGCAGCAGAAGGTGCTGCTCTACGGGATCACCTTCGCCCTGGTGCTCCGCACGGTCTTCATCGTGATCGGTGCCGCCGCGATCGAGAACTTCAGCTGGGTGTTCTACCTCTTCGGCGCCATCCTCATCTACACCGCGGTCGTGCAGGCCCGCAGCGGCGGGCACAGCAAGGACGAGGAGTTCAAGGAGAACTCGGTCCTCCGGCTCACCCGCAAGGTGTTGCCGACGACCGAGGAGTACCACGGCGACAAGATGGTCACGAAGATCGACGGGAAGCGTTTCATCACCCCGCTCGCCGTCGCGCTGATCGCCATCGGCAGCGCCGACATCCTCTTCGCCGTCGACTCGATCCCGGCGATCTTCGGTCTCACCGAGGAGACCTTCCTCGTCTTCGCCGCCAACGCCTTCTCGCTGCTCGGCCTGCGCCAGCTGTACTTCCTCATCGACGGTCTGCTCGACCGGCTGGTGTACCTGGCCTACGGCCTCGCCGTCATCCTGGGCTTCATCGGCCTGAAGCTGCTGATCCACGCGCTGCACGAGAACGAGCTGCCGTTCATCAACGGCGGCGAGCACGTGACCGCCGTCCCGGAGATCCCGACCTGGCTGTCGCTGGGCGTCATCGTGGTCACACTGGTCGTCACCACCCTGGCCAGCCTGGCCAAGGACAAGAAGGTCAAGCAGCAGCAGGCCGCGGCTGGCCTGCCCGTCACCGGCACCGGCGGCGCCTCCGGCCCCGCCGCCCCGCAGACCGACGCGGACACGGGCTCCGAGACCGGCACCGCCTCCGACACCGGGTCGCCGGACACCGCCAGCCGGGACGCCGACGGGCTGCCCGCGCCGCGCTGACCCACCGGTGCGGCGTGCCGCACCCGCGGCCCCGCGCCACCCGCACGGCCGAGGCCGTCGACGACCCCGAGTCGTCGACGGCCTCCGTCGTGTCCGGCTCCGGTGACCCTGCCGTGAGCAGGCCGCGAGCGTCGTGCACAGCTCACGGACGGCGGCTCCCTGTGCGTCCCCGTAGAGTCCTGTCCCGTGGAGCTCCCCGTCTGGTTCGAGATCGCGACGTTCGTGGGGCTCACCGCCTTGCTGCTGTTCGACCTGGCGCTGGTGGTCAAGCGACCGCACGAGCCCTCGGTCAAGGAGGCCACCCGCTGGGTGGTCTTCTACGTCGCGCTGGCGCTGCTGTTCGGCGTCCTCGTGCTGGTGGTCACCAACGGTGACTTCGCGACACAGTTCTACGCGGGCTGGTTGACCGAGTACTCGCTGTCGGTCGACAACCTCTTCGTCTTCGTGATCATCATGGCCCGCTTCAAGGTGCCCCGGGCGCTGCAGCAAGAGGCCCTGATGGTGGGCATCATCATCGCCCTGGTGCTGCGCGGGATCTTCATCCTGCTGGGCGCCGCGGTCATCGAGCGGTTCGTCTGGGTCTTCTACATCTTCGGCGCGTTCCTCATCTACACCGCGATCAACCTGGTCCGCAGCCAGCACGAGGACGAGGAGTACGAGGAGAACGCGCTCATCCGGCGGATGCGCAAGATCCTGCCGATCACCGAGGACTACGAGGGCAGCAAGGTCCGCGTCAAGCGCGACGGCAAGCGGTTCTTCACCCCGCTGGTCATCGTCTTCCTCGCCCTGGGCACCACCGACCTGATCTTCGCGCTGGACAGCATCCCGGCCATCTTCGGGCTGACCCGCGAGCCGTTCATCGTGTTCACCGCCAACGTCTTCGCCCTGATGGGCCTGCGGCAGCTGTACTTCCTGCTCGGCGGCCTGCTCAAGCGGCTGGTCTACCTGTCGCTCGGCCTCGCCGTCATCCTGGCGTTCATCGGCGTCAAGCTCGTGCTGGAGGCGCTGCACGAGAACCAGCTGCCCTTCGCCGGCGAGCGCGAGCCGATCGAGAGCATCCCGGAGATCCCGATCTGGCTCTCGTTGTCGGTGATCCTCGGCGTGCTGGTCATCGCCACGGTCGCCAGCCTGCTGAAGACACGCGGCCAGGTGCCCGACGCCGACGGCCCCGCCGTCGACCCGGAGGGCGAGCCGACCGGTGCCCCCGGCGAGCCCGACGCCCTCACCGACGCCGAGCGTCGCGCGGCCGAGGCCCGGGGCGACACCCGACACAGCTGACCGATGGCCGGTGCCGCGCCCGCACGCCGACACCGGCCCCGTACGACCTGAGGTCCCGGCCGGCGGACCGGGGACCGGCCACCCGGTCGCCCTCGGCAGGGCGGTCAGGCGGCGGGGACGTCCACGACCCGGCCGTCCCGGGCCACCGGCACACCGTCCTGCCAGACCTCGCGCACCCGGCCGGCCAGCCCGCCGAGGTCGGCCGGGTCGCCGGTCAGCACCACGACGTCGGCCCGCTTGCCCGGCTCCAGGGTGCCGAGCTCGTCGTCCACCCGCAGCAGCTGCGCGGCCGACTGCGTGGTGGCGTGCCAGGCCTGCTCGGGGCTCATGCCGCAGCGAGCCATCAGGGCGAGCTCGCCCAGGTTGTCCCCGTGCCTGCCCACCCCGCTGTCGGTGCCCATCGCCACCCGCACGCCCGCCTCGACGGCCCGGGTCACCGACGCGTCGTGCACGTCCTGCACCGCTCGCGCCTTGGCCACGACGGCCTCCGGCAGCGCGGCCCCGGCAGCGACGGCGGCCAGCACCGCGCGCGGGGCCGACAGCGTGGGCACCAGCCAGGTGCCGTGCCGCAGCATGAGGTCGATCGCCTCGTCGTCCAGGTAGATGCCGTGCTCGATCGACCGGATGCCGGCCCGGACGGCGTTCTTGATCCCGTCGGCGCCCTGCGCGTGCGCCATCACCGCCAGGCCGGCCGCCTCCGCCTCCTCCACCAGCACGGCCAGCTCGGCGGGCCGGAAGTGCGCGTGCCGGGGGTCGTCGCGCGGGGAGAGCACGCCGCCGCTGGTGGCCACCTTGAGCACGTCGGCGCCGGCCCGCACCAGCAGCCGCACGGTGCGTCGCATCTCGTCCGGTCCGTCGCAGATGCCGCTGGGCCGGCCGGGGGTGACCGGCAGCAGCGGGGTGTCGGCGCCGCAGACGTGCCAGTCGTCGGCGTGCCCGCCGGTCTGGGAGATCATCGCGATGGAGATCTGCATCCGCGGGCCCGGCACCAGCCCGGTGCGCACCGCCTCGGCCACGCCCAGGTCCGCGCCGGCGGCGTCCCGCACCGAGGTGATGCCCAGCGCCAGGGTGCGGCGCAGGTTGCCCACCGCCTCGAAGTAGGTCTGGCTGTACGGGGTCTGCAGCTGCCGGAGGGTGTCCACGCCGCTCATCAGCACGTGCACGTGGCAGTCGAACAGGCCCGGCAGCAGCGTGGCGCCGGTGCAGTCGACCTGCTCGTCGCCGTCCAGCCCGGTGCCCACCTCGACGACGCGGCCGTCCTGCACCGCCACGTCGGCCGGCGCCGCGGGGCTCCCGGTGCCGTCGAGGACCTGGCCGCCGGTGAACACGCGTCGCGTCATCGGGTCACCGTAGCCCGCAGGTCCTGAGCAGTGCTCACGGTTGCCGGACGGCTAGCCTGCGCGCATGCGGCCCACCGACCTCGCCCTGCTGCGCACGCCCGGTGTCCCCACCGTGTCACCGGACGGGCGCACGGCCGTCGTCGCCGTCACCCGGCTGGACCTGGACGCCGACGAGTACCGCAGCCAGCTCTGGACCGTGCCCACCGACGGGTCCGCCCCGGCCCGGCCGCTGACCCACGGCCACCGGGACACCGCGCCCGCCTGGTCACCGGACGGGCGCTGGCTGGCCTACCTGGGCGCGGAGTCCGGCGGCAAGCCGCAGCTGCACCTGCTGCCGACCGGTGGGGGGCAGGCCCGCCGGCTCACCGACCACCCGCTGGGCGCCGGGGCCCCGGTGTGGTCGCCGGACTCCCGGCGGCTGGCCTACACCGCCCGCGTGCCCGAGCCCGGCCGTTACGGCACCGCCGAGGACGTGCCGCCGGCCGCCGAGCCGCCGCGGCTGATCACCACGCTCGCCTACCGCAGCGACGACGTCGGGTTCACCACCGACCGCCGCCCGCACGTGTTCGTGATGCAGCTGACCGACGACGACGCCGCCGACCTGCCGACGCCGGTGCAGATCACCGACGGGGACGCCGACGACGCCGACCCCGCGTGGAGCCCGGACGGCACCCGGCTCGCCTTCGTGTCCGCCCGGCACCCCGGTGCCGACCGCGACCTGGTGCGCGACGTGTACGTCGTGGACGCCGACGGCGGCGAGCCGCGCCGGGTGACCGGGTCCCGCGCGGACTGCAGCAAGCCGGCCTGGACGCCGGACGGCGGCACCATCGTCGTCACCGCCATCCCCGACCTCGGCCCGGACGGGCTGGACTTCGTCGCCCGCAACGAGACCGTGGCCCGGGTGGACGCGGCCGGCGGTGAGCTGGAGCCGCTGCTCGACCCGGAGCAGCACGGCCGGGGCGACGAGACCCCGGGCACGGTGGTCGCCGACGGTGCCGTGCTCGTCGGGGTGGAGCGGCGCGGCGCGGTGGAGCTGCTGCGGGTGCCGCTGGACGGCGGGGAGCCCGAGACGCTGGTCGACGGGGACTTCACCGTGCGCGGGTTCGCGGTCGGCAGGGGCGTCGTCGTCGCCACGGTGGCGCACGACCGCTCCGCCGGGGAGCTGATCGCCATCACCCCCGGCGCGAAGCGGCTGCTGACCGGCTTCGGGTCCGCACTGCAGGCCACCGGCCGGCTGCACCGGATGCGGGAGACGACCGCCACCGCCCCGGACGGCTACCCGGTGCACGGCTGGGTCACCACGCCCGAGGGTCCCGGGCCGCACCCGGTGCTGCTGATGGTGCACGGCGGCCCGTACAGCCAGTACGGCTGGACGCTGCTGGACGAGACGCAGACCGCGGTCACCGCCGGCTACGCGGTGCTGCAGTGCAACCCGCGGGGCAGCTCCGGCTACGGGCAGGCCCACGGTCGGGTCGTCAAGGAGCACCTGGGCGAGCTGGACGCGGCCGACGTGCTGGCCTTCCTGGACGCCGCGCTGGAGGACCCGGCCCTCGACGGCGAGCGGGTCGGCATCCTGGGCGGCTCCTACGGCGGGTACATGACCACGCTGCTGCTGGGCCGGACCACCCGGTTCACCGCCGCGATCAGCGAGCGCGGCTTCAACGACCCGGTGAGCTTCGTCGGCTCCTCTGACATCGGCTTCTTCTTCGCCGACGGCTACGTCGGCACCGACCCGGAGCGGATCACCGCGCAGTCGGCGATGGCCGGCGCCCACCGGATCAGCACGCCGACCATGGTCGTGCACTCCGAGGAGGACTGGCGCTGCCCGCTGGAGCAGGGCACCCGGCTGTACGTGGAGCTGCAGCGCCGCGGCGTGCCCACCGAGCTGCTGCTGTTCCCCGGCGAGGGCCACGAGCTGACCCGCACGGGCCGCCCCGCGCACCGGCTGGCGCGCTTCGAGCACGTGCTGCGCTGGTGGGCCCGCTGGCTGCCCACCGAGCAGGACCGACCCGACCCGGAGCCGGTGACCGAGGCCGCGCCGGCCCCGCCGGCGACCCGGGTCCGCTGAGCCCGGGGCTGGTGCTCGGCGCCCGGGGATGATCAGCTGGGGCATGGACGTCGTCGAGGTCATCCCGTCGCCCGACCAGTACGCCTTCACCTTCGGCGGCGTCGCGCCGCTGCGCACCGTGCGGCCGGGCACCGCCCTGCGGCTGTGGTCCGACGACGCGTTCTCCGGTGCGCTCACCTCGGCCACCGACCTGTCCGGCGATAAGGTCGACCTGAGCCGGGTCAACCCGCAGACCGGGCCGTTCCACGTCGAGGGCGCCGAACCCGGGGACACCCTGGTGCTGCACTTCGTGGCGATGGAGCCGGCGCGGGACTGGGGCGCGTCGGCGGTCATGCCGTTCTTCGGCGGGCTGACCTCCACCGAGCGCACGGCGATGCTGCAGGAACCGCTGGCGGACACCACCTGGATCTACGAGCTGGACCGGGCCCGCAACACCGTCGAGTTCGTGGCGCACCACTCCGACCTGCGGCTGGCCCTGCCGGTGGCACCCATGCTGGGCACCGTCGGGGTCGCCCCGGCCGGCGGTGAGGTGCGCAGCTCCCTGGTGCCCGACGCCTTCGGCGGCAACATGGACACCCCGCAGATGCGCCCCGGCACCACCTGCTACCTGCGGGTCAACGTGCCCGGGGCGCTCTTCTCCCTCGGCGACGGGCACTACCGGCAGGGCGAGGGCGAGGCCTGCGGCACCGCGGTCGAGGGCGCGATGACCACGACCGTCGTCGTCGAGCTGCTCAAGGGCGCCGATTCGCTCGGCGGCCCGGCCTGGCCCCGCCTCGAGGACGACGCCAGCCTGGTCACCGTCGGGTCCAGCCGGCCGCTGGAGGACGCCTGGCGGATCGCCCAGCGGGAGCTGGTCCGCTGGGTCGGCGAGCTGCACGGGCTGCACCCGCTGGACGCCTACCAGCTGCTGTCCCAGGTCACCGAGGCGCCGATCGCCAACGTCGTGGACGTCAACTACTCCTCGGTGGTGAAGGTGCGCACGGACCTGCTGCCGCACGCACCGGCCTACGGCGGCGTGCACGCCGAGCTGCGCGCCCGCGCCGCCACCCTGCTGTGATGCGCCCCGCCACCCTGACCGGAGACCCATGGACCTGCAGCTGACCGGCTCCCGCGTGCTCGTCACCGGCGGCACCCGCGGCATCGGCCGCGCCATCGTCGCCGCGTTCGCCGCCGAGGGCGCCCAGGTGGAGTTCTGCGCCCGGGACGCCGCCGCCGTCACCGCGGCCGCCGAGGAGCTGGGCGAGACCGGGTCGGCGGTGGACGTGGGCGAGCGGGGCGCGCTCGCGGGGTCGACGGTGGCGTGTGGCAGCAGATCGAGACCGGCCAGCCGGAGCGCCCGGGGCGGGCGAGCGGGCGGGGGAGCACTGCCCTAGCGTCGTCGGGGAGTGCGCCGGACCCGTACGACCCGACCCTGCACCTCAGGACTCTGGAGGACACCCGTGGCCGCCCCTTCGCACGACCCGACGAGCGTCCCGGCATGGGCCGCCCTGCAGCAGCACCGGCAGGCGCTGACGCCCGACCTGCGCGGCTGGTTCGACGCCGACCCGGAGCGGGCCGAGCGGCTGAGCCTCGACCTGGCCGACCTGCGCGTCGACCTGTCCAAGAACCTGGTCACCGACGAGACGGTGACGCTGCTGCTGCAGCTCGCCGAGCAGACCGGCGTGCTGGAGCGCTTCGCCGCGATGCTGGCCGGGGAGCACATCAACGTCACCGAGGACCGCGCCGTCCTGCACACCGCGCTGCGCCGTCCGGAGGGTGCGCAGCCGGCCCTGCGGGTCGACGGCCAGGACGTGGACGCCGACGTGCACGCCGAGCTGGCCAAGGTCTACGCCTTCGCCGAGCAGGTGCGCTCGGGGGAGTGGACCGGGGTCACCGGCAAGCGGATCACCACCGTGGTCAACATCGGCATCGGCGGCTCCGACCTCGGCCCGGTCATGGTCTACGAGGCGCTGAAGCCGCACGTGCAGCCCGGGCTGGAGTGCCGGTTCGTCTCCAACATCGACCCCACCGACATCGCCGAGACGACGGCGGACCTCGACCCGGAGACGACGCTGTTCATCGTCGCGTCGAAGACCTTCGGCACCCTGGAGACGCTGACCAACGCCCGGCTGGCCCGGGCCTGGCTGTGGCGGGGCCTCTCCGCCGCCGGGGCGCTCGCCGACGACGACGACGCGCGCCGGGACGCCGTCGCCAGGCACTTCGTCGCCGTCTCCACCGCCCTGCAGAAGGTGGCCGACTTCGGCATCGACCCGGCCAACGCCTTCGGCTTCTGGGACTGGGTCGGCGGGCGGTACTCGGTCGACTCCGCGATCGGCACCGCGGTGGTGATCGCGATCGGCCCGGAGCGGTTCGCCGAGTTCCTGGCCGGCTTCCACGCCGTCGACGAGCACGTGCGCAGCACCCCGCCGGAGCGCAACGTGCCGCTGCTGATGGGCCTGCTCAACGTCTGGTACGTCGACTTCCTCGATGCGCACACGCACGCGGTGCTGCCCTACAGCCAGTACCTGCACCGGTTCCCGGCCTACCTGCAGCAGCTGACCATGGAGAGCAACGGCAAGTCGGTGCGCTGGGACGGGCGGCCGGTCACCACGGCGACCGGCGAGGTGTTCTGGGGCGAGCCCGGCACCAACGGCCAGCACGCGTTCTACCAGCTGATCCACCAGGGCACCCGGCTGGTCCCGGCCGACTTCCTGGCCTTCGCCACCCCGCAGCACGCCCTGACCGACGGCGACGCCGACGTGCACGCCCTCTTCCTGGCCAACTTCTTCGCCCAGACGAAGGCGCTGGCCTTCGGCAAGACCGCCGACGAGGTGCGTGCCGAGGGCACCGCGGAGGACGTCGTCGCCGCGCGGGTGTTCAGCGGCAACCGGCCGACCACGTCGATCATGGCCGCGGCCCTCACCCCGTCGGTGCTCGGCCAGCTGATCGCCCTGTACGAGCACGTCACCTTCGTGCAGGGCGCGGTGTGGGGGATCGACAGCTTCGACCAGTGGGGCGTGGAGCTGGGCAAGCAGCTGGCCCAGCAGATCGCGCCCGCGCTGACCGGGGACGCCGGGGCCCTCGCCGCGCAGGACCCGTCCACCCGGTCGCTGATCGACTGGTACCAGGCCCACCGGGCGTGACCGGCGCCGCTGCCCGGACCGGCTCGGCGCCTGCCGCCGTGCCCGTCCGGCAGCGGGCGTGGCGGTGGTACCACAGCCGGCCCCGCGGGCTCCGGCGTGCGCTGGACTGTGGCGGCGCACTCCTGTTCCTGCTGGTCACCGCGGGGCTCACCACGGTGCTCGGCCATGCCCTCCACGACCGGCCCGACCCGGCGGCGGGCCTCGGGGCCGGTGTGGGTGGGCTCGTCGGGATGCGGATCCGCCGGAGCCTGGATGCCCGCCCCGGTGCCGCCGGGGTCAGCCGCCGCGACGTCGCCCGGGCCCTGCGGGTCGGGGCCCTGCCACCGGACCACCGGGATCGGGACTGGCTGGCGGCGCTGGCCGCCCACCGGCGCCTGCTGCACCGCGGACTGGTGATCAGCGGCGTGGTCGGTGCGTTGTTCGCCGCCTTCGTCGTCGCCGTGTTCACGCAGAGCGGCGCGGTGTGGGCGGTGCCGGCCGGGGCCGCGTTCTGCCTGGCGACGGCGGTCGGCGAGCACCGCCGCAAGCTGCGGGAGCTGGACCGGCTCGCCGACGTCCACCGCGGGTGACGCGACCGACCACCCGTGCTCAGCCGCTGCCCCCGGCGGCCACGATGGTGCCCTGCGCCACCGCGACCAGGCGTTCGACGTCGCCGTCCAGCACGGAGATCGAGCACTCGCAGACCGACTGCCGGCGGGTGGTCACGACCGCACGCGCCCGGGCGATGACGACGTCCCCGACCGCCGGCCGGGCATAGTTGATCTTGTACTCGACCGTGAGCGCATCGCCACCGAGTGCGAGACCTCCCGCGAACGTGAGGGCGTTGTCAGCCAGGTAGCTGAGGACGCCGCCGTGGACGAACCCGTGCTGCTGCTGGAGTTCGGGCCGGTTGCAGATGCGGATCTCGGCAGAGTCCGGGCCGACCGCGGCGAGCTCGGCGCCCAGCAGGCGGCTGAACGGCTGGGCATCGAAGACGCCCTGGGCGAAGGCGGCGAGGTCCGTCGTCGGATCGGCCGTCACCCCCGCGCGCCGCGCAGCCGGTGCTGCTCGAAGAAGTCCCAGAGGAGCTGGGAGGCGTCGATCTCCTGGGTCACCGGGCCCTGGGCCGGGACGTCGCTGCCCGGCCAGGTGTGCCCGCCGTCGCTCACCCGGTACAGCGTGACCTCGGCCCCGCCGGCGCACGTGGTGTAGCTCAGCTCGGTCACGTGCTCGCTGACCTGGGTCGCCTCCGGGCCGCGGCGGCAGCCGTCCAGCCGTGCCCACGTCTGCACGGCCACCGGAGTGGTGTAGCCCCAGCGCAGGTCCGCGTTGCCCTGGTAGGGGTTCACCGGGTCCTGCTGCCCGTGGAAGGTGATCACCGGGACCGGACGCGACGGCGAGCAGTCCTCGACCTCCGGCACCGACGTGTCGTCCGGGTCGGGGCGCCCGGCGCGCAGCCCGGCGACCGGCGCGATCGCGGCGACGACGTCCGCCGCGCGGCAGGCCAGCGTCGAGGCCATCCGGCCGCCCCCGGAGTAGCCGGTGGCGTAGGTCCGCGTGCGGTCGGTGCACAGCTGCGCCGAGACGGTGTCCACCACGTCCCTGAGGAACGCGACGTCGTCCCGGGCGCCGGCGGGCGGGAACGCGCCGGCCGTGGTGGGCACCCCCGGCACGTTCCACGCCCAGCTGCCGTTCGGGTCCGGCGGCGTCTGCGGCGCCAGCGGGAGGGCCCCGCTGGGCGCGGCCACCACGAAGCCCTCCTCGTCGGCGACGGCACGCAGGCCGCTGATGTCCTGCTGCGCCGGGCCGTTGGAGGAGCTGCCGTGCAGGTTCAGCACCAGCGGGGCCCGGGAGGCCGCGAGCCCCTCGGGGACGTACACCGCCACCGGGTACGTCGTGCCGCCGGACGCCACGTCCACCGTGATGTCGCCGGAGACGTCCGCACGCTCGCAGCGCCCGCCCCCACCGTCCGGGGTCGCGGCGGACGCGGCCGGTGGGGCGGTGACCATGGCGGCCGCCACGGCGGAGCAGAGCAGCAGGCCGCGCGTACGGCCGGTCCGGTGGGACACGGGGTGTCTCCTCGTCTCGTGCGACCCAGCGAGGCCGGACGGCGTGCTGGTCGGCCCATCCTCGGGGTTCGGCGGCCCGCGCGCCCGTCGTGGGCGTCCGGCACCGGGCCACGCACCACGCTCTGCCGGCACCGCCCGGTCGACGGGCGGTGCCGGCGCGTACGTCAGGCCGGGAACCCGACGGCGTGCGGGTCCATGAACTCGCGCAGCCCCTCGACGCGCATCTCGCGCCCGATGCCGCTGTGCCCCAGGCCGCCGAAGGGCGCCCGCTCGTCCAGGTGCGCGGCGCCGTGTGCGTTGACGAACGTGCAGCCCGAGCGCAGCCGGCGGGCCACGGTGGCGGCGCGGGCGGGATCCGCCGTCCACACCGAGGAGCAGAGCCCGTAGGGCGTGTCGTTGGCCCGGGCGACCGCGACGGCCTCGTCGTCGAAGGGCAGGACCGGTAGCGACGGGCCGAACTGCTCCTCCAGCACGACCCGGGTGTCGTCGGCCGGGGCCAGTACCAGGGACGGCCGGGGGAAGTTGCCGGCGGACAGGTCCGCGTCGCCGGCCTGCCCGCCGAGCTCGCGCACCTCGGCGCCGGTGTGCCGGGCCTGCTCCAGGAGTGCCTGGACGTACGCCTTCTCCCCCGCCTGGTACAGCGGGCCCATGGTCACCCCCCTCGTCCAGGCCGTGGCCGATGCGCGTGCTGCCCAGCGCGTGCGACAGCGCGTCGACGACCTCGTCGTAGCGGGAGCGGTGCACGTACAGCCGCTTGATCGCCATGCACGCCTGGCCCGTGGTGTCGAAGGCGCCGCTGACCAGGCGCTGCACCGCCTCGGGGCCGAGGTCGACGTCGTCGAGGAGCAGTGCGGCGTCGTTGCCGCCGAGCTCCAGGGTCACCCGGGTGAGCGTGCCGGCGGCCATCCCCATGATCCGCCGACCGCCGGCCGGGCTGCCGGTGAAGCACACCGACCGGACGCGGTCGTCACCCACGAGGGCCTCGCCGATCTGGGCGTCGGCCCCGGTGACGACGTCGAGCACACCGGGCGGCAGCAGTGCCGCCACCTGCTGCACGGTGCGCACGGTGGCCAGCGGGCAGGACGGCGGCGGCTTCACCACCACGGTGTTGCCGGCCAGCAGCGCGTAGGGCAGCGAGGCGGCGAGGAGCGCCAGCGGCCAGTTGAACGGCACGATGATCGTGACGACGCCCAGCGGCAGGTGCGAGATCTCGGTGCGGTGGGGCGGTGCCGGCAGCGTCGTCACCGCGTCCACCTCACCGGCCAGCCCGGCGGCGAGCTGGAAGCGGTGGGCGAAGACGATCGAGTCGATGAACGACTCGGTGCGGATCTCGCCGTTCTCCCGGGTGAGCAGCTCCGCCGTCGCCGGGCGGTCGGCCTCCAGGGGCGCCAGCGAGGCCAGCAGCAGGTCGGCCCGCTCCTGCGGGCTGCGACGGGCCCAGCCCGGGAACGCGCGGTGCGCGGCAGCGACGGCCGCGGTCGCCTGCGCCGCGGTGGCCGCGGCGGCGTGCCCGACGACGGTCGCGCCGTCCGCCGGGTCGAGCACCCGGAGCCGGTCGGCCGACGTGCGCACCTCGCCGTCGAGGTACGACGGATGACCTGGTCGGGCGCGGCCGGACAGCCGGTCAGGAGGCGCCGTCGTCGAGCACGGGCACGGCCGCCGGGACCGGGGTTCACCAGCCGCGGGCGCGCCACTCGCCGAGTCGGGGGCGCTCGGTGCCCAGCGTGGAGTCGTCGCCGTGCCCCGGGTAGAACCACGTGGCGTCGTCGTACCGGCCGAACACCCGGTCCTCCAGGTCGTCCATGAGCGAGCCGAAGTCCGCCGGGTCCGTGGTCCTGCCCGGGCCGCCGGGGAAGAGGGAGTCCCCGGTGAACAGGTGCGTGCCCGCGTCCGCCGGGCCGCGCCAGACCAGGGCGATGCTGCCCGGGGTGTGGCCGCGCAGGTGGACGACCTCGAGCACCTGGCTGCCGACCGGGACGGTGTCGCCGTGCTGCACCGGGCGGGTCACCGGGACCGGGAGGTCCGCGGCGTCCGCCGGGTGCGCCACCGTCTGCGCCCCGGTCGCCTCGACCACCTCGGGCAGCGCCCGGTGGTGGTCCCAGTGCCCGTGCGTGGTGACGATGCTCCGGACCGGGGTGTCGCCGATCAGGGCCAGCAGCGCGGCCGGCTCGGCGGCCGCGTCGACGAGCACGGCCTCGCCGGTGTCGGTGCAGCGCAGCAGGTAGGCGTTGTTCGCCATGTCGCCGACGGCGAGCTTGGTGACGGTCAGCCCGGGCAGGGCACGGGTCTGCGGCGGGCCGCCCACGGTGACCTCGCCGGTGTAGTCGCTGACGCCCATCGTCCGCTCCTGTCCGTGCTGCTCGACCCGGTCCTGTCGGTGCCCCCGGCTAGGTTCCACCGCATGGCCGACAACGTAGCCGGGCGCGCGCCGAGCGACCTGCCGGGCGGGCCGCCCGGTAATCCGGTGCCCAGGCAGGGTGCCGCGCTCGTGGGTCTGCCGGCGGTGGAGATCGCCGCGCGGGTCCGGTCCGGCGCGCTGTCCGCGGTCGACGTGGTGCGGGCGCACCTCGCGCACATCGCCGCGGTCGACGCCCGGGTGGGCGCCTTCCGGGTGGTCCGCGCCGAGGCGGCGCTCGCCGAGGCCGCCGCGGTCGACGCCGCCCCCGACCGGGCACAGCTGCCCCTGGCCGGTGTGCCGGTCGCGGTCAAGGACGTCGTGCCGGTGGCCGGCGAGCTGCTCACCGACGGCTCGGCGGCGGTGACCGGGCCGCCCGAGCCCGACGACCACCCGGTGGTGGCCCGGTTGCGGGCGGCCGGCGCCGTGGTCGTCGGGATCACCCGGGTGCCGGAGCTGTGCCTGTACGCGGCCACCGACGGCCCCGGCACGGTCAGCCGCAACCCGTGGGACACCGCCCGGTCCCCGGCCGGCTCCTCCGGCGGCAGCGCCGCCGCGGTCGCGGCCGGCTGCGTGCCGATCGCCCACGGCAGCGACGGGATGGGCTCGCTCCGGCTGCCGGCCGCCGCCTGCGGGCTGGTCACGCTGAAGCCGGGCACCGGCGTGGTCCCCGCCGGGATCGGTGCGGACAGCTGGTCCGGCATGGCGGAGAACGGCGCGCTGGCGACGACGGTCGCCGACCTGGCGCTCGCCCACGCGGTGCTCGCCGGTGCGCCGGTCCCCACCGGCGGGGCGCCCGCGGTCCCGGTGCCGCTCCGGGTCGCGGTCGCCGCCCGGTCGCCGCTGCCCGGCCTGCGCCCGGACGCCGCCGGGCGGGCGGCGCTCGACGCGACGGTGGCCGCGCTCCGGGCGGCCGGGCACACGGTGGTGGCGCGGGACCCGCGGCTCCCGCCGTCGGCCGCGCTGGGTGTCCTCGCCCGGTGGCTCGCGGCCGCGGACCGGGACGCGGAGGCCCTGGGGCTGGCCCGCGGGCAGCTCCTGGCCCGCAGCCGGGTCCACGCCCGGCTGGGGTCGTGGGTGCGCCGCGCCGGCCTGGTCCGGCCGGCGACGGCCACGCGCTTCCGGGCCGACATGGTGCGCTTCTTCGACGACGTCGACGTGCTGGTGAGCCCGGTGGTCACCGGCCCGCCGCTGCCGGCCCGCCCGTGGCACGAGCGCGGCTTCCTGGCCAACGCCCTGGCGAACGCCCGGTGGGCGCCGTGGGTGTCGGCGTGGAACCTGGCCGGTCTCCCGGCGCTCGTCCTGCCGGCGGGCAGCGATCCCGCCGGGCTGCCGCGGTCCGTCCAGCTGGTCGGCCCGCCCGGGTCGGAAACGCGACTACTCTGGCTGGCCGCAGACCTCGGAGCCCGGCGACCCTGGCGTCGGCACGCGCCTGTCTTCGATCCCGTCGGGCCGGCCGGGGCACCGTCGCCCTCCCGGCCCTGACCGCCTGCCCCACCGGGGCACCCTCCCGCACCGCCTGACCCATCCCGATCCACCTCAGACCGACAGGGATCACATGGACAGACTCGTCGTCCGCGGCGCCCGTGAGCACAACCTCAAGGACGTCCACCTCGACCTGCCCCGGGACGCGATGATCGTGTTCACGGGCCTCTCCGGCTCCGGGAAGTCCAGCCTGGCCTTCGACACGATCTTCGCCGAGGGGCAGCGCCGCTACGTCGAGTCGCTGTCGGCCTACGCCCGCCAGTTCCTCGGCCAGATGGACAAGCCCGACGTCGACTTCATCGAGGGCCTGTCGCCCGCGGTGTCGATCGACCAGAAGTCGACCAACCGGAACCCCCGGTCCACGGTCGGCACGATCACCGAGGTCTACGACTACCTGCGCCTGCTGTACGCCCGGGCCGGCCAGCCGCACTGCCCCAACTGCGGCAAGCCCATCGCCCGGCAGACCCCGCAGCAGATCGTCGACCAGGTGCTGGCGATGGCCGAGGGCACCCGGTTCCAGGTCCTCGCCCCGGTCGTCCGCGCCCGCAAGGGCGAGTACGTCGACCTGTTCAGCTCCCTGCAGACCCAGGGCTTCTCCCGCGTGCGGGTCGACGGCGTGGTCCACCCGCTGACCGAGCCGCCCACGCTCAAGAAGCAGGAGAAGCACACGATCGAGGTGATCGTCGACCGGCTCACCGTCAAGGAGAGCTCCAAGCGCCGGCTCACCGACTCGGTCGAGACCGCCCTCGGCCTGGCCGGTGGCCTCGTCGTGCTCGACTTCGTCGACCTGCCGGAGGACGACCCCGAGCGTGAGCGCACCTTCTCCGAGCACCTGGCCTGCGTCGACGACGGGTTGTCCTTCGAGGCGCTCGAGCCCCGCTCGTTCTCCTTCAACTCCCCGTTCGGCGCCTGCCCGGAGTGCACCGGCATCGGCACCCGCAAGGAGGTCGACCCGGAGCTGGTGGTGCCCGACCCCACCAAGAGCCTGGGCAAGGGCGCGGTGGCGCCGTGGGCCGGCTCGATGAGCAACGAGTACTTCACCCGGCTGCTCACCGGCCTCTCCGACATGCTCGGCTTCTCGATGGACACCCCCTGGGAGGACCTCCCGGCCAAGGTGCAGAAGGCCGTGCTGCACGGCTCGCCCGACCAGGTGCACGTGCGCTACAAGAACCGCTACGGCCGCGAGCGCAGCTACTACGCGGCCTTCGAGGGCGTGCTGCCCTTCCTCGAGCGTCGGCACGAGGACACCGACAGCGAGATGATGAAGGACAAGTACGAGGGCTACATGCGCGACGTGCCCTGCCCCGTCTGCCACGGCACCCGGCTCAAGCCGGAGATCCTCGCCGTCAAGATGAACGGGCGTTCCATCGCTGAGATCACCGGGCTGTCCATCGGCGAGGCCGCCGAGTGGCTGCACGCCCTGGAGCTCGGCGAGCGGGAGCGGGCCATCGCCGACCGGGTGCTCAAGGAGGTCCAGGCCCGGCTGTCGTTCCTCGTCGACGTCGGCCTGGACTACCTGTCCCTGGACCGGCCCGCGGCCACGCTGGCCGGCGGCGAGGCCCAGCGCATCCGGCTCGCCACCCAGATCGGGTCCGGGCTGGTCGGCGTGCTGTACGTGCTGGACGAGCCCTCGATCGGGCTGCACCAGCGCGACAACACCCGGCTCATCGAGACCCTCGTGCGGCTGCGCGACATGGGGAACACGCTCATCGTCGTCGAGCACGACGAGGACACCATCAAGCAGGCCGACTGGGTGGTCGACATCGGTCCGGGCGCCGGCGAGCACGGCGGTGAGGTCGTGGTCAGCGGCACCTACGCGGACCTGCTGGCCAGCGAACGTTCCGTCACCGGCCAGTACCTGTCCGGGCGCAAGGCGATCGTCGTCCCGGAGAAGCGGCGCGAGCCCACGCCGGGCCGGGAGCTGGTGGTCAAGGGCGCCCGCGAGCACAACCTGCGCAGCGTCGACGTCACCTTCCCGCTGGGCATGCTGGTCGCCGTCACCGGCGTCTCCGGCTCGGGCAAGTCCAGCCTGGTCAACGACATCCTCTACACGGTGCTGGCCAACGAGCTCAACCGCGCCCGGCTGGTGCCCGGGCGGCACCGCACCGTCACCGGCCTGGACCAGCTGGACAAGGTGGTCGGTGTCGACCAGTCGCCGATCGGCCGCACGCCCCGGTCCAACCCGGCCACGTACACCGGCGTCTGGGACCACGTCCGCAAGCTGTTCGCCAGCACGTCGGAGGCGAAGATCCGCGGCTACCAGCCGGGGCGGTTCTCCTTCAACGTGAAGGGCGGGCGCTGCGAGGCCTGCTCCGGCGACGGCACCCTGAAGATCGAGATGAACTTCCTGCCCGACGTCTACGTGCCCTGCGAGGTGTGCAAGGGCGCCCGGTTCAACCGGGAGACCCTCGAGGTGCACTACAAGGGCAAGACGGTCGCCGAGGTGCTCGACATGCCGATCGAGGAGGCAGCGGACTTCTTCGCCGCCATCCCGGCCATCGCCCGGTACCTGCGCACCCTCACCGAGGTCGGCCTCGGCTACGTCCGGCTGGGCCAGCCGGCCACCACGCTGTCCGGTGGCGAGGCGCAGCGGGTGAAGCTGGCCAGCGAGCTGCAGAAGCGGTCCAACGGGCGCACCGTGTACGTGCTCGACGAGCCGACCACCGGGCTGCACTTCGAGGACATCCGCAAGCTGCTGCTCGTCGTCCAGGGGCTGGTCGACAAGGGCAACTCGGTCATCGTCATCGAGCACAACCTCGACGTGATCAAGAGCGCCGACTGGCTGATCGACATGGGTCCCGAGGGCGGGTTCCGGGGTGGCTCGGTGGTGGCCGAGGGGCCGCCGGAGTTCGTCGCCTCCGTGCCGGAGAGCCACACCGGGCAGTACCTGGCCAAGATCCTCGACCCGGCCGCGGTCGCCGCGGCGTCCGCACCCAGGAAGCGGGCCCGCAGGAAGGCCGGCTGACCCGCCCGGCACGTCGGCCGCACGCCCCCGTCCGGGCCCGGACGGGGGCGTGCGGGCCGGTGCGCACCCCTCGCCGGTCCGGACCGCGACGGGTCCCCGGGGCGGTGACCAGGGCCGGGGCAGGGCGGTGACCGGGGCCGGCGGCAGGGCGCTGACCGGGGTGCGCCGGGACCCGGCCGCTGGTGACCACCGGCTCCGGGTCCAGCTCCCAGAGTGTCGGCCCGCCGACTTACGCTGGTGTCATGCCCGACCCGTCCACGTACCGCCCCGCGGTCGGCAGCATCCCCGAGTCACCCGGGGTCTACAAGTTCCGGGACCCGGCCGACCGGGTCATCTACGTCGGCAAGGCCAAGAGCCTCCGGCAGCGGCTGAACAGCTACTTCGCCGACGTCGCCGGCCTGCACCCGCGCACCCGGCAGATGGTGACCACCGCCGCCCGCGTCGAGTGGACCGTCGTCGGCACCGAGGTCGAGGCCCTCCAGCTCGAGTACAACTGGATCAAGGAGTTCGACCCGCGGTTCAACGTCAAGTACCGCGACGACAAGAGCTACCCCAGCCTGGCGGTCACCCTCGACGAGGAGTTCCCCCGGCTGCAGGTCATGCGCGGGCCGAAGAAGAAGGGCGTGCGGTACTTCGGCCCCTACGCCCACGCCTGGGCGATCCGGGAGACCCTGGACACCCTCACCCGGGTGTTCCCGGCCCGCACCTGCTCGGCCGGGGTCTTCAAGCGCGCCGGCCAGATCGGCCGCCCCTGCCTGCTCGGCTACATCGGCAAGTGCGCCGCCCCCTGCGTGGGGAAGGTGACGGCCGAGGAGCACCGCGAGATCGTCGACGACTTCTGCGAGTTCCTCGGCGGGCGCACCGACCAGTTCATGCGCCGCCTGGAACGCGAGATGGCCCAGGCCGCCGCCGACATGGAGTACGAGAAGGCCGCCCGCATCCGCGACGACATCGGCGCGCTCAACCGGGCGCTGGAGAAGCAGGCGGTCGTGCTCGGCGACGGCACCGATGCCGACGTCGTCGCCTTCGCGCAGGACGAGCTGGAGGCCGCCGTCCAGGTGTTCCACGTGCGCGGCGGCCGGGTCCGCGGGCAGCGTGGCTGGATCGTGGACAAGGTCGAGGCGGTGTCCACCGGGCAGCTGGTCGAGCAGTTCCTGCTCCAGGTGTACGGCGGCGTCGACGAGCAGACCGGCGTCGGCGAGGCGGGGGAGCAGGTGCCGCGCGAGGTCCTGGTGCCCGAGCTGCCCGACGACGCCGACGTCTACGCCGACCTGCTCGGGGAGCTGCGTGGCTCCCGGGTCTCGCTGCGGGTGCCCCAGCGCGGGGACAAGCGCAGCCTGATGGAGACCGTCGAGCGCAACGCCCAGGAGGCCTTCGCCCGGCACCGCGTGAAGCGCGCCGGCGACCTCACCGCCCGGTCGATGGCGCTGAGCGAGATCCAGGAGGCGCTCGACCTGCCCGACGCGCCGCTGCGCATCGAGTGCATCGACATCTCCCACGTGCAGGGCACCAACGTCGTGGCCAGCATGGTGGTCTTCGAGGACGGGCTGGCCAAGAAGAGCGACTACCGGCGCTTCCAGGTGGCCAACGGCACCGACGACACCGCCGCCATGGCCGAGGTGGTGCGTCGCCGCTTCGCCCGCCACCTCAAGGACGAGGCCGACCGGCGCGACCAGCAGGGCGTGGCCGCCGAGGAGGGCCGCCCGCGCCGCTTCGCCTACCCGCCCAACCTGCTGGTCGTCGACGGCGGGCAGCCGCAGGTGGCGGCCGCGGCCCGCTCGCTGGCCGAGCTGGGGATCACCGACGTCGCGATCTGCGGCCTGGCCAAGCGGATGGAGGAGGTGTGGCTGCCCGACGACCCCGACCCGGTCATCCTGCCGCGCACCTCCGAGGCGCTGTACCTGCTGCAGCGGGTGCGCGACGAGGCGCACCGCTTCGCCATCACCTACCACCGGCAGAAGCGGTCCACCGCCATGCTCACCTCGACCCTGGACGACGTCCCGGGGCTCGGCGACACCCGCCGCAAGGCGCTGATGAAGGAGTTCGGCTCGCTCAAGCGGCTGCGGGCCGCCGGTGTCGAGGAGCTGACCCGGGTGCCCGGCATCGGCCGCCGCACGGCCGAGGCCGTGCTCGCCGCGGTCGCGGACCCGGCAGCGGCCCCCGGAGCGGCGACCCCCGACCCGGCAGCGGCCCCCGACCCGGCAGCGGCCCCCGGTCCGGGTGAGGCGCCGGACGACACCGCACCCGGCGTGTCGCCACTGCACGGCGACGGGCACACTGCACCAGGTGCGCACGAGGCCGGGACCGACCGGGCACGCGGCAGTGAGCTCCGCGATGCTCGGGGCGTCCTGCCCGGCGGGCCCGCGGACGGCCGGCACCAGCACACCGCAGACGGGGAGCCCATGATCGACGAGCAGGTGGCAGCCGACCGCGAGCCCGCGCCGGTGGTCCGGTGAGCGCCCCTCCGGGCGGCACCCCGGCCGCCCCCGCCGACGAGGTCGCGCCCGACGGCGCCGCCGACCAGGCGCCGGCCCGTCCGGTACAGGTCGTCGTGGTCACCGGCCTGTCCGGCGCCGGCAAGAACACCGCCGGTCGCGTGCTGGAGGACCTCGGCTTCTTCGTCGTGGACAACCTGCCGCCGGCGCTGCTGGAACCGATGGTCGAGCTGGGTGCCCGCGGCGACGTCCGCCGGTTCGCCGCCGTCGTCGACGTCCGCAGCCGGGCGTTCTCCAGCGACCTGCAGGACGCGGTCCGCCAGCTCGCCGACATCGGGCACCGGCCGCGGGTGCTCTACGTGCACGCCCGCGACGAGGTGCTGGTGCGCCGCTACGAGTCGGTGCGCCGCGAGCACCCGCTGCAGGGCAGCGGCCGGCTGGTCGACGGCATCTCCGCCGAGCGGGCGCTGCTCACCGGCATCGCCGGCGACGCAGACCTGTGGGTGGACACCAGCGACCTGAACGTGCACCAGCTGCGGGCCACCCTGGAGGCCGCCTTCGCCGACGACGGCGAGGTGCCCGCCCTGACCGCCACCGTGCTCAGCTTCGGCTTCAAGTACGGCCTGCCCCTGGACGCCGACCTCGTCGTCGACGCCCGCTTCCTGCCGAACCCGCACTGGCTGCCCGAGCTCCGCCCGAAGACCGGCCGCGACCCCGAGGTGCGCGAGTACGTGCTCAGCAGGGACGGCGCCCTGGAGTTCGTGGACCGCTACACCGACGTGCTGCGCCTGCTGCTGCCCGGCTACCGCCGCGAGGGCAAGCGGTACCTGACGCTGGCCGTGGGCTGCACCGGCGGAAAGCACCGCAGCGTCGCCATCACCGAGGAGTTCGCCCGCCGGCTGTCCGCCGAGGGCGTGTCCGCCACCGCCCGGCACCGCGACCTGGGACGCGAGTAGTGCCGGCACCGACCTCCGCGGTGCCCTCCCGGGCCACCGCCGCCGGCGTGCTGCCCGAGCAGCCGCTGTCCGGCCCGCTCGCACCCCGGGTGGTGGCGCTGGGCGGCGGGCACGGGCTCTCCCAGGCGCTGGCCGCCTGGCGGCGGATCACCACCGAGCTGACCGCGGTGGTCACCGTGGCCGACGACGGCGGGTCGTCCGGGCGGATCCGGCGGGAGATGCCGGTGCTGCCGCCGGGGGACCTGCGGATGGCGCTGGCCGCGCTCGCCGGCCCGGCGGCCCGGCACCAGGAGCTCGCCGTGCTGCTCCAGCACCGGCTGGGCGGATGGGGAGCGCTGGCCGGGCACCCGGTGGGCAACCTGCTGCTCACCGGGCTCATGGAGGTGCACGGCGGGGACACCTGCCGCGCGCTGGACGTGCTCGGTGAGCTCGTCGGTGCGTGCGGCCGGGTGCTGCCGATGGCCGAGGTGCCGCTGGACCTGGTGGCCCGGGTCGAGAGCGTCGACCCCGACGACCCCCGGCGCTCCCGCACGATCCGCGGGCAGGTGGCGATCGCCTCGACCCCGGGCCGGGTGCGCGACATCCGGGTGGAGCCCGCCGACCCCGCGGTCGCCCCCGAGGTGACCGACGCCATCGCGGCGGCCGACGTGGTCACGCTGGGGCCCGGGTCCTGGTACACCTCGGTGCTGCCGCACCTGCTGGTGCCGCAGCTGCACGCGGCGCTGGCCGCGACCAGCGCCCGGGTGGTGGTGGTGCTGAACCTGGTGCCGCAGGCCGGGGAGACCGACGGGTTCTCCCCGGAGCAGCACCTGGAGGTGCTCAGCGCGCACCTGGACGGCGTGGCGGTGCACGCTGTCGTCGCGGACGAGCACTCGGTTGTTGACCGCCGTGGTCTGCTGTCAGCGGTGCGTGGGTACGGCGCGGAGCTGATCCTGGCTCCGGTCGCCGAACCCGACGGCGCACCGAGACACGACCCGGCCAGGCTCGCCGCGGCGCTGGCCGCCGTGGCCGGGGCGCGATGAACCAGCACGGGAGCACGGTGGGCGCTCCGGCGCCGCCGGACGGGTCGGGACGACCGGCGGGATTCCGGACGTCCCGCACCGTCGATCAGCACGACGTTGTCCTGCAGCAGGGGGAGAGAGGACGCCGCACATGGCGATGACCGCGATGGTCAAGGACGAGTTGTCCCGGGTCGAGTGCACCAAGACCTCCGAGCGCAAGGCCGAGGTGACGGCGCTGCTGCGCTTCTCCGGTGGCCTGCACATCGTGGGCGGGCGCGTGGTGATCGAGGCCGAGCTGGACACCGGCTCCGTGGCGCGGCGGCTGCGCCGGGACATCAGCGAGGTCTACGGCTACACCAGCGGGGTCAGCGTGCTCGCCGGCGGCAACATCCGCCGCGGCGTGCGCTACCTGGTCCGGATCGCCAAGCACGGGGAGGGCCTGGCCCGGCAGACCGGCCTGGTCGACCACCGCGGCCGGCCGGTGCGCGGGCTGCCGCCGTCGGTGGTGTCCGGCGGACTCAACGACGCCGAGGCCGCGTGGCGTGGCGCGTTCCTGGCGCACGGGTCGCTGACCGAGCCGGGGCGGTCCTCCTCGCTGGAGGTGACCTGCCCGGGGCCGGAGGCCGCCATGGCGCTGGTCGGCGCCGCGCGCCGGCTCGGCATCGCCGCCAAGGCCCGCGAGGTCCGCGGCTCCGACCGGGTCGTCGTCCGGGACGGCGACGCGATCAGCGCGCTGCTGACCCGGATGGGCGCCCACGACGCCGTGCTCGCCTGGGAGGAGCGGCGGATGCGCCGCGAGGTGCGTGCCACCGCCAACCGGCTGGCCAACTTCGACGACGCCAACCTGCGCCGCTCCGCCCGCGCCGCCGTCGCGGCCAGCGCCCGGGTCGAGCGGGCCCTGGACATCCTCGGCAACGACGCCCCGGAGCACCTGCTGGTGGCCGGCCGGCTGCGGCTGGAGTTCGGTCAGGCGTCGTTGGAGGAGCTGGGCCAGCGGGCCGACCCGCCGATGACCAAGGACGCCGTGGCCGGGCGGATCCGCCGGCTGCTGGCGACCGCGGACAAGCGCGCCAAGGACCTCGGCATCCCGGACACCGAGTCGGTCGTCACCGACGACATGCTGGCCCAGTAGACGCACCCCCTCGCCTCGCGGGGCCTCGCTCCGCGCGGTCCCGGCCCTGCGCGGTGGCTCGGCCCGCGCCCCCGCTCCGGGCCGGTGCTCAGCGCGGGTCGGGGGTCGGATGGCGGGTCGGTGCGGGGCCGCTAGGGTCGACGTCGACGAGCGGTCGTGCACCCGCGCGGCCCGCAGCGACGTGGAGGTCATCAGTGACGGTCCGGGTAGGCATCAACGGTTTCGGTCGCATCGGTCGCAACTTCTGGCGCGCGGTCGCCGCCAGTGGCCAGGACATCGAGGTCGTGGCCGTGAACGACCTGACCAGCAACGCCACGCTGGCGCACCTGCTGAAGTACGACAGCATCCTGGGCAAGCTCCCCGAGGAGGTCACCGCCACCGACGACGGCATCACCGTCGGCGGCGCGAGCTTCACGGCCCTCGCCGAGCGCGACCCGGCCAACCTGCCGTGGGGCGACCTGGGCGTCGACATCGTCATCGAGTCGACCGGCTTCTTCACCAAGGCCGCGGACGCCCGCAAGCACGTCGACGCCGGCGGTGCCAAGAAGGTCATCATCTCCGCGCCCGCCACCGACGACGACATCACCATCGTCATGGGCGCCAACCACGAGCTGTACGACGGCTCGCAGACGATCATCAGCAACGCGTCCTGCACCACGAACTGCCTGGCGCCGCTGGCCAAGGTCCTCAACGACGCCTTCACCATCGAGCGTGGCCTGATGACCACCATCCACGCCTACACCGCCGACCAGAACCTGCAGGACGGCCCGCACAAGGACCTGCGCCGCGCCCGCGCCGCCGCGCTGAACATCGTGCCGACGTCGACCGGTGCGGCCAAGGCCATCGGCCTGGTGCTGCCCGAGCTGAAGGGCAAGCTCGACGGCTACGCCCTGCGCGTGCCCGTGCCCACCGGCTCGGCAACCGACCTGACGGTCACCCTCGGCCGCGAGGTCACCCTCGAGGAGGTCAACGAGGCCTACCGGACCGCCGCCGCCGGCCCGCTGGCGCCGTACCTGGTCTACACCGAGGACCCGATCGTCTCCTCCGACATCGTCACCGACCCCGCGTCGTGCATCTACGACTCCGGCCTGACCAAGGTCTTCGGCAACCAGGTCAAGGTCGTCGGCTGGTACGACAACGAGTGGGGCTACTCCAACCGCCTCGTCGACCTCACCGCGCTGGTGGGCTCGAAGCTCTGATGCGGAGCGTCGACGACCTCATCGCCGAGGGGGTGTCCGGCCGGCGCGTGCTGCTGCGCACCGACCTGAACGTCCCGCTGGACACGACCACCCGGGAGATCACCGACGACGGCAGGATCCGGGCGAGCGTGCCCACGATCCAGGCCCTGCGCGACGCCGGCGCGCGGGTCGTCGTCGCCGCCCACCTGGGCCGGCCGAAGGGCGCCCCGGACCCCCAGTTCTCGCTGGCCCCGGTCGCCGCCCGGCTCGGCGAGCTGCTCGGCGCCGAGGTGCCGCTGGCCGCCGACGTGGCCGGCGCGGACGCCACCGCCCGCGCCGCGGCCCTGGCCGACGGGCAGGTGCTGCTGCTGGAGAACGTCCGCTTCGAGGCGGCCGAGACCAGCAAGGACGACGCCGAGCGGGGCGAGCTGGCCGACCGGCTGGCCGGCCTGGCCGACCTCTACGTCGACGACGCGTTCGGCGCCGTGCACCGCAAGCACGCCTCGGTGTTCGACGTCGCCCAGCGGCTGCCGCACGCCGCGGGCCGGCTCGTCGCCCGCGAGCTGGAGGTGCTGCGCCGGCTCACGACCGAGCCGGAGCGGCCCTACGTGGTCGTGCTCGGCGGGTCCAAGGTGAGCGACAAGCTCGCCGTGATCGAGGCCCTGCTGCCCAAGGTGGACACGCTGCTCGTCGGCGGCGGGATGTGCTTCACCTTCCTGGCCGCCCAGGGGCACGGGGTGGGGAAGTCCCTGCTGGAGGCCGACCAGGTCGACACCTGCCGGCGACTGCTGGCCGAGGCCGGTGAGCGGATCGTGCTGCCGGTCGACGTGGTGTGCGCCCCGGAGTTCAGCGCGGACGCACCCACCACCACGGTCGGCACCGACGCGATCGCCGACGACCAGATGGGCCTGGACATCGGCCCGCGCTCGGTCGAGCTGTTCGGCCGGCACCTGGACGGTGCGCACACCGTGTTCTGGAACGGGCCGATGGGCGTGTTCGAGCTGGCTCCGTTCGCGGCCGGCACCGAGGGCGTCGCCCGGGCCGTGTCCGGCATCGACGGGCTGTCGGTCGTCGGCGGCGGGGACTCGGCGGCCGCGGTGCGGCAGCTGGGCCTGGACGAGGCGGCCTACGGCCACATCAGCACCGGCGGCGGCGCGTCGCTGGAGTACCTCGAGGGCCGGGACCTCCCGGGCCTCGCGGTCCTGGCGGACTGAGCGAGGGGGCCGACATGGCACGCAGGAGCGCTCCGGCCGCCCGGGAGGGCCGCCGCCCGCTGATCGCCGGCAACTGGAAGATGCACCTCACGCACCTGGAGGCCATCGGCCTGGTGCAGAAGCTCGCGTTCAGCCTCAAGCCGGCCGAGCTGGAGGCCGCCGAGGTCGTCGTCCTGCCGCCGTTCACCGCGTTGCGCAGCGTGCAGACGCTGGTGACCGGGGACAAGCTGGACATCGGCTTCGGCGCCCAGGACCTGTCCGCGGCCGACTCCGGTGCCTACACCGGTGAGGTCAGCGGCGGCATGCTCGCCGCGCTCGCCTGCCAGTACGTGACCGTCGGGCACTCGGAGCGGCGCGCGCTGCACGGCGAGGGCGACGACGTCGTCGCGGCCAAGGTGCGGGCCGCCCTGAAGCACGGGATCACGCCCGTCCTCTGCGTGGGGGAGGGGCTGGACGTGCGCAGGGCGGGCACCCACGTGCCGCACTGCACCGCGCAGCTCGACGCCGCGCTCGAGGGCCTCGACGCCGGTCAGCTCGCCGGCCTGGTCGTGGCCTACGAGCCGGTGTGGGCCATCGGCACCGGGGAGGTCGCCACCCCCGAGGACGCGCAGGAGGTCTGCGGGGCACTCCGGGCCCGGCTCGCCGAGCGGTTTGGGAGTGACACGGCGGATACGCTCCGTATCCTCTACGGAGGATCCGTCAAGGCCGCCAACACGGCCGGGATCCTGGCCGGACCGGACGTGGACGGTGCTCTCGTGGGTGGCGCCAGCCTGGACGCCGACGAGTTCGCCGCGATCTGCCGGACGGCTGCCGAGAGCGGCTGAGGCCGGGACCCCGGTCCCCGGCGACGACGAGCACGGGGACGGAGCGGTGTGCAGCCGAGCAGGACGAGGTCGTCGGCCCCCCCGGGGCAACCGCGGCGGGGGGTGCTGACCGCCGCCCTGGCCGGGCTGCTGGTCCTGCTCAGCGCGTGTGGCGGCGGTGAGGCCGCGGCCCCGGCCGTGCCCACCGCCGCCGGGGCCCCCGACGAGGGGATCGGCGGTGTGCGAGCGCCGTCGGACGCCACGGGCGGCACGCTCCGGGTGTCGATCGCGACGATCGACCACCTGGACCCCCAGCGCTCGTACACCCCCGCCGTCTGGAACCTCATGCGGCTGTACACCCGGACGCTGGTCACCTACGACACGACCCCCGGGCGCACCGACCAGCTGGTGCCCGACCTCGCGACCGACACGGGGACCCCGTCGAACAACGGGCTGACCTGGACCTTCACCCTCAAGGAGGGCGTCCGGTTCGAGACCGGCCGGCCGATCACCTCGCGGGACATCGAGTACGGGATCGCCCGGACCTTCGACGCGAACGTGATCGTCGGGGGACCGACCCACGCGATCGACCTGTTCGACGACCCGGCCGACCCCTACGCGGGCCCGTACGCCGACGACGGCGACGTCGACGGCCTGGCGTCCATCGTCACCCCGGACGACCGCACCATCGTGTTCACCCTGGCCCGCCCGGCACCCGACCTCGGTCACGTGCTGGCGCTGCCCTCCAGCAGCCCGGTGCCGGTGGAGAACGACACCCGCGGCGGCTACGACGTGGACCCGGTGTCCTCCGGCCCCTACGCGGTCACCTCCGTGGACCCCGTCACCGGCGTCGTCCTCGACCGGAACCCGCAGTGGGACCCGGCCACCGACGACGTCCGTACCGCCCTGCCGGACCGGGTGGTGGTCAAGGTGGGTCAGAGCAGCACCGAGCGGGACCAGGCCCTGCTCGCCGGTGCGGCCGACGTGGACGCCACCGGGCTCGGGGTGCACCGGGCGACCACCAGCCGGCTGGAGAGCGATCCCGGCCTGGGCGACCGGGTGGACGACGTCGCCAGCGGTTCGGTGCGGATGCTGGCGCTGGCCAGCACGGTCGCCCCGCTGGACAACCCCTCCTGCCGGGCCGCGGTGGCCGCTGCCGTCGACCGTCGCGCCGTGCAGGAGGCACTGGGCGGCAGCAGTGCCGCCGACCGCACCTCGCAGCTGTGGACCGAGCGCCTCCCGGACGGCCCGGAGGACCCCGACCCGGCTCCGGACACCGCGGCCGCGCGGGAGGCCCTGGCCACCTGCGGGTACCCGGAGGGCTTTGCCACCGTGCTCGCCGTCCAGGACGTGACCGAGCTGGTCGAGGTGGCCGAGGTGATCGCCGCCCAGCTCGGTGAGATCGGCATCCAGGTGCGGGTGCAGCCGATGCCGGGCCTCGGCTTCTACGGCGGCGACGGCATCGGCCGGCCGGACAACGTGACCGCGCAGGGGTTCGGGCTGATGCTCATCTCCCGCCGCGCCGACTTCCCCTCCCCGGGGTCCCTGCTGGTGCCGCTGGTCGACGGCCGCTCGGTGAAGCCCGAGGGCAACACCAACTACGCGCGGCTGGCCGACCCCGGCATCGACCAGCTGGTCGACACCGCGCTGGCCGCCCCGGACCCCGCCCAGGCGAACGCCACCTGGGTGCAGGTGGCGCAGGCCGCCGTCGCCACCGGGGCGTACGTGCCGCTGGCCGAGGACCGGCTCCAGCTGCTGGCCGGTCAGCGGCTGCGCAACGGGGTCGTGATGGCGCCCTACCGCAGCTACGACCTGGCCACCGCCGGGGTCGGGTGAGCCCGTCGGGGCAGCGCCGTAGACTGTCGCGAGGTCCCGGGCCGAGGTGCACCGCCCGGGCAGCACGCGTCCTCACCGGTCGGGCCCCGTCCCCGCCCCACCCCGTACGTCGAGACCCGTGGCCCACGGGACAGGAGAGATCATGGTCGAGCTGGTCCTGAACATCGTGCTCGTGCTCACCAGCATCGTGCTGATCGTGCTGATCCTGCTGCACCGCGGCAAGGGCGGCGGCCTGTCCTCGATGTTCGGTGGTGCTGCCTCGGCGTCGCTGTCCGGGTCGTCGGTGGTGGAGAAGAACCTCAACCGGCTCACCGTGTTCTGCCTGCTGGTGTGGGCGATCTGCGTGGTCGGGCTGGGCATCCTGCTCAAGGTCTGAGCGCGCTCCCGCGCGGCCGGGTGCAATGCCGCGAAACGGTGTCCTCGTCGTGACCTGTGAGCTGCCTGACCGTCCTACACTTCCCCAACGGTGATCGCGTCGGCGCCGCGTGGACGGACGAGCAGGGGGCGCTCATGGCTGGTGGCAGTGCGATCAGGGGCAGCAGGGTCGGCGCGGGGCCGATGGGTGAGTCGGAGCGGGGTGAGTCCGCTCCCCGGCACCGGATCGGTTTCTGGTGCGCGAACCACCACGAGACACGGATCGCGTTCGCGGCCGACATCGACGTGCCGGTGGAGTGGGACTGCCCGCGCTGCGGGCTCCCGGCCGGGCAGGACGAGCAGAACCCGCCGCCGGCACCGCGCACCGAGCCGTACAAGACCCACCTGGCCTACGTGCGGGAGCGGCGCAGCGACGCCGACGGCGACGCCCTCCTCGAGGAGGCGCTGACCCGCCTCAAGGCACGCCGCGGCGCCTGAGCCCCGGACGACCGTGGTGCGGCGCCCGCGGGCGCCGCACCACGGTCGGCCACCACGGGTCAGCCGAGCCGGCTCGCGGCGGCGGCGTCCAGCAGCCAGCGGGTCGCCCGGGTGCCGTGCACCCCGGCGGCGGGCAGGCCGGCGCCGTCCGGGCCCAGCGCGGTGGCGACCGCCTCGGCCTTGCCCTCGCCGGCCACCAGCAGCCACACCTCCTCCGCGGAGTTGATCGCGGAGAAGCCCAGGCTCACCCGGGTCGGTGGCGGCTTCGGGCAGTCCCGCACCGCCACCACCGGACGGTCGTCGGCGGCGGCCGGGGAGTCCGGGAAGATGGAGGCCACGTGGCCCTCCGGCCCCATGCCCAGCAGCAGGACGTCGAAGCGGGGCAGCCCGGAACCCCCGGCGGCCGCCGCGAGCTGCCCGGCGTACCAGTCGGCCGCCTGCTCGGGCTCCGCGAAGCCGGCGTCCGAGGCGGGCACGGCGTGCACCCGCTCGGCCGGGACGCCGACCGCGTCCAGCAGCGCGCGGCGCGCGCCCAGCTCGTTGCGCTCGGCGTCGGCGGCGGGCACGAACCGCTCGTCGCCCCACCACACGTCCACGGCGGTCCAGTCGACGACCTCGCGCTCGGGTTCGGCGGCCAGCGCGGCCACCCGCTCCAGCACCGCGGTGCCCACCCCGCCGCCGGTCAGCACCACCGACGCCGTGCCGTGCACCGCCTGGGCGGCGGCGAGCCGAGCCACCAGGGCGCTGGCCACCGCCCGGGCCAGCCGGTCGGCGTCCGGCTCGATCACGACGGAAGGACCCTCCTGCCCCCCACCACTCGCAGGCTCGCGGCGGGCCCCTGCAGGAGGGCCGGGGTGGGAGCTCACGAGGTGACCGTGGCGGGGTCGTGGGCGTCGGAGGAGTCCTCCCGGTCACCGTCGGGGTCGTCGGCGTCGTGCGTGCCGGTCTGCGCCACCTCGTCGGCGTCGGCCGAGTCCTGTGGCACCTGCGGCGCCGGGGTGGCGGCGGAGTCGGCGCTGGTGGCCGGCGGCTGCGCGGTCGCACCGTTCTGCTGGGCGGTCGGGTCGAACCAGACGTGCTCCCGGGTGCCCGGCCGCCGGGCGAGGCCGGTCATCCCGGTCGCGGCACCCAGGGCCTCGCTGTAGGGCTCGTCGGAGTCCAGCCGGCGCAGCTCCTCGCCCACCAGTTCCCCGAGGTCACGCTCCACGAGCGCCACCACGGAGTCGGCCCGGTGCGGCTGGGAGATCACCGCGCCGCCCTTGCGGTCGGCGGTGACCCGCACCTCCTCGCCCTGGTCCAGGGTGAGGAACACCGACTCCACGCCGCTGGGGCCGGGGGTGCGCTGGCCGGCGACGACGTCGATCGGGCAGCCGCAGCGTGAGGAGATCCAGCCGGCCACCAGCTGCGCGGTGGCGCTGGCCGGGTCGCCCTCGACCCGCCCGCCGGTCACCGTGACCGGCGCACCGCGGCGGCCGACCACGGCGTCCAGCGTGGAGGTGAGGGTGGCCCGCCACATGGTGGTGCGGGTCCAGGCCAGGTCGGTGTCGCCGGGGGCGTAGTCCCGGGCCCGGGCGCGGAGCGCCTCCAGCGGGTCGGCCGCCATCGCGCAGTCGGTGATCCGCCGGTCGGCGATGACGCCCAGCGCGTCGGTGGTGATCCGGGTCGGCGGCGTGGCGTGCCACCAGGTCACCACGGGGGCGTCGGCGGCCAGCAGCGGCAGCACGACCGACTCGGCGTGCAGCCCGAGCCGGCCGTACATGCGCATCACGACGGCCTCGCCGGGGCCCAACCGGCCCCCGATGAGCACCTCGGCGTCCAGGCGGGGCAGCGGCGCCTCGACCTGGCGGCGCACCACGATCAGCAGCCGGCACGGGTGCAGCTCGGCGGCGGCGGCCGCGGCCTGCTCGGCCTCGGCCACCCGGTCCTCGTCGGCGATGACGACCAGGGTGAGGGCCACCCCGCTCATCACCGCGCCACCGGTGCGCCGCTGGGCGGCCAGTTCCTTGACGACGGCGGATCCGGTGGTGTCCCACAACGTAGTCACGGCTGTGCCTCCAGCGGACTCGAGCCCGGGAAAGTCAGGGTGGGGATGGGGGGAGTGCGGTGGGTGGTCACGGACGTCGCCATGCCCGGCCCTCGGCGGCGAGCATCTCCTCGGCGGCCCGGGGCCCCCACTCACCGGCGCGGTAGGGGTAGGGCGTGGTGTCCGCCCAGAACTCCTCCAGCGGGTCGATGACCGCCCAGGACGCCTCCACCTCGGCGTTGCGGGGGAAGAGGGTGGCGTCGCCGAGCAGCACGTCCAGCAGCAGGCGCTCGTAGGCCTCGGGGCTGGCCTCGGTGAACTGCTCGCCGTAGAGGAAGTCCATCGAGACGTCCCGCACCTCCATCACGCTGCCCGGCACCTTGGACCCGAACTTGAGCGTCATGCCCTCGTCCGGCTGGACCCGGACGACGAGCTGGTTGTGCCCGAGCTCCTCGGTGTCGGTGGGCGCGAAGGGCAGGTGCGGCGCCTTGCGGAAGGACAGCGCGATCTCGGTGACCCGCCGCGGCAGCCGCTTGCCGGTGCGCAGGTAGAACGGCACCCCGGCCCAGCGGCGGGTCTCCACGCCCAGCCGGACGGCGGCGTACGTCTCGGTCGTCGACTCCGCGGACACGCCCTTCTCGTCGCGGTAGCCGCAGGCCCGCTGGCCGGCGAGCCAGCCCTGCTCGTACTGCCCGCGGACGGCGAACTGCCGCATGTCCGCGGGCAGCGAGATGGCCCGCAGCACCTTGAGCTTCTCGGTGCGGATGTCCTCGGCGGCGAACTCGACCGGCTCCTCCATGGCGGTGAGGGCCAGCAGTTGCAGCAGGTGGTTCTGCAGCACGTCGCGCGCGGCGCCGGTGCGCTCGTAGAAGTCCGCGCGGCCACCGATGCCGACGTCCTCGGCCATGGTGATCTGCACGGAGTCGACGTGCTGGGCGTTCCAGACCGGCTCGAACAGGCTGTTGGCGAAGCGCAGCGCCATCAGGTTCTGCACGGTCTCCTTGCCCAGGTAGTGGTCGATCCGGAACACGTCCTGCGCGCTGAACACGGAGTCGACCAGCTCGTTGAGCTCGCGGGAGGACGGCAGGTCGGTGCCGAACGGCTTCTCGACGACGACGCGGCGCCACCGGTCGTCGGTGGACTCGGCCATGCCGGTGCGCTCCATCTGCCGCAGCACGACGGGGAACAGGCTCGGCGGGATGGACAGGTAGAACGCGGCGTTGCCGCCGATGCCGTGGCTGCTCTCCAGGTCGGCCAGCGCGGCGGCGAGCTCGTCGAAGGCGGCGTCGTCGTCGAAGGAGCCCTGCACGAAGCGCACGCTGGCGGCCAGCCGCTCCCACACCTCCTCGCGCCACGGCGTGCGGGCGTGCTCGCGGGCGGCGGTGCGGGCCAGCTCGGCGAACTCCATGTCGCCCCAGTCGCGCCGGGCGAAGCCGAGCAGGGCGAAGTTGGTGGGCAGCAGGCCGCGGTTGGCGAGGTCGTACACCGCGGGCAGCAGCTTCTTGCGGGCGAGGTCGCCCGTGATGCCGAAGACCACGAGGGCGCAGGGCTCGGGGACGCGGGGGAGCCGGCGGTCCCGAGGATCGCGCAGCGGGTTGCTCGTCATGGTGGGGTCCTCGGTCGCGGTCGTCAGGGAGGGCGTGGTCCGGGGCAGGGCGGGCCGACCGCCGTCCGTCCGGCAGCTGCGCTGCGCGCCGGCAGGACGACGGGGGACGCGGGGCGCGCCCGGACCCGGCTGCGTGCAGCCGGGTCCGGGACGTGACGTCGTCGGGTGCAGCCTGTCAGCTCCCGCTCACAGCCGCACCCGGCGAGGCCCTGGTGTCAGGACTTGTCCTGGAGCTGCTCCTGCACCGAGCCGGTGAGCTCGTCCCAGGCCTGCACGAACTTCTCCACGGCCTCGTCCTCGAGGACCCGGAACACGTCGGGCAGGTCGATGCCGGCGTCGGCGACGGCCTGCATGGTGGCCGCGGCCGACCCGTAGGCCTCCTGCACCGGGGCGCCGGGCTGACCGTGGTCGGCGTAGGCCTGCATGGTCTTCTCCGGCATGGTGTTGACCGTGTCCGGCGCGATCAGCTCCGACAGGTACATCGTGTCGCTGTACTCGGGGTTCTTCACGCCGGTGGAGGCCCACAGCGGGCGCTGCCTCGACGCGCCGCGGGACTCCAGCGCCTTCCAGCGGTCGGAGCCGAAGACCTCCTCGTAGGCCTGGTAGGCGAGCACCGCGTTGGCGACGCCGGCCTTGCCCTTGAGCTCGTCGTGGCCGCCGGCGGCGTCGAGCCGCTTGTCGATCTCGGTGTCCACCCGGGACACGAAGAACGAGGCGACCGACTCGATCCCGTCCAGCGACCCGCCCTGCTCCAGGCGCTGCTCGAGCCCGGTCAGGTAGGCGTCCATCACCTCGCGGTAGCGCTCGGTGCTGAAGATCAGCGTGACGTTCACGCTGATCCCGGCCGCGATCGACGTGGTGATCGCCGGGAGGCTCTCCACGGTCGCCGGGATCTTGATGAACAGGTTGGGCCGGTCGACGAGCCACCACAGGTGCGCGGCCTCCGCGGCGGTCGCGTCGGTGTGCCGGGCCAGGCCCGGGGCGACCTCCAGGGAGACCCGCCCGTCCCGGCCGGTGCGGGCGGCCACCGGGGCCAGCAGGTCGCAGGCGTCGCGGACGTCGGCGGCGGTGATGGTGCGCAGCGCCTCCTCCACGCTCACGCCGCGCACGGCCATGGCGTGCAGCTGGTCGTCGTAGGACTCCGACCCGCTGATCGCGGCGGCGAAGATCGACGGGTTGGTGGTCACGCCGACGACGCTGTGCTCGTCCACCAGCGACTGCAGGTTGCCGCTGCGGATGCGGTCGCGGGAGAGGTCGTCGAGCCAGACGGCGACCCCTGCCTTGGACAGCTGCGCCAGGTTCTCGTTCTGTGTCATGTCATGCCCTTCGGACGGAGGGATCAGCGGTCGGCGGTGGGGGAGTCGAGCCCGCCCCGGGAGGCGGTGGCCCCGGTGGGGGCGGCGGGCGGGGCAGCGGCGGCCTGGATGCTCTCCTGGGCCGCGGCGACGACCGCCTCTGCGGTGAGGCCGAACTCCTCGTAGAGCTTGGTGTAGGCGGCGCTGGCGCCGTAGTGGTCGAGGCCGACGATGCGGCCGGCGTCGCCGACGAAGTCGCGCCAGCCCATCGGCACCCCGGCCTCGACGCTGACCCGCGCCCGGACGGTGGGCGGCAGCACCTGCTCGCGGTAGGCCTGGTCCTGCTCGGCGAACCACTCCCAGCACGGCAGCGACACGACCCGGGTCGGGGTGCCCGCGGCCTCGAGGTGCTCGCGCGCGGCGACGGCGATCTGCACCTCCGAGCCGGTGCCCAGCAGGATGACCTCGGGGGTGCCGGTGGAGGCCTCGGCCAGCACGTAGCCGCCCTTCGCCGTCCCCTCGGCGGAGGCCATCACCTCACGGTCGAAGGTGGGCAGGTTCTGCCGGGACAGCGCCAGGCCGGCCGGGCGGTCGTTGTTCTCCAGGATGGTGCGCCAGGCGACGGCGGTCTCGTTGGCGTCGGCCGGGCGGACGAAGTCCAGGCCGGGGATGGCCCGCAGTGCCGCGTAGTGCTCGATCGGCTGGTGGGTCGGGCCGTCCTCGCCCAGGCCGATGGAGTCGTGCGTCCACACGTAGGTGACCGGCAGCTGCATCAGCGCGGCCAGCCGCACCGCGCCGCGCATGTAGTCGGAGAACGTGAGGAACGTGCCGCCGTACACGCGGGTGCCGCCGTGCAGCGCGATGCCGTTCATGATCGCGCCCATGGCGTGCTCGCGGACGCCGAAGTGCAGCGTGCGGCCGTAGGGCCCACCGCTCCACATCTTGGTCTGCTGGCTGGCCGGGATGAACGACGGCTCGCCCTTGACGGCGGTGTTGTTGCTCTCCGCCAGGTCGGCCGACCCGCCCCACAGCTCGGGCAGCTCGGGGTAGACCGCGGCGAGCACCTCGCCGGAGGCCTTGCGGGTGGCGACGCCCTTGGCGTCGGCCGGCCAGCTCGGCAGGGCGTCGGCCCAGCCGTCGGGCAGGCTGCGGGTCTTCATCCGGCTGAGCAGCGCGGCACGCTCGGGGTGCGCCTGCTCCCAGGCGGCGAAGCGCTCCTCCCAGGCCGCGCGGGCGGCCTGGCCGCGCTCGACGGCCTTGCGGGTGTGCTCGATGACCTCGGGGGCGACGTCGAAGGTCGCCTCCGGGTCGAAGCCGAGCACCTGCTTGGTGGCCTTCACCTCGTCGTCGCCGAGGGCGGAGCCGTGCGCGGCGCCGGTGTTCTGCTTGTTCGGCGCGGGCCAGCCGATGATCGTGCGCAGCACGATGATCGAGGGCCGGCCGGTCTCGGCCTTGGCGGCGGCGAACGCGGCGTCCAGCGCGGCGAGGTCCTCGCCGTCGTCGACGTGCTGCACGTGCCAGCCGTAGGCCTCGTAGCGCTTGCCGACGTCCTCGGTGAAGGCGATGTCGGTGTGGTCCTCGATGGAGATCTTGTTGTCGTCGTAGACGAGCACGAGGTTGCCCAGCTGCTGGGTGCCGGCCAGCGAGGAGGCCTCGCCGCTGACACCCTCCTCCAGGTCGCCGTCGGAGGCGAACGCCCAGACGGTGTGGTCGAACAGGCTCTCGCCGTCGGCGGACTCCGGGTCGAACAGACCGCGCTCCCGGCGGGCGGCCATGGCCATGCCGACGGCGTTGCCGACGCCCTGGCCCAGCGGGCCGGTGGTGGTCTCCACACCGGGGGTGTGGTTGACCTCCGGGTGGCCCGGGGTCAGCGAGCCCCAGGTGCGCAGTGCGCGCAGGTCGTCCAGCTCCAGGCCGTAGCCGGCCAGGTAGAGCTGCACGTAGAGGGTCAGGCTGGAATGGCCCATCGAGAGCACGAACCGGTCGCGGCCGGTCCACTGCGGCTCGCTGGGGTCGTGCTGCAGCCACTTCTGGAACAGCAGGTACGCAGTCGGCGCCATGCTCATGGCGGTGCCCGGGTGGCCGTTGCCGACCTTCTGGACGGCGTCCATGGCGAGCACGCGTGCGGTGTCGACGGCCTTCCGGTCCAGCTCGCCGAACGAGTCCGGGAGGGTGGGGTCAGGCTGCCGCGGCGAGCCGGTGGGGGTGTCGCTGGCGGCCTCCGCGGGTGCTTCGGCCTCGGTGCTCTGCGTCGCTGCGCTCTGGTCGGTCATGCGTTCTCACAGCTCCCTGTAGGTCGGCCGGTCCCTGACCCGGTCGCGCGGTGGACGTGCCACCGGTGCGGCCGGGCGACGATGCGTGGCGGCACGCCCGGGCGGACGTCGTCGCCCGGTGGGTCCCGGGGGACCCGCCCGCGCGTCGCCGTCGCCGTGGGCCCTACCCGCTGGACGTGCTGCCTCAACGTGATCGAACCCTAGTCATCGCGGAGCCTTCCCAGGGCGTTTCGCCCCGGGTGCGGAGTTAGAGTGGGTGCACCCCCTGACGTCGGCTGAGAAGGACCCCAGGTGCCCCCCTGCCCGCGCACCGCTCGCCCGTCGAGCGACGGGTCCCCGGGCACCCGGTGACGGCCACCGCCCAGCGCCCCGTCCTCGCCGCCCGGCGGCCGATGACGGTGCTGCGCTCGTACGTGTCGCTGACCAAGCCCAAGCTCGTCGAGCTGCTGCTGGTCACCACGCTGCCGGCGATGATGCTCGCCGACGGTGGCTGGCCGGGCACCGGCCTGGTGGTGGCCACGCTGGTCGGCGGCATGTTGGCCGCCGGTGCCGCCAACACGATCAACTGCTGGTTCGACCGGGACATCGACCGGCTGATGTCCCGCACCCGGGACCGGCCCATCCCCAGCGGGGTCATCCGGCCCCGGGCGGCGCTGATCTTCGGCGTGCTGCTGGCCTGGGTGTCGCTGGTGGTCCTCGGCGTGTTCACCACCCCGCTGGCCACCGCCCTCGCCGCGGCGGCGGTGCTGGCCTACTCGGTCGTCTACACCATGGTGCTCAAGCGCCGGACCAAGCACAACACCGTCTTCGGGGGCCTGCCCGGCGCCGCCCCGGTGCTCATCGGCTGGGCCGCGGTCACCGGCTCGCTGGCCTGGCCCGCGGTGGTCTTCTTCGGCATCGTCTTCTGCTGGCAGATGCCGCACTTCTACGCGCTGGCCAGCCGCTACCGCTACGACTACTTCCGGGCCGGCGTCCCGATGCTGTCCGTCGTCGCCGGGCCGGTCAGCGTCGGCCGGCAGTCGGTGGCCTGGGCGTGGGCCACGCTCGCCGTCTCGCTGTTGATGTGGCCGCTGACGCCGGGGGCGAGCTGGGTGTACCTGGTGCCCGCCGTCGTCCTGGGTGCCTGGTTCGTGCTGGAGTCCCACCAGTGGCTGGCCCGGGTCAAGCTCGGCGAGGAGCACCGGCCGATGCGGCTGTTCTCCGTGTCGATCACCTACATGACCCTGCTGTCCATCGCCCTGGTCGTCGACGTCCTCGTCTGAGCGCCCGGCCCGCCCGGCGGCCGTGACACGGCCCCGTCAGCCGGCCCGGCCGCTGCCCATCGCGAGCAGGGCGGCGCCCAGCGTCGCGCCGGCGCCCAGGACGGCCAGGCCGTAGCCGACCGTGTCGCCGGCGAACAGGCCGATCCGGGGCAGGTCGACGCGCCAGGCTCGTGCACCCGGTCGGCGGCGCCTCGTCCGTCACGTCGGTGACGGCGGACGCCGGCACGTCGGTGGCGCACCGGACGGGGACGAACAGCAGCCCGGCCACGACCACCGAGCCGCCGAGGACCGCGGACACCCACCGGCCGGGCCCGCGTCTGATCTGCCGACCGGCCAGCACCCCGACGGCGGTGCAGGCGACCAGCCCCACGACGATGACCGTCCAGGTCATGTCGGAGCTCCGTGCCCCCGCCGGGTGTCGGGCTAGCCCGGCACGCGGGTCAGGCGCTCAGCGAGGGGGCGGCCGTGGCGGCCGGGGTCGCCAGCGGCTGCTCGGACGCCGGGCCGCGCACCGACCACAGCAGCCGGGCGGTGTACGCCGTCACCAGGACCGCGCCCGCCATGTGCACCAGCACCAGCACGACGGGCAGGTCGGTGAAGTACTGCACGAAGCCGACGACGCCCTGTGCCAGCGTGACGACCAGCAGGTCGCGGGCGGCGCGGCGGACCCGGCCCGGTGCCTCGGTGGCCCGCAGCGCGACCACCAGCGCCAGCAGCAGACCGACCAGCAGGAACACCACGTCGGCGTGCAGCTGGCTCATCTGCTCGGCCGACAGACCGGTGCGCCCGGCCTCGGGGTCGCCGCTGTGCGGGCCGCTGCCGGTGACGATCGTGCCGAGCACCAGGACGGCGGCCACCGTGACGGCGATGCCGGTCGTGATGGCGGTGAGCTGCGGCCGGACGACGAGCTGGCCGACCCCGGGCTCCCGGGACCGCAGCCACAGCGTGGTGGCCACCGCCACCAGCACGCTGGACACCAGGAAGTGCGCGGCCACCGTCCACGGGTTGAGCCCGGTGAGCACGGTGACGCCACCGAGCAGGGCCTGCGCCGGGATGCCCAGGAAGCCGATCACGGCGAGCGGGCGCAGGTCGCGGCGCACCGACCGGAAGACGGCGACCACCGTGGCGACGGCGATGACGGCGAGCACGAAGGTCAGCAGCCGGTTGGCGAACTCGATGACCCCGTGACCGGCCAGCTCCGCGGTCGGGGTGACGCTGCCGTCGATGCACTCGGGCCAGGTGGGGCAGCCCAGCCCGGACCCGGTGACGCGGACGGCGCCGCCGGTCACGACGATCACGCCGTTGGCCACGGCGTTGGCGAGGGCCAGGCCGGTCACGACGGCCGGGCGGCCCAGGCGCGCGAGCAGATCCGCAGGGGAGACGGGCACGCCAGCGATGCTAGTCACCGGTGCGGCCGCTGACCGGCGGATCGGCCGATCGGGCCGGTGACCCGGCACACCGCCGACAGTAGTTGCCGTCGACACGGTGATCCGGGGGCGATCCGGGTAGGGCCTGGCGGCCGGGCCGCCCGGGTCAGGTGGGGCCCCCGGGGTTAGGTCGACCTTGCTTGCGGGAGCCTCGAAATAGGACACACTCGTGTTGTGGAATCCCCCCTGTCGCACGCCCCCCGGTCGTCGGGTGCCCCCGACGACGGGCGCACGCGCGACCGGGTCTCCGCCCTCCTGCTCGAGCACGGGCCGCAGACGGCGACGGAGCTGGCGGCGCTGCTGGGTGTCTCGCCGGCCGCCGTCCGCCGGCACCTGGACGCCCTCACCGCCGCCGGGCGGGTGCAGGAGCGGGCCACCCCGGGCGAGCACCGCGGCCGCGGCCGGCCGGCCCGCCGCTTCCACCTCACCGACGCCGGGCGCTCGGCCTTCCCGCACGCCTACGACGACCTGGCGCTGACCGCGCTGCGGTTCGTGGCCGCCCAGGGTGGTCCGGACGCCGTCCGGGCGGTCGCCGAGCAGCAGCTGGCCGGCCTGGAGCAGCGCTGCTCGACGGCCGTGGCCGCCGCCACCCAGGCCGACGGCGGCCAGCCGGTGGACCGGGCGCAGGCCCTGGCCGTGGCGCTGTCCGCCGAGGGCTACGCCGCCACCTCGACGGCGATCGCCAGCGGCGGGCAGCTGTGCCAGCACCACTGCCCGGTGGCCCACGTCGCCGCCGAGTTCCCGCAGCTCTGCGAGGCCGAGACCGCGGTGATCGGCCGGCTGGTCGGCACGCACGTGCAGCGGCTGGCCACGATCGCGCACGGCGACGGGGTCTGCACCACCCACATCCCGGGTGGCCTGGCCCGCCCCGGTGGCGCCCCTCAGACCGCGGCGAGTGCCACGCAGACCACGGCCCGGACGGGGAACAACACGCCCCCGGCCGGCCCTGTACCACCTGAGCGCAGCGTGCCGACCGGCCTCCGCGGCCCGGCCCGCCCTGCACAGACCACCCGCCCCAGCTCGACGACCCACCGGGAGAGGACGCCCGCATGACCAGCATCCAGGACCCTGAGACCCAGACCGGCACGCCGGCCGCCGCGCTGACCCAGGACGAGCAGATCGACCAGCTCGGCCGGTACAAGTTCGGTTGGGCCGACTCGGACGTCGCGGGTGCCTCCGCGCGCCGCGGCATCGACGAGGACGTCGTCCGCGACATCTCCCAGCGCAAGAACGAGCCCGAGTGGATGCTCGACCGTCGGCTCAAGGCCCTGAAGCTCTTCGGGAAGAAGCCCATGCCCGACTGGGGCTCGGACCTCTCCGGCATCGACTTCCAGAACATCAAGTACTTCGTGAAGTCCACCGAGGCGCAGGCCGCCACGTGGGACGACCTGCCCGCGGAGATCAAGGACACCTACGACCGCCTGGGCATCCCGGAGGCGGAGAAGCAGCGCCTGGTCTCCGGCGTCGCGGCCCAGTACGAGTCCGAGGTCGTCTACCACAAGATCCGCGAGGACCTCGAGGAGCAGGGCGTCCTGTTCCTGGACACCGACACCGCGCTGCGCGAGCACGAGGACCTGTTCCGCGAGTACTTCGGCTCGGTCATCCCGTCCGGGGACAACAAGTTCGCCGCGCTGAACACCGCCGTCTGGTCCGGTGGCTCGTTCATCTACGTGCCGCCGGGCGTGCACGTGGAGATCCCGCTGCAGGCCTACTTCCGGATCAACACCGAGAACATGGGCCAGTTCGAGCGGACCCTCATGATCATCGACGAGGGCGCCTACGTGCACTACGTCGAGGGCTGCACCGCCCCGATCTACAAGAGCGACTCGCTGCACTCCGCGGTCGTCGAGATCATCGTGAAGAAGAACGCGCGCTGCCGGTACACGACCATCCAGAACTGGTCGAACAACGTCTACAACCTGGTCACCAAGCGGGCCGTGGCCCACGAGGGCGCGACCATGGAGTGGGTCGACGGCAACATCGGCTCCAAGGTGACGATGAAGTACCCCGCCGTCTGGATGACCGGCGAGCACGCCAAGGGCGAGGTCATGAGCATCGCCTTCGCCGGCGAGGGCCAGCACCAGGACGCCGGGGCCAAGATGGTGCACGCGGCGCCGCACACGTCGTCCAACATCATCAGCAAGTCCGTCGCCCGCGGCGGTGGCCGCACGTCCTACCGCGGCCTGGTGCAGATCGACGAGGGCGCGTACGGCTCGAAGTCGACGGTCAAGTGCGACGCGCTGCTGGTCGACACGATCAGCCGCTCGGACACCTACCCCTACGTCGACGTCCGCGAGGACGACGTCGCCATGGGCCACGAGGCCACGGTCTCCCGGGTCAGCGACGACCAGCTCTTCTACCTGATGAGCCGCGGCCTGTCCGAGGACGAGGCCATGGCCATGGTGGTGCGCGGGTTCGTCGAGCCCATCGCCCGCGAGCTGCCGATGGAGTACGCCCTCGAGCTCAACCGCCTGATCGAGCTGCAGATGGAAGGTGCCGTCGGCTGATGACCGACCCACAGACCACCCTCACCACCGACACCGCGGCGCTGGCCGGGGAGCTGTTCGCCCCCGGCGTCGGCGCCCAGGCCGGCCCGCCCACCACCCCCGCGGCGGGCACCGGCACCGCCGGCGACACGACCGCCGGGTCGCACTCGCACGGCGGCCCGGCCCCCACCGGGTCGCCCGCCGAGCGGTTCACCTCCACCGACCCGGACGCCTTCGGGCGGGTCACCGGCCGCGAGGAGGAGTGGCGCTTCACCCCGATGCGCCGCGTCCGCCCGCTGCTGGAGGGCGCCCCCTCCGAGGCCCGGCTCAGCTGGGACGACGACCTGCCCGAGGGCGTCGAGCTCACCAGCGTGCTGGCCGACGACCCGCTGCTGAAGGGCCTGCCCGAGCCGGTCGACCGGCTCGCGGCGCTCACCCGCCAGCGCAGCGGCGGCGCCACCGTGCTGCGGGTGCCGGCCGAGGCCCAGCTCGACCGCCCTGCCACCGTCCGGCTCACCGGCACCGACTCCGACGCCGCCGGTGGGACGCCGGTCGTCTGGGGCCAGCTGGTGATCGAGGTCGGCGCGTACGCGAAGGCCACCGTCGTCCTGGAGCACTCCGGCTCCGCCCGCTACTCCGGCGGCGTCAGCGTGCTCGTCGGCGACGGCGCGCAGGTCACCGTGGTCTCGGTCCAGGACTGGGACGCCGGCTCCGTGCACGGTGGCCAGTTCGACGCCGTCGTCGGCCGGGACGCCCGGTTCAAGCAGGTCGTCGTCACCCTGGGCGGTGACCTGGTGCGGCTGGTCAGCAACGTGCAGTACGCCGGGCCCGGCGGCTCTGCCGAGCTGCTCGGCCTGTACTTCGCCGACGAGACCCAGCACCAGGAGCACCGGCTCTGGGTCGACCACGCGGTGCCCAACTGCACCAGCAACGTCGTCTACAAGGGCGCGCTGCAGGGCGAGCAGGCGCACACCGTGTGGGTCGGTGACGTGCGGATCCGTCCGGCGGCCACCGGCACCAGCACCTACGAGCTCAACCGGAACCTGGTGCTCACCGACGGCGCCCGCGCCGACTCGGTGCCCAACCTGGAGATCGAGACCGGTGAGATCGTCGGCGCCGGTCACGCCAGTGCCACCGGCCGCTTCGACGACGAGCAGCTGTTCTACCTCTGCTCCCGCGGCATCGACTCCGAGACCGCCCGCCGCCTCGTGGTGCGCGGCTTCTTCGCCGACGTCGTGCAGCACATCGGCATCCCCGAGCTGCAGGACCGCCTGATGGCCGGCATCGACCGCCGCCTGGGCGCCCTGCCCGACCTCGAGGAGCAGGCCACACCGGAGCGCGCCGAGCCGGAGCACGAGGACCAGCCGGCATGACCGCCGTCCGGGCGTGTGCGCTCGCCGACGTCCCCGAGGGCGGCGCGCTGCGCGTCGAGCTCGCGGACGTCGATGTGGCGGTCGTCCGGTTCGGCGGCGAGGTCTACGCGATCGAGGACCTCTGCTCGCACGCCGACGTGCCGCTGTCCGACGGCGACGTCGACGAGATCGACGGTGCCCCCGCCATCGAGTGCGCGTTCCACGGGTCGTGCTTCGACCTGCGCACCGGTCGGCCCACCCACCTCCCGGCCACCGCGCCGGTGCCCGTCTACCCGGTCCGCGTGGAGGGCGACGACGTGTACGTCGACGTCTCCGCGGCCAGCACCTGAGGAGCCACCCCGTGACCAGCCCCAGCACCACCCAGACTCCCGCCAGCACCGTCACCGGCAGCGTGCTGGAGATCCGCGACCTGCACGTCACCGTGGGGGAGGGCGACGACACCAAGGAGATCCTGCGCGGCGTCGACCTCACCGTCCGCGGTGGCGAGACCCACGCGATCATGGGCCCGAACGGGTCAGGCAAGTCGACCCTGGCCTACTCGATCGCCGGGCACCCCAAGTACACGATCACCGGCGGCACCGTCACCCTGGACGGCGAGGACGTGCTCGCCATGACCGTCGACGAGCGGGCCCGCGCCGGGCTGTTCCTGGCCATGCAGTACCCGGTCGAGGTCCCCGGCGTCTCGGTGTCGAACTTCCTGCGCACCGCGGCGACCGCGGTCAGCGGCGAGGCACCGAAGCTGCGCACCTGGGTCAAGGACGTGCGCACCGAGATGACCGCGCTGGAGATGGACGCCGCCTTCGCCGAGCGCAACGTCAACGAGGGCTTCTCCGGCGGTGAGAAGAAGCGGCACGAGATCCTGCAGATGCGCCTGCTCAAGCCGCGCATCGCGATCCTGGACGAGACCGACTCCGGCCTCGACGTCGACGCGCTGCGGGTCGTGTCCGAGGGCGTGAACCGGGCCAAGGCCGACAGCCCGGTCGGCGTCCTGCTGATCACGCACTACACGCGGATCCTGCGCTACATCCAGCCCGACTTCGTGCACGTGTTCGTGGCCGGCCGGGTCGTCGACGAGGGCGGCCCGGAGCTGGCCGACAAGCTCGAGGCCGAGGGCTACGCCAGCTACCTCAAGGACGCCACCGCGGGGGAGGCCACCGCATGACGCAGACCGTCGCGCGCAGCGGCGCCGAGGCCGGCTCGCCGGCCCGGCCGTCGCTGCCGCTGGACGTCGACGCCATCCGGGCCGACTTCCCGATCCTCGCCCGCACCGTGCGGGACGGGAAGCGGCTGGTCTACCTCGACTCGGGCGCCACCTCGCAGAAGCCCCGCCAGGTGCTGGACGCCGAGCGCTGGTTCTACGAGAACGTCAACGCCGCGCCGCACCGCGGTGCCCACCAGCTCGCCGAGGAGGCCACCGAGGCCTACGAGGCCGCCCGGGCCACCATCGCCGGGTTCCTGGGGGCGCGGTCGGACGAGGTGGTGTTCACCCGCAACAGCACCGAGGCGATCAACCTGGTGGCCTACGCGATGAGCAACGCCGCCACCGCCAAGGAGCCGGCGTTCCGCCGGTACGCGGTCGGCCAGGGCGACGAGATCGTGGTCACCGAGATGGAGCACCACGCCAACCTCGTGCCGTGGCAGCAGCTCTGCGAGCGCACCGGCGCCACGCTGCGCTGGCTCGGCATCACCGACGACGGCCGGCTGGACCTCTCCGACCTGGCCACGGTGGTCAACGAGCGCACCAAGCTGGTCACCGTCACCCAGCAGTCCAACATCCTGGGCACCATCAACCCGCTCGGCGAGATCATCGCCCGGGCGCACGAGGTCGGCGCCCTGGTCATGGTCGACGGCGCCCAGTCGGTGCCGCACCAGCCGGTCGACGTGACCGAGCTGGGGGCGGACTTCCTGGTGTTCTCCGGTCACAAGATGCTCGGGCCCACCGGTGTCGGCGTGCTGTGGGGCCGCTACGACGTGCTCGACGCGCTGCCGCCGTTCCTCACCGGCGGCTCGATGATCGAGGTCGTGCGGATGGAGGGCAGCACCTTCGCCGCCCCGCCGCAGCGGTTCGAGGCGGGCGTGCCGATGAGCGCCCAGGTGATCGGCCTGGCGGCGGCCGTGGAGTACCTGCAGGGCCTGGGCATGGACCGGGTCGAGGAGCACGAGCGCGTGCTCACCGGCTACGCCCTGGACCGGCTCGGCGAGATCCCCGGCGTCACCGTGATCGGCCCGCCGGACACCGTGGCCCGCGGCGGGGCGATCAGCTTCACCGTCGACGGCGTGCACCCGCACGACGTCGGCCAGGTGCTGGACGACCTCGGGGTGGCCGTGCGCGTGGGGCACCACTGCGCGTGGCCCGTCGTCCGGCGCTTCGGCGTACCGGCGACCACCCGGGCCACGTTCTACGTGCACACCGGCCTGGACGACGTCGACGCCCTCGTCGACGGCATCCGGCATGCCCAGCGCTTCTTCGGTGTCGCTCCGTCCGCCGTCCACGGAGGTAGGCCGTGAACCTGGAGAGCATGTACCAGGACATCATCCTGGACCACTACCGGAACCCGCACGGCCGCGGGCTGCGCGAGCCCTTCGAGGCCGAGGTGCACCACGTCAACCCCACCTGCGGCGACGAGGTCACCCTGCGCGTGCACCTCGACGGTGACACGATCGCCGACGTGTCCTACGAGGGCATGGGCTGCTCGATCAGCCAGGCGTCGGTCTCGGCGATGTACGACCTGGTGATCGGCCGGACCGTGCAGCAGGCGCTGGACACCGGCGAGCACTTCAGGACGCTGATGTCGGCCAAGGGCGACCCGACCGTCGCCGAGAAGCTGGAGGACGAGCTGGAGGACGCCATCGCGTTCGCCGGTGTCTCCAAGTACCCCGCCCGCATCAAGTGCGCGCTGATGAGCTGGATGGCCCTCAAGGACGCCAGCATCCGAGCAGGAGGGACCACCCCGTGAGCGAGACCCCCGAGACGCCGACCATGCCGGTCGGCAAGAGCGCGCTGATCGAGGACCTCGAGGAGGCCATGCGCGACGTCGTCGACCCCGAGCTCGGTGTCAACGTCGTCGACCTCGGGCTCGTCTACGGCATGGACGTCGACGACTCGAACGTGGCGATCATCGACATGACGCTGACCTCGGCGGCCTGCCCGCTGACCGACGTCATCGAGGACCAGGCCCGCCAGGCCCTCACCGGCGGCCCCGGCCCCGGCCTGGTCGACGACATCCGGATCAACTGGGTCTGGATGCCGCCGTGGGGCCCGGACAAGATCACCGACGACGGCCGCGAGCAGCTGCGCGCCCTGGGCTTCCGGGTCTGAAGGAGGACCACCCTGCCCCCCACGCTTCGCAAGCTCAGCGCGGGCCCCTGCAGGATGGCCTGTTCCAGGCGATCGCTGCTGGCGGCCACCCTGCGGCCGACGGCAGTGTGACGACGGTGCCCCCGCTCCCCGGAGCGGGGGCACTCGTCGTCGGCGGTACCGCCTGGCACGTGGTCGCCGCCGACGTGGACCCGGCCTGGGTGGTGGCCGCCGTGGCGCACGACCCGGTCGCCGCCCCGCTGGGCGCCCGCTTCCTGAGCGCGCTGGCCGACCGGACCGGCCTGTCGCCCGGTGTGCTGGACGCCGTCCTGGTGGCTACAGCGACTGCACCCACTCCTGCAGTGCAGCTCAGGGCTCTGGTCGAGGTGTCCGCGGCGGCCCACCCCCGGGTGGAGCGGGCCCTGCACCACCGCACCGGCGTCCGGGTGTGGCAGACGTCTGACGGCGCCGCCCTGCTGACCCTGGGCCAGGGTGTGGCCGGGCGCTGGGAGGTCAGCCTGGAGGTCGACCCGTCAGCCCGGGGCCGCGGGCTGGGCACGGCGCTCGCCACCGCGGCCCGGTCGCTGCTGCCGCCGGGGACGCCTGTCTGGGCGCAGGTGGCACCGGCCAACACCGCGTCGCTGCGCGCCTTCCTCGCTGCCGGGTACCGCCCGGTGTGCGCCGAGGTGCTGTTCGACGACCCCTCGGTGCAGCGGATGTAGTGATCAGCACCGACCAGCGGCCGGCGGCGAGTGCGCCGGGGCAGCTCAACGGAACTGGGCCAGCCGGCCCACCACACCTCGCACCCGCTGCCGTCGCTCCTCCTCGTAGGAGGTGCCGAGCCCCAGCAGCAGCACGCCGGCGCCGCCGACGCCCAGTAGCAACGGCCACGGCAGGCCGACGACGAGCAGCCCGGCGGCCACGGCGAGCAGCGTGCCGGCGGCCACCAGCAGCGGCGCCCGCACCTGCCAGCCGATCGAGGCACCGACGGTCGCGGTCGCCACCAGCAGCACCAGCGAGGTGCGCAGGGCATCGGGTTCGGCGAGCCCGAGCAGGACCGAGGGCACGGCTGCCACCAGGCAGGCCGGGCCCCAGGTCCGCCAGGACGGGCCCGTCACCAGCTGCCGGCCCGACCCCGCCAGCAGCGCCGCGGCCGCGCTGAGGCTGTAGACCTCGACCACGCCGATGCCGACCGTCGCTGCACCCGTCCAGCAGCCCGCGACCAGGGCCACCACCCCGAGACGGCGGGCCCCGGAGCGCTCGCCGACGTCCGCCCGCTCCGCCTGCGGGTCGGCCACCGCCGCGGCGTCGGCGACCGGATCCTCGGCGTCCTGCCGGTCCTGCGCCGCGGCGAGTGCCCGCCGGCCGGGCAGCCCCCGACGCCGGGCGACCCGGGGCACGCGGTCCGGGCCCGGCGTCGTCCCGGGCAGGGCGCCGTAGACCAGCAGGGCCACGCCCCAGACGGCGAGCTCCGCGGCCAGCCAGCCCCACGCGCCCAGCGTCGTGACCACGAGCAGCCCGGCCAGCGCGGCCCCGGCCCCCACCCGCAGCAGCGGCCGCTCGTCCGGCCCGCCCCGCAGCACGCCCGCCCCGTCCAGAGCGGTGACCGCCACGACGAGCACCGCCGCCGACGCCCAGGGGGCCGGCACCGTCCCGGCGGCGGCCTGCAGACCCACCCCGGCGGCCAGGCAGGCGAGCGCGACGGTGACCGCGTCGGTGTGGTCGACGCGGGGCAGGGCGGCGACCACGGCGGCGATCAGCGCGCACGCCAGCAGCAGCAGCGACACCGCGGCCCACCGCTCGGCCAGCAGCAGCTGCACCAGCGCCGTGCCCGTCAGGGTCACCGCGGCGACGGTTCCGGCCGGCTCCCAGACGCCGATCCCGCGCTGGGCCGCGGCGCTCACCAGCACGGCCAGCAGCAGGCCGGCGTGGCCGGCCAGCTGCACCGCGTCGGTGCCCTCGCCGTGCGCGGCCCCGGCGACACCGAGCGCTGCGACCGACCCGCCGGCCAGCGGCAGGAGCCAGCGGTTGCCCAGGTACGGGTGCAGCTCGCGGTGGTGCTCGACCAGGACCAGCGCCGCTCCGGCCGTCACCAGCAGCGCCACCGCCGTGCTGCGTGCGGCACCGGCGCCGGCCGGGCCCCAGGCGGCGTCCAGCGCGGAGAGGACCCCCGCGGCCCACCACGGCAGCGCGGTGACCAGGACGACGAGGGCGACCCGGGTGCGCCGGCGGGCACCGGCGTGCGCGCGCGCCTGCGCGCCCACCGGCGTCGCGGCCACCCGGCCCCGCGTGCCGCGGTACGCAGCTGCCAGCAGCCCGGTGACGGCCGTGCCCACCAGCGCCACCTGCGGCCACGGTGCGGGCGACGGGACGCCGGTGAGCCAGCCGAGCACGCCCACCTGCACGGCCGCCCACGAGGCCACCGGCCAGGTCAGCGGGCCCTCCGCCCGGCCGGCGAGGGAGGCGAACAGCACGGCCAGTCCGCCGGCCGCCAGCGTCGAGGCCGGCAGGCCCGGCACGGGGGAGTCCGGGCCCAGGTCGAGCGCCACCAGCAGGGCGAGCACCGCGCCCACCGCGGCGAGCGCCTCCTCGGCCACCCGCAGCCCGCGGGTGGCCGCGGGCACCGACAGCCCGGCGGACACCAGTGCGAGCCCACCCACCGCTGCCCGGCCGACCTGGCTCCCGCCGGTCAGCAGCGTGGCCGCACCGACGGCCACCACCAGCACCGCGCCGACGCCCAGCAGGACCTGCTGGGGGCTCGTCCGGTCGGTGGCGGTCCCGGTCCTCGCCGCCCCCGGCCGCGTCCTGCCCGGTCGCGGGCCGCGGGGGCGGGTGGTCCCGGGAGGGGTGGTGTCGGGCGGGGTGGTGTCGGGCGGCGTGGCTGCGGGCGGCGTCCCCGGGGGCGTCCCCGGGGGCGTGGTGGTCGGTGCCATCGAGCCTCCAGGAGCGGGCGGGTGGCTGTCCCCTCACCGTAGGGGCGTCGGCAGCCACCCGCCCCCGGCCGGGTCAGCGCATCTGGCCGACCCAGGCCACGGCCTCCCGGGCCTGCGCCCGGCGCTGCTCGTAGGTGGCGCCCACCGCCAGCAGCACCAGACCGGCGGCGCCCAGCGACAGCCAGCGCGGCACCAGCGGCGCGTACGGGGCGAGCTCGGCGAGCACCACCAGCACCAGGCTGACCCCTCCGACCACGAACGGTGCCTGCCGGTGGGTCAGCGCACCGGCGACCACGGCCGCGGTCGCCGCCAGGACGACCAGCACCAGCCGCACGGCCGAGCCGCCGGCCATCACGAGCAGCACCGAGGGCGCGGCGGCGACCAGCAGGGCCGGCCCCCACACCGCCCACGACCCACCCGGGGCGGGCCGCGGTCCGTCGCCGCGCCACGGGCGGGTCCGCAGCCACGGGCCGGTGAGCAGCAGCAGGCCCAGCGCCGCGGGCAGCGTGTAGGCCTCCGGGGTGTCCACGTTGGCGCCGCCCAGCGCCGTCCACAGCGCGACGAGCAGGTCGGCGACGGCGACGGCGAGCACGAGGCGGCGACCGCTGACCGCCCAGTACCCGACGCCGGCCGCGCCGACCACGGCCAGCTGCAGCGCCACCTGCCCGGTGGCCCCGGTCGACCCGCTGGACGCGGCGGCGGCCAGCGTGAGCAGCGCACCGGACGCGGCGGCCGCGACCTCCTCGGCCCGGCCGGTACGCAGGCCGGCCACGGTAAGCGCGGTCGCGGCGAGCAGTGCCAGCAGCAGGCCGGCCTGGGTGCGGCCGAGCACGTCGGCCTCGCTGGTGAGCAGCACCGCGGCGCCGGGGGCCAGCAGGGCGACGGCGGTGGCGCCGCTGCGCAGCACCGGCACCCGCACCGCGGCGACCACGCCCGGGCCGGTGACGGCCAGCGTGGCGACCGCGAGCAGCCCCGGCCGGTCGGCGGCCAGCAGGGCGACCGTGCCGGCCAGGCCCAGGACGGTCGCGGCCGTCCCGGCCCCGGCGGCGACGCCGGCCCGGTGCCAGCCGAGCACGCCCGCCAGCAGCGCGGTGACGGCCAGCAGCCCGGCGGTCAGCGCGCCGCCGTCGCCGGTGGCGACCAGCGCGCCGGCCAGCGCCAGCGCCGACGGCAGCACGGCCACGGAGGTGAGCACGGCGGCGACCGGGCCGGTGGGGGTGGCACCGTCGCCCGGGACGCCGGCTCCCCGGCGCTGCAGCAGCACCGCGGCGGCCGACCCGAGGAGCACCACGGCGGTGCTGCCCCACGCGTCCGGCCGCGAGCCCGACCAGGCGACGGCGACCCCGCCGATCGCGCCCAGCGCCCCGGCCGTCAGGGCCAGGGCCCGGGCCAGGTCGGTGAGCGCGGGACGCAGCAGCCCGACCAGGGCCAGGTCGGTGGCGGCCAGCCCCAGCAGCGCGGCGACGCCGGCCGGCCCGACCAGCACGTCCGGGGGCAGCAGCACCAGCGGCAGCGGCTGGACGGCGGCCAGCGCCACCACCGGCCAGGTGATGGTGCTGGGGGTGAGCCGGCCCGCGGCCAGCGCGATGCCGGCGGTCACGGTGAGCGCCACCGCCGACCAGGGGCGCAGGCCGATGGCGTCGGCGCCGAACAGGCCCAGCGTGCGCACCGCCCACAGGTCGATCGCGACCAGCGCGCCGGCCGTGACCGCCAGCGCCTCCTCGGTGGCCCGCAGCCCGCGCCGGGCCGCCCACGCGGACGTGCCGGCCGCGGCGGTGGTGACCACCAGCATCGTGCCGGCCTGGAACACCAGCCCGAAGCGCGTCCAGCCGACGGCGACGAAGGCCAGCGCGGCGGTGACCAGCAGGGTGGCGCCCAGCCCGAGCAGCACCTGCTGCGGGGACAGCCGGTTCGCCGGGGAGGGGTCGCGGTGCGGGCCGGAGTGTGCCGGCGGCGGGCCGGCCGGCGGCCGGGCGCCGGTCGGGGGGCCCGCGGGTGCGTCCGGCCGCGGGGTCGGCGGTCGGTACGGGCCCCCGGCGGGAGCCGCGGGCTGCGGCCACGGGCCCGGTCCGGGGGCGGTGGCCGTACCGGGGGTGGTCGCCGTGCCGGGGGCGGTGGCCAGGGGGGCAGCGGTGGCCGGGCCGGCAGCGGTGGGCGGGCCCGCAGCGGTGGCCGGGCGTGAGGTGCGGGCGGGCACCTGCCCGGGGGCGGCGGCGTAGCGGCTCAGCGTGCTCAGCAGCGCGTCCCGGTCCCGGGTGAGCTCGGCCAGCGTCGACCCGATCCGGGCCACGACGAGCCCGGCCTGGCCGACGGCGGGCAGCCCGCAGCGGGCACACGAGGGCGGCACCGTACCGGCCGGGGACCCGGTGCGGACGGTGGACTCACGGGGCACCGGTGCCCCGCAGACCGGGCAGGACAGCACCCACGCGGGCGGGTTCGGGAAGACCATGGGGGGAGCCTGGCAGCGGACGGGGCCGGTGGGGAGGGTGTGCCCACCCGGGTGCCGGTGAGTACTGCTACGCATGTCACCCGGCAAAGGGGTCGAGGTACGGGCACAGCACGCCTACCCTGGGATCAGTGATCACGACCACTGGCCTCGAGTTGCGCGCGGGCGCCCGGATCCTGATCAGCGAGGCGGACCTCCGGGTCCAGCCCGGTGACCGCATCGGGCTCGTCGGGCGCAACGGCGCGGGCAAGACGACCACGCTCACCACGCTGGCCGGCGAGCGGGTCCCGCACTCCGGGAAGGTCGACGTCACCGGTGAGCTGGGGTACCTGCCGCAGGACCCGCGCAGCGGCGACCTCGACATCACCGCCAGCGACCGGGTGCTGTCCGGTCGCGGCCTGGACGTGCTGAAGGCCCAGCTCACCAAGGCCCAGGTGGCCATGGCCGAGCCGGCCGACGACGCCGAGCGCGACCGCGCGGTGCGCCGCTACGGCCGGCTGGAGGACCAGTTCGCCGCGATGGGCGGGTACGCCGCGGAGAGCGACGCCGCCCGCATCTGCGCGAACCTCGGCCTGCCCGACCGGGTGCTCGCGCAGCCGCTGCGCACCCTGTCCGGTGGTCAGCGGCGCCGCGTCGAGCTGGCCCGGATCCTGTTCTCCGACGCCGACACGCTGCTGCTCGACGAGCCCACCAACCACCTCGACGCCGACTCGATCGTCTGGCTGAAGAGCTTCCTCGCCGGCCACCGCAGCGGCCTGGTCGTGATCAGCCACGACGTCGACCTGCTGGAGGCCGTCGTCAACAAGGTCTGGCACCTGGACGCGAACCGCGCCACCGTCGACGTCTACAACCTGGGCTGGAAGCGCTACCTGGACGCCCGGGCGACCGACGAGCGCCGGCGCAAGGCCGAGCGGGCCAACGCGGAGAAGAAGATCGACGCCCTCACCGCGCAGGCCGACAAGATGCGCGCCAAGGCCACCAAGGCCAAGGCCGCGCAGAGCATGGACAAGCGGGCACAGCGGCTGGCCGCCGGGCTGGACGCCGTCCGGGTGCAGGACCGGGTGGCCAAGCTGCGCTTCCCCTCGCCGGCCCCGTGCGGGCGCACCCCGCTGACCGCGGAGAACCTGAGCAAGGCCTACGGCTCGCTGGAGATCTTCACCGGCGTCGACCTGGCCATCGACAAGGGCACCCGGGTCGTCGTCCTGGGGTTGAACGGTGCGGGCAAGACCACGCTGCTGCGGATGCTGGCCGGCACCGAGGCCCCGGACACCGGGGAGGTCAAGGCCGGGCACGGGCTGCGGGTGGGCTACTACGCCCAGGAGCACGAGACGATCGACCTGGACCGGTCGCTGCTGGAGGTCATGCGCGCGGCGGCCCCGGAGCAGACCGACACCGAGCTGCGCCGCATCCTGGGCGCGTTCCTGTTCTCCGGGGAGTCGGTCGACCAGCGCGCCGGCACGCTGTCCGGTGGGGAGAAGACCCGGTTGGCGATGGCCGCGCTGGTCTGCTCGGCGGCCAACGTGCTGCTGCTCGACGAGCCCACCAACAACCTGGACCCGGCCAGCCGCGAGCAGGTGCTCGAGGCGCTGCGCACCTACGCCGGGGCGATCGTGCTGGTGACCCACGACGAGGGCGCCGTGCACGCGCTCGACCCGGACAAGGTGATCATGCTGCCCGACGGCACCGAGGACAGCTGGAGCGAGGACTTCGCCGACCTGGTCAGCCTCGCCTGAGGGCGGACCCCGCTGCCCCCGACCGACGCTCCGCGCCGATCGGCCCCGGGCGGCGGGGGCGGGGACGAGCGCACCGGGCCGGCGGGTGTCGTGTCCGGTCGCGCGCCACGTGACCCTGGGTGATCATGGGTGTCGGGACGCCGACGTCACCAGGACGACGGCACCGGAGGACCAGCGACCCGCCCGGCGCACCCGTGCCGGGACGTTTCCTGGCACGGAGGGGAGTCATGGCCGACTCGAACGCACCGGACCTGAGCAAGGGCAAGCGCATCACGGGAGGGGACAGGTCCTCGCTGGCCGACGACCTGCGCGCCCGCTACGACGGCGGGGAGAGCATCCGCTCCCTGGCCACCTCGACCAACCGTTCCTACGGTTTCGTGCACCGGCTGCTGTCGGAGAGCGGGGCCACCCTGCGCAGCCGCGGCGGAGCCAACCGCAACGCCAAGAAGAGCGCGTGAGCCCCTCGACGACGGTGCAGGGGCGGGCGTGACCGCACCGGACCCGCAGGGCTGGGTGCGCACCTCGCGCGACGGCGCGGTGCTCACCGTCACCCTGGACCGCGCCGACCAGCTCAACGCCCAGACGCCGGAGACCTGGTCGGCGCTGCAGCAGGTGGGGGAGTCGCTGGACGACGAGGTGCGGGTGGTCCTGGTCCGCGGGGCCGGCCGCGCCTTCTCCGCGGGGTTGGACCGCAGCCTGTTCAGCACCGCCCCCGACCAGGCCGGCGGCCTGGGCGAGCTGGCGGCGATGTCGGCCGAGGACACCCAGGAGCGGATCCGCGGCTACCAGGCCGGCTTCCGGTGGCTGCGCCGCCCGGGGATCGTCTCCATCGCCGTCGTCCAGGGCCACGCCATCGGCGCCGGCGCCCAGCTGGCGCTGGCCTGCGACCTTCGGGTCTGCGGCGAGCAGGCGTCGTTCCGGCTGCCGGAGGCGGTGCTGGGCCTGGTGCCCGACCTGACCGGCACCAGCACCCTGGTCGAGGCCGTCGGGTACAGCCGCGCCCTGGAGATGTGCCTGACCGGCCGGCCGGTGCCGGCCGCGGAGGCGGTGGCCGTCGGGCTCGCGCTGGCCGTGGTGCCGACCGAGGAGCTGGACGCGAAGGTCGCCCAGCTCGTGGCGGCCGTGCTCGCACCGGACGTCGACGCCAGCCGGGAGACCGCCGCCCTGGTGCGCAGCGCGGTGCGCAACGACCCGGACACCCAGGACGCCGCCGAGCGCGCCGCCCAGGTCCGCCGGCTGCACGCCCTCGCCGGCCGCTCCTGACCCCGCCACGCCACCCGGCGGAGTGCCCGAGCGCAGTGTCCCTGCGCCCTGGCACTCCGCAGGAGAGCCGTGCGGAACAGGCCGACACCGCGCGCCGTTGTCAGGGGCCGAGCCCAGGAGAGGTCGTGCATGGACGGTCCGATGACCTCGATGGCCGCGATGCGGTCGTTCCGACGTGACCCCTCGGTCACCACCCGCCAGATCCCCCGGGGCACGGTGCGCCGCATCCTCGGCATCGCCCGGCCCTATCGTGCCGAGCTGGCCAGGTTCCTCGCCCTGGTGGTGCTGTCCGCGCTGATCGGCGTGGTCACCCCGCTGCTGGCCGGCAGCATCGTCAACCGGATCGCCGGCCTGGAGGGCACCGCCGGTGACATCGTCCGGATCGCCCTGCTCATCGCCGGGCTGGCCCTGCTGGACGCGGCCAGCTCGCTGACCCAGCGCTGGTACTCCTCCCGGATCGGCGAGGGCGTCATCTACGACCTGCGCAGCCGGGTGTTCGAGCACGTGCAGCGGATGCCGGTGGCCTTCTTCACCCGCACCCAGACCGGGGCACTGGTCAGCCGGCTCAACAACGACGTCATCGGCGCGCAGCAGGCGTTCACGTCCACGCTGTCCGGCGTCGTCTCCAACGTGATCGGCCTGGTGCTCACCGGTGCGGTGATGCTCACGCTGTCCTGGCAGATCACCCTGCTGTCGGTGGCGATGGTGCCGCTGTTCGTCTACCCGGCGAAGCGGATCGGCAGCAAGCTGCAGGAGATCACCCGGGAGTCCTACGGGCTGAACGCCTCGATGAACTCCACCATGACCGAGCGGTTCAACGTCTCCGGCGCACTGCTGGTCAAGCTGTTCGGCCGCCCCGAGGCCGAGGCGGCCTCCTTCAGCGGCCGGGCCGCCCGGGTGCGCGACATCGGCGTCCTGTCGGCGATGTACGGCCGCACCTTCTTCACCGCGCTGACGCTGGTCGCGGCGCTGGCCACCGCCCTGGTCTACGGCCTGGGCGGCTCGCTGGCGTTCTCCGGCTCGCTCAGCGCCGGTGACGTCGTCGCCCTGGCCCTGCTGCTGTCCCGGCTGTACGGGCCGCTGACGGCGCTGGCCAACGTGCGGGTGGACGTGATGAGCGCGATGGTCAGCTTCGACCGGGTCTTCGAGGTGCTCGACCTGGCCCCGATGATCGCCGAGGCGCCGGACGCCGTCCCGGTGCCCGCGGACGACCGGTCGCTGGAGTTCGACCACGTCTCCTTCAGCTACCCGGCGGCCGCGGACGTGTCGCTCGCGTCGCTGGAGGACGTCGCACTGCCCGAGCAGGGTGGCGCCACGTCCGTGCTGCACGACGTGTCGTTCCGGGTGGAGCCGGGGCAGCTGGTGGCCCTGGTCGGCCACTCCGGTGCCGGCAAGTCGACGATCGCATCGCTGGTGCCCCGGCTGTACGACGTCACCGAGGGCAGCGTCCGGGTGGGTGGGCTGGACGTGCGTCGGGCGACCACCGACTCGCTGCGGGAGGCGGTCGGCGTGGTGAGCCAGGACGCGCACCTGTTCCACGACACGGTCCGCGCCAACCTGCTCTACGCCCGGCCGGAGGCGACGGAGGAGGAGCTGTGGGCCGCGCTGACCGGGGCCCGCATCGCCGCGCTGATCGCCTCGCTGCCCGACGGGCTGGACACCGTGGTCGGCGACCGCGGGCACCGGCTGTCCGGCGGGGAGAAGCAGCGGCTGGCCATCGCCCGGGTGCTGCTCAAGGCCCCCGGCCTGGTCATCCTGGACGAGGCGACAGCGCACCTGGACAGCGAGTCCGAGGTGGCCGTGCAGCACGCACTGGACACCGCGCTGGCCGGCCGGACCTCGCTGGTGATCGCCCACCGGCTGTCCACCATCCGCAGCGCCGACCAGATCCTCGTCGTCGAGCAGGGCCGCATCGTGCAGCGCGGCACGCACGACGAGCTGCTGGCCGAGGGCGGGCGCTACGCCGACCTGTACCGCACCCAGTTCGCCGACCGTGCCGGCTCGGGCGGCAGCACCGCCCTCGACCCCGGTGCCGAGCTCGTCGTCCCCACGGGGTGAGATGGTGCCCGGCGAGCGTGCCGGGGCGCGCCGACCGCGCGCACTACCGTCACACCCGACCCATCGGCCACACCCACCACCCCGTCCGCCCGGACCGCTGAGCCGCCCGGCCCCGGACCCCGCCCCTGGAGTTCTCGTTGTCTGTCGCCCATCCGCACCACGCCCACATCCGCACCCTGTACGAGCAGTACATCGCCGGCTGGAACCGTCGCAGCGGGGCGACGGTGGCCGCCGGCTTCGCCGACGACGGCGACATCATCGCCTTCGACGGCACCACACACAGCGGCCGGCTGAGCATCGCCGCCGACCTGCGCCGGGTGTTCGCCGAGCACGAGACGCCGCGCTACGTGGCCGTGGTCCGCAGCGTCCGCCCGATCACCGACGGCGTGGCCGTGCTCAGCGCCGTCGCCGGGATGATCCCGCCCGGCGAGGAGGACGTGGACCCGCGGCTCAACTTCGTGCACACCCTGGTCGCCGTCGACGAGGGCGGTCGCTGGCGGATCGCCGTCCTGCAGGCCACCCCGGCGCGCTACTACGGCCAGCCGGACGTCTCCGCCGCCCTGACCGAGGAGCTCCAGGCCGCCCGCTGACCCCCGACCTCGGCCTCGACGTGAGCTCGAGCTGGACGGACCAGGCGCAGGCTGAGCAGTTCCACGGATGTGCAGCCCTCGCCGGGTGGCGAGGCTGCTGGTATGACGTCGTCTCCCGGTCGCGCCACCCGATCCCCGCACCCCCTGTTCCAGGACAGGGACGACCCTCGGCTCGGACCCGGAGCCTCGTGCGCAGTGCTGATGACCATGCAGCTGGCGCTCTACCTCGGCGTGATCGCGCTGTACGGGGTGTCTGCCGACCTCAACCGGGACTGTGTCCCGGGTGTCGTCTTCTCCTGCGGCTGGACGCCCGCGTCGTGGATCCCGTTCATGTGGCTGCTGCTGGGGCTGCCAGGCGCTGGGGTCGGACTGCTGGGCAGCGCAGTCGCGTACCGGGTGTTCTTCGGTGGCTGGCGGGTGTTCGCCCGGGGCTCGTACGGCACGGCACTGGTCGCCTCACTGCCGGTGATGGCGCTCCTGGTCGCCTGCCTGCTCGCCAGCTGATGTCTGGCGTCTCAGGGCGTCATGCTGGCTGCTGCGTCTGGCGATGCCAGCGCGGCGTCGAACCGGTCGACCAGCACGGCGGCGATCCGCGGGTCCGGCAGCAAGGGTGCAGTGACTGCATCGGCGCCGGCGCCGGCCAGCTTGTCGTGGAAGTGACCGGGTGCGAGCAGGTAGCTGGCCACCACCACCCGCTCGGCGCCGGCCTTGCGGGCCAGCGCGACGGCGTCCGGCACCGGGGGCTGCGCGGCGGACCCGTAGCCGGTGGTCACCGGGCCGGCCCAGGAGCGTTGCAGCAGGTCGGCGATCTCCTCCACCGCGGCCACCGACCGGGCGTCGCTGGACCCCGCGGCGGCCACCACGACGGCGGTGTTCGGGTCGCGCGGGTCGGCGTCCACGGCGAGCAGCCGGTCGTGCAGCACCGCCACCAGTCGGTCGTCCGGACCCAGCGGGCGGGCCGCCAGCACGCCGTCGTGTGCCGCGACGGCCGAGGCGATGTCCACGTGCACGTGGTACCCGCCGGAGAGCAACAGCGGGACGACGACCGCCGCCGTCCCGCGGGCCGCGAGCCCCGCCACCACGTCGACGACGGTGGGCGGCTGCACGTCGACGAACGCGGCCACCGTGGTGAGCCCGGGGCGCACCGCCCGCGCGGCGAGGGCCAGCTCGGCGATCAGCCGGCGCCCGGTGGGGTTGCGGGTGCCGTGCGCGCACGCCACCAGCACCGGGGCGCCCCCCACCCCTGCGGACTCCGCACGCGCGCCGGCGTGCGCCGGACCACGGTGACTTGAGCCCGAAGAAGACAGGGGGGGTGGGGTCGGCTCCGGGGCGGGAGTCGGGACGGGGGCGGTCACAGGGCCCTCAGCGCGCCGCCGTCGACGGGGAGCATGACGCCGGTGAGGTAGGAAGCGGCGGGGGAGAGGGCGAAGGCGGCGACCCGGCCGAACTCCTCCGGCCGGCCCACCCGGCGCAGCGGGATGCCGGCCTCGGTGCGCGCCCGCATGGCGGCGGCGTCGCCGGAGGCGGCCTCGATCTCGGTGATCCGGTCGGTGGCGATGGTGCCCGGCAGCAGCCCGAACACCCGGATGCCGCGCGGGCCCAGCTCGTCGGCCAGCGCCTTGGCCGTCATCGCCAGACCGGGGCGCAGGCCGTTGGAGATGGCCAGGTGCCCGATCGGCTGGCGGACCGAGCTGGACAGCACCAGCCCGATCGCGGCGCCCTCGCCGAGCACCGGCACCAGCGCCTTGACCAGGCGGATGGTGCCCAGCAGCACGGAGTCGACGGCCGCCCGCCAGGACTCCTCGGCGACCTCCAGCACGCTGCCGGGCGCCGGTCCACCGACCGACACCAGGGCGCCGTCGAGCCGGTCCAGGCGCGAGCCGGCCGCGGCCACCAGGTCGGTGGCCGCGGCCGGCTCTGCGAGGTCGGCGGCGTGGCCGTGCGCGGCGGGGGCGCCCCCGAGGGAGGCCACCGCCGCCTCGACCGACGACTGCGACCGGGAGCTGACCAGCACCCGGGCGCCGTCGTCGACCAGGGCCCGGGCGGTGGCGAGACCCAGCCCCCGGCTGGCGCCGGTGAGCAGGTACCCGCGACCGCCCAGGCCGAGGTCCATCAGGCGGTGACGGAGCCGCGCAGCGAGCGGAGCACGTACTGCATGATGCCGCCGTTGCGGTAGTAGTTCGCCTCACCGGGTGTGTCGATCCGGACGCGGGCGTCGAACTCGACGTCGCCGGCCGTGACCTTCACCGTCCGGGGGATGCCGCCGTCGTTCAGCGCGGTGATCCCGGTGATGGTGAACTCCTCGTCGCCGGTCAGGCCGAGGGACTCGCGGTTCTGCGCTGGCGGGTACTGCAGCGGCAGCACGCCCATGCCGATCAGGTTCGACCGGTGGATGCGCTCGTAGCTCTCGGCGATGACCGCCTTGACGCCGAGCAGTGCGGTGCCCTTGGCCGCCCAGTCCCGGGAGGAGCCGGAGCCGTACTCCTTGCCGGCCAGCACGACCAGCGGCACACCGGCGTCGATGTAGGCCCGCGACGCGTCGTAGATCGACGTCGTCTCGCCGGTGAGGTGGTTCTTGGTGACCCCGCCCTCGGTGCCGGGCACCAGCTGGTTGCGCAGCCGGATGTTGGCGAAGGTACCGCGGATCATGACCTCGTGGTTCCCGCGGCGGGAGCCGTAGGAGTTGAAGTCCCGGCGCTCGATGCCGTTCTCCTGCAGGTACGCGCCCGCCGGGCTGTCGGCCTTGATCGACCCGGCCGGCGAGATGTGGTCGGTGGTCACCGAGTCACCGAGCACTGCGAGGGTGCGCGCGCCGGCGATGTCCTGCACCGGGGACGGCTCGGCCGGCATGCCGTCGAAGTACGGGGGCTTGCGCACGTAGGTGCTCTGCTGGTCCCACTCGAAGGTGTCACCGGTCGGCGTGGGCAGGTCCTGCCACTGCTGCGTGCCGGCGAAGACGTCGGCGTAGTCCTTGGCGAACATCTCCGCGGTGACCGCCGTGTCGATCACCGACTGCACCTCGTGCGGGGAGGGCCAGATCTCGCTGAGGTACACCGGCTGGCCGTCGGTGCCGGTGCCCAGCGGCTCCGTCGTCAGGTCCAGGTCCATCGTGCCGGCCAGCGCGTAGGCGATGACCAGCGGCGGGGAGGCCAGGTAGTTCATCTTGACGTCGGGGTTGATCCGGCCCTCGAAGTTCCGGTTGCCGGACAGCACCGAGACGACGGCGAGGTCGGCCTCGTTGACCGCCTTGCTGACCGGCTCGGGCAGCGGGCCGGAGTTGCCGATGCAGGTGGTGCAGCCGTACCCGACCAGGTGGAAGCCGAGCTTCTCCAGGTAGGGGGTGAGCTCGGCCTTCTCGTAGTAGTCCATGACGACCTTGGACCCCGGGGCGAGGGTGGTCTTGACCCACGGCTTGGTGAGCAGCCCGCGCTCGACGGCCTTCTTGGCCAGCAGCGCGGCGCCGATCATCACCTGCGGGTTGGACGTGTTGGTGCAGGAGGTGATCGCGGCGATGACCACGTGGCCGTGGTCGACGAACGTCTCGGTGCCGTCCTCCATCACCACGGGGGTGCGCTTGGAGGTGCGGCCGGTGTCGTGGCCGGTGACCGCGTCGGCCGGCTTGCCGGCGTCCCCGTTGCCGCCGGCGAACGGGCTCGCCGGGTCCGACGCCGGGAACGACTCCTCGGAGGCCTCGTCGACCAGCGAGGTGGCCGAGGCGGCGTCGTCGGGGTCGCTGTCGCCGTCCGGGGCGTAGGTGGGCAGTGCCTCCCGGAACGCCTCCTTGGCCTCGGTCATGGCGACCCGGTCTTGCGGTCGCTTGGGCCCGGCGATCGAGGGCACGATCGTGGCGAGGTCGAGCTCCAGGTACTCGGAGAAGGCCGGCTCGCGGTCGTCGTCGTGCCACAGGCCCTGGGTCTTCGCGTAGACCTCGACCAGGGCGACCTGCTCGGGCGAGCGGCCGGTGAGCTGCAGGTAGCGGATCGTCTCGCCGTCGATCGGGAACATGGCGGCGGTCGAGCCGAACTCCGGGCTCATGTTGCCGATCGTGGCCCGGTTGGCCAGCGGGACGGCGGACACGCCCTTGCCGTAGAACTCCACGAACTTCCCGACGACGCCGTGCTTGCGCAGCATCTCGGTGATGGTGAGCACCAGGTCGGTGGCGGTGGCGCCGTCCGGCAGCTCGCCGGTCAGCTTGAAGCCGACGACCCGGGGGATGAGCATCGACACGGGCTGGCCGAGCATGGCCGCCTCGGCCTCGATGCCGCCGACGCCCCAGCCGAGCACGCCGATGCCGTTGACCATCGTGGTGTGGGAGTCGGTGCCCACGCAGGTGTCCGGGTAGGCGAGGGTGCGGTCGCCCTCGGCGCGCGGGAAGACCACGCGCGCCAGGTGCTCGATGTTGACCTGGTGCACGATGCCGGTGCCCGGGGGGACGACCTTGAAGTCGTCGAAGGCGCCCTGGCCCCAGCGGAGGAACTGGTAGCGCTCGCCGTTGCGCTGGTACTCAATCTCGACGTTGCGCTCGAAGGCGTCCGGGGTGCCGAAGACGTCGGCGATCACGGAGTGGTCGATGACCAGCTCGGCCGGTGCCAGGGGGTTGATCTTCTGCGGGTCGCCGCCGAGGTCGGCCATCGCCTCGCGCATGGTGGCGAGGTCGACGATGCACGGGACGCCGGTGAAGTCCTGCATGACGACGCGCGCCGGGGTGAACTGAATCTCCTGGTCGGGCTCGGCCGACGGGTCCCAGTTGGCCAGGGCGCGGATGTGGTCGGCGGTGATGTTCGCGCCGTCCTCGGTCCGGAGCAGGTTCTCCAGGAGCACCTTGAGGCTGAAGGGCAGCTTCTCGCTGCCCTCGACCGCGTCGAGCCGGAAGATGTCGTACTCGGTGCCGTCGACGTCGAGCGTCGCCCGCGCTCCGAAGCTGTTCTTGCTGGCTGCCACTGCTGCGCCTCACCCTCGCTTGTCCACTGCGTTGGGACTACGCGCCCGATCATCCCAGCTCCTGGACGATCACGGGCACCAAGGCTGCCCTTCCTGTGATCGGCGGTGACCGCCGTCACCGGTGAGAGCGACGCCGCACCGGCGTGCCGCGACCTCCACCGTGCCCCGGCCCCCGGTCGTCGCCTAGCCTCCGGCGCCATGACGACTGTGGAGCGCTCCACCTCCCCAGTCGACGCCGGCACCCCCCGGCCGGGCCGCCGGGCGCTGCGCTCGGTGCTCTGGGCCGCGCTCGTGGTGGCCTTCGCCGTCACCTGGTACCGGCAGGGGCTGCCCACCGACCGGCTCTCGCTGCTGTCCTGGGTCCTGGCCGGGCTCGCGGTGCACTGCGTCGGCCGCGGACGGCGCTCGCTGGTGCGGCTGCTCACCGACTGGCTGCCCCTGGTGGCGCTGCTGCTGCTCTACGACCTGTCCCGCGGCATGGCCGACACCCTCGGCGTGGCGGTGCACGTCACCGAGCCGATCGCCGCCGACCGGTTGCTCACCGGCGGCGAGCTGCCCACGGTGTGGCTGCAGGCGCACTGGCAGGACCCGTGGTGGCAGGTGGTGGCCTCGCTGGTCTACAGCAGCCACTTCGTCGTGACGCCGGTGGTGCTGGCCGTGCTGTGGCTGCGCGACCGGTCCCGCTGGGTGCGGTACGTGCGGCTGGTGCTCGCCCTGTCGGTCGCCGGGCTGGTCACCTACGTGCTGTACCCGGCGGCGCCGCCGTGGCTGGCCGCCGACATGGGCGTGATCGAGCCGGTGCGGCGGATCTCCGGGCTCGGCTGGGAGGTGCTGGGACTGCCCCGCGCGGGCGCGCTGCTGACCACTGGGCAGGGCCAGGTGAACCCGGTCGCGGCGGTGCCGTCGCTGCACACCGCGTTCGCGGTGCTCACCTGCCTGGCGCTGTTCCCGATGGCGCGGCGGCTGTGGCAGCGGGTGGCGCTGGTGGCCTACGCCCTGGTCATGCCGCTGGTGCTGGTGTGGTCGGGCGAGCACTACGTCGTGGACACCGTGCTCGGCGCCGGCTACGCCGCCGCGGTGGCGGTGCTCGTGCCGCTGGCGGTGCGCGCGTGGAGCCGGTGGCGGTCGCCCGCCGGGCTGTCGGCGGTGCCCGCTAGCGTGACGCCGACCACGTCGAGCGGCTGACCGGTGTGCCGGGCCGGCCCTGTCCTGGAGGAGTGCGGCCATGCGTGTGCCCCTGACGACCTGTGACTTCCTCGACCGGGCCGAGCTGGTCTACGGGTCGCGCACCGGCGTCGTCGACGAGCCCGCGCAGCCGGCCGCCTCACTGGGCGAGCTGAGCTACGCCGACGTCGCCCGCCGCGGGCGTGCGCTGCAGGCCGGGTTGGACGCGCTCGGCGTCGGCCCGGGGGAGCGGGTGGCCGTGGTCAGCCACAACTCCGCCCGGCTGCTGGAGCTGCTGCTGGCCGTGCCGTCCTCGGGCCGGGTGGCGGTGCCGGTCAACTTCCGGCTGCAGCCCGCGGAGGTCTCCTACATCGTGGAGCACAGCGGTGCCAGCATGCTGCTGGTCGACCCCGAGCTGGAGCCCGCGCTGGCCGGGGTCACCGCCCGGCACCGGTTCGTGATCGGCCCGGAGTACGAGGACCTGCTGCGCTACGACACCGAGCCGCGGCCCTGGGCCGACCCGGACGAGGACGCCACCGCCACGATCAACTACACCAGCGGGACGACGGCGCGGCCCAAGGGCGTGCAGATGACGCACCGCAACATCTGGGTCAACGCGGTCACCTTCGGCATGCACATGCAGGTCAGCGACCGCGACGTGTACCTGCACACGCTGCCGATGTTCCACTGCAACGGCTGGGGCCTGCCGTACACGATGGCCGGCGTCGGGGCGCGGCAGGTGGCGCTGCGCAAGGTCGACGGCGCGGAGATCCTGCGCCGGGTCGAGCAGCACGGCGTCACGATGATGGCCGGCGCGCCGGCGGTGTGGAACGCGGTGCTGGACGCGGCCGCGACCTGGGACGGCGAGGTGCCCGGCCGGGACCGGGTGCGGCTGGTGGTGGCCGGTGCGCCCCCGCCGTCGCGCACCGTCGCCCGGATCGAGGCCGAGCTCGGCTGGGAGTTCAACCAGATCTACGGCCTGACCGAGACCGCGCCGCTGCTCACCATCAACCGCCCGCGGGCCGAGTACGACGGGCTGTCCGCCGAGGAGCGCGCCAAGGCGCTGTCCCGCGCCGGGGTGCCGGCGTTGGGCACCCGGCTGCGCACCAGCGACAGCGGTGAGGTGCTGGCCCGCGGCAACACCGTGCTGGCCGGCTACTGGGAGAACCCGGACGCCTCGGCCGAGGCCCTGGAGGGCGGCTGGTTCCACACCGGCGACGGCGGCACCATCGACGATGCCGCGTACCTGACCATCTCCGACCGCAAGAAGGACGTGATCATCACCGGCGGGGAGAACGTGTCCTCGATCGAGGTGGAGGACGCGCTGTTCAGCCACCCCGCGGTCGCCGAGGTCGCCGTGATCGGTGCCCCGGACGAGAAGTGGGGCGAGAGGGTCACCGCCCTGGTCGTGCTGGCCGAGGGTGAGCAGGCCACCGAGGCGGAGCTGATCGCGCACTGCAAGGCGCGGATGGCCGGCTACAAGGCGCCCAAGCGGGTGGAGTTCCGGGACGGCATCCCGCGCACCGCCACCGGCAAGATCCAGAAGTTCAAGCTGCGCGAGGCCTTCTGGGCGGACGGCGAGCGCCAGGTCAACTGACGCGAGGCGGTCACTGCTGCGGGGCGTCCGGGCCGCGACCCGGCGCGGTGGACGGCTCGGTACACGTCCTCGCCGGGCGCCCCTGCCGTCGTAGGGTCTCGCCGTGACCCCCGGCGATGCAGGGATGCCGGCCACCGAGGTGCTGGCCGTGCTGGAGGCGCTGGAGCGGCGCGGCTGCTGGGTCGCCCTGGAGGGAGGCTGGGGGGTGGACGCCCTGGCGGGGCGCCAGACCCGCCTGCATCGCGACGTCGACGTCGACGTGGATGCCGCGCAGGAGCGGGTCGCGCTGTCGGTGTTGGAGGAACTGGGCTACGCGGTCGAGACCGATCAGCGGCCCACCCGGGTCGAGCTCGTCGCCCCGCGAGGCCGCCGGGTCGACGTCCACCCGCTGCGCTTCGACGCGGCGGGCGATGGTGTCCAGACCGGCCTCTGCGGCGAGCAGTACCGCTACCCGGCCACCTCCTTCGTGACCGGCTGCATCGATGGCCGGCCGGTCCGTTGTCTCTCCGTGGCGCAGCAGATCGAGTGGCACGCCGGGTACGCGCCACGGGAGTCCGACCGCGCCGATCTGGTCGTCCTGCACGACCTGGTGCGCGACGGGCACAGCCCTGGGTGGTGAGCCGGGCCCAGCCCGCTCCAGCGGGGCCGACCAGGCGGGCTCACGCGAGGCTGCACCCGCTCGTGGCCGTCCACCTGACCCGCGTGGGTGTCGCTGACGCGGGTCCGGTGACGCCCCGCACACCCCGGACGGGGTTGTCCCCCGGAAGGGGGAGGTGCGGCGCGGTCACCTCAAGGCGTCTCTGACCAGGTCCGATGCGGTCAGGGACGTCACCTGTCCGGGTGGCGTCCCGTGGTCGAGGTGGCCGCGGCGCCGCACGTGGTGCCGCAGGCCCCGGAAGAGGTCGGGTCAGTGAACTTCGGACGCAGTCAGCAGCTCCCCCCGGGGACGTACGGCATCGAGCGGGGACGGCGCACCGCCGGCCGCGTCCTCGGCGTCGCCGTCGCCGGGGCCCTAGCCTTCGGGCTCGGGCCGGCGACGGCATGGGCCGCCCCGCCGCCCAACCCCAGCGACTCCGACATCTCCGCCGCGCAGGCCGAGAAGGACGCCGCCGCCGCCGAGGTCGGCGCCATCTCCGCCCAGCTGGCCGCCGCCCAGAGCCAGGTGGACGCCGCCCGCGCCGCCTCGGCGCTGGCCCTGGACGAGTACCAGGCCAAGGCCGCCGAGTACGACGCCGCCCAGCTGGCCGCCGACACCGCCGCCGCTGCCGCGGTGCAGGCCACCGCCGACCTGGACGCCTCGCGCCAGGACCTGGCCGACTTCGCCCGCACCAGCTACATCGAGGGCAGCACGTTCCAGGGCGCCGCCGCGCTGCTCAGCGCCGACGGCCCGGCCCAGATGATCGAGCGCGCTGCGCTGCTGGAGGCCTCCGGCGCCAACTCCTCCGACGTCGTGGACACCACGCGGGTGCTGCAGCAGCAGGCCACCGCCGCCGACCTCGCCGCCCGGGACGCGCTCACCGTCGCCGACGGCCTCAAGCAGGAGGCGGCCACCGCGCTGTCCGCCGCCCAGGCCAGCGAGACCTCCGCGCGCAGCCAGGCCGCCGCGCTGGCGGACCAGCAGGTCGCGCTGAACGAGCAGCTGCAGCAGGCGCAGCAGACCCTGCTGGGCCTGGAGGGCGCCCGCAAGGCCAACGAAGAGTACGCCGCTGCCCAGGCCGCGCTCGCCCGCCAGCAGGCCCGCGACCAGGAGGCCGCCCGGGCCGCCGCCGAGGCCGCCGCGCGCCGCGCCGCCAGCGCCAGCTCGCCGACCGCCTCCCGGCCCAGCTCCAGCAGCTCCTCCGGTGGCGGCTCGTCGTCGTCCGGCTCGTCGTCCTCCAGCTCGTCGAAAAGCTCGACGGCGACGTCCTCCACCGTCGACACGACGCCAGCCGGCAGCGGCTCGGCGGGTGCGGCCGAGACCGCGATCTCCGCCGGCATGCGCTACCTGGGCACCACCTACGCCTGGGGCGGTGGCGGCACGAAGGGCCCCGGCCCGGGCATCGCCCCGGACGAGGGCGTGGTCGGCTTCGACTGCTCCGGCCTGACCCAGTACGCCTACGCACGCGCCGGGATCAGCATCCCGCGCAACAGCCGCGCCCAGTACGCGGCGCTGCCCAAGGTCGGCCGCTCCGACCTGCAGGCCGGCGACCTGGTCTTCTGGGCCACCAGCCCCGGGGACCCCAGCACGATCTACCACGTGGGCATCTACCTGGGCGGCAACAAGGTGCTGCACGCCCCGCAGAGCAACGACGTGGTGAAGGTGTCCACGATGTGGTGGGGCGGCTACGCGGGCGCGGTGCGCCCCAGCGCCTGACGAAGGACCCCGCTGCTCCCCGGCACTCGCAGGCTCGCACCGGGCCCCTGCAGCGGGGCCGGACGCGGCGGGGTGTGGGGCGTCGGGCAGCCACGGGGGGAGCTGCCCGACGCGGCTCCCAGGCTAGCAGCCGGTGGCCCTGTCAGGGGCCGGCTGAGCTGTGGACTCCCCCTGTCGGAGGGTGTCGCGGGCACGGCACCGGCGGGTCCGCACCGGGTGGTCCGGAGCGCACCCGCCGCGGCGTGGGTGGACGGGTCGGCTGGGTGTAGGACACTGGTCGAGGGGCCGAGGGGACGCCGTCCCCGCTGGGCCGCTGCAGGCGGTCCGCGCCCGCTGCCGACCAGGGAGTTCCGTGACCAGCACCGCCAGCAGCCGCCCCGACCAGCACACCCCGCCGTCGGTGGACGCCGCGCAGCTGGAGCGGGTGCTCTTCGAGATCAAGCGGGTGATCGTCGGGCAGGACCGGCTGGTGGAGCGGATGCTCGTCGGCCTGCTCGCCCGCGGCCACGTGCTGCTCGAGGGCGTGCCCGGCGTGGCGAAGACCCTCGCGGTCGAGACGCTGGCGACCGTGGTGGGCGGCAAGTTCGCGCGCCTGCAGTTCACCCCGGACCTGGTGCCGTCGGACATCATCGGCACCCGCGTGTACAAGGCCGGCCAGGACGCCTTCGAGACCGAGCTCGGTCCGGTGTTCGCCAACTTCGTGCTCACCGACGAGGTGAACCGGGCCCCGGCCAAGGTGCAGTCGGCGCTGCTGGAGGTCATGGCCGAGCGGCAGGTGTCCATCGGTGGCGTGACGCACAAGCTGCCCGACCCCTTCCTGGTGCTGGCCACGCAGAACCCGATCGAGAGCGAGGGCGTCTACCCGCTCCCGGAGGCCCAGCGCGACCGCTTCCTGATGAAGGTGCTGGTGGACTACCCGAACCCGGAGGAGGAGCGGGAGATCATCTACCGGATGGGTGCCACCCCGCCGCGGCCGGAGACGGTGCTCGCCGAGGGCGACCTGCGCCGGCTGCAGCGCACCGCGTCGGAGGTGTTCGTGCACCACGCGCTGGTCGACTACGTGGTGCGGCTGGTCGTGGCCACCCGCGCCCCGCGCGAGCACGGCCTGGACGACGTCGCCGGGTGGGTGACCTACGGTGCCAGCCCGCGCGCCTCGCTGGGGCTGATCGCGGCCAGCCGGGCGCTGGCCCTGATCCGCGGCCGGGACTACGTGCTGCCGCAGGACGTCCTGGACATCACCGCCGACGTGCTGCGGCACCGGCTGGTGCTCTCCTACGACGCGCTGGCCGACGGCGTGCCCGCCGACCACGTCGTCCGCCGGATCGTGGAGAGCGTGCCGCTGCCGCAGGTCACCCCGCGCCAGCGCGCCGGCGGCTACGGCCCGGCCGGTCCCGGCGGCCCGATGGTGCCCAGCTACCCGGCCCCGGGCGGCTACCCGCAGCAGGGCCCCGGTGGCTACCAGCCGTCCGGCCCCGGCCAGCCGATGGGTCAGCCGATGCAGGGCCAGCCGATGCCGATGGGTGGCCCGGCCACGGGTCAGCAGCCGAACGGTCAGCCTCCGCAGAACGCTCAGCAGGCCCAGAACGCTCAGCAGGCCCAGAACGCTCAGCAGGCCCAGAATGCTCAGCAGGCCCAGAACGGGCAGCAGTTGCCGGGGCAGGGGCAGCAGCCGGGCCAGGCCAACGGGGCCTCGCCCTACGGCCGCGGGCCGCAGGGCGCGTGACGTCCGGCGTCCCCGGCGAGGGGCCGGTCCGCGAACCGGCGATCTGGGAACCGCGTGACCGCGACGCCGAGGACGGCCGGCCGGGCACCGGTCGCGGTTCGGGTGCCCCGCCGCACTTCGGCACCGGCTCGCCCGCCGTCGCGCTGCGCCGGCTGGAGCTGACCGTGCGCCGCCGGCTGGACGGGCTGCTGCAGGGCGACCACCTGGGCCTGGTGCCCGGGTCGGGCTCGGAGTCCGGCGACTCCCGGCAGTACACCCCCGGGGACGACGTGCGGCGGATGGACTGGCACGTCACCGCCCGCACCCGCACCCCGCACGTGCGCACCACGATCGCCGACCGCGAGCTGGAGACCTGGGCGGTGGTCGACCTCTCGGCCAGCCTGGACTTCGGCACCGCCGACTGCGAGAAGCGGGACCTGGCGATCGCCGGGCTGGCCGCGGTCAGCCACCTCACGGTGCGGGCCGGCAACCGGCTGGGTGCCGTGGTCACCACCGGTGAGCGGGTGGACCGTTACCCGGCCGCACCGGGGCGGATGGCCGCCGACCGGCTGCTGCGCCAGGTCGTCGCCACGCCGAGGGCGGCCGGTGGCCGGCGCGGTGACCTGGCCGAGGCGATCGAGACGCTGCGCCGCCCGCCCCGCCGTCGTGGGCTGGTGGTGGTGGTCTCGGACTTCCTGGGCGACAGCGACTGGGAGCGCCCGTTGCGCGGGTTGTCGGCCCGGCACGAGCTGCTGGCCATCGAGGTGGTCGACCCGCGCGAGCTGGAGCTGCCCGACGTCGGGATGCTCACCGTGGTGGACCCGGAGAGCGGTCAGACCCTGGAGGTCCCCACTGGCAACGCCGAGTTCCGGCGGCGGTTCGCCGCCGGCGCCGCCGCCCAGCGCCGGCAGATCGCGGCGACGCTGCGTCGCTGCGGTGCCGGCCACCTGCAACTGCGCACCGATCGGGACTGGTTGATGGACGTCGTCCGGTACGTGTCCGACCGCAAGCGCGCCGGGACGGGAGGGGCGGCACGATGAGCTTCGAGTCACCGGTGTGGCTGCTCGGGCTGCTGGCCGTGCTCGCCCTGGTGGGCCTGTACGTGCTGCTGCAGCTGCGCCGGAAGGCGTACGCGGCGCGGTTCACCAACGTGTCGATGCTGGCCTCGCTGGTGCCCAGGCGGCCGGGGTGGCGGCGGCACGTGTCCTTCGGGTTGGTGGCGCTGGCGCTGGGCGCGCTGGTGCTGTCGCTGGCCCAGCCGAGCACGGAGGTGCGGGTGCCGCGCGAGCGGGCCACGGTGGTGATGGCCGTGGACGTGTCGCTGTCGATGCAGGCCGAGGACATCGAGCCCAGCCGCTTCCAGGCGATGCAGGTGGCGGCCAAGGAGTTCGTCACGGTGCTGCCCGAGCGGATCAACCTCGGGCTGGTGGCCTTCGCCGGCACCGCGAGCGCGCTGGTGACCCCGACCACCGACCGCCCGCAGGTGACCGCCGCGCTGGACAACCTGGAACTGGCCGAGTCGACCGCGATCGGGGACGCGATCTTCGCCTCGCTGACCTCGATCCAGAACTTCCAGGCCAGCCTGGACCAGCCCGCCGAGGACCTGCCACCAGCCCGGATCGTGCTGCTGTCCGACGGCTACAACACCGTCGGCCGGGAGGCCACCCAGGCGATCGACGCCGCGATCGGCGCCGGGGTGCCGGTGTCGACCATCGCGTTCGGCACCGACTACGGCACCCTGGACATCCAGGGCGAGAACGTGCCGGTGCCGGTCGACCGGGCGACGCTGGAGGAGATCGCCGACGAGACCGGCGGCAGCTACAGCGAGGCGGCCAGCGCCGCGGAACTGGAGCGGGTGTACGCCGATCTGGGCAGCCAGATCGGCTACACCACCGAGCCGCAGGACATCAGCCCGTGGTTCGTCCGCGGTGGGGTGCTGTTCGCCTTCCTCGGCGTCACCCTGTCCCTGCTCTGGACCAACCGCCTGCTCTGAGAGCCCTCCCTCCCCGCCAAGATGGCCATCTTGGCGGGGAGTTCGTGTCGATCCTGGTGTGCCGCCCAGGGGCAGGGGCGGCGGATCTGGGAGGTGATGGTGCGGTCGGTGATCGCGGCGTCGTCGGCGAGCAGGAACGCCTTGGACAGGATCACCGAGAGGACGCCGCCACCCTCCTCGAAGGGCAGGTGGACGGCCGGGTCCTTCCTGCCGCGCGCCGGGACGATGCACAGGTACTCGTCGTTCGGGCTCATCAGGATGTTGCCCGACCCGAGGTGGATCCGGTAGGTGCGCAGTGAGCCGCGGACCTCGAGGAACCGGTCGGTCAGCGTGCAGCGGTCGGCGATGTGCAGCCGGGGGACCAGCCGGGTCAGCGCTTCGTGCCGGGCCTTCGCCGACTCACCGAGCTCGCCGAAGCTCGTCTGCTGCCAGTAGTCCACGTGGGTGCGCTCACCGCGCGTCACCCAGGTCGGGTCGGCGGCGATGGAGGTGACCCCGACGAACAGGTCGACGTCGCGCATGGCCTCGGTGAAGACCAGGGGCGGCACCTCCTCCAGGGGCCGGAGCTCCCAGTCACGCCCCTGCCGGCGGTGGAAGCGGACCTGGTCGGAGCCGGCGAGGCCCGGAGTGCCGAACTGGTCCTCCTCGCGCTCGATCAGGTCGTAGAAGAACTCGGCGCGCCAGTCGCCCAGGTCCCTGGTGGCCCGGCCGTCGGCCCCGCCGTCCCAGTAGCCCAATGCCGACCCGATCCACCCCCGGGTGCGCATCAGCGCCTGGGCCTGCGGTGCGCGCAGCACGTGGGCGGCGAAGCGGTTGGAGTGGTCGCGGGTCGCCACCTCGGCCGGGGTGAGCAGGTAGATCTCGCGGAACGCCTGCTTGAACGGCTGGCGCAGGTCGGCGTCGAGCAGGTGGGTGCGCCAGGCCCGCACCTCCTCCGGCGGCACGACGGCGGGGTGCCAGAGCCGCACCCGCTCGCCGTCGACCGCCGTCCCGTCGCGGTCGGTGAGGGCTCCGTCGTCGAGCAGCCGGCCGGTGCGCCAGTTGTCCCCGACCCCGGTCTGCCACAGCAGGCCCCGCACGAGCCGGCCGGTGAGTGGGTGGTCGCGGTAGAGCCGCACCCAGTCCGCGGTCGCCCAGCTCCGGTCTACGGCGAGCAGCCCCTCGATGCGGCGGCGCTCGGTGGTGACCGTCTTCCTGAGGTCCGCGGCCGTGCCGCGCAGCCCGGCCAGCGCGGCGGCGTGCTGCTCCCTGACCGCTGTCGGCACCGAGGCGAGTCGTCGTCCGGCGGCGGTGGAGAAGGTGAGCGACACGGTGCCGGGCGGTTCGACCGCCAGGCGGGCAGTGTGCTCGCCGAGCTGCGTGGTGCACTGGCCGTCAGCATCCAGGCCGTGCGTCGGGACGGCGGACTCGAGCAGCTCGCCCGGCGTCGTGCCGGCGTGGCCGGCAGTCGCCTCCAGGCCGGCGGCCACGCCCTTGAGCACCCCGCGGTGCGTGAGCCGGGCCTGCAGCCGAGCGAGGTGCGGGACGGCGTCCGGCCGGCGGGCCAGCGCCGCGACGGCCGCGTTGGCGACGACGATGTCGCGCGGTTCGGAGGCGATGCCCCGGTGACCGCCGCCGGCGTGGGCGGCGAGGTCGCCGAGCAGCGGCGTCACCCATGCCTCGTCCACCTCACCGGCCAGCAGCACCAGCCCGCGGAGCAGGCCGGCGGTCGACGAGTGCACCCACACGAGGTCCTCGCCGTCCCATCCGCGCCGCCGGACCGGCGTCTCGCGGTGCGCGAGCGCACGCTGGAGGACGGCGCGCAGGAGGTCGGCCCCCTCGTCGACGTCGTCCAGCAGTGCGCGACCGGTCTGCGACCAGCGTGCCGACGGCTTCGAGCTGCTCGCGGTCGCGGCGTGCAGGAGGAGCGCGGGCACGCCCGAGGCCGAGAGCCGTGTGCCGAACTCCGCCCGGACCGCTGGGCCGAAGGCGTCGCCGTCGTGCAGCAGCGACGGGGGCACCGACCGCACGGGGGTGTCCTCCCCGGGTGAGGTGAGCAGGGCGTCCAGCCGCCGGAGCAGGCGCCGGCGCTCTCCACCGGGCAGGGGCCGCCGCTCGTCGGCCGCATGGCTGCGCAGGACGGTCAACACGTCGGCCAGCCGGTGGCGGTCGGCCCGGGACAGCCGCTCGGCCGCGCTGACCGGCAACCGGTAGAGCACGGCCAGGTCGAAGACGTCGACGGTGGCGGCCGAGCCGGCGACGCGAGCGGCCCACCCCACCTCCTCGGGCCGCCACGCCAGCCGCCGCCGGCTGAGCGACGTGAGCAGCTCGAGCGCCGGCCATCGTTCGTGGACGTGCTCGGCCGAGCAGATCGCGCGGTGTGCCCACAGGGCGGCGCTGCGCAGCTGCTCGTCGTCGTCGGCGCCGTCCAGCGCGCGCCCGAGCGGGGTGTCGACGAGCGTGACGCCTTCCGACCAGCCGGTCCGGGCACGCATCGCCGCCTCGTGCGGGCCGAGCCGCCGGTCGGACTCCGCGAGGCGACCGGCGAGCGACGACGGTGTGGCGATCGCCGCGGTGAGGCGCACCCGGACCCGGCCGAGCAGGCTCACCGGTCAGCCCCCGACGAGCGGGACGAGCTTGACGAACGCGACGTCGGAGGCCGTCGTCAGGTCGACGACCTCGTCGAGGTCCTCGACCTGGCGGTCGCCGACGAGCACGAAGAAGCCGTTGCGCAGGAACGCGGCGCACGCGATGTCCGCCTGTCGCTCCCAGTCCAGGCGCCGGGGCTGGGCGAGCCGGTAGCCGTTCAGCTCCACCTCGGCACCCTGGGGCTGCACGAGACCGGCGAACCGCTCGGCCGGCGCGGCGTTGTGCCGGGCCACCTCGTCGCGGACGCGCAGCCGGATGAGCTCGCGGACGGTGATGTCGTCCGGGACGTCCGGCAGGTCGAAGCTGCGCAGCGACCGACCCGTCGCTGTCTCGTCACGGAAGGTCACTGTCGCCATGGCCGGGAGTCTGGCACGCGCGTCCGACGATCCGACCCCGCATCACCCTCCCCGCCATGATGGCCATCATGGCGGGGAGCTCGTGTCGGTCCTGGTCAGCGGGCGGGGTCGAGGACGAGCTTGCCGGTGGTGCGGCGGGCGAGCAGGTCCTGGTGCGCCTCCCGGACGGCGGTCAGCGGGTACCGGCCACCGACCACCGGCTTCAGCACGCCGGACGCGGTGAGCTGGAGCAGGTCGGTCATGGCGTCGTCCATCATCTGCGGGCGGGTCATGCAGTGCGCCAGCCAGAAGCCGATGACCGCGCGGCTGGTGCCCATCAGCGCCGGGACGACGACCTGCGCGGGCGCGGCCCGGCCGGCCATGCCGTAGGCCACGAGCCGGCCGAACGGCGCGAGCGCGGACAGCGAGCCGTCGAAGACGTTCCCCCCGGTCATCTCCAGCACGATGTCCACCCGCTTGCCGCCGTTGGCCTCGCGCAGCGCGGCGGTGAAGGTCTTCGGGTCGTCCTCGGCCAGTGCCGGGTCGACGGTGGCGTGGGCGCCGAGCTCCTCGGCCAGGGCGCGCTTCTCCGCACTCGACGCGGTGGCGATGACCCGACCGGCGCCCCAGTGCTTCGCCAGCTGGACGGCGAGCGAGCCGACCCCGCCGGCCCCGGCGATGACCACGACGCTCTCGCCCTGGGCCATGTGCGACGAGGTCTTCAGCAGGTGCCACGCGGTCGTGCCCTGCAGCACCAGCGCGAGGGCCTGCTCGTCGCTCACGCCCTCGGGCACCGGCCAGGTGAGCCGGGTGTTCGCGGCGACCCGCTGGGCGTACCCGCCGCCGTCGAGCAGCCCGACGACGCGGTCCCCGCCGCCGGCCGGGGTGCCGACGAACTCCGCGCCCGGGATCAGCGGCAGCTGCTGGGGGGCGAGGTAGCTGTCCTCGGTCTGGTGCGTGTCGGCAAAGTTAACTCCGGCCGCGCTCACCTTGTAGAGCTGCTGACCGGGCCCTGGGACGGGGTCAGGGAGGTCGACGATGTCCATGACTTCGGGGCCGCCGAAGCGGGTGATCTGCACGGCGCGCATGGTGTGAGGCTAGGACGTGCCAGTACCTAGCACGCGTCGCGGTTGACCCGTGACTGAGCCGACTGGCAAGTTCCGTTTGTCCAGCGAACCATCAACCAGCGGGTGGGCGGGGACCATAGGGTCCTGAGGCTGGCCTGACCGACGGGGGTTTCTGTGGGGACTCGCTTCAATCCGCCACCGAACTGGCCTCAGCCGCCAGAGGGGTGGGTTCCACCCGAGGGATGGCAGCCCGAGCCCAGTTGGGGTCCGCTTCCACTTGGGTGGGAGCTTTGGGTAGAGGACAGACCTCCCCGTGGGCTGCTGAAGCGGATCTTCGGTGGTCCGCCCGCTCAAGCGCCTCCCGTGGCGCGTGTGCAGACAACGGTCGCTGATCATCCCCGGCCGCTGCCGCCGGTCCCATCAACGGTGAGTCGTCCTGCAGCGGGTCGCGCTGACGGCGTGAACCCGAACGCCGAAGGGGCGGCTGCCCGTGAGGTGACCTTCCGGACGGCCTCGCGAAGGGCCGGCAGAGGAAGGGGCTCGGCGGCGACCGGAAAGGTCGTCTTCGACCTCTGGGGTCAGCGCGGCTGGGCTGGCCGAGATGTTGTCGGCGAAAGCAACTACCTCGACCACATCAAGAGGGTCATCGGCACGGCGCATCAGCCAGATGGCGCTGAACATCTGCACCACGCATTGCTTGTCGCCGAGCCGGATAACCCGCATGATCGACATGCCGTTGCCGTACAGATCGCCGGTCAGGCGGTTGGATATCTTCCGCGGGAGGACGCCCCCGCATACAGCCGCGTGCTTCAGCGCTTGGCCGATCAGGGCTTCGTCGCCCAAGTTCAGGCACGGATTTGGGCCAGAGACTTCGACGACTACGAGGTCGACCGTCGCGGCAACTACGTGCAGTCGACCCGCTTCGGAGCTGGCGTGCGGGTGGATCTCGGTGAAGCGCATCTGCTCGTCCCTGGGAATACGCCGCCCACTGGCGCTCACGAGTTCGTGCCGGTCGGAGGCGCGATCCAGGTGACCGGGGAAGAGGCCCACGCCGAGATCCTCGCGCCCTACTGCGGACCCGCAGGCGAGCAATGGGCCTACGCGACCTTGCACGAAATGACGCAACAGCTGGCGCGGTCGACTCGTGACGTCGTAGAGGTCCGTCTCGACAGCCAACGCATCGGCCAGCTCACCCCCAAGATGAGCGCTGACCTATTCCCTGCCATCCGTCACATCAACGAGCTCGGCGCGACCGCGGCATGCAGGGCTCTCGTTAAGGGAAACCGGGCTGCAGCGCAGGTGACTCTGTACGTGCAGCGCAGTCATGAGCTTGAAGACGCGTGGTTCGACGACGTACGACGCCGACACGGCGGGTCATCGGTTTGATCCTTCGACCGAGCAGCGATGAGTGAACCGACTGACACGATCGACTCGTCTGGCCTCGGGCCTCGTGCAACACATGAACTGGCTCTTCGCCAGAGTGGTGTTTCCCGTTCCTCGTCGCCGCGGCACCTAAGGGCGTAGGACTTGAGCCGAGACTTCGTACTTCTAGGGGCGGGCTTCTCGAGGGCCATCAGTCCGTCCATGCCGCTACTCGCCGGACTGAGTGACCAAGTCCTCCGCGAGCTGAACCTGCCTGCCGAGACGCTCACGGCGTTTGCAGGCAACCTCGAGGAGTGGTTGTCCTTCTTATCGACGGATCAGCCATGGCTGACGGATCAGCAGAACCTGCGCAATCGCGCGCAATTCCGCGACGCCAGCGAGGCTGTCCACGCATGCATCACGCAGTGCGAAGAGGCGGCTGTCCTATCCGCTCCACCCCCGTGGCTCGAGCGCCTCGCCTGGCACTGGTGCGCCGCTAGTCCCGACATCGCGACTTACAACTACGACTTGCTTCTCGAACGCCTCACGACGCAATTGGCCTTGACGAGCACGTGGGGAGACTTGTACGGGATTTCTCTGACGGAACGCCAGGCACCTGGGGACAGCTCCTTCTTGTCTGCCTCTCGTCCTGTCAGCTCGACCTACCGCCTGTTCAAGCTCCACGGATCGATCAACTGGTTCTACGGCGGGCCGGATGCCCCGACTACTGAACGAGTGGTGCTTGCGCGCGACTCCGTCCGGTGGCTCGGATCGCCGGCAGACTCAACCGAGGCCGTGGACCGTGGGCGGCGGGCGGCGGTCCATGAGGACCTCCTGCCGCTCATCGTTCCTCCGACAGGAACGAAGGGCGTCTCCTACGGCAATCGGTCGCTCCGAGCTCAATGGCAGAAGGCTTTCGAGGCCTTGAGTTCGGCCGAATCCCTAACGATCATCGGTTACTCGTTTCCGCCGAGCGACCTGGTGGCACGCCACTTCCTGTCCAGTTCGTTGCTAGCGGTCCCGGTGGCTGTGGTGGATCGGGGAGAGCTCGCTGCCGAGGTCGTTGCGGACCTGCTTCCTCGTTCCGACGTGCAGTCGGTAACCGGGGACGATGCGGTGGCACACTACGTCGAATCGGTGTGCGGCGACGTCATCCTGTGGGGAGTTAGACATCACGAACGCGGGCGTCGCGCCTGCCTAAGGGTGAATGGCGTCGAGACGGAACTGGCGGACGACGAACGATTCGACGCGAGCCGATACCCGGGTGATTCAGACCCGGCTAGTACCTGGGCGAGGGAAGAGGCTGAGCGCCGGTATCCAGGGATCGCCAATCTGGCCCTGACGAACCACTGGCCAAGCACGGGCGACAGCACCCTCTGGCAGGGCGTCTATACCGGCCCTCGCTGAGCTCATGGCTTCCTGTCGAGAATGCTAGTCAACGTCGGAGAGGAAAGGAATGGGCGGGAGCAGGCGAGGTAATCGTAAGAGGGCACAGCCGCCTCAGGTAAGACCCGCGCCTGGCAAGCCCCTCAAGGAGCGCGTGGCCGAAGCTCTCGATCCCAATGGGTCCACGCGCGTCACGGCAGCGGCCGTGAACGCAATCGTCGGCGACCCCGTGCTTGCCGGGGTTCTGAGGGCGCAGGGCTTCGACATCGACAGTGTGGTCAAGGCGAACGCTCAGATCGACTCGATCCAAGAGGTCGCCGCCGAAGCGATCCGCGTCTTCGCCCCGCTGGGCTGGGCGCCGTCAGGGGCGATGTCGATACCGGACTACACCGAGGCACTCCGGGTGTTCGCGACCGACGGCCCGGAAGCTGCCGAGCAGATCCTGTTGGCCGCGTGGGATTCCGAGCATCGACTCCGGCGGCCCATCAAGCAGATCAGCGTCCTAGGTCTTCCTGACAAACAGTTGCACGATCCGTTCAGGCGCCGTTCGCGCTTGCTATCCAAGGCGTTCGACCACCACCAGGCCGGTGCCTACGAGGCGTCCATCCCCATCCTGCTGGCTCAGATCGAAGGCTTTGTCGTAGACGTGGCGGACGGGAAGTTGTTCTTCTCGCGCCGCGACGGCAAGAAGGCCGACGTGATTGACAGCGCGACGATCGCGACGATGGACGAGTCCTTGCAAGTGGTCCGCGACCTCTACTCAGCAGGCATGGACTACACCGACAGCACGGGTGGGATGAGCCGACACGGAGCCCTGCATGGGCGAGAACTCGGCTACGACACCCGCATCAACTCTGTGAAAGCGTTTGTGCTCCTGCAAGCGCTCGTGGAGTGGGCACAGCCCCGGATGGGGGCCAAGATTGCGGCGCGCCAGTCCGAGCAAGAGGCTGCCTCGGCTGGTTCTGACGAGGTCGATGAACGGGGGCGTCGGCTGGACCAAAGAGAGTTCGGCCCGACGCGAGAGTCGTTGCGCTGGCTTGCGATCTGCCAAATGGGCGTGTTCAGGAACACTGGACACTACGACGTGAACCGGCTCGCGATCGTCGAGTCGTCCTTCCTGAGGAAGGGCTTGCCCGCGAAACACGGCATCGAGATGCACGTCAGTTCCGACGGACAGGCATGGTGGGCCTGGCGCCGAACCGTTAGCGGGTGGTGCCTCGGGATCGGCGCTGTCGGTCCCGATCCATTGGCTCAGTGGTTCTACGACGCGGGTGCCCCACCCGCTGCCGGGCCTGACGAGGCCCCGGAGGCATGGGGCGGGGCCGCGCACGCCCTTCTGCCGAACTGGTAGGCGAGTCGCAGGCGGATCAGGGACTCAGCTCAGGCGTGGTGGGTGTCTGCAAAGTTGACCCCTGCGGAGCTCACCTCATATAGCTGCTGGCCCGCGCCCGGGCTGGGTTCAGGCAGGTCGACGACGTCCATGACCTCGGGGCCGCCGAAACGGGTGGTCTGCACAGCTCGCATGACTCGACCCTTGGTCTTCTTCCTAGTCGCGGGGGCGGGAGTGGCAGTGGGACGGGACCCTCGGCAGCGGTAGGAGGCTCGGGTGATGAAGAAGTGTCGGTGGTGCCGGTTACGTTCGGGCCCCCCGCGAAACCATGGAGACCATGTGAGCCTGAAAGACGACGTCGACAAGGCGGTCGCCGATACTTTCAGTGCCAACTGGACGACGGTGCAGCGCGCCAGCGCCGTGGACGCGGTGCCTGACCCGGACAAGATGGGCTACTCCGAAGGTGTCGTGGTGCCGTGCACTTACCTCTACGCAGACATGGCCAACTCGTCCGGCCTGCAGACCACGTCGCCGCAGGACACAGTCGCCAAGATCATGCGGGTGTTCCTCAACGTGTCCGTTCGGGTCATTCGCTCCCTGGACGGGCATGTGCGCAGTTTTGATGGTGACCGAGTCATGGGCATCTTCAGCGGGCCGGTCAAGGAGGACCGCGCTGTGAAGGCGGCTATGAGGATCAATTACGCAGTTCGGCAGCTCATCCAACCCGCGGCAAAGACACGCTTCGGGTCCCTAGCCAAGAGCGGCTGGGAGCTACAGCACGCCTGCGGAATCGCCACCGGGGAGACCCTTATGGCTCGGGCCGGTGTTCGCGGCAATGACGACATGATCTCCATCGGAGTGGCGCCGAACCTGGCTGCCAAGCTGAGTGACATCCGCGACTGGCCGCGGGCAACCTTCATCGGGTCGGGGACGTATAAGGCCCTTACAGACAGCGGCAAGCTCAGCGAGGGCAGGAATATGTGGGTGGGCCCCATCGACCTCCAAATGGGCAGCGGCACCTACAGCTACTACAAGTCGGGCTACTGGTGGAGCTTCTGACGCCAACGTAGGCGCCATCTGGCCAAGGTGGGTGCTGTGGCGGTCTCCGTCGCCGTAAGACGGTGGCAGGCGGCACGGCGGACTGACGAGGAGTGCACCCTAAATGGGCATTCACGAGGACATCCTGGGGACGATCGTCGACCAGGTGGGTCAAGAGTTCGATGTTAGGACGGGGCGTACAGTTCCGACCGATGAGACGATAACCAGCGGCCAGGCAGTGGAGCTGGAAGCAACGTATCTTTACGCCGACCTCGCAGACAGCAGCGGTTTGGCGCAGAAGGTGGACCCTCATGACGCTGCACGGGTCATCCGCGCCTATGTGAACACGGCGGTCAAGCTCATTCGGCACAAAGACGGGCATATCCGCAGCTTCGACGGCGACCGGGTGATGGGCATCTTCGTCGGTGACGACAAGGAGACTCGAGCCGGCCGAACCGCTCTGGCGATCAACGCCTATGTGGTGGCGATGCGCGGCTGGATACCTGGCGAGCTGCCGAGCGTGAAGGAGGCTGGCTGGAAAATGAGGCACGGCGTCGGCATCGACACAGGGCCGGCGCTCATCATTCGAGCTGGCATTCGCGACAACGCCGACATCGTCTCCATCGGGCAGGCGCCCAACGTGGCAGCGAAGCTAAGTGACATCCGAGACGGCCATGCGCTGCATGCAACCGAGGAGGCGTACGTGCCCATGAGTCGGGAAGTTTCGTTCAAGGGCTCCGCGCTCAAGCCGGAGGAGGCGAAGTCCAGGTGGCCTCACCGGGAGACCGTCACCGTCGGGGGGCGGACTATATCGGTGCGCGGATCCAGCTGGTACTGGGACTACGGCTGAGGATGGAGAGGTAGTGACGGATCAAGATCCGGTCGATACGGCCTGGCGCGTTCATGGGGCACTGGCGGACTGGACCGGGAAAGTGGACACCAAGGCCTCGTTCGTCCTGACCATCGAGTCCGCCCTGTTGGTGACGATCATCGCCCTTAGTAGCTCGGGCCGGCGGCTCTTCGGTCTGGACGGTGCGGCCCTGATCCTCTTCTGGTTCGGCGTGGCGAGCATTGTCCTGGGCGTCGTTGCGGTCGCCATGGTCGTCAAACCGCGGGTACGCCGGAGGGACGTCGCTCAGGAGTGGCACGACAACTACATCTTCTTCGGGCACCTGAAGTCTTGGTCACCGGCGGAGCTAGGGGAGGCCCTGTCGGAGAAGCCCGTGCTACCCGTGTTGGCGCGCCAGTTGGTCAACATGAGCAAGATCGCTTGGCGCAAGCACCTATTAGTTGAGGTGTCGCTGCTGTGCGCGGCCGTGGGAACCGTACTGGTCGCCCTCGCCGCCCTGATCCGGTAGTAACGCCCGAGAACTGTCGCTCGGCCTGTGAGGGAGCCGGCTGTTTCCGGCAATAGCGGGCTTCCGCAGCTCGTGCTGACGATCGACGCGAGATGATGCGCCTCAGGCGGTGGACTGTCAGGGCGCCCATGTCGATCGATGCGCGCGCATCTGCCGCGAGAGCCACCGCAGCTAGTACGCTCCCGCTTGACGCGGTCGAGTGACTGGGTGGTCCCATGGGCGCAGCACAGTTGCCACCCGAAGAATTAGCCGCCGCGATGCAGTCGGACTTGGCCGGCTCAAGTAGCGTCTGGAACAGTGGCGATGCTAGCGCAATAAGACGGCTAGTCGCTCTCCATGGCGACGCCATGGCAATGGCGCTCTCGCGGTCAAATGCGCACTGGCCATCAGCCCCCGCGCGGGGGGACGAGATACGCATGTGCTTCGTCAGTACGGACACGGCGGCCGAGTGTGCTGTCGCGCTATTGCGTCACTACAACACGGCACGGTTCATCGAGGAAGAACTTCCAGTGATGCAGCCGCGAATCGCCCTCCATGTCGGCGAAGTATTCAGAGGCTTACCTCCCGACGGGCCAGCGTTTAACGTATTGAGTGCCATCGAGCGAGAGGTCAACCCGGGCTCGATCTGGATGACCGAAGAATTCGCTCAGATCTGGAAGACGCAGCGACCATCCTCATCGAGGCATGGATCTACCTATATCGGGCGCTTGCGTTCGGACAAGCTCGGTCAGTGGCCCATCTACGAATTAGTGGTGGGCAAGCCTTCGCTCGCTGCAATCCCCTCCGCAAGAGTCGATCCGGTCGAGCTGGCGCTCGCTCAACTGCGGGAGTCGGAAGATAATCGTACGCAGGCAGTTGATGCCCTCGGCAGCTTAAGGGACGCCCGATCGCGAACCGCCTTGCTGAACATCGCTTCTGCTCCGGATCAGCCGTTCGGCGTCCGCGCGCGGGCCCTTCAGTCGCTTCGTAGGCAGGCAGAGCCGTACGCCGCAAGGCATTTAATCGACCGGTTCACTGCCTTCAAAGACTTCGCAACCTTGCGCCGTCTAGCAGTTGAAGCTGTCGGGCACGTAAAGGACGGTGGCAATGTCAAGTTCCTCATCGGGATAATCACGGACATTGAAGAACATCTGGAGGTTCGAGAAGCAGCACTGCTTGGCCTGCACCGATGCCCAGTGGGAAACTCGAAAAGCTCATTGACCGGCGTCTTGGGTGCGATGATCGCGGCACCCAGTCAAGATCCCCAGTTGCTGCAAGCAGCTGCCGTTGCGGCGACAGCTTTGATGCCAATAGAACAAGAATTGAGAGAGGCCCTTGCTCGGATTGTCAGCAATCCGGAGCGGCCCGCCATTACTCGTGAAGCGTGCCTCGAGTCTCTGGTTCCCCTACTGGAAGGCGAGCATCGTTTAATCGGGATCGCTGCTTCCCTTGATGAACCGGAAGCACTTCGGAGAATTGTGCTGCAAGACTTAGCCGACTCGGGGAGAGGTAAGTCGCTTGATGTGCTGAAAGAAGTGGCGGCGAATTACCTTGATCCCTTACGTAGTTTCGCGTTGCTGTTGCTGTCGGACGCACTGGCCGCGCTCCCGACGCCACGACCCGTCGAGTCAGTCCAACAGTCCGCGCACCTCCGAATCATTCAGGACCGGACAGGCTGGCGGAGCGCGTGACCCTTAGGCGTAGGCGTCAAGTTGGAGCCGCTCCTTCAGCGACTGCGCCATCCCTTTGCCGATGCTCGCCGATCAGACCGAGGCACGCCGGCAGCCGCTTGCTTCGTCGTGGACTCGTGCGGCGGTGACTGGAGTGGCTTACGCCTGGTGGGTGTCTGCAAAGTTACTCCTGCGGAGCTCACCTCGTAGAGCTGCTGACCGGGTCCCGGAGTGGGGTCGGGCAGGTCGACGACGTCCATGACTTCGGGGCCGCCGAAGCGGGTGATCTGTACAGCGCGCATGCAGGTGAGGCTAGGGCCCGCGGCCGTCGTCAACGGTGCAGGGCTGCAGCGGGAAGCGGACGACCTAAGCGACTTCTATGTGGAGTGAGCTGGGCGTCAGTCGGCGACGATGGTTCCGTTGGTCCCCGGGCCGGTCTGGGTGAGCCCGACGATGCCCTTAGAGGTCTCAACAGCCAGGCCGCGCGAAGTTTGACTCTTGTCCGAGATCGTAAGGGCCTGTCGGTAGCCAACGATCTCCCGAACGATGGCGTCCGGCGGGGGTCCGAGCACCAGCCCGGGATGCTTAGGCTTGGCCTCGTCTGGCCCCACGAAGCGGTCGGCTGCCGCGGACGCGAACACTGACGCCCACACAGTGGAGAGCATGAGGGATTCGGCGATAAGGGGCGCAGGCCGGAGGTTGAGGACCGTAACTTCCCAAGACCCAGCGTGCTCGTGGCGCGATGGGAGACGTTCGAGGAACTCAATCGCCGTTGCGTCGATGATGCTGGACGCGCTCTCGACGGTTGACAGTCGAACGTTACCGTCCGGTGGCGGGGACCCTGCTACAAAGCTGACTCGCAATTCGTTGTGCGGTCGTACGGCAAGGCCATGCTTGAGCTTGTTGTTTCCGACGTTGGCGTCGAGCCCCTCACTGACAAGTAGGTGCATGGCGCGCCGCACCCACTGCCAGTGCATCCGGACCCCGGCCTCTACGTCGGCAGGTGGATCTGAGGGCAGAGCTCGTACGTTTGTCGCAGGCATGAAGAGATTCGCTGGAACCTCGCCCTGATCCTCGAAGGCGCGGAGCGCCTGCACAAGATCATGGCCAGTGTCCCGATTACTGGCGAGCGACGGCCAGATGCTGCGGGACCCCGGCATCTTCCAGTGGGCGAGGACGGCGTGGACCATCCGCACGAGCGACTCGGCGAGGTGATGGCGGAGGGTGAAGGCGTCGAGTGCCCTCTGCAGTTCGCGTTCGGCTTCTGTCGGTTTCGTCGTGGATAGCAAGCGCTCGTCAAGGCCGTAGCTGGTCACTTGCGCAGCGAGCGCCTCGCGGTAGTCGATTGGCGTTGGTTCGCGGAGCAGATCGTCGATGCGGGCGCGCCAGTAGGAAGCAGGATTCGACTCGAAGAAGGTGTCGTCCAGGAGCGCATGCTGTTCTGGCGTCAAGTTCGACGTGTCGCTCGTCGGGTACAGCGGCATGCCCTTCCTCGTTGTTCCATGTTCCCTCACCCGATCGTTCCACTCGCGACGACGTTGGATCGACGCTCAGCAGCGCCCTCGGGCAGACGACGCGCTGCGGGCGCTCGGGCAGGGCTCTGCATTTCCTGGTGCCATATCCGGGGACGCCCCGGCGCCCCGGCGCCCCGTTAACCTTGCAGGAATGGCACGGGTTGAGTGGGCGGCTCTCGGAGGCGACGAAGTCGAGACCGTCGTCGCCGTCCTGCTCTACAACAAGTTCCCGCGTGCCGTCCGCATCCGCCCGTCCCAGGGTGACTACGGGATCGACGTCCTGGTGCCGGCAGCGGCCGGCACCGAGGCCGTTGACGTCTACCAGATCAAGAAGTTCGCGACGAACCTCTCGGCGAGTCAGAAGTCGCAGGTCGAAGAGTCGTTCCGCCGTCTCATGCTCGGCATGGTCCGGCGCGGCGTCCCCGTCGGCGACTGGTACCTCGTGATGCCGCTCGATCCGACGCTGGACAACCGCGACTGGTTCGACGCCCTGCCGGACGCCGTCATTGCCGCCATGGTCGCCGACCGGCAGCTCAAGCTGACGGACGATGAGCAGCGTCGGATCCGGGAGTGGCGCGAGGCGCCCGGCCGGATCATCGACTGGAAGGGCCTCGTCTTCTGCGAGGCACTGACCAGTGACTACTGGTTCGTGACGGACTACTACCTGCACGGCGGCCAGGAGCGGCTCCGCAACGCTGTTGCGGACGTTGCCCAGCTCCTCCGGCGCGACCTGGCGTTGCCCGCCGCAGACGACGTCGACACGACCGCCGTTCTGGCGCCGGCCGACATCCGTGAGCACCTGGGCCGACTGCAGCAGGCCCTGGACGGCGACCCGCACTTCCGCTACGGCCTCAGCCTCGACCCCGCGCCGCCACAGCTGCTGAACGAACCGGGCCTGCTGGCCGCCACGCAGGACATCCAGACCGACGGATCGTGCATCACCTACCGCATCTACGAGCGCTTCGCCGAGGCGGTCAACCTGCGACCGATTCCGATCAAGGTGGACTTCGAGTTCTCCGAGGGGACGCCGGAGCACGAGGCCTTTGAGGCCTGGCGCAAGTACGGCAAGCCGGTGACCGTGCCCGCCTCGATCGACGCGGACTTGCCCGGCGGCCTTGGCGGCCCCCTGACGCACGGCACCATCTCCATCCTGCCGCCCGGTGACGATAGCCAGTTCACCCTGCGCATGCGTGTGCAGCTGCCGGGCGGGATAGAAGGGCCGGAGCTGGCTTTCACCATGGTCTCGACGACGGGCGCCGACCAGACCGGGGTCTGGAGCCGGGGCACCGATGCCGCGGGAGTCGTGACGACCGAAGGACTCCTGGACGTCACCGGGAAGACCAGCACGATCAGCTTCTCGGTGGCACCGCTCAGCGGTCGAAACGCCGCTGAGGTGCTGCCCGCCCTGCGCTTCGTGGCGGCCCTGCGGCACCCGAACGTGCTGCAGATGGCCCCTCAGTACGGACCGTATTTCGACTTCGACCAGCTCGGCGCCGAGTGGGATTTGCTGTCACCTTTCGAGCTGCGCCTCGTCGAGGCGCTCGCGCTCCTGCAGGAGCGGACCTCGGCCCCCATCGCGGTCCCTGACCTGGCGACACTGACCGCCGAGGACTTCCAAGCTATCTTGAGCACCGCCTCGCTGATTGCGGGCCGCACGGTTGTCGGAACCTGGGCGGCCATGAGCTTTCCCCTGAACCCTGCCTTCGAGATTGACCCTGACGCCACCTACCAGCTGGCCGTGACCATGCCGTTGGCACTGACCCTCGGTGGTCGACGACTTGAGTTCGGTGCAGTCGAAGACCTGCTCCTGTCGGTGAGACTCAGCCGTAGCGATGACGGGTCGGTGCTGGCGTCAACCGCTCAGCGGAACACGGCGTACCGCCGGTTCCTGCCAGGCGTCCCCACGCCGACGCCCCCGTTCCAGATCGGCGCCCGGCCGGCGCCCGCCTCCTGAAGCTGGTCGCTCGGCGGCAGCTGGTGTTTGCCCCGCCTTGGGTCACGGCTCAAAAGGCGGGCACGAGTATGGGATGGCCGTTACTCCACCGGCATCGGGCTACTGGGAAGTCATCGGGGAGGCCGCAGTTGGACAGCCGGTATCTCAGGACGGCGTGCTCGTGATCGGGGTAGTCCATGCCGAGGACGATGGCCCTCAGGGCAGGTAGCGCCTCGACTTCCTCGTGGTCGGCGTCGCTGACGGTGACGTAGCGGTACTCGAACTCTGACGCCCAGTCGATGTCCTTCTCGAAGTACAGGTCGTCACCGTGCTGCGCGATGATCTCATCGGCGACGGCGATGCAGCCTCGCTGGAGGAGCTCCTCGACCCTAAGGCCGCGAAAGGCGTCCATCGTCCATTGCCCGTCTAGGTAGCGGACGGGCCCCTTGTGCACGCGGCCGTTGATCTGGGTGGTCATGGTCTTGTCGAGCCTCTCGTGGTCGAAGACCAAGACCGCACCACGGTGGCGTTCGGCGTACTGCTCCCACATGCGCGCACGAGCCCACCCGCGGCTGGTGCCGGAGAAGGAGTAGTCGTGTTCCGGTCGGTCCATCGTGAAGCACACGAGCTTGGCGCGCTGCCGTACAGCCGCGTCGAGGTCCTCCCAGAGTGCCTGCGCGTCGAAGCTGTTGGGGTCGAGGCCGTCTCCGAGGCTGAGGCCGGGCCGCCACGTGGCGTTCTCGCGGGGGTCGCGCATCGCCGAGTAGGGACTTAGCCAGAGCCGCTGTGAGGTCAGGATGAGCGCTAGCTTCTCGGCTCCCGTGTAGTGGAAGAGCACCGGCTCGTCGCCGGGGTCGCGAGAGCCGAAGAGCACCATGAGTAGGAGTGTCTCAGCATGACCTCGCCCGTCCCTGGCGCGCGATCAAAGCGGGAATCGCCGTCGGCTTGGCGCTGGGGCTCTAGGGAACCTCGCCACGGTGGACCTGCGCACGGCGCGATGTAGCGTTCAGCGAGCCGCGGCCTCAGAAGGTCTGGTGCGCACACCGTGGGTGGGGGCTGTCGGCCCAATCGACGTCCCCACGGCGCTTCCGCAGGCCAGTCGAAGGCGGTTAAACGAGGTCCGGGGCGCCCAGCAGCTCGCGGAGTTTGCGGTAGGTCGGCCACAGATGTGCGGCCGGCGCAGTCTCGGTTCGACCAGATCTCGGTGCCTTTTGCACCGGCAGGATCCCAACGTCCCGCCAGCTCGTGAGCACCATCCGTTCGGTCGATACGGCGACGGAATGCGCGAGACCCAACCAGTTGGCGACCAGCACGTAACCTTGATCGCACAGCTGGCGAACCCTTGTGTTTCCACTGGCGACGCCGACCTTCACTGCACCCGTTCCTGGATGGTGTAGGAGGTAGACCCGGTCGAATGCGACGAGGCATTCGTGGCAGAGACCCTGTCCTTGCTGGAGGCTGTTTGGCCGGGGATTGCAGGCGTGCCCGGCCGCGCAGATCAGCGACACCGGCGTCCTACTGCCTTCGTACCTCGCGTTAGCGGCCGGCCGGGCGCCTCTGCTGTCGACGGCTGCCCAGAAGGCTGCCTCGGCTGCCTCGGGGTCGCTGCCGGCGCACGTCCGGCAGGGCCGGCGGCCCAGTCGAAGATTGGCGGGGCGGGGCGCGCAGTGATGGCCGGCGGCGCAGATCAACGCCACCGGCGTCTCCTTGTTCTCGTACACCGCGCCGGCGGCGGGGAGCGCGCGGCATCT
>NZ_JAAGWK010000011.1 GCF_010685995.1 Goekera deserti | reverse complement strand
GCTGCCCAGAAGGCCGCCTCGGCTGCCTCGGGGTCGTTGCCGGCGCACGTCCGGCACGGCCCCTGCCCTCGCAGAAGATTGGCGGGGCGGGGCGCGCAGTGATGGCCGGTGGCGCAGATCAACGCCACCGGCGTCTGGGAGTTCTTGTAGACGGCGTGGGGAGCGGGGAGCGCGCGGCATTTGTCGACGGCTGCCCAGAAGGCCACCTCAGCGGCCGCTGCGTCGTTGCGGGCACATACACGGCATGGCCCTTGTCCTTGCTGAAGGCTGGTTGGCCTGGGGTGGCATGCGTGGCCAGCCGCGCAGATGAGCGCCACCGGGGTGCGGCTGTCCCGATACTTGGAATCGGGAGCCGGGCGAGCGCCGAGTTCGCGGACGCGGGCCCAGAACGCCGATTCGGCGGCGTTGGAGTCGTGGTTCGCGCAGATTCGGCAGGGGCCACGGCCCCGCTGCACGTTGGCCGGCCGTGGCGTGCAGAGGTGCCCCACCGCGCAGATGAGGGCGACCGGTGTGCGGCTGTTCCGGTACGTGCTGCCAGGTGCCGGGCGGGCCCCCAATTCGGCGACGCGCGCCCAGAACTTCGAACTGTGTGAATCGCTCACGGAATGCCTCTCTGGATGTGGGTGGCCAATACCTGCCAAGACGGCTGGCTCGGACACGCATGATCGAGATGAACGCGGCCTGGACACAGAGATTGGTCGTCGAAGGCGCAGACAGTTAGCGGACGATCTTCAGGTGCCGCCGCGCCTTCCCGCCTCGGTCGGTCCCCGGCGCGGAGCCCGTGCTGCTGTCCCTGGGCGGGGTCGAGGTATCGGGCCCGGCCGGCGGGGGGTGCCCGCCGGGGACCGCGAAGGGATCGATTCCGGAGGGGTCGACGTAGTAGGGGCTGTCTGTTGTCGTCGAGGGTGAAGGCCTGGCCTTCGCCATCCGATAGCCGGCGGGGAGTGCGAAGGGGTCAACCTCTACCCCCGGAGCGCCAGCGGCACAGGCAGTGGGCGTCGATCCGTGGGGATGCTGGGCTGGGATAAACCCGTAGCGGCGTTCGGTCAGCACTCGGACGCCTCGGACCTCGATCTGTCCGGGCGCGACCGGATACCCGAGCGCCTCGCATGCTTCAAGACGCAGCACCTCGGCGTCGTGCTCCGCGTCGCCCTGCTCGGTGTACGCGACGTCCCCAACGACGACTCCGTCGTCGAGCAACAGCCACAGTCCTGCCGGAACCATCCGAGTCGCTCCTCAGCCATCGGGTCAAGTGAGGCCCGAACGTACTGACTACTCTGCGTGCGCGCAACCGTCACTCTCAGTTGACACAATGTATGCATCGCTCGTGGATTGGCGGCGCCGCCGCGGCTCATGCCAGCCGGACACCGGGGTCTGGTCGGACACCCAATGTCTGACAGGACCTGCTGGGCGAGGGCGTGAGGGTCGTCTGCCGTTCGGCGTAGCCATGCCACTGAGGGCGCGGTGCTCCTGCAGAGACGGGGCACGTAGGGGCGGCGGGACTCCCGGCTGAACAACCTGGTCGAGGGCGTCAGCCCGGTCGGCGAGAGACGCTGCGAGCAGCGATCAGGCAGGGGACCTGGCGTGGTCTCCACTGGCTGCCGGCTGGACCGACTGAGGTCTCACTGCGTCGTGCAACGTGTAGCCAGCGGGCGCCAGAAGTACGTGGAGTGGCAAGCCGAGGGCGTCGCCGATGCGCCACAGCCTGTCCACGGACGGGGAGTAGGCGCCTGTCTCCACTCGGCTCACCGACTTGCGCTCGATGCCGGCCCTGTCTGCGAGTTGCTCCTGGCTCATCCCTAGGGACTGCCGACGCAGACGGATCGCATCGCCAAGGGCCTTCCGTCGGGCCGTCCTGACTTCGTCGGCGCAGGGCACCCGTCGATCTTGGGGTCGGCCTCACGACGTGTCTGTACCATTCTTGGTACACTTGACTCAAGGTGATGACCTCCCCGCGGCCGACTTGTCGGACGGGGGCCGTTCGGCGGCGAGAGAGGAGGGAACCGCATGCATTTCACCAAGTGGACCTGAGTAGAGCCCTAGCGAGGTTGGTCGAGAACACGCACCTGGCGCTTCTAAAGCCTCAGGGCGTTGCGGCCGATGATCAAATGAAACTTCCGCCACGAGGATGACGAGGGTCGAGCAAGATGCCGTTGCGCGCGCTCATCTATGTGCGCCTTTCGTCTTTCGCGGGCGAACGGGACACGAGCACCAGCCCAGAGCGGCAGGAAGAGGCCTGCCGCAATTACGCGCAGGCGCATGGGTGGACCGTCGTCGAGGTCATCTCCGACCTCGACGTGTCTGGCAGCGACAAGGGTCTTCGACTGGATCGACCCGGGTTGCGCAAGGTGCGCGAGCGTTGGGCCGACGTCGACGTCCTGCTCTTCGCCAAGTTGGACCGCATCGCTCGCAATGTCGCTGACTGGAACAACCTGCGGGAAGAAGCCGAGCAACACGGCGTCGCTCTGGTCAGCATCGGAGAGAGCCTCGACCTTACGACGCCCAACGGTGTCTTCGTCGCGAACGTCCTCCAGTCCTTCGCGCAGTTGGAGGCGGCTGTCATCAGTTCCCGCACGCGGGAGGCCGTGGCATATATGGCCCGGGAGGGCCGGCACCGCGGTGGGATGCCGGCTTTCGGCTGGACAGCGGGGCCGCACCCGGAGCAGCGCGGCTTCCGGCTCGTCCTCCACCCGGAGCGGTCGGTCGTCCTTCGCGCAATCATCGAGCGCGTGCTCGCCGGGGAGTCGACCTGGAACATCGTCGACGACCTCAACCGTCGAGGAGTCGGAAGCCCAGAGGGCAAGGGCTGGGCGCCCGACACACTCCGGAAACTGCTGCGTCGGCCCATCCTGCGCGGCATGCAGATGCACCGTCGCCAACTCGTCCGCGGGGACGACGGGCTGCCGATCAGGCCCCACGAACCACTCGTCGACGACGACACGTGGCATGCGCTCCAGGCGGAGTTGGACCGCCGATCCACGACCGGCGGCAACAACGCATCGGTGCCCTATCTCCTGCGGGGCCTCGTTGTCTGCGACCTGTGCGGCGTGCGGATGAACCGGCAGTCGCAGGCGGGCAAGCCGTCTGTGATGGTCTGCGGTCGCCGATCTCGGACGGGGGAGAGGTGTCCTGGCGTCGCGGTGGGGCGTCTTCGCCTCGAGTCGCATGTCGCGGAGCGGTTCCTCGCGATCTTCGGCGACCTGCCGGTCACGGAGGAGGAATCCATCGAATCTCCGCGGGGCAACCTCCGCGAGGTGGAAGAGGCGCTGGCGGCAGTGATGCAGGAGATGTCCACCGTCGAGCCCGGCACCAACGAGGACGAGGTCCTGCAGGAGCAGAGAAAGGCTCTGTATCGGGAGAGGCAGCGGCTGCGCGCCGTGCCCAGTGCGCCGGCTGTTCGTATCCGGCAGACGGGGGAGACCTTCGCCGAGGTGTGGGAGCGTTCCGAACTGCTGGAGCGGAACGCACTACTGATGAGTCAGATTGCGGAGGTGCGGATCAAGAAGGGGTCACGCGGTCGGCACGGTCTCGACCCCAACCGCGTGGTCATCCGCTGGAAGGGCGTCCTCGCCGAGGCCGCGGGCGCGGAGGAAGTCGTCCCAGTCGGTTGAGACCCGTCCGTCCGCGTAGACCACCTGGGCGATCAGGCGTGGTTCGGGGTCGCGAACGATCCGGATAGTGGGGACGCCGATCTCTTGGGCTCCCTTTGTTCTCCACTGCTGTGCTGACATCTCGAATCTTCTCCAGTGGCCATTTGCTGTACGGGCCCTTGGAATCGGTCGAGCCATGCGCAGAACAGACCGATAAGTCATCCCTCAATATGGTGAGATCTCTTGTGCCCCAACTCTGGCCGCCCAGCAGGACTTTATGGACGACGGACCTTGCGCATCGCAGTGGTGTGGCGTCTCTCGGTCGGAGTTCCGGAGAGCGTCATATCGACAGTTGGACGGTCCGCCACAGGCTGGAGCCTTATGGAAGCAAAATGACCCGATGGCGCTCGCCGCCGTGTCGTCGTCACGACAGCCCTTCGCCCTCCCGCCGTTGACCCTGCCGTCTCCCGTGACAGAACGACCGTCGGCGCACCGGGAGACGGAGAACCGGGAAACCGGGGCCCCGGGCTGTCCATTCGGTCGGGGCCCTGAGCGGCACGCATTGTCGGTTGCCGACGAGCAGGCGGACGACTCAGGTCGCCGGTGCTTCTGGCCAACCCACCTATGCCGAACGGTGTTGTACGCCGCCCGCCGTCCGTTGGGCCTGCGGCGGACCGGGAACCTACGGTTCCCCGGAGCCCTCTCCTCTGCGGCGAAGCCTGAGGTCGCCCGCTTCGGGCTCGGCCCGCCTTGCATACACCGCCAGCGCCCCGGCCGTGAACGGTGACGGCTGTCCGCTGAGCACATAGAAGAACGGCAACCGGCGGTAGGGGCGACTCCGCGTTGCGCGGCTGTTGGTCCCCGCCGCCTGGCCGAGATCCGCCCTGGGGGCGCCCAGGCAGGCGGCTCCCCTGCGCAAGCGTGTTCGCGATAGGACGATCCGGCGGGCGCGATCGCTATCCACGATCAGTCCACAGATGTAGACACCGACCGCAAGTCAGAGGACCGGCGGCAGAGCCAGGTAGGCACTTAGAACCGGAGTGGAGACGGGACCAAGCGCTGCTGGACTGACGCGCAACGCGCCGATTGTCTGCGTGTCAGGTGCGGTCTTTGGGCCTTCGGCCCGTCGGGGAAGAACAAGGAGCAGCGCGATCCGCGCAGCGGGTCACGCTGTTGAGCGCGAGCGCAGCGAGCACCAGTCGAGCGAAGCGAGCGCTGTAACTTGTCGGTAGCCACGCGCTCCAGGTCCCGAGTGAGATGGCGGGACGCTCAGGGAGCGTCCCGCAGCAAATCGTCTGGCCCGTCAGCCGTCGCCGCACCCGCCCTCCGAGGTGAGCCCAGGGTTACGCGCGACCCTCAGCCGTCCCCGTCAGGGACGGGTGTCGGGGTACCCCACCCGCACAACACCGGGTACCCCTCCCGTGCGACACCTGCCTCGGGTACCCCTCCAGGTCACCTTCGGGAGGGCGATTCTTCGTTGTGCGGTGAAGGGAGGGGCGACCTCACCAACCGGACGGGGAGGGGAGGGCGCGGCTGCGGCCTCCCCGGCGGGGACGGCATTCGAGCGCCAAGCGGGTGGAGAGCCCAACGCCGTCCACCGATCGACCAGCGCCTACCGGGGCCCCGGGATTCCGTCGTTCTCGCGTATCGATCGGGCGAAGGCCGAGGGTGCACGACCCGATGCGATGGGAGCGCAGCGACCAGGCAGCGGGGAGTGCAACCAGGCCGCCCCAGCCACCGGAGCCGATCGCAGATGCAGCGAAAGTCCGGTGGACCGCTTGACCGGAGCGCTGTTCGCAGTCTCTGGAGGTCGCGAACGCGCCTTCAGCCGATGGGGAGCGGGCTGAGGGCGCGAAGGTCGAATCATGGCTCTGACCTGCGGACATACCGATTCGTGGGCGTCGCGACGGACATTGCATCCGAGCAACTGTGTGTGTGAGGACTGTCGTGAAGGGTGACGCCCTCTCGTCCGCTCATTGCAGGACTTCTCGAGCAACTTCTCGAGCAACCTCAAGTGGGCCGCCTGCCGTGTCGAGACGTCCGAGCGGAAGCCACCCACTCAAGGAGCCTCGATGACCTACCCCGCACACGACCGCGACGACAGTCCTTTCGCCGTCCCCGAAGACGGGGTCGACATCTTCTTCGGCGCGCCCGATCTCGCCCCGCCGGGTACCCCGGACCCGTCGACGAGGAAGGGGAAGGGACGGCGGAAGGAGGGACCCGTACTCCTAGTCGCACAGAACCGGGCCCTCGTTACCTGGTTGTGTCGGGTCCGGTATGCAACGCGGGCCCAGATCCAGGAACGCTGGTACCCCCTCGATCAGATGCCCACCCGCCAGGCGGTCGCTGCACGCTTGGCTGCCTTGCAGGCAGGGGGGTGGATCGAGAAGCACCCGGGTATCGGGGGGTACCCGATCTACCAGCCCACGGTCCGGGCTTACAACGAGGTGGGGGACGGCACGCGCTACCACCCTAACCCATCGCTGGGCACGATGGAGCACACCCTGCGGTTGACCGACCTCATCGTCGAACTTGAGACCGGTCGCCACGAACTCCCGGCGGGTTATCCGACGTCGGTGACCGTGTTGACGGAACGAGAGATCACGGCGGAGGACAAGGCTCCGCCCAAGATGCGTCATCGCGCCGGCGCTCGATCAGACGTGTGGCGGTACCAGCCCGTGTACGGCTACCTATCCGACGACGGGAAGCGGAGAGGCTTCCCGGACGCGCTGGTCCTGCCGATCGACCCGGCGGAATGGGAGTCGGGGCAGTCGTTCGCCAACGCGATCGCCGTCGAGTACGAGCGCAGCGAGAAGCCTCTGGCTGAGTACAGGGCCATCATCCGTGCATACCGCGACACCACTCGGCGCACGGCACCACAGGAGGCGGTGGCCGCCGCTCGGCAGTCGCTTGCGGGACTGAACCTGCCGCAGATCGAGGCCCTACCGGTGATCTCGGTTCCTCGAGGGGGGCGCTATCGGTATGTGCTCTACGTCTGCGAGACCCCGCGAATCAAGGTCCTCGTCGAGCGAGCAGCACTCGACCTCCGAGTCGGCGATTTCGTCCTGACCATGCTCGCGCCCCCGCCACGGTTCAACAGATCACCCGAGCGCACCACCAAACCGTGGCCGCCGAGCAAGCGTGGTCGTCCCGAAGCCCCTTTGGGTGTTCAGTTGATGCGCCTGCCGAAGGCTCGTCTCGTCGACTACCTCTTGTCGATGGGTGCCGGGGAAGCAGCGCTGGAGGTGTTGACCTCCGGTGATGGGTCCGGCACGGCGGCTTGATCGACCTCGTGCCGGCAAGCCGAGCCTCGCGCCATCCATCATCGCGGTGGAACGGTGAGTCGGCCGCAGCAACGTGAGGTCGGCTCGTCTTCTGAGACGGGACCGGCCGGCGCTTCCCCCCTGGTGTCGACCCGCGCGGTACAGGAACCCGCTCGCAACGGAGCCCGTCGGAGTGCCGGAAATGTCGGAGGCCCCTCCGATGATGGGCCCATGCCAGACCCACGCCGGATCCAGTGGACGCCCGGCCCCGTCGCCATGCTGTGGGACATGGACAACGTCCTGACCCGCCGACAAGACGTCGCCGGGTTGGCTCGCCTGCTGGGGGACTTCGGCGGGCCAGCCGTGCGGCGCATCGCTGCCGGCCACTTGGTCACCTGTCGGGCTCACGCGGCGACCGCGAGCGACATGGGCTTCGAGGTCCTCAACGGCGGTCGTCGACGGCAGGGCGCAGATGGTCTGTTGATTCGGCATGCGTCCAGGCAAGCCCAGCGTGGCGCCCTGCACTTCTGGGTGGCCAGCAATGACGGCGCCTTCTCACGGATCGCCGAGTTGGGGTACCTGACTGTGCTCACCCTCGACGAGACGCGCGTGAGTGCCCGACTCCGTGCGGCGGCGATCGCGGTCATCTCTCTCAGGCGGGCCGCCAATGAGTGGAGAACTCACTACGAGAACTGCGTTCCCTATACCTGGCCCGCCTAGCGAGGGTTGGCCGCTCCTCCCGCCCCGGTCACGTCATCGAGCCCGTGGGAGAACGTCGCAGCGTTCGTCCTCCCACGGGGTTCAGGCAGGGGGCCGGTCGCCGGGGTCGCGATCGCGGTCAGCACGAGCCCATCGCGGGCGAGCCACCGACCCTGGAAACCGGTGACTTCCCGACCGTCGATCATCGGCCCGGGAACCAGGAGGCGCGCGGAGAACGTATTGGTCGTCGCCTCCGCGGACACGGTCGCCTCCTCGAAACCCAGCCATCGCCCGGTGAGCGGAAACCATGCTTTGTAGACGGACTCCTTCATGCTGAACAGGAGCCGGTCCCAGCACACGTCCGGCCGCGAGAGTGCCAATCGCTCAAGTTGTGCTCTCTCTTCGGGGAGCGAGACCAAGGGGAGTACTCCGCGCGGCAGCGGAGCGTTCTCCTCCGCGTCGATGCCCACGGTCACGACTTCGGCAGCACGCGCCACGGCACTGCCGCGGTAGCCGGCGCAGTGGGTCATGCTCCCCACCACCCCAGGCGGCCAGATGGGGGCGCCTTTCTCGCCGGGCAGGATGGCGCCGGCTGGGGCGCCGAGCCGCGCCAGCGCCTGGCGGGCGCAGGATCGCACGGTCGTGAACTCCAACCGCCGCCTTTCCACCGCCCGCGCCACCACCGCCTCCTCCTCGGGAAACAGAGGAGACGCATTCCCGTCCTGAAAGGCCTCGACGACGAGCACGGCTGGGGGGAGCAGTTCCTCGAGCACGTCAGTTCTCCGGGGGGAGGACCTGGCGCATCACAGGGGTGCTCAACCGCGGCTGCCATTCGCGCGGATATCCGAGCGACACCTCTTCGAACCGCACGCCGTCGTACCAGGTCGTCCGCGGGATGTGCAGGTGGCCGTAGACGACCACCTCAGCCCGATAGTCGAGGTGCCACGTCGCGCTCTCGACGGTGCCGCACCACTGCGCGAACTCGGGGTAGCGCAGGATCCGCGTGGGCTCCTGCACGAGCGGCCAATGATTGATGAGGACCGTCGGCATGCGCGGATCGATGTCGGCCAGCCGGGCAGCCGTCTCGTCCACGCGAGCGCGACACCATGCCTCCCGGCTCTCGTACGGGTCCGGGTGGAGAAGGAACTCGTCCGTGCAGATCACGCCCGTCTGCTGTGCGCGTGCCATGGCGGCCCCTTTCGTCGGCGTGTCGTCGGGGCGGAACGAGTAGTCGTAGAGCAGGAACAGAGGCGCTATGACCGCCGGTCCACCGGCACCCCGCCAGACCATGTACGGATCCTCGGGCGTGACCACGCCCAATCGGCGCGCACACTCCACCAGATGTCGGTAGCGGGCCTCTCCCCGGAGTCGGACCGGGTCGTCCCGCGTCGTCCACAACTCGTGGTTGCCGGGGACCCAGAAGACGGTGTCGAACCGTGAGGCCAGCAGCCCGAGCGCCCACTCGATGTCCGCGACCGATTCGCCGACGTCGCCCGCGACGAGCAACCAATCACCTTGCGATGTCGGACGGAGGGCTTCGACGACCTCCCTATTGGCGCCGTACCGGACGTGCAGGTCACTGATGGCGAGCAGGCGCGCTGGAGGGAGCTCGCCCGCGACCACGGAGGCAGACTAGTCAGGCCGGGGGAGTGCAACGAGGGGGAAGGCCGGTGCGCCGCCGCTGAGCAGGTGCCGAGGACGTCGCCGCCGCGCCCAGATTGTCTTGACGGCGCTCAGCGCCGGTGCTTCATTGAGCCGGCACAGACTCGATTCACCGAGCCTGCGGGGGCTGTCGTGCGAGGGCACGCCGCGCCGCACACTGACGACAGCCTTGCGGAGGAGAAGCGGTGGACCAGACGGAAGTGTTCAGCCGGGTAAGGCGCGTTCTCGAGGACGAACTCGGTGTCCCGGGGGACCGCATCCGGCCCGACGCAAATCTGCGCGACGACCTGGAGATGGATTCCCTCGACCGCGTCGAATTCGTGACCGCCATGGAAGGCGAGCTGGGCGGCCGTATCGAGTCGAGCCAGGTAGAGCAGGTGCGCACCATCCAGGACGTCGTGGACGCGGTCGTCGCCGCGAGCAGGGATCAGCGACCCTCGGCGGCCTCGTGACGAGCAGGCCCCGCGTCCTCATCACGGGGATGGGGGTGGCCAGCCCGGCGGGAGTGGGTCTCATGGAGTTCCACGCCGCCCAGTTCGGCGGTCGCAGCGGGGTCCGTGCCATCCGGTCATACGAAGCAGCGGGCGACGGTGTTCGAATTGCAGGTGAGGTCGACATCCCTGCCGACATGGACCTCGCGCGTCGTGAAGCCCTCAAGACCGATCGCTGTACGCGGCTGGCGGCGGCGGCGACTCGGCAAGCCCTCGAAGACGCGAACATCGCCGACGTGAGCGAGCTCGACCGCGCGCGGGTCGGGGTCGTCATCGGTTCCGGCGTCGGAGGTGCCACGTCGGCGGAGCAGAACTACCTGACGTACTTCCGTGAGGGACCCGACGGACTACGGGCCCGGGCCATCCCCATGGCCATGATCAATGACGCGTCGGCCTGGGTCGCCATCAACTACGGCTTCCGGGGACCGTGCACCACGGTGGCGACAGCCTGTGCCTCGGGCGCGGACGCCATCGTCGCCGGCTATCAGATGATCGCGCTGGGGGAGGCCGACATCGTCCTGGCCGGGGGCACGGACGCCCCCATCACGCGGACCATCGTCTCCGGCTTCGACAAGTTGGGCGCGCTCTCGCGGAGGAACGACGACCCGGCCGGGGCCAGCCGTCCTTTCAGCGCGGACCGCACCGGCTTCGTCATCGCTGAGGGCTCGGCAGTCGTCGTCCTGGAGTCGGAGAAGTCCGCCCGCGCCCGGGGTGTCCGGGCGCATGCCGAGCTCCGGGGCTTCGGGCGGACGTCGGATGCACACCACGTGACGATGCCCCACCCGGACGGCCGCGGAGCGTGCGAGGCCATGCTCCAGGCACTGCGCAGCGCCGACGCGGCACCCGGCGATGTCCGAATGGTGAATGCTCACGGCACCTCGACGACCCTCAACGACGCCATCGAGGCGAGGGCCGTGCGAGCCGCGCTGGGCACTGCCTCCGCCCCGGTCACGGCCACCAAGTCCCTGATCGGCCACACCCTCGGCGCGGCTGGTGCGATCGAAGCAGTTGCGACCGTCCAGGCGCTGGCCAGTGGCATGATCCCGCCCGTCCTGAACCTGGAGGACGTGGATCCCGAGATCGAGCTCGATCTCGTGCGAGGAGAGGCCCGAAAGATGGCTCCGGGGCTGGCCCTCTCGAACTCGTTCGCGTTTGGCGGACACAACGTCGTTCTTGCCTTCGCTCCCGCGTGACTGCATTTTCGCCCTCAGCTACCTGGCTGCGGAGGTGGCTGGCGCCGGCACCCGCTCGCATCCGGCTCGTGGGCCTGCCGCACGCCGGGGGCGGACCGGCGGCGTTCCAGGGTTGGCGGACACGGCTGCCAGACGACGTGGACCTCCTCGTCGCCCACCTGCCGGGCAGGGAGACACGGTTGCGAGAAGCGCCGCCGTCGGACGCCGGGCGGGTGGTGCGCGAGCTCGTGGCGGCGATCGGCACGGGAGCCCCGATCGTGCTGTTCGGGCACAGCTGGGGTGCGCATCTCGCGTTTAGGCTGACCCGACACCTACCTGACGTTCGACACCTGATCGTGTCGGGGGCGGGAGCACCCCATTGCCCCCGGGTGATGCCGCCGATAGCGCACCTGCCCCGCCGCGAGTTCCTCGACGCGCTGGCTGCCCTCGGGGGGATCCCCGAGCCGGTGCTGGCCCATGAGGAACTCATGGATGCCTTGCTTCCGGCCTTGCGTGCGGACTTTCGTCTGGCCGAGGCGCCGGCTTCCGAACATCCTGGAGCCCCGCTGCCCTGCCCGATCACGGCGCTCGGCGGATCTCGCGATCCCCTCACGACCGACGAGTCGCTGTCGGCTTGGTCCAGCTACACGGCATCGACATTCCGCCGGCTGACCATCGCGGGCGATCACTTCTTCCACGTGACCCGGCAGGACGAGGTGGTCGCCCACGTCGTGCGGGTGATCAGCGAGGCGCGACCGGTCTGACCCCGCCACCGGTGGCTGAGTCGATGCGCACACAGTGCGCCAGGGCAGCCGAGTTGTCCGCGGCGATCAGGCGGACCAGAGCGATCAGGCTCGCCACCCGCGGATCGGTCACCTGGTAGTAGACGAATCGACCCTCTCGGTGCGAGGACACGTAGCCGCAGTCGGAGAGACAGGCGAGATGTGCAGACACCCGGCCCTGGGAGAGGCCCACCCGCGCCACGCAGTCGCCGACCGTTCGAGCGTCGTCGAGCAAGAAGTCCAAGAGACGGAGTCGTGTGGGGTCACCAAGCGCGCGGAAGAACTTCGCGATCAGTTCGATGCCAGAATTCTCGCTGGGCAGCAACGACCCGACTGGCCCCGAAACTTCCACCCGCTGGCCTCCTTAATGAATTTGCCTATCCGAATATGAGGTATGCCGTGGAGCCGATCGACGCGTCGAAGCGTTCACGAACACTCTACGGCGACTGACCCGTGATGGGCCAGGTTCAGCCGTGCTGCCTCTGACCGATGACCTCGTAGGCCCAAGAACCGGGGGACCGGCGAAGCGTGGCGACTCGCTGACCAGCGGATACGACCGCGACCGGGCGGCGCGAGGCGCGGGGATGCCACGGAACTCCCCATGATCACGGCAGCTGAGCAAGGTCGCCTGGAGGGGAGTTCGCCTCGAATTCGCTGACCGGTCACGGTGACTCCGCGAACGGAGATGCGGGCTTCCGGATACGAGCGGTTCTGCACCTCTACGACGGCGGAAATTTCGCTGCTACGTTCCCGGCAATCGCCTCCGAGCGCAGTGATCAGCCGACGAAAGGGAGTTTCGATGAAGGTCGCCTATGTCTTCAGCACGTCCGGCCACACCGCGAGCTACAAGCTGGGCCGCATGATCCTGCCCCAGCTCGAGGAGAACCGGCACGGGGCGGAGGTCGTCGGGATGATGTTCTTCGACGACAACAACTACGTACTGCGCTCCGGGGATCCGATCGGTGAGCGCCTGTCCAAGGTCGCGCTCGAACAGAACATCCTGCTGATGATGTGCGACCAGTGCGCGATCGAACGCGGTCTCGCCGAGGGCGAAGCGGGAGCAGCGACTGTCGCAGCTGGGGTCGTGGACGGGGTGGCCGTGGGCTGCTTCCCCGACCTCTACGGGGCGCTCGCCGGCAACCCGCCCGATCACATCATCACTCTCTGAGGCGAGGCCTCAGGGGCTCGTCGGCCTCCGCCGAGGGCGGTACGGTTCCGGGACCTTCGACCCGGACCGTGCCGCCCTCGGTGCTGTCCGGCGCCGAGTCGAGATCGTCCGTCGTGGACCGGAGTGCGTAGTCGATGGCTCTGCTGGCTCGTCTTGTGACATGGCTCAACGCATGGTTCGTGAAGCCGGCGGGCGGTGATTCCAGGCCGCCGTTCCTCGACATCGACGCCGTCTATCCCTCGCTCCGCTCGCTGGAGGCCGCGTATCCGGCGATCCGGGACGAGGCACTGGCGGTGATGGAGGGGGTGGACAGCATTCCCGTGTACGACGAACTCGACCCGGTGCAGCACTGCATCTCCGCCGTGACCCCCGGTCACTGGCGGGTCTACTACCTCCGGGCCATGGGTAGGCCGGCGGAGCCACACAGCTCGCGATGTCCGCGAACGACGGAAGCACTGGCGGGCGTCCCGGACGTCTTCCAGGCGCAGTTCTCGATCCTGGACCCGGGCAAGACCGTGCCGGCCCACCGGGGACCCTTCAGCGGGTACCTGCGCTACCACCTCGGCCTCATCGTCCCCGAGGTGGAGCCGCCTCGCCTGCGGGTGGCCGACGAGGTCCGCGCCTGGCGGAACGGCGAGGGGATGTTGTTCGACGACCGTTTCGAGCACGAGGTGTACAACACCTCCACCGAGTTCCGGGTGGTGCTCATCGTCGACATCCTCCGGCCGATGCCACTGCCGCAACGGCTCGTCAACCGTGCCCTCGTGCCGGTCATCCGGAGGTTCTACGGGCGGCCGGTGCTGGAGCGGGCTCGTCAGTACGCGGAGGCGACCGAGCGGCTCGACCGAGCCGCCTGAGCTCTCACTCCGCGAGGCGTTCCCGCCAGCGATCCGACGCAGCGGCGGTGGCCACGGGAAGGCTGACCTGGCGTCCGCGCACACCGGCTCCGGCCGCCCACCGCTCGGCTGCGTCGGCGTCCGGAAAGAAGTTCACGGATGGGCACCAGCTGTCGATCACCGGCGCCCCCGCCTGGTGGTCGGGCATGAAGACCACGCTGTCAAGCGCGCCGGCGGTGGGATGGCCGTCGGTGAACTGCACTTCGACCGATTCGTCGGTCGCCGGCACCGTCGAGCGAACCGTCCCGGTCTCGGAGAGCGCTCCGAGGATGCCCAGCGCGTCGATCACGCACCAGGTGTGCCAGCTCGTCGAACCGATGAGGAGCTCGTGTCGGGTCGTGTCGATGGTGAGGCCCAGTGCACCGGTGACGCTCCCGTTCCGGTCACGCCCTACCCGTCCCGCCGCGGCGAGTTGCGCCAGCTCCTCCTCGACTTCGACAGCGGCGACGCCGGACAAGTTGGCGAGTCGCTCGACACCGACAGCCGCGGAGGTCGTCATCAGCTCGCGGAAGGCGGCACGCAGAAGGGCGTCCTGCGTCTTGGTGAGGCGGGGCAACGGGATGGTGCACGTGGTTTCCGCGACTTCCCGAGCGTCATTCATGAATTCCGTCCTAGCACTCGGTCAGCGGTGACCTCGGCCAGGCCGCGATCGTGGACGAGATGGTCCCGAAGCATGGTGACCCCCTCGTCGGCGGACAGGCCGTGCTCGGACAGCTCTGCGCTGAGCTGGTCCGCCCTTTTCACGTAGGAATCCGGCAGGTCCCCGTCCGCCGCAGCGATGAGGGCGTACTCCGCCGCCAGGTACATCGCACGCAGGGGACTGGAGTGGAAATCCCGCCGGTAGTAGCTCACCGCCCCGACGTGGACGACCTCGTCCGACATGTCCTGTTGCCAGACGGGGGAGTCCTGAGCCGCGCTGCTGAGGCCCGCCTGCGTCCGGTGCGCGAGTGGGCGTACGGCTTCAGTTCGGAAACCTCGGGCATAGGCCCCTACCTGGTAGGCGACCAGCGTGTCGAAGAAGGTGCTCCCGCCCGGCGGCCGGGGCCGACCGGAGGGGTCTTCCGGGAGCACCCGCAGGAGCAGCTCGCGTTGGCGCTTGGTGGGAACTCGGCACTGCGTCCGAGGATGCAGCAGCGAGATCGTCGCCCCGGTCCAGTCGTAGTTCGTGGGACTCAACGCGTCGCCCTGGGTCCGGAGGTCGCGCAGTACCTCGGCGTTGATGAAGGCGAAGTGCGTGCAGGCGATCGGCGCTCCAGGTACGGCGTCGTACGTCCACATCCCGTTGACGGCCACGCCGGGCTCGAAGCGAGTCATCTCCGCGAAGAGAGCGGGGTTCAGGACGAAGCAGTCGATGTCCAGCCAGCCGAAGTCGGACTGGTGCGCGTCGAACAGGAACTCCCAGGTGGTGTTGTCATCGACCCCCAAGGCGATGTTGTGCACGGGTCTGTCCAGCCGCTGCCGCAGCCACTCAAGCTCGTCCGGTGGCAGATCCGAACCGATCAGCGCCAGCGTGACGTCCGGAGGAACCTGCGCGGCGGCCTGACGCACCCAGTGCAGCAGGCCTTTGGTGAAGAACATGTAGAAGGGCTTCTGGCCGTCGAGGGCGGCACAGAAGTCGCGCACCGCCTGGGCCGGAGCGCGCTCCTCCCGCGCTGCTCGCAGCTCTCGTACCCGTCGCATGACGGGTGGCGGCAGCAGCCGCCGCGCTCGGTCCGTCGCGTGGCTCAGCAGTCCGACCGGTGCGCCGGCGAACGCCAGGAGATTGCCCCAGGGATCACGGACCTCGAGGGTGTGGTCGGAGACGGGCGTGATGCCCAGCCCCACGGTGATGCGTGCTCCCCTCGCCTTGAGGTCGGCGGCCAAGGCCTCGACATCGTCGACGAGGAGCAGGGCATCCCAGGCGTGCACCGCCAGACGACGTGGCGACACCTCGGCGACGGAGGCGTCTGCCCGGTCCGTGGCCTGCAGCAGGAGCGTCGCGGATCCGCGACGGACGTAGAGCGCCACGGGGGGATCCTCGAGGAACTCGATCTCGCTGAAGCCCAATGTGTCCCGGTAATACCGCGCGGCCTGTGCCACATCCGCCACGAGGAGACAGGGAACAGCTGCCAGCGCCGGTCGAGCGATGCTCATGGAATTGCCTCGATCTTCTCCGCGGCCGTCTTCCCGTTGCTAGCCTGCCAGGATGGCGCGGTACGCGGTACTGGCAGTCGTCGCCGCGCTTGTCGGAGTTGCCGGCTGCAGTGGTGCCGAGAGCGACATCGGCGAGGAAGGACTGGGCGACACCGCGGCGGTGGACATCCCGGTCGCCCCGGGCGGGTCGGAGTTCTACATCGCGCCGCCGACCGCCGTGGCCTCGGAGCCGGGAGATCTCATCTGGGCTCGCCAGATCGAATCCCCCGAGGACGGGGAGGGCTACGGGATTCTCTACTGGTCGACAGCCGCGGACGGATCCCTGATACCGGTGTCGGGCGTTCTGTTCGTACCCGAGTCCGGTGCCGACACGGCCCCCGTCCTCGCGTGGGCTCACGGCACGGATGGGCTGGGCGACGGATGTGCGCCGTCCGTGAGCTTCTTCTCCGGTCAGGGTGACCTGGCGGCGCTGGCTGAGCATGCGATCGACGACGGTGCGGTGTTCGTGGCGACCGACTACCAGGGGCTCGGTACGCCGGGAGAGCACCCGTACATGGTGAACGAGCTCTCGGCCCGAAACGTGCTGGACTCGGTCCGGGCGGCGTCTCGGTTCACGGGTGCGGAGTCGCCGGCCGTCGCTCTCATGGGCCAGTCGCAAGGTGGAGCCGCCGCGCTCTTCGCGGCGGAGTTGCAGCCGACGTATGCCCCAGAGCTCTCGCTCATCGGCGCCGCCGCCCTGTCGGTGCCCTACGGGCTCGACTCGCTCGCCGACGTCCTGGAGGGCGGGCAGGCATTCGGATATGTGCCCATGACCGTGCACGGATACGGCGCCACCTACCCCGAGCTGGATGTCGACGGGGCGGACCTGAACGACGCCGGCCGGACGGCGTTGGATGACATCGGCGATCAATGCATCGGGCAGATCATCGAGGAGTTCGCCGGTAAGTCGCAGGACGACTACGGACTCGACGCGGTGCTCGACGACCCGCGGTTCCGCGCCGAGCTCGACCGCAACGATCTGGGGCACGTCATGCCGACCGTTCCGGTGTTCCTCGCGCACGGGAAGCTCGACGACACGATTCCCGTGGAGAGCGTCCGCGAGCTCGGCCGCGCGTACTGCGAGGGGGGCGTGACGGTGGAGGGCAAGGTCTACCCCGACGCCGGGCACGTCGACGTTCTCGAGGCCGCGTCGGACGACCTGTTCACCTTCCTCGAGGACAGGGCCGCCGGCGAAACTGCAACCTCCACCTGTGACAGCCTCACGCAGGATCGTTGACACGCCTCTCTGCCGGTGTTCTGCTTGCGCGGCTTGCCCGGTGAAAGGACGTGACGGTGTCCGGTCCGCTCCTCGATCCGACCCGCTCGGTGGTCCGCGAGCCCCTACGGGTCCTGCTGATCTCCACTTACGAACTCGGGCACCAGCCCTTCGGGCTGGCCTCACCTGCAGCCTGGTTGCGTGCATCGGGCGCTGACGTCACCTGCGTCGACCTGTCGGTGGAGATGCTCACCGAGGCGGTCGTGCGGTCGGCGGACCTGATCGGTTTCTACGTGCCCATGCATACGGCTACCCGCATGGCCGTCCCCATGATCAAGCAGGCGCGCGAGGCCAATCCCGACGCGCACATCTGCGCGTACGGCCTGTACGGGCCGCCCAACGCGCCCATGCTGCGCGAGGTCGGCGCGGACTCGATCCTCGGCGGCGAGTTCGAGGAGCCGTTGCGTCAGCTGTGCGCCGATCTTCGCGACCCTTCGGCAGCGTCACCCGCGCTCCTACCGATCGTCTCGTTGGCCAGGCAGGACTTCCTGGCGCCGGACCGATCGGGCCTCCCCGACCTGTCTCGGTACGCCTACCTCCAGATGCCCGACGGCACTCGCCGCGTCACCGGGTACACCGAGGCGACCCGCGGTTGCAAACACCTCTGCCGGCACTGTCCCGTCGTCCCGGTCTACGGCGGCCGCTTCCGGGTCGTGCAGAACGATGTCGTCGCCCGCGACATCGACGCCCAGGTGGCGGCCGGCGCGCAGCACATCACCTTCGGCGACCCGGACTTCTTCAACGGTCCGGGTCATGCCATGACCGTCGTGCGGCGACTGCACGCCGACCACCCCGGCCTGACATACGACGTCACGATCAAGGTCGAGCACCTCGTCGGCCAACCGGACCTTCTTCCGGTGCTCGCGGAGACCGGATGTGTCCTCGTGACCAGCGCCGTCGAGAGCTTCGACGACCTGGTCCTGGAGGTGTTCGACAAGCGGCACACCAGAGCTGACCTCCACCGCGCCATCGGCCTGCTCGCCGACGCGGGGATCGCTCTCAACCCGACCTTCGTGGCGTTCAGTCCGTGGATCACCGCCGACGCCTTCGCCGACTTCCTCGTGGCCATCTACGAGCTGGACCTCGTGGGCACCGTGTCTCCGGTCCAGTACGCGATCCGGCTGCTCATACCAGCCGGCTCGCGCCTCCTGGAGCTTCCTGATCTCGCGCCCTGGCTCGGACCGTTCGATCCGGACAAGCTCTGCTACGAATGGGCTCACCCGGATCCGGTCATGGACCAACTGCAGCTGGCGTTGTTCGCCGTCACCGAGGAGGTCGCCGGAGCCGAACTCACCCGTGGGGCGGTGTTCGACCGCATGGTGGCGGTGACCAGCGAGATGCTCAGCGGGGCGGCGGCCGACCGGGTTCGGGCCCTACCGTCCATGGCTGCAGCTGACGTGGGAGTGCCACACCTGAGCGAGCCGTGGTTCTGCTGCGCGGAGCCGGTGGCGACTCAGATGACCCCGCTCTTCTGATCGGGCACCAGGTCGAAGTCATCGGGTACGGCGAAGCCCAGCTGTTCCGCGCAGAAGGATGTCCACTCCGCCGACACGTCGGCGTAGAGGACGTCCTCGTCCCGCCACATGTCCCGGGTGACCGTCAGGTCGTCGTGCACGAACACGATGGCCGCGTCGTCGAGGTCGGCGGCGTCGTCCCGCCAGCCGGGGGCCGCCCGGAGCCTCCCGATCGGATAGGCCCGGCAGTACGGCCGCCACTGGTGCTGCGCTGCTGTCGCGGGGTCCGCGGCCTCCAGCGCGGCCCGCAGCACCCGCGCGGCGTCGACGTGTCCGGCAGCCAGAGCGATCCGGTAGGCAGAGCGCTGCTCACGGCCCTCGGCGGCGGGGTCGGCACCGGCGTCAAGCAGAATGCGGACGATCTGGGCGTCACCCCGCCCGGCGGCGTGGTCCAGCGGACTCCAGTCGTCCCCGTCCCGAACAGCGGGGGAGTCGCCCGCGGCCACGGCGGCCCGCACGGCATCCGCGTCCCCGGCGGCTACAGCTTCGAACAGGGACTGCGCAGGACGGTCCTCGGTCATGTCGGCTCCTTCGACGAGACGGTTCTGCCCGATCGGATGCTACGGGCGCGCCGGCGAATCGCCGATGCTTGTGGCGACCGTTGTTGACACGGAGAGTGCCCACGCGGTTCCGTTGTCCCTCTCGCCGCTGGTCGGCGGCCGAAGGCGCGTTGTCCTGGGGGCGACATGGCAGTGGTGGATGACCCGGACCGGTCCCGCGCGCTCAGTCTCCCCTTCGGGTCCGAGCTCGCCCTCTCGGACGAGGACGTGCGTGACCTCTTCCCGCGAGCCGTGCGGCCCGCGGTATTCAAGATCCTCTGGGCAGTGCTCGTCGCCCTCCTCGTTGTCCTCGTGCTCCTGGCGCTCCAGTACCGCCGACTGTTCGGCTGAAGTCGATTGTTTCGCGCTCGGAATCCGGTGGGGAGGTGAGGGAGATGGACGAGAAGGAGCTGGAGGCTCTGGAGCTCGACGACGCCGAGCTGTCAACCGTGTACGGCGGCATGGAGGCGCAGGCGCGGTGCGCCGAGGCGGCGTACGAGGAAGCAATGGTGATGTGACCCTGCACCCGACCGTGCTCGTCACCCGACGGGGGCCGAGCACGGTCGGGGCAGAGGCCGCCGCCCGACACTTGGGGGCACGACGGAGATCGGCACGGACGACGACGATTGGTTCCGCCTGCCACCGCCACAGGCGCGGCTGTGGTTCCTGCACCAGTTGGACCCGTCCGACACTGCGTACAACGTGTGTCTTGCCGTGGAACTGCGCGGCGCCCTGAATCCGCACGTCCTCGGCGCGGCGCTCTCCGGAGTCGAACGACGCCACGCAGCCTTCCGCTCGCGGTTCGACGTGCGCTCCGGAAGAGCTGCCGGGACCGTCTGTCCTCCTGGTCCAGTGGCGCTACCAATCGTCCGTCTGGAGCACGGTCAGGACGTCACCGCCGTGCTCGGCGCCTTCGCGCGACACCCCTTCGACCTCGTGCTTGCCCGTCCCTATCGCTGGTGCCTCGTGGCGGTCGCGGAGGAACTCCACGTCCTCGCTCTGGTGGTCCATCACATCGTGTTCGACGGGCGGAGCGTGACCCCGCTGGTCAGCGACCTCGAAGCGCTGGCCCGCGCGTCCGCGTTGGGCGTCCCCGCCGCCGTTCCCGGGGGATCCCGAGACTCCGGCGCTCGTCCGAACCCCTCGGGAGGCGCGAGCGATCTGGACTTCTGGCGGTCGGCGCTGTCCGACCTCCCCCCAGTCGCGCATGTGTGGCCGGAGCCCGAGGTGGGGGACGCGGACCCGGCTGTCGCAGTGCCCACAGCGCGCTGGACCCTCCGGTCTACGTCGCGGCGGCGCGCACAGGAGCTGGCCCACCGGCATCGAAGCACGGTGCCGGCAGTGCTCCTGGCGTGTCTCGCCGTCGTGATGCACCGGTACACCGGCCGTACTGACGTCGTGATCGGTGTTCCCGTCGACCTGGACGACGACTCGCAGGAGATCGGCCACCGGGTCAACGTGCTCCCCGTGCGAGTACGGATCGCGCGTCATGAGTCATTCGATGCGGTGCTGGCCCTCGCTCGGGAGGCTCTCCTCGAGGCACTCGGGCATCGGCACACGCCGTTCGAGGAGATTGTCGACGTGTCGAGGCACTTCCGGGCGCCCGGGGTCGCTCCGTTGTTCCAGGTACTCCTCACTACGGTCAGCAGGCCGGCCCCCCCGCGGTTCGATGGCCTCGACACCCGACTGCTGCGGGTTCCCACTCCGGCGGCCAAGTACGAGCTGGAGATCACGGTGAGTGATGGCGAGGACGGCGCGGAGGTGCTGCTCGAAGCCGATCCCCGACGTTGCTCTCCGCCGCTGCTCGAAGAGTTCGCCGAGCACTTCCGGACCGTGGTCGAGGCGGCTCTCTCCGATCCCACGACGCCAGTGACTCGGCTGACCGCCGTCCGGGCCGGCGGGCCGCGCCCGACACTGGCCCGCAGACGAGCACGCCAGGGTGGTGCGCCCGCCGGCCGCGAGCGCGGGATGTTCGACGTCGTGCGCCCGGTGGTGCGAGCCGGTGCCGACCGGACCGCGGTCAGAGCCTTCGACGGGCAGCTCAGTTACGGGGCCCTCGACCACCGGACCCGGTTGGTGGCCCGAAGTCTGCAAGCGGTCGGCGCGGGACCCGAGCAGGTTGTGGCGGTCTGCGTTCCCCGAGGCCTTTCGCTGCCGGTCGCCCTGCTGGCGGTTGCCCGGACCGGAGCTGCGCCTCTTCCGCTGGACCCAGAACACCCGGAGGAGCGGCTCCGCGCGATGCTCGACGACAGCGGCGCGGTTGCGCTCGTGGGTTCCCGGGCCGCTCTGGCACGGTGCGCATTCCGCGGGCCGACCGTCTGCATCGAGCACGGCTCCGTACAAGCGGAACCGCAGGACGACGGTCCGGCCGGGGGATCCCTCTCCGGCGTGCCGTTCCCCGCCCGCAGCCATCCCGAGCAGGCGGCCTACGTGCTCGCCACGTCCGGATCCACCGGCCGTCCCAAGTTCGTCATGATGAGGCGGGAGGGGTTCACCGCGCTGCTGGACTGGACACGGGCGGCCTACGACGACCGGGACCTCGGCGAGGTGGTGGCGCTGACCTCCGCGAGCTTCGACCTCTCGGTGTTCGAGCTCTTCGCGCCCTTGTCCACCGGGGGCACCGTCGCGTTGGTTCGCTCGCCCGGAGATCTCGTGGGGCATCCCGCACTCCGCCATGCCACCCTCCTCAACACCGTCCCCTCGGTGCTGGAGACGCTGCTGGACCTCGACCTGGTCCCGTCCACGGCCAGGTGTGTCAACGTCGCGGGAGAACCGCTCGAGGGTCGACTCGTTGCCCGCGTCCTCGACCGACACCCCGCGGTCGCCGTACGGAATCTCTACGGGCCCACGGAAGCGACGACGTACGTGACCGCGACTGAGCCGTTGGGACCGGATGGCACACCGACCATCGGCTGCGGCATCGCAGGCGTCCGGCTGTACGTCACCGACGACGACGCAACGACCGTGCCGACCGGCGTTCTCGGAGAACTCCGCATCGGTGGGCCCCTACTCGCGCGGGGCTACCTCGGGGAGCCGGCCATGACCGCACAGGTGTTCGTCCCGGATCCGGCTGCTCTCGACGGCTCCCGGGTCTACCGCTCCGGTGACATCGTCCGTCGAACCGCGACGGGAAATCTCCGGTTCCTCGGTCGACGTGACCACCAGGTCAAGATTCTCGGCGTCCGAGTGGAACTGGGCGAGGTCCAGGCTCATCTCCGCGTTCACGCGGCCGTGCAGGAGGCCCTCGTCATCGTGGTGGGAAGCGGTCGAGAGCGGCGCCTCATCGGTTGTGTCGGGGCGGGGGCCGCAGCGGCCGAGCTCCGTGGCGCCGATCTTGCGGCCTGGCTCATGGCCCGTGTGCCAGAGGCGATGACGCCGCGCGAGTGGATCGTTCTGGAGCGCCTGCCACTGACGCCGAACGGAAAGGTCGATCGGACTCGGCTGGCGGCCCTTCCCGTAGCTCCTGCGTCTACCGAGGTGGTCGCGCCCCGGTCGGAGCTGGAAGCCGCCATCGCGCGCTGTTGGCAGTCGGTGCTGGGGCGGGACGCCGTCGGCGTGCACGACGTCTTCTTCGACGCCGGCGGGAACTCCTTGACGCTCTTGCTGCTGCACGCTGCACTTCAGGAGCAAGTCGATACCGGGGTCCGCCTCGTTGACCTCTTACGGAGCCCGACCATCGCAGCGCAGGCCGACATGGTGCAGGAACGTCGCGGCCAGGGCGGCGCGTCGGCATTCCAGGTCGCTGGGCTCTCCGAAGGGGCCGCCCGGGGATCAGCGCGGCGCATGGTCAGGGCTCGACGGTCGGGAAGGGGATGATCCTCGATGCCACAGCGTGACGATCCGGCCGTGGCCGTGATCTCGATGGCCGGCCGGTTCCCTGGAGCGGCGGACGTGGCGTCGTTCTGGCGGAACCTCACCCATGGCGTCGAGTCGATTAGCCGGTTCGGGCTCGGCGACGCCGCGGTGGATGCGCGTGCATCCCATGACGATGACCGCTTCGTCGGAGCCGAGGGCGTACTCGACGACATCGACGTGTTCGCGAACGACCTCTTCGGCTTCACCCCGCGCGATGCCGAGATCACCGATCCACAGCACCGCGTGTGTCTCGAAGTGGTGTGGGAGGCGTTGGACACCGCCGGTTACGTCTCGAGCCCGGCTCCTGGACCGGTCGGCGTGTTCCTGGGCGCCACGATGAGCTCCTACCTGGTCCGCAATCTCCTGCCCCACGAGGAGCTGGTCCGAGATCTGGGCGGCTTCCGGGTGCTCACGCGGAACGACAAGGACTTCCTCCCGGCAACCATCTCCTACAAGCTCGGCCTCTCCGGGCCCAGCATCGCCATCGGCACCTCCTGCTCGTCCTCGCTCGTCGCTGTCCACGTCGCCGCGCAGAGCCTCTTGTCAGGAGAGTGCGACATGGCGATCGGGGGAGGCGTCTCGCTGCTCATCCCGACCAGGCAGGGCTACCACTACCGCCAGGACGGGATCTACTCACCCGACGGGCACTGCCGGGCCTTCGGCTCGGGCGCGTCGGGGACGGTAGGTGGCAGCGGTGTCGTCGCCGTCGTCCTCAAGCGGCTCGCGGACGCCGAGCGGGACGGCGACCACGTGCACGCCGTCCTGTTGGGCTCGGCGGTGAACAATGACGGCTCGGCCAAGGCCGGCTTCACCGCTCCCGGGGTCGCGGGGCAGGCGGCCGTCATCGCCGAGGCACATGCGGTGTCCGGCGTGACTGCCCGCGAGGTCGGGCTCGTCGAGGCGCACGGCACCGGAACGGCACTGGGCGACATGATCGAGATCGAGGCCCTGACCCAGGCCTTCCGGCTCGGCACCGCCGACCGGTCCTTCTGTGCGATCGGCTCGGTCAAGAGCAACGTCGGGCATCTCGACGCCGCCGCTGGAGCGGCCGGGCTGGTGAAGGCAGTGCTCGCGGTCGAGCACGGAGTCATCCCCGCCACCCTGCACGCAGACCCGCCGAACCCGGCGCTGGACTTCCCCTCTACTCCCTTCCAGCCGGCGATGGACACCCTGGCGTGGGACGGCGACCGGCGAACCGCAGGTGTCAGCGCATTCGGCATAGGTGGGACCAATGCCCACGCCGTGGTGCGGCAGGCGACGGCCGACGTCGCCACCCGGCCGCCCATGGTGCCGCTCGTCTTGTCAGCGGTGGACGCAGAGACGCTCTCGACGGGTGCCCGGCAGCTGGCCGACTGGCTGGAGGGCGATGGCGTGGACGCGGACCTCGCTGCGGTGTCCCGGACCCTGGTCAGCCGCAGCCCGGCGGCCCACCGCCTGGCCGTCCTGGCGGCCGACCCCCGGACGGCAGCCGACCTGCTCCGGTCGAGGCCCACGACTGGTGGCTACCGCTTCGCCGGAGATGCGCCCGCAACTACCGCCCCCGTGCTCCTGCTGAGTGGCCCTGTGCTCGAGCCCGACGTAGTGACCAGGCTGGCGCAGCTGCCGATCTTCGCTGACAGGCTGGCGGCGATCGGATCCCGCGGCGGTAGCGGTGCAGCAGCGGACGAGGCACTCGTTCGGACGCTCCTGGAGCTGGGTGTCCCGGTCGGCGGCCTGACCGGTGCGTCCGAGCGCTGCGCCCTGGTGGCTGCCGAGACGGGGATCGCTCATCGTCCGGATCTCGCCCCGTCGGCCGCGCTCGACGTCACCGCCTCGGTGAGCGGGCCGGATCCCGATCCCGTCGTCAATTTGTATGCCTGCGTGGCGGCCCTGTGGGCGGGCGGCCACGACATCGACTGGGGGCGGTACCGCCGATCCCACCCGGGGCCGCGGGCCCTGGTGCCCGCACGGGCGTTGCGGAGACGGCGGTGCTGGATCGATCCTCCGGTCACCGACCGAATGGCCGGCGGTGCGGACCGTGGGGGCCAGACCCGCCTCGACCAACTGACCGACGGGCTTACCGCCAGCGAGCGGTCCCTGCCTGCCGGCGCGGACGGTTCGCTGCTCGACCCGTTGTGCGCGGCCCTCGCGCTCACCACTCTCCGACAGGCCGGCCTTCCGCTGGACGAGGGAAGCTCCTTCCAGCTGTCGGACGTCCACGAGGCGCTGCAGGTGCTTCCTCCGCTTCGCCGGCTCGCTGACTTGCTCGTCGGCATCCTGGTGGAGGATGGTCTTCTGATCCGGCAGGGGGCCGTCTATGCGGCAGGCCCAGGAATCGGCGACGCGGCCACGCCGGACGCGGTGGCGGCGGCGGTTCGCGAACGGGCGCCGGCCCTCGCCGGGATGATCGAATTGCTCAGGCACTGTGCGGCCAGCTACCCGGTGGCCCTGTCCCGGCCCGGAGCAGCTCTGGCAACGCTCTATCCGGACGGCAGCGGAGCTCTGCTCGAGCGCACCCTCGGGGGCGCGCCGGACGGCAGCGCACCCGCCGGGACGCGGGACGACGTGGGCCACGCCGCCGGGCTGCTGGCCCGGCTCGCCAGACGGATACAGCGCTCGACCCCGCGACTGCGCGTGCTCGAGATCGGTGCCGGAGACGGACGCCTGACCCGCGCGCTCGCGGCGGAGCTCGATCTCCGCCGCGCCGACTACCTCGTGACCGACATCAGCAGAGCCGTCGTCGACCGATTGGCCGACCGTGCCGCGGACGTGCTGACCACACCGGTCGACCTCCGGTTCGGGGTCCTCGACATCTCGACGGACCCGGTGTCCCAGGGGCTCGCCCCGGGCTCCTTCGACCTGATCGTCGGGCTGGACGTCCTCCACGCCGTGCGCGACCTACCGGGAGCACTAGGACACTGCGAGCGGCTACTTGCTCCCGGCGGCGTGCTGGGAATCGTGGAGACCACCGCTCGCCACCGCTGGCTGTCCATGGTGTTCGGCCTCTCGGCCGCTTGGTGGCACTTCGATGACGACCTGCGGTCGACGTCGCCACTCCTCGAACCGGAGGGGTGGCGACGGGCCATCTCCGACATCGGCGACGAGCAGCAGGTGATCGAGGCCGGCACCGACGCGGCGCTCGTGCTTGCCCGCAGGTCCGGTGCTGCACCGGTGGAGGAGCCCTCTCTCCAGCGGATGCCGCCGCGCCGACCGGACCCGGGGGACTGGTGTTACCTGCCCGGCTGGCGGCGGGTGCCCCCCGCGTCGGTGCCGGACGACGAGCACTCTCCCGTTCGGCGTTGTCTGGTGCTGGGTGACGGCCCACTCGCTGCCGCGGTCGTGGTCGTGCTGCAGGCCCGCGGGGTCGATGCGCAGAGCGTGGAGCGGCGGACCCTGTGCGGGGCCCGGGGGTTCAGCATCGAGGCCGACCGCGTCGGTTCGGTTCTGGACGAGTACGACCCGGACGCGATCCTGTACCTGTATCCGGCCTGCACGGAGTACGGCGAGGGCGGCGCGGAGGACGAGCAGGAAGCCGGGCTCCACGGGCTCGTCGCAGTGGCGCAGGCCGTCGGGAGGCGGCGGCCCGGCCGAACGCACCTCCTGCTCGCCGCGACGCGCGCCGCGCAGGAGGTCGTCGGCCAGGACCTTCATCGGCCAGCCCAGGCCACCGTCGCTGCGGCTACCGCGGTCATGGGACAGGAGTACCCGGCGCTACGGTCGGCGGTGCTGGACCTGCCGGACGACGCCGGCGCGGACGCGGTTGCGTCCGTCGTGGTCGACGAGTTGCTCGCCGGGCTGCCCGATCAGCGGGTGGCCGTGCGGGGTCACCTTCGCTGGCTCCCCACGGTCGAACCGGTGCCCCTCCCAGCCTCGCGGTGGCTCCCTCGCGGGCTCCACGTCATCTGTGGCGGTACGGGGGGAGTGGGGCTCGCCCTCGCGGAGCACCTAGCGAGCGCCGGTGCGCCCGTCGTCCTCACCGGGCGGACGGCCCTTCCCGATCCCGCGGACTGGGAGGCCCACCTCGGAGCGCAGATCCTGCCGGAGCGGCAGAGGACGGTGATGGAGCGGCTGCGACGCATCTCGGCTGCCGGCGGCATCGTGGTCTACGAGCAGGCCGACGTCACCGATGCCGAGCGAATGCGAGAGGTGCTCGCCCGGGCAACGGACCGGTTCGGGCCCCTGCGCGGACTGGTACACGCCGCCGGGGTAACCGATCCGGCAGGCGTGTTGCAGCGGCGGACCAAGGCGGAGACCGTCACGGCTCTCACCGCGAAGCTGCACGGTGTATCCGCGTTGGCCGAAGTGCTCGCGGTCCATACGCCGTCCTTCGTCGTGTTCTGCTCCTCGATCGGCACGGTGCTTTCGAGGCTCAAGTTTGGCGAGGTCGGGTACCTGGCCGGCCATGAGTTCCTGAACGCCTGGGCGGCCCACCGTGCCACGGGTCCCCGGCCCGACGTCATCACCATTGCCTGGACCGACTGGGTGGAGGCGGGCATGTGGGCGCGTGCCCGTGAGCAGCTCTCCGCCCGCCCGCCGCGTCCCGGCGCCACCCTCCTGGACGACTCCGACCTGCTCCAGGGCCTGACGGACGCGGAAGGCGTCGACCTCTTCGACCGGATCGTGAGCCACCGACCCGGTCCGGTGGTGCTGGTGTCGACCCAGCCGCTCGACCAGTTGCTCGATCTCCAGGGCCGATACGAGTCCCTCTCCGCAGTACCGACCGTCAGTCCCGCTGCCGCACCCGTGCCCGCGCCGAGGCGGTCGGCAGAGGAGACGATCAGGGCCATCTGGATGGAGCTCCTCGGAATCGACGACGTAGGCATGGACGACGACTTCTTCGAGCTCGGCGGGGACTCCCTGGTGGCGCTGCGGGTCCTGGCGCGGATCCGGGAGGAGACCGGCACTGAACTGCCGTTCGACGATCTCTTCGAGGCCCCCACGGTGCGCGAGCTGGCCGTCTCCGTGGAGGCAGAGTCAGGGACCGAGTCGACTGACGGTGCGGCGGCGGCATCGGCGGACGACGCACTCGGTGAGCTGGTGATCTCGGTGGACGGGACCCGCGAGGAGATCGTGATCTAGGCCGGCATCCCCGTGATCTGGATGCGGGCGTCGTACAGCTCACCGAACACCGGGACGATCATGGGGAACTCGCCTGTCTCCAGGGCGTCTGCGTCGGCGCAGATGGCCGCCTCTGTGTCCTGGCGTGGAACAGGCCAGGAGATTCGGATCCGATTGACGCCCTGTTTCGTCTGGGCCGCTGCGATCGACAGTCGCACCGTCGACCAGCTGCGACTCGCTTCCGGGCCCGCGAGCCGTGCTGAGTTGCACCCGACCTCCACCGACGCGGCTGGGTCCGCCCATGGGGTCCGGAACTCGATGGTGAGTTCGAGGTCACGAGGCCCGTCGAGAGCGAACAGCAGGACCGACTCCGACGAGCAGGCCACGTGGTGCGCCCACGGCTGCGTCCAGTTCGGGAGCGGATGACCGTCGGGATCCGACGGGAGGAGCAGGTCGACCTGGGACTGGCTGGCCACGGTCTCCGACTGCCCCAGCACGCTCTCGAGGCAGTCGCGGAGGCTCCAGAGCTCCGGTGTGAGCCCTGGGTTCCCGGTCATGACGCCCACGAACGGCTGGATCTGCGGGTCCTCGGACAGACGTGCCATGGCGGGATCGGTCCAGCCAGGAACCGGGGCGCTCAGCAGTTCGCGGACGTCGCGCAGCAACGGGACCAGCCCCGGCTCCAGGTCCAGCGCCGCCTGCAGGTGCGCTTCGACGGCGTCGGCCGGTTGTGCCTGGAAGGCGAGATGAGCCGCTGCGCGCGCGTGGCCGAAGGCGCGAACGACGGGGGACAGGCCCGGCCCTGGCGCGGTCGATCCCGCAGGCCTGGCCAGCACGGCATCAGTGATCGCCGCTGCGGCGCGCTCGATGCCGGTATCGCTGAGATGGCAGTAGTCGTGGAAGCAGGACTCGTCCGGAATGTCCGGAAGGTCGGGATCGGCCAGGACCCGTCGGAGATCGACACAGGGGAACCCGTTCTCGGCGGCGACGTCGACAAGCAACTGCTGCACATCCCGCGTGACGCGTGGCGTGTACCGCAGCATGAGTCCGCATACCGAGTCACGCGACTGCTCGAAGGCGAGGCGAGCCGCCCGGCCGTCGGCGGCCAGTACAGCCGCGCGGCCGGCGAGCCAGCCGGGCACCGGGCTGCACCCACCGTCGATGTCGATCATCTCGGCCGCGAGCCGGGCGACAGCCCGCGCGTTCCCGGACGCGAGCGCCTGTTGGGCCTGCCTCCGTAGCTCGTGCCAGCGGGCGAGGTCGGATCCTGGGAGAACCGGTGTCTGGATGTCCGGGGGTGGAGCGAAACCGCTCAGGTTGTACTCGGTCACGACGATGACCACGGTGGCGCCCGTCTCCGCATGGAGGCGCACCAGCTGCTCGGTGTACGCACGCACGGCAGTCATAGCGTGCGCGGTCGCGGCCTCCTTCAGCCCGCGATAGCCCCCCGCCCGGAGCGCGTCGGCCAACCGGCGGTTGAGCCCGTCGTCTGCGCACTGGTCCATCCGGCGGCCGTCGGTAGCCGGCGGCATCATCCAGTTGTTGCCCGCGAAAGAGACGACCACGTCAGGGTGCAGCAACGACAGCTTTCCGGCGAGATCGAGCAGGACGCGGCCGTCCGCTCCCACCTTCGCCAGGTCGATGCACTGGAACTCGCCGGCCGACTGCAGGTTCCGGGCCAGCACCGATGTTGGTGATCCGAACGATTCGAACGGCCAGCCCCGGGCGGTGGACTCCCCGAGCACGACGACCCGGCGCGCATCGCCGGCGGCCGGAATGCTGTCGATCGGATCCCAGTCGGGGCCGGACGCACCGGGCCGCGACTCCTCGTCGCTGCGTCGGAGCGCCGCCCCGCCGGCCACCGGTTCGATGAGCCAAGGGCCGACGTACTGAGCCTGGGTGCCGGTCATCTCCCGCTCATCCGAAGCTGTAGATGTCCCCACTGACGCCCCTCGGTCTGATCGGGGCGACCTGGTCGACCGCCGACGCCCAGAACGGCGGCACGTCCGCCGCCCGGAGGATGAGATTGCCGATGACAAGGGCGTCGAGACCGCATCGGACGAAGCTCGCCAAGGCATCGCCCGGCGTGCAGACGATGGGTTCCCCGCGCAGGTTGAAGGAGGTGTTCAGCAGGATCGGGAACCCGGTGCGAGCGGCGAAGGCAGTGAGAAGGGCGTGGAAGCGGGGATCGACGGCGGCGTCCACCGTCTGCAGGCGGGCCGACCCGTCGACGTGTGCGATGGCGGGCAGATCCGCGGGGCGACGGACCTGGGCGGTGTCGAGCATGAAGGGTGACGAGCCGTGGAAGTCGAAGAACTCAGCGGTGCGCTCGGCGGCGACCGAGGGTGCGAAGGGACGGAACGCCTCACGCTTCTTGACGAGGTCGTTGATCCGGTCTCGCATGCCGGGGTCCCGGGGGTCCGCGAGTATGGACCGGGCGCCGAGGGCGCGCGGCCCGAACTCCATACGTCCCTGGTACCACCCCACGACGGCGCCCGCCGCCAGCATGTCCGCGGTCTGGGAGATGGGCCCGTGCTGGTCATCGCAGTGATCCGAGAAAGGCACGCCGGCAGCCTGTAGGGCGTGTGCCAGCTCCGTGGTGTCGTAGGAGGGCCCGAGCCGGGCGTCGACCAAGCGCTCGGCGCGGAAGCCGCCGGTGAGCCGATGGTGGGCCAGGGCGGCGGCGCCGATGCTGCCGCCCGCGTCCCCGGCCGCAGGCTGGACGAACATCTCCGCGAACGGGCCGTCCTGCCGGATGCGCGCGTTGGCGACGCAGTTGAGGGCCACACCCCCCGCGTAGCAGAGGCGTGGGTTGCCGGTGACCCGGAACAGGTGTCGCGCCTTCTCGAGCAGCACGTCCTCCAGGACGACCTGCAGGCTGCGTGCCACATCCGTGTGCGCGCCCTCTGTCGGCGCATCCGGAGGCCGTGGGGGGATGCCCAGCACGTCGCTGAGAGCGTCGGTGTACATGCGGCTCGGGTCGGTGAAGTCGAAGTACCGGGCGTCGAGCTCGAATTGGCCCTCCGGCAACTGGTGGATCAGCTCGCTCAGTGCGGCGACGAAGGTCGGTCGCCCGTAGGGCGCCAGACCCATGACCTTGTTCTCGTCGCTGTTCACCTCGAACCCCAGGTAGGCGGTGAGGGTGCTGTACAGCAGGCCGAGGGAGTGCGGAAAGCGCACCTCCTCGAACGTGCTGATGCCCTCAGGTCCCGCGGACCCGTAGCTGGTGGTCGCCCACTCGCCGACGGCATCAGCTGTGAGGACGGCCGCGTCCGGGAAGCCGGAGCAGTAGAACGCGCTGGCGGCGTGGGCTTCGTGGTGGCGCACGGTGGTCACCGGTCCCGCGTAGCCGAGACGGTCCCGGATTTCCCGCAAGGGCCGTCCGGCGTCCGGTGGCATCGCAGACGGCGTTCCCGCGGAGAGAATGCGATCGCATCGCGCCACGGGATCTTCGTAGTAGGCGACGTGCTCGACGTCTCCTATGCCGGCACCGATCTCGTGGAGGCAGGCGCGGAGCGCTCGTGCCGGGATGGTGGCGTCGTATCGCCGGCGGGTGAACCGCTCCTCCTGCGCTGCCGCGACCAAGCGGCCGTCCAGGAAGATCGCGCACGCGGCGTCGTGGTAGTGCGCGGAGATCCCGACGACGATCATGGCGCTGCCGGCTCGGCGGGGGCTGCGGTCCAAGCGGCTTCTACCGTCACGCGGGTCGTGCCCGTGTCCCGGACCCGGGTGACCAATGTGTCCGCCGTCGCCGCCACATGGTCCGGTAGGGCGATCTTCGTGCGGCGCATCCACTCCCCGTCCGAGCCCCGGTAGCTCAGGTAGAGGAATCGATCACCCGATTTGCCGTGCACGTACGGACCGCCCGGGACACCGGCGCCGTCGGAGCCCGTGCGCACCGTGATCAAGCAGCGGAACTCCTCTCCGTCGTCCAAGGGGATCCCGGTCGCGAGACCGCCGGACTTGTCCTGCAATCCGTACTCGAGACCGCACGGCCGGACCCCGCCGACGGAGACGACGAGCGAGACTTGACGCGTGCTCATCGAGCGCTCCTACGGGCCGTCGGGGACTGGTCGTGACCGCTCAGGACGGGCGGCCGGACAACCAGCTGAGCGGCTTCGTCCGTCAGCCCCCGTACAGCCACGAGGTGGTCGATGACCAGTGCGGGTGCCCCCTCCGGGTCCAGGCCGACGGCGGTCAGGGCGTCGTCGATCAGCGTCGCCCGGCGTTGGTACCAGTCGGGCAGCGATCGCGACAGCGGTGTCAGCACGACACGCTCGGCGAGCAGGTACAGCTGGCGGACCGACGGATCGTGGAAGTAGCCGCTGAACTCCTCCAACGGGTCCGCATACGAGAGCGCCCCGATGTACACCAGCTCGTCGGAGTACTGGTCCTGCACGTCCTCTGCCCGGGCGTTGCCCAGGGCGGACAGGTGACGCACCTGGTGCACCTGGCGACCAGCCGCTCGGGCGAGGAGTTGGTAGAGAACGGTCGCCTCGTAGAACGGCAGGCCGGCGGGGACGGGCGGATGAGCATCGGTGGTCGGGACGACACCCGCCAGCAATCGGCGCGCGCGCCGGGACGGAACTCGGCTGTAGCAGCGGCGCCCTTCCACCTGCCGGTTGAAACGCTGCCAGCTGTGGATTCCCGCGGTGGCCGATGGATCCAACGCGGCCACCTCACGCAGGCCGCCCGCCGACAGGTACAGGAGATAGGGAGCCGCCACCGGAAAGCCCCAGCCCGATTCGAAGGACCAGGTACACCCCAGCGACGCGTCGGGGGGCAGCATCGCAAGATCGTGGAGTACGGCTGGGTCCAGGACGAGGCACCCGAGCTCGACCCAGCCGAAGTCGGATTCCTCGGCGGCGGACAGCAACTCGAGCGCGCCGGCGTCGTCCAGCCGGTCGGCCACCGCATGGAGCGGGCGGCGGAGCTCCGTGGTGATCCAGCGTTGCTCGTCAGCCGTGAGGTCCGATCCGATGACCACCACGTCGAGGTCTGCGGGAAGTCTGCCGACCGTGGCCGCCAGCCAGTGCAGCAGGCCACCGTGCACGTGCACGTAGAACGTGGGGGGGCGTGAGCCTCGGCCGGTGAGGAACTCCCTCAGCCGGCGGACCTCACCGGACTGCGCGCGGTCACTCTGCCTCCGCCGGAAGGCGCGCCGCGTCCTGTCGACGCGGTCGTCCAGCGCCCCCCGCAGAGAACCCAGGCCCGTGGTCGGGCAGAAGGTGAGAACGTTCCCGTAGAGGTCCCGGACGCCGAAGCAACCGCGACCCGCGGCCTCGGGTGGCACGTCGACAAGGTGGGCGCCCAGGTCGTCCAGGTGACGTCGGAGGACTGCGGGGCGATCGACGAACAGCGGTGCTGCCGGCTGTTGCTTTCCGGCTTCAGGTCCGGCGGCCAGGCTCAATCGGACCGTCACCCCGTGGCCGGTCAGCCAGGCCTCCCGCTCGTCCTGGCTGCGGACGAGAAAGCCGAAGAACCGCTGGTAGTACGCCACAGCCTTGCCGAGGTCAGGCACGTCGACGGAGAGGGCACCGGTGGGCCGCCGTGCCCGCGCATGCAGAGCCTGGCCCGCCACGCGGCGGACGCTAACACTGACCGTCGGCGGGACGACATGCTTGTGCGCCGCTACGTCGCGTGGTCCAGTGAGCCTCATGACCCGCATCGGCGTCGTCGGTCTGGGCAAGTTGGGCCTCCCCGTCGCGATCTGCCTGGCTCTTCGTGGTCACCAGGTCATCGGCTACGACAAGGACCCGTCCCGGATGAGCGTGGCGGCGCTGTCGCCGCTCGAGCGGGCCCCGGGCGGGCCGGGTCGGCTGGCGGACCTGGTCGAACCGTCGCTGCCGTTGACCTTCTCGTCGCTCGAGGATCTCGTCCGGGGCAGCGACTGCGTCCTGGTCGCCGTCGAGACACCGCACTCCGCCGCGCACGAGGGCATCACGCCCCTTCCGGACGCGCGGGCCGACTTCGACTACCGGCCGCTCCTGAAGGCTGTCGGCGACCTGGTCGCGGTAGCGGACCGCCCCATGGAGATCGGCATCATCTCGACCGTGCTCCCGGGCACCGTCCGGCGACTCGTCCTGCCGCTCCTGGGCGACCACCGGTTGGTGTACTGCCCCCAGTTCGTGGCCATGGGCCAGGTGGCGTCGGATCTGTTCGGCCCGGAGTTCGTCCTGATCGGTCGTGACCAGACCGGCCCGTCGGTGGTTTCCGAGGTCCTCGCAGGACTCTCCGACGCTCCCGTGTTCGACGTGGGGATTGAGACCGCCGAGCTGACGAAGGTCGTCTACAACACGTTCGTCAGTGCCAAGGTCACGATCTCCAACGTCGTCCAGCAGATGGCTCACGAGACCGGAGCGGATGCCGGAGACGTCTTCCGGATCGTGCGTGCCGCAGACCGGCGGCTCATGGGTCCGGCCTACATCGGCCCCGGAATGGCCGACGGTGGTCCGTGCCATCCCAGGGACAACATCGCGCTGTCATGGCTGATGCGAACGACGGGAGCGGGAGCTGACCTGTTCGGAGACCTGATGCGGAGCCGTCAGGCCTACGTGGAGTGGCTCGGCGCTCGCTTCGTGGAACTGGCCGGGTCGTTGCCCCTCGTGCTGTTGGGTACCGCGTACAAGCCGGGAACGGATCTGCGCACGGGGAGTTCCGCGCAGCTCCTGGCCACGCTGCTGCAACTGCAAGGGGCGCAGGTAACGGTCGTCCACACGTCAGCGGACCTCGCAACCACGCTGGCGGCCGAGGAGCCGGCCGCCTTCTTCGTCGGCTGCCCGGAGCCGGAGTTCGTGCGACGGAACTGGCCGGAGGGCTCCGTCGTCATCGATCCGTGGCACGTCGTCGAGCCCGCCGAGGGGGTCACCGTCCACCGCCTCGGGGCGAATGGGAAGAGCACTCAAGGCGACGCGTCCGACCCCTGTTGATATCAGGCTGACCTGTTTACGATCCCCGCATGCCCACGGCCCCGATCGACCAGCGAGGGCCGGGCCACGAGACCGCGTTGACACATCTGATCGACGACATGGCCGTCACCGGCCGATTCTTCAGCGTGCTCGCCGACCCCACGCGGCTGGCGATCCTCCGGCTGCTCCTTCAGCGCGAGCACAGCGTCGGGGAACTCGTCGAGAGCCTCGGGGTCTCGCAGAGCCGGGTGTCCAACCACCTGGCCTGCCTTCGGTGGTGCGAGTTCGTCACGGTCGAGCGCCAGGCGCGCCGGGCCATCTATCGCATCGCGGACACGCGACTGGCCGACGTCCTGAACGCGGCCGACCGCCTTTCCGGCGACATGTGCGATCACCTGTCCAGCTGTACGCGAATCGGGCCGGCGTGGATCTGAACCGCTGACCTGCGCGGCCTGAGCACGTCGACGAGAGGACGCACGGGTGGACGACCACACGGTCCAGGGCTTTCGCACTTCCCCGGTCCAGCGCTTCCTGGCTGCACCGACCAGCGATGACGGAGGCGCCTGTCCACCGTGCCCGTGGGTGCAGGCGACCGTCGAGGTCGACGCGGAGGTCGACCAGCGCCGGCTCGACCGCGCGCTGCGGTCGGTCTGGGAACGGCACGAGGCGCTACGCACCCGCGTGGTGACGAGGCCGGGTCTGCCCGAAGCCGTCCAGGTGGTCGACGACATCCGGACGTTCACCGTGGAGGAGTCGGCGGGCGATCCCGATGACCGCTCCGGATCCGTCGCGCGCCTGAGGGAGGACGAGCGACGGCTGGTGGAGCCGGCGCTCCGCAGCGTCCGGGTGCTCCGGGTCGGTTTTGGCGCAGAGGGCGCTGCCCTCCTGGTCACGGGATCGGCGGCGACCGTCGACGAGCGGTCCCTCGGGATCGTCCTCGACGAGGTCTTCGCGGCCTACCGCGGCGAGAGCTGGCCGGACGAGCCCGTCCAGTACCCGGACGCCTCGATCTGGCAGCACGAGGTCCTGACCGACGCCGACCGCTCGGACGCCCGGGAGCGCTGGGCGGATGCTCTGCGGCTCGAGGCGGCATCACCGCTCCCCTCGATCCTTCTGTCCGGTCGTGCGCCGGGGGAGTGGCGCCGGATCGAGCGCCCGTACGACCAGGGCACGCAGGGCTTCCTCGACCGGTTCGCCGAGAAGTCCGGTAGCGATAGGGCCGAGGTCGCCGCGGGCGCGTGGCTGGCGCTCCAGCTCCTCCTCCTTGGTGAGCGCGACATGGTCGCCGGCGTCACCGTCGCCGGCCGCGGTCCGGCCGAACTGGCCGATGCTGTCGGCCCGTTCGAGCGCGAGGTCCCGCTGCAGCTCCACGTGCCGGAGGGCACGACGTTCCGGCAGTTCCTCGACCTCGTGCGGTCCGCGTGGCAGCGGGCGGCAGACGACGTGGACGACCTCGATCCGGCTCGGCGGAGCGGACCTGTGGCGGCCTCGGTCTCCGCCTCGATTGGGGAAGCGGTCCCGCACGGGGCGCACGCCGGCGTGCGGTCGATTCGTCTGGACGGACGCGGCGGTGCGCCCCTGCACATGCGGTTGGGAGCTTCGACGGCCGTGCTCGACCACGACGCCGGCCGACTTCCCGAGTCCTCGGCGCAGGTTCTCCTCAACCGCACCCTGCACCTGCTCGCCACCGTGGCCGCCGACCCGGACATCGATCTAGACGAGCTGTCTCTGCTGCTGCCTGGGGAACCGTGTGCAGCGCCTGCCGCGGTCGGTCCACCGGCCGGGGTCCCCGAGGAGCCGACCCTCTCGGCGGTCGTGGCCGCCCGGGCGGCGGCCGCTCCGGACGCGCCGGCCGTCGACGACGGCCGCACGTCGCTGACCTATACCGAGCTGGTCCGTAGGTCGGACGAGGTCGCTGGACTGCTCCGGGAGGCGGGGGTGACCGCCGGCTCCCACGTCGTCCTGTCGATGCCCAGGTGCTCGGAACTGCTCGTCGGACTGCTCGGCATCATGCGCGCGGGTGCTGTCTACGTACCGGTCGACGCTGATGCCCCGGCCAGCCGTCTGCAGACCATCCTTGCCGACGTGGGAGCCCGCGTCCTGGTCCGGGGACCCGAGACCATCGTCGAGGTCGAGGCCGATAGCGACGGGGCTGCCCCGGCTCCCGGCGTCCGGATCATTCGCATCGACGCCATGTCGGGAACCGACGGCGGGGCGACTCCGCTGCCGGACGCCGTGCCCCAGGACTGCGACGCGGGCGCGTACGTCCTCTACACCTCGGGGTCGACGGGCGTGCCCAACGGTGTGCCGGTCACCCACCGAGCTCTGCTGAACTACCTGGGCTGGGCAGCCGAGGCCTATCGGCTCCACGAGGGCCGCGGAGCCATCGTCCACTCGCCCATCGGGTTCGACCTCTCCCTGACGACGATGCTCGCCCCCTTGATGGTGGGGCAGCGCGTCCGATTGGCGCGGGGCAGCGGCATCCAGGGACTGCTGGACGCCATCCGCGTCGAGGACGACATCTCGTTGGTCAAGGTCACGCCGGCCCAGATTCCCGCGCTCCTCGAAGGCCTCGGCGACGGAGAGTTCGGCCGCCGGGTCCGCACGCTCGTGTGCGGGGGAGAGGGACTGTTCTGGGACGCGGTGACGCCGGTCCTCGAGGCCGGGGTGCGCGTGGTCAACGAGTACGGCCCTACCGAGACCGTCGTCGGCTGCACGGCCTACGCAGCGACGTCGCCGGCGGGCACGGGCCCCGTGCCGATCGGCCAGCCGATCGCGGGCACGGCCGTGCACCTTCTGGACCGCCGGGGCCACGCCGTACCGCAGGGCGGCGTGGGGGAACTGGTGGTCGCGGGCGTCGCGGTGGGCACCGGCTACCTCGGTCGTCCCGAGGAGACGAGCCGGCGCTTCGTCGCCGATCCCGGGGGCGGAGAGAGCAGGGCCTACCGGACGGGCGACCGCGTCCGGTGGCTCGCGAACGGCGACCTGGTCTACCTCGGACGGATGGACGAGCAGCTCAAGGTGCTCGGCATCCGGGTGGAGCCCGGCGAGGTCGAGGCAGTGTTGCGCCGCCACCCTGCCGTTGCGGAAGCGGCCGTCGTGGGGTTGATACCGCCGGCCGGCGGGCCGCCGACCCGCCTGGGGGCGCAGGTCGTACTCACGGCGGGGGCATCAGTGACCGGAGCCGCTCTCGTGGCTCATTGCCGTGCCCTGCTCCCTGCCGGCCTGGTTCCCGCCGTCGTAGCGCCCGTGCCGCGGCTGCCGTTGACCACCAACGCCAAGCTCGACCGGGCGGCGGTTCGGGAGGCGCTCCAGCGGTCGGTCCCGGAGGTCGAGCACGTCGAGCCCCGCGACCGTACGGAGACGATCCTGTGCACGGCCGTGGCGCAGGTCCTCAGGCGGAACCGGGTGGGCATCGACGACAACTACTTCGCCATCGGCGGCGACTCCATCCGCAGCGTGATGGTCGCGAGTCGGGCCGCGGCCGAGGGTGTGCCGGTCGCCGTCGTGGATCTGCACCGCTGGCCGACGATCCGAGCGTTGGCCGCCGAACTGAGCACCCGGCCCGCTGCCGAAGCGGCGCCGGCGACGGCACCCTTCGGACTGATCGACGATGCCGACCGCCGCCTCATGCCCGAAGACGTCGAGGACGCCTTCCCCTTGAACCTGCTCCAGCAGGGGATGATCTTCCACCGGAACTTCGCAGCGAAGTCCGCCGTCTACCACGCCATTGCGTCGGTGCGCATCCACGCCCCGCTGGATCTCCAGGTCATGCGCGAGGTGATCCGCCAACTGGTCGCACGCCATCCGATGCTGCGGACCTCGTTCGACCAGCGGACGTTCAGCCGTCCCCTGCAGCTGGTGCACGGCACCTTCCGCGATCCCCTGGGGTTCGCGGACCTGTCGTCGGTGGACCCCGGGGACCACCAGCGGCGGATCGACGAGTGGGTCCGCGCGGAGAAGGAACGGGGCTTCGACCTCGACGCGCATCCCCTCATCCGGTTCATGATCCACCGCTTGGACGACCAGACGTTCCAGTTCACCTACGGGTTCCACCACGAGATCGTCGATGGCTGGAGCGAGGCCCTGATGGTGACCGAGCTGTTCACCCACTACTTCTCGGAGGTGTTCGGGGAGAAGTGGGTGCCGACGCCTCCGGCGTCCTCGATGCGCGACGCGGTCGCGCTGGAGCTCGAGGCACTCCGACGGCCGGAGGACCTCGCGTTCTGGACGGAGTACCTCGACGGTGCCTCGCTCATGAGACTGCCGCGGCTGGACGTGCCGCTCGGGGCGGACACCGGGGCTCGCGACATCGTCCGGATACCGGTCGAGGTGGGGCGACAGTTGTCCGACGGCCTCAAGGCGCTGGCCACGTCGCGGTCGATGCCGTTGAAGAACGTCCTCCTCGCCGCCCACATGGCCGTGATGAACCACTACCACGGCCAGCCGGACACGTTGAGCTACACCGTCACCAACGGGCGGCCCGAGGAGGTCGACGGAAGTTCCGCGATCGGCCTGTTCGTCAACAGCCTGGCGCTCCGACTACGGATGCACGGGGGAAGCTGGACCGATCTCGTCGCCGACACGCTCGATGCCGAACGCCGGACGATGCCCTACCGACGTCTGCCGATGGCCGAGCTGAAGCGGCACCAGGGGAGTGAGCCGCTGGCGGAGACGCTGTTCTTCTTCACCGACTACCACGTGTTCCACGCGCTCGACCGGTGGCGGGACCGGGGCGTCCGGCACGAGGCGAGCGAGCTCTACGGCGAATCGACGTTCCCGTTCTGTGCGATCTTCCGGACCAACCGGGAGAGCGGCGAGCTGGAGATCCGCGTGGAATACGACGGTCTGCAGTTCACCGCGGACCTGATGGACCGCGTCGCCGCCTGCTACCGCCGCGTCCTGGATCGGATGGTGCAGGACCCCGACGCCGCCTATGACGCCGATTCGCTGCTGAGTGCGGAGGAGCGACGGCTCGTCATCGACCGGGTCAACGGTCCCGGTGACGCGCTCGACGACGGCTCCTGCATGCATCAGGTGATCCGGCGGCAGGCGGAGCGGACGCCGGACCGGATCGCCGTCGTCGGAGAGTCCGGCCAGCTCACCTATGCCGGCCTGGTGCGAGCAGCTGACGGCGTGGCCGCATCGCTCCGGGCAGCGGGCGTCGGCCCGGAGGACGTGGTCGGCCTGCTCGCGGAGCCCGGCGTCGACGCCGTCGTCGCGATCCTGGGGATCCTGGGCAGCGGAGCCGGCTATCTGCCTCTGGATCCCGCACAGCCGGCCGCTCGTCTGGCCGCGCTGGTCGAGGCGGCAGGGGCGTCGCTGGTGCTGGCTCCGGCCGAGGGTGACCTGTCCGATCTGCCCGTCCGCCGGCTCACGCGCTCGCAGTACCTCTCCGCGGCCACGGGTGGGGACCGGGCACCCGACGTTGCGCTCAGCCCCGAGTCCGCGGCCTACCTGATCTTCACGTCCGGTTCGACAGGGGCGCCGAAGGGGGTGGTGGTCTCCCACCGGGCGCTGGTCAGCTCCACCGCGGCGCGCACCACCACGTACCCGTCCGATCCCGAGCACTTCCTGCTGCTCTCGTCACTGGCCGTCGACAGTTCCGTGGCCGGCCTCTTCTGGACGCTGGCTCGAGGCGGCACGCTGCACAGTCCACCCGCCGGGAGCCGGCGCGAGCCGGCAGTCCTCGCCGGCCTGATCGCCCGACACGGAATCACCCACACGCTCGCTGTGCCGGCGCTGCTGTCGGCGCTCCTCGCTCGGAGGGAGCAGACGTGGGCCCGTTCGCTGCAGCACGTGATCGCGGCGGGCGACGTAGCCCCACGACAGCTCCAGGAGGAGCTCCGGCGCATCGCACCGCAGTCTGTGCTGCACAACGAGTACGGGCCCACCGAAACGTGCGTGTGGAGCACGCACTTCTCCGGTGACGCGGACGGCTTCCGAGCCGCCCTGCCGATCGGATCGCCCGTTCCTGGCGCACGCGTCTACCCACTGGACGGTCGTCTCCACCCCGTGCCACTCGGCGTCACCGCCGAACTCCACATCGGCGGTGCTCATGTCGCCCGTGGTTACCACCGGGACCCCGGCCGCACCGCCGCGGCGTTCCTGCCGGATCCGCACGCCGGACAACCGGGTCGCCGGATGTACCGCACTGGCGACCTGGTCCGCGCCACGAGGGAAGGGCCGCTGGAGTTCCTGGGCCGCTCCGACAACCAGGTCAAGATCCGCGGTTATCGGGTCGAGCTCTCCGAGGTCGAGACGGTGCTCGAACAGCGGGCCGATGTCCAGCGGGCCGTCGTCGTCGCCCGGCCGGACGCCGGTGGGGACGCCCGGCTCCACGCCTATGTCGTGACCGTCCAGGGAGCGGACGTGGACGCCGCCTCGGTGCTGCGTCACGTGCGCGACCGGCTACCCGCGTCGATGGTGCCCTCGGACGTCACGGTGGTGGATGCGCTGCCTCTGACGCCGACCGGCAAGCTCGACAGGTCGGCGCTCCCGGCGCCCTCGGCCGCGACGGGGGCGGGTGCCGCGTGGGTCGCTCCGGCGACGCCCACCGAGGAGCTCGTGGCAGCCATCTGGTCCCGGGTGCTCGGAGTCGAACGGGTCGGCGGGAACGATGACTTCTTCGGACTCGGCGGCGAGTCCCTGCGCGCCATGCACGTCATCAACCGGGTGAACGCCGCCTTCCTGCTCGAGCTGCCCGTCCGCAGCCTGTTCGACGCTCCCACGCTCGCTGCCTTCGCCGGCACGGTCGACCGGACCCTCCGGGAATCCGGCGATCCCGGCCGGCCCCACAGGGTCGACGACCTCCCGGTGGGCGTGGTCGCCGGATGAGCAGCGGGCGGATCCATGGGTGGTGACCGGTTCGCGACCCTCGTCGAACTGATCGAGCACCGTGCCACCCACGACGCGGAGCGATCCGCCTATCGGTTCCTCCCGGACGGACTCACGGAGACAGGGCACCTGACGTTCGAGGACGTCCATCGCCGAGCCACTGCGATCGCGGCTGCGCTCCAAGGAGCCGGAGCCGTCGGGCAGCGCGTACTGGTCACCTATCCCGGACAGCAGCTCCAGGAGTACGTGACCAGCCTTCTCGGGTGCGTGATGGCCGGGGCCACGGCGGTCCCGTGCGACAGCCCTAGGTCTCGAGGGGGTCCCGAAAGGTTCGCGGGGATCGCCGCCGACTGCCGCCCCGCACTCGTCCTGGGCCCGTCCGCGGACATCGGTCTTCTGGGGCCGCTGGTGGCCGACGTGCGCCATCTTGACGTGGCCGACGTGCCGCCCGCCCTCGCCGGTGAGTGGCGACGCCCGGACGTGGCGCCGTCCTCTTTGGCACTGCTCCAGTACACGTCCGGCTCGACCCGGTCCCCGCGGGGTGTACGGGTGACGCATGCCAACGTGCTGGCCAACGAACGGGCGATCGCCGAGACGTGCGAGCACGACCGGGATTCGCATTTCGTCGGATGGCTGCCGCTCTTCCACGACATGGGGATGATCGCCAACGTCCTGCAGCCGCTGTACCTCGGTGCGACGTCGGTCCTCATGCCCCCGGCGGCCTTCCTCGCCGAGCCGCTGCGCTGGCTGGCCGCCATCCAGCGTCACGGTGGAGTCGCCGGTGGGGGGCCGAACTTCGCCTTCGAACTGTGCGTGAGCCGTATCCCGCAGGAGCAGCGCGCCGATCTGGACCTGTCGACCTGGCGGACGGCGTTCAACGGGGCGGAGGTCGTTCGGGAGGCGACCCTGGATCGGTTCGTCCGCGCGTTCGGGCCGGCTGGTTTCGCTCCCGAGTCCTTCTTCTCCTGCTACGGACTGGCCGAGGCGACCCTCATCGTGGCTGGAGCGCCGCGCCGCCGTCCTCCAGTGGTGCTCGCCGCGGACGCCGAAGCCACCCGGGGGGGACGGCTCGTTCCGGCCGCCGAGGGCCTGAGCGGCATCTCCGTCCGCCCTGTCGTCAGCTCGGGTCGCGTCGTCGCGGAGACCACTGTCGCCATCGTCGACCCGGGAGACCACAGCCGGCTTTCGGAGGGCGCGATCGGTGAAGTGTGGGTGCGCGGTCCTGGCGTGGCCGACGGCTACTGGAAGCTCGACGCCCCGCGGGACGACTTCGACGGCTTCGTGGCCGGCGATGAGGTCCCGTACCTGCGTACGGGGGACCTCGGTGCCCTGGTCGAGGGTGAGCTCTACATCGTCGGCCGCACCAAGGACCTGATCATCGTTCGGGGTGCCAACCACCATCCCGCCGACATCGAGTGGACGATCGAGGACAGCACCGACGCCGTCCGCCCCTCGTGCATCGCCGTGTTCGCCGACTCCGACGGGGCAGCGGGGGAGGAACGGATCGTGGCGGTGTGCGAGCCGGCCTCCGACGACAGCGTCGACCGGTTGCCGGAGATCTCGGCGGTCATCCGCTCGGCCGTCGCACGGCGCCATGGGCTGCACCTCCACGACGTGGTCCTGGCGGCGCGGGGCACGGTGACGAAGACGACCAGCGGCAAGGTGCGGCGGGCGGCGTGCCGCTCGGCCTACGGTGCTGGCAGTCTGCGGGTGCTCGCGCGTAGCGCGAGCGAGACCGCCGGTGCAGGGATCACACTGCCGAGCCTCCCCGGGGTGGAGGACCTACGTGAAGCCCCGGCTGCGTCGGCCACGCTCGCGCTCGCGGACGCCCTCGTCAGGGTCTCGGGGCGGGAGTGGTCCCCGGGGGCGGCCCTGGGCTTGCGTCCGTCGGCACTCGGGATGGATTCAGTACGAGCGGTCGAGCTGCAGCACCACGTGGAGTCGACGTACGGCATCCGCCTGCCGCCGTTCACGCTGGTGGGCGGAGGAACCCTCGGCTCGATCTGCGAGGCGATCATCACGGAGGTGCGCAAGGGTGCCCTTCCAGTCGCACCATCCGTCGAGGCCGGCTCGAGCGGACCCGCGTCGCTGATCCAGCAGGGGATGCTGCTCGAACAGGAGCTGGCCCCACCCGGACCGGCCTACGTGCTGACCCGTGCCCTACGTCTTCGGGGGACCGTGCAGGTCGCCGCCCTGGCGCGGGCCGTCGCACGTGTCCAGGCGCGTCACCCGGCCCTGCGCACCCGCTTGTCCCGGGCTGACGGCGCCGTCGTCCAGATCGAGCAGCCCTCGGTGCCCGACATGCTGGTGGTCGAGCCCCTCACCGGTGATGTGCAGGCCGCGATCGACTCGGAGGCCTCGCGCGGCATGACGACCGACGGGGAGAGCCTTGTCCGCTTCCTCCTCCTGCGGCGCTCCGGCAACGACTCGGTCCTGGTGCTGCGCGCTCACCATGCCGTCCTCGACTTCTGGTCCGCGACCCTCCTGGTGCGCGAGCTGCTGGCCTTCTACGACGAGGAGGCAGGTGGCGCCGCGGCCGTCCTCCCCGTGCCCGGCCCGGGTCCCGTCGTCCAGGCGCAATTGGAATCGGCTCTGCTGACGTCGCCACGAGGGAACGAGCTCCGCACCTACTGGTCGGCCCGGTTGGCGGACGCGCCGGCCTCGTCGGCGCTTCCTCATCCACGGCCACGTGGGCAGGTCCGTCTGTTCCACGGTGGCCGGGCCGAGATCCGGATCGACGAGCGGACGACCGCGCGCGTGAAAGAACTGGCGTCAGGTGCCGGCTGCACCCCCTTCACGGTCCTACTGACCGCGCTCCAGGTGCTCGTTGCGCGATTGTCCGGCCGGCGGGACGTCGTCGTCGGCACCTTCGCGATGCGGCGTGACAGTGCCGGTCTGGCGAACTCCATGGGGTGCCTCACCAACCTCGTCCCCGTGCGGGTGACGGTCGATCCGACGGAGAGCGTCGCGGCCCTCCTGGGGCGTGCCGGAGCTGGTCTCGCCGCCGATCTCGCTCACTCGGCTCTGCCGTTCGCCGAGACCGTCCGGATCTGCGCGCCAGACCGCGACCCCGGCCGGCTGCCGCTCGTGCAGACGGCGATCGTGCTCCAGAGGGAGCCCGGCCGGCCCGACGAGGGGCTCCGGGCGCTGGCGCTGGGCACCGATGGGCAGATCGCCGAGGTCCCAGCGGGCGTGCGGGTCGAGGTCCTGCCGGTCGTCCAACGGTGGACACACCTGGACCTCACGCTCAACGTCGCCGAGATGGCCGGCGGACTGTCGGTCGTGGCTGAGTACGACGAGTCGCTGCACGATCAGGAGAGCGCCGCGGTCCTCCTGGAGCAGTGGGCAACGCTGGTGCAGCACATGGCCGACGACCCGGACGCGCCGGTCGGCCGGCTCCCGCAGCTGTCCGCGCGGATGCTTGCCGATGCGGTGGCGGCCGGCAGCGGCTGCGACGTGCCGGCCGACCCCACGCCCGTGCACGTGCTGGTGGATCGCCGGATCGCGGTGGCGCCGGACCGAGTGGCCGTCAGCATGGACCGCGGCGACCTGCCCGAGCACCTCAGTGCGGCGGCCGCCCACCGGTGGGCTCGCGAGCTCGCCATGCGGCTCCGCGCGGCGGGCGCCGGGCCGGGCACCCGTGTCGGCATCCTGCTCGACCGTTGTCTCGCACTCCCGGTGGTCCTGCTCGCCGTGCATCGGGTCGGTGCCGCCTACGTGCCCCTGGACGCGAGCGACCCGGCCGAACGGATCGCCTGGACCGCGGACGACGGCGGAGTCACGGTGATCGTCTGCGATGCGGCGCACGTTGGGCTCGCACCGGCGGGCTTGCCCCTCGTCGACGTCGACCCAAAGACGACCCGGGAGGGCTCGGCAGAGCCGGCCGCACCCACTCACCCGGAGCTCCCCGCCTACGTGCTCTACACGAGCGGGTCGACCGGACGGCAGAAGGGCGTGGTGGTGCCGCACCGCGCCGTGGTCAACCGACTCCGTTGGATGCAGCGTGCGCTGCCGCTCGGTACGGACGACCGGGTACTCCAGAAGACGCCGATCAGCTTCGACGTCTCGGTCTGGGAGCTGTTCTGGCCGCTCATCGTTGGCGCCACGCTGGTGATGGCTCCTCCCGGCATCCAGCGCCATCCCGACCGGCTGGCACGGCTGCTGCGCAGGGAGCAGATCACCGTGATGCACGCGGTGCCGACCGCCCTGACGCATCTGCTCCCGCATCTCGATCAGACCGAGGGGGAGGCGCCCCTCGCGCTCCGGCGGTTGGTGAGCAGCGGCGAATCGCTGACCGGTGCTCTCCGAGACCGGACCCACCGGACGATCTCTGCCGAGTTGCACAACATGTACGGCCCTACCGAAGCCGCCGTGGACGTGACCTGGTGGCCGTGCCGCCGCACGGACACCGGGGCCGTGCCGATCGGTCGGCCCATCGACGGCACCGAGGTGTACGTGGTCGACAGGGACACGCAGCCGCGCCCGGTCGGGACCATCGGCGAGGTGGCGATCGCGGGGCTGGCGCTGGCCCACGGGTACAGGGACCGGCCGGCGGCAACGGCCGCGTCCTGGCGTCCGCATGCCTTCGGCTCGCGGGGCGCCCGCATCTACCTCACTGGTGACCGCGGGACGCGAGGCCGGGACGGCGCGATCCGGTTCCTCGGGCGCGCGGATGCCCAGGTGTCGGTGGGTGGCCGTCGGGTCGAGCTGGGTGAGGTGGAGGAGGCGCTGCGCCGTGCGCCGGGCGTCCGGGATGCCGTCGTGGCGACCGAGGACGCGGGCCACGGCGTGCGGCTGGTGGGATTCGTCGTACCCGAACAGGACGATCCGGGGGAGTCCGGCCGGATCCGGGCATGGCTGCGACAGCACCTGCCTGCTGCCCTCGTTCCCTCGACGCTGCGCCTGCTGCCGCAGTTGCCGGCGACCGCGAACGGCAAGCTCGACAGGGCGGCACTCGCCGAGCGTGCCCGGGAGCCGTCCGCCGATCCCGCGCCCACCCCCTCCACGGACCCCCTCGTCCGGAGGGTGGCGTCCGTCTGGTGCTCGGTCCTCGGGGTGGCCGCCGTCGATGTGGACGACGACTTCTACTCGCTCGGTGGTGACTCCATCACGGCGCTCCGGGTACTTGCGTCGCTGCAGGCCGACGGCCTGCACGTGACGGTCGCCCAGCTGCTGGCCAACCCGTCCGTCGGTGCGCTGGCGCGCGCTGTGTCACCGACCCGGGAAGCCTTGCCGGCGAGCCCACCTCCGGCCGCCTTCGGGCTCTGCCCGGATGACGTGCGTGCACTGCTGCCGGCAGACGCGGTCGATGCCTACCCGGCGTCCTCGGCGCAGCTGGCGGTGCTGTTCCACCAGATGCAGGGGCAGCGCCACGAGGTGTACGTGACGAGCCTGCACGTGCGAGGCGCCCTCGATCCCGACCGGATGAGGGATGCGGCCCGGATCGTTTCGGAGCGTCATCCGTACCTCCGTTCCTCCCTCGACCTGACGGCGCACCGTGAGCCGCTGCAGGTGGTGCACCGCAGCCTCGAGCTACCGGTGCAGTTCGTCGATCTGTCTCCACTCCCGGTCGCGCGGGCTGATGCCCTCCTCTCGGAGTGGCAGCGCTCCGAGAGGACCCGGCCCTTCGACGTGGAGAAGGGACCGCTGGCTCGGGTCACGGTGCATGTCCGCCACGACCGGACCTGGCAGCTGACGTTGAGCAGCTTCGCGTTGGACGGCTGGGCCACGGCCACGGTCCTGACGGAGTTGTTGTCGGCCCACGCCTCCGGCAAACAGCTGGCACCCCCGCCGCAGTCCGACTACCGGCACTTCGTCGCCCTCGAGGAGGCTGCGGTGTCGGACCCCGCGCACCGCGACTTCTGGGCACGGGAACTCGATGACGTCCCGGCGGTCCGGCTCCCACCTCCGTCGAGCGGAGGCACGGCCGGGCCCACCACTCGCCGCGTCGAGATCCCGATGTCTCAGGACACCGCACGCGCGATGGGGAACCTCGCGCGGCGGCTCCATGTCTCGGAGCGCACCCTGCTGCTGTCCGCACACCTTCGCGTGGTGCAGGCACTCACCGGCGCCCCGGAGGCGCTGACCGGGGTCGAGTGGAGCGGCCGGCCGGAGGAGCCGGACGGTGACCGGGTCGTCGGCGTCTTCAACAACATTCTGCCCCTGCGGGTGCCGTTGACCGGTTCGTGGACCGATCTGGTCCAGGCCACCGCGGAGGCGGAGCGCCGGGCCGCACCGTTCCGGCGGTACCCCCTGGCCCGACTGGAGCGGGACCTCGGCCGGCCCGGTCTCCTGCAGACCATGTACGTCCATACCCACTTCCACCTCTACCGGGATCTCGAGCACCAGGCGGCCGCGCAGATCCTGGACAGCTGGGCACCGGACCGGACATACATCCCCCTGACGGCGCACACCAACGTCGACGCGCATAACGGTCAGATCCGGCTGCTGCTCGACTACGACCCAGCGGAGGTCGACGACCACACCATCAGGCTCGCTGCCGAGCTGTACCCGCGCGTCTGGCAGGCGATGATCAGTGATCCGGACGCACCCTGCACCGCGGTCCCTGTGGTGGACGGCGCCCGCCTGCGAGCACAGCTGGCGGCCTCCGACGGCGGGGACGCTTCCGCCGGCCCAGCCTCGGCCTTCGACCTCATCCTGCAGCAGGCCCGCCGGACACCCGATCGGATCGCTGTCCGATCGGGCGCTGTGCAGTACTCCTACCGTGAGCTCGTCGAACGGGCCGTTGCCCTGGCGGCGGTCCTTGTCGGGGTGGGCGTGCAGCCGGACGCGGTCGTCGCTGTTCCCGCCCGCCGGACCCCCGATCTGCTGATCTCCCTCCTGGGGGTCTGGGAGGCCGGCGCCGCCTATCTGCCGATCGACCCGACGGAGCCGGCGTTGCGGGTCCGCAGCATGTGCGCCACCGCGCAGGTGACCCACGCCGTGGCACTCGGAAATGACCCGCTGGCCGCGGTCGTCGCGGCTGCGGTCCCGCCGCGCGGACAGGCAGTTCCCGCGGCGAAGCAGTCCGCCCGAGACGGCCGGCTGCTCGCCTACGTCCTGCCGACCTCGGGATCGACCGGCGCACCGAAGCTGGTCGGGGTTCCTCAGGACGCCCTCGTCAACTACCTGCTGTGGTCTGCAGCCTCCTACGGCGGCGCGGGGCGCACCCCCGTGCACTCACCTGTCGAGTTCGACCTGACGGTCACGTCGCTGCTCACCCCTCTGGTGGCCGGGGGAACGGTGGAGCTCCTGCCGGAGAACGCGGGACCGGAGGCGATCGGGCAGGTCGCCCCCCACGTGGACGGGATTATCAAGATCACTCCGGCGCACCTGGCCGTGGTGGCCGATCAGCTACGGACAGCGGGCGAGCGTGCGCCGGCTGCATGTGTCGTGGTGGGCGGCGAGGCACTCGCGCACCAGCACGTGACGGCCTGGCGGAAGGTCGGTGGCAGCGGACCGATCATCAACGAGTACGGACCGACCGAGGCGACAGTCGGTTGCATCACCTGGCGCATCGAACCGGGACAGGATGGTTCGGAGCAGCATGGTTCCGACATCCCGATCGGGCGGCCCATCGCCGGAACGCGGGCCCGCGTGCTCCTCGCTAGCGAGGTGCTCCCCGACACGGTGACCGGCGAACTCGCCGTCGGCGGGCGGGGCCTGGCGCGGGGCTACGTCGGGTCACCTGGACGCACGGCGGTCCGCTTCGTGCCGGACCCTCTCGGCCGCGGTGAGCGGCTCTACCTCACCGGAGACTGGGCCAGACGGGACCGCGACGGGCTGCTCCATGTCCAGGGACGGCGGGACCGCCAGGTCAAGGTGCGCGGACGCCGCGTGGAACCGGCGGCCACGGAGGCCGTCCTGCGGTCACATCCCCAGGTGCGGGAAGCCGCTGTCACGACCGTCCACGGAAGCGGAGGACGCCGCCAGCTGGTCGGCTACTGGGTGTCCGACCACGCCGACGTCCCCGGCGAAGCCGCCCTCCGCACCTGGTTGCGCCGCCAGCTGGCCCCGCACCAGATCCCTGATGTCCTGATGTGGCTGCCTCTTCTTCCGCTGACGACCCGAGGCAAGACCGATGTGTCCGCTCTGCCGGACCCTCGCGAGGGGGCGGGGCCGGCCATCGCCGCCTTGGTGTCGCGGATGTCGGATGAGGACGTCGCGGCACTCCTGGGCCAGGGTGCGGCGGGTCCGGGATGAATACCCCCGATGCAGCCGACCGAACGGCGGCGCGTGAGGCCCTGGTCCGCCAGCTCCTCGCTCGCGCCGGTGCGAACGCCGGCATCGACGAGGCTGCTCCCCGGCCCACCCAGCCCGGGGAACTGCAATTGATCGCCATCTGGGAGGAAGTCCTCGAGCGCACTGCGATCGGCGCCGACGACGACTACTTCGCTCTGGGCGGCGACTCCATCTCAGCCGTCGCGGTGGTGTCGCGCGCCCAAGCCGCCGGCATCGCACTGACCACCCAAGACCTCTTCGAACTGCGCACGGTCGGGGCCATCACGGCGGCCTTGGCAGACCTCTCGCCCGTCGCCCCGCCCGGAGCCTCCCGATCAGGTGCGAAATCCAGGCCCGACCGGATCCGGCTGACGCCGCTGCAGGACGGGATGCTCTACCAGAGCCTGGCCGATCCGAGCGGGACCACGCAGCTCGTGCAGGTCGGGGCACAGCTGACCGGGGACATCGACGTGGATCAGTTCTCCGCCGCTTGCCAGACAGTGGCACGGCGGTATGGCGCACTCCGGGCGTCGGTGCGCTGGGACGCGACCGGTAGCTGGATGGTCGCCGCCGACGACGTCGTCCTGCCCGTCCAGGTGGTCGACCTGCGCGACGTCCCGGTGATGGCCCAGCCGGCCGCCGTTCAGCGTGAGATCGACCGGGATCTCGCCCGGGGGATGGACCTCCGTTCGCCTCCGCTCGTCCGCATCACGCTGCTCCGGCTCGCCGATGATGTCCTCCGCTTCCTCCTCACCCATCACCACCTCGTCCTGGACGGTTGGTCCCAGCAGATCGTCCTCAGAGACATGCTCGATCTCTACGACGGAGTGGATCCGGCGGCCCTCCCCGCCCCGCACGACGGGACCGCGGACCACCGCACGTGGCTGTCCGGCCTGGACGCCGGGGGCGGGACGTCCCGCTGGCGAGAGCTGATGGCGGGATTCCGCCCGGCCCCTCTCGCCCCACGCCCATCCGACGCGGTCAGCGGGCCCCGTGCCGTCACCGTTCCCGGTCCCATCCCTGACCTGTCCGCCGCCGCCCGTCGATGGGAGGTCACCCCGGCCACGCTGGTCTACGCCGCCTGGTCGGTCCTGATCGCCGAGATCACGCGCTCGGACGACGTGGCCATCGGTGTCACACTCTCGGGTCGGCCCGCACTGCTTCCCCGCGCCGGGTCTGCCGTCGGCATGTTCATTGCCACCCTGCCGCTGCGGGTGCGACCGGATCCGGGCGAGATGCTCGCGTCGTGGCTCCACCGGGTCCAACGCGGACGGGTGGAACTGGAGGGGCTGCAGCACTGTGCGCTCACCGACATCGCTCGAGCGACCTCCACGGTGCCGGCAGCCGGCCATGAGCGGCTGTTCGACACCATCGTGGTCGTCGAGAACTTCCCGGAGTGGGTAGTGGAGGGAACCCACAGCCGACGACTGGCCGTGAGTTCGGTGACGGGGTCCGTCTGGGAGGGATACCCGCTGGTCCTCGAGACGAGGATCGGACCGCAGGGCTCGATCCTGCTGCGCGCCGACGCGTCGGTTCTCCCGGAGGCGCGGGTACGGACCCTGAGTTCGACTGTCCACGCTCTGCTGGAGGCGATGGGTACGGCCGACTCCGTGGCGGACCTGCGCTCGATCGCCCGCCGTCACCTCGAATCGGCCGGGGACCCGGGCCGTGCCCCGCGGGAGGCCCGTCGCCAGGTCGTCGCCGGACCATCGGCCGACGAAGCGGGATCGGCATGACCGTGCCAACTCCTCGCGAGCGGCCCCTCCGGCAGTTCGGGCGGCTCCTCTCCGGCCATCTCGCCAAGAACCGGACCGTGCCCCTGCAGGACCTCGCGACCTCCATCCTCAGGGACCCGTCGGGTGGCCGAGGTTGGATCATCCCGGCGATCAACGCGTCCATCCGGGCGCGGGTGGCGTTGACCTCGGCCCGCGACAGGTCCGTGGCCATCCTCGGCAACCAACCGCCGGTCCGCGACGACGACGTGCCGCACGCCCGGCTCTCCGTGCTCTGTCCCTCCCGCCAGCGCCCGGGCGGCCTCCGCCGGTTGCTGCGGAGCATGGCCGGCACGGCCACCCATCCCGAGCGGATCGAGGTCCTGTGCTACGTCGACTCGGACGATCCGGCGGTGGCGCGCTACCGGAAGATGCTGGACGGCCGATTGGTCACGGGCCTGGACCGGGTGGTGCTCCAGGTCGGAGAACCCATCGGCCTGCCGGCGGCGTGGAACGCGCTGGCCGCCGCCGCCACCGGCGACCTCCTCGCGATGGCCAACGACGACCAGGTGTACGTCCAGAGGGGTTGGGATCTGGCTCTCGACCGCCGGGTTCAGGAGCTCTCGGCGAGTCACGCCGACGGCGTCTTCTGCATGTACTTCGATGCCGACCAGTACCCCGAGGGGAGCGCCGACTTCCCCATCGTCACCAGGGCATGGTTCGAGGGCCTCGGCTACTTCTCGCCGGAGATGTTTCAGCAGTGGCAGGCAGAACGCTGGATCTTCGACATCGCCCGCCGACTCGACCGGCTGTACCCGATCGCAGGGGTGCGCGTCGACCACCTGCACTTCCAGGACTACACCGCGCCGTTCGACGCGACCTACCAGCGGCACCGCATCACCCGTGAGAAGTCGTTGGCCGACCACGCGCTCTACATCCGGGCCGATGTCGACCGTGAACGAGCCGCGCAGGTCCTGCGCGGGCTGATCGATCGGACGGCGTCGCCGGCGACGGTGACCGGACCCAAGGAGGACACGATGGCAATGTCGGTCGAGGACACCGGAGTCGAACCCGGCGACGGACCCCTCACGGGCACTCGCGGCTACATCCTGCAGACCGCCCGCAGGCACTACGCGAACCTGATCGATGCCTGGCACTACGGAGGTCGCCCGGCGGACGCCTGGGCGTGCGCCGAGCTCGCGGTCGCCCAGGGCGTCTGGGAACACCCCCTGCAGCGGGCACGGGAATACATCCCCGGCTTGGAGGCCCGCCCGCTGCACGATGCCGGGACGTTCTGGTTCACCGCGCTGCTCGAGCAGCGTTACCCGGAGATCCGCGCGGAGATCGAGTCGGTACTCAACCGACCGGACGACCCCGTACAGCGGACCACCGATGACAACGCTCTCATCCTGGCCGGCGATTGGAAGCAGGCGCACCTGTTCCGGGACGGCGCTTGGCAGGAGGATGTCGCCCGGCATTTCCCCGTCACGAGGGCGATCCTGGACGGCATCCCTGAAGTGACGACATTCAGTCCCGGAGTCATCACCGTCTCCCGGGTGGTGCCCGGCACCCACATCATGGCGCACTGCGGGCCCACCAACGCCACCCTGCGCATCCATCTGCCGCTCATCGTGCCGCCGGGCGTCTGGATCCGGGTGGCCGACGAGAAGCTGACCTGGGAAGAAGGGCGATGCCTGGTGTTCGACGACTCGTTCGAGCACGAGGTCGGGCACGAGGGCGACACCGACCGGATCGTCCTCATCCTCGACACGCTGCATCCGGACCTGGCCGGTCAGCACTCCCAGCGGCTGCTGCAGCGGCGCTTGACCACCGAGGAGCAGATGGTGGCTTTCCTCAGGGACGGCGGATTCGCCGAGGTGCGGCGAGAAGGAGACGACCTGGTGTTCGAGCCGGAGCCCGCACTGCGCGATCTGATCCTGCGGTACATGGAGAACACCGGCGTCACCGGTGCTGAGTTGCGGGGCGACGCCGTTCGCTGGCACCGCCCGGCCGGCGCGGAGCTGGGGTGACGAGGCCGCCCCACCCACCGGGGACGTCGTACACACGGACGCAGCGAAGGGTGCGTACCGCCTACAGCAACCTCATCGACGGCTGGTTCGCAGCCGGGGAGGAGCAGCCGGCGCGCGCTTGCGTAGATCTGGCCGTCCAGCAGGGAGTGTGGGAGCAACCGCTGCAGCGGGATCGGGACCATGTGGACGGACTGACAGCACAACCGCTGCCTGATCCCGGGCAGTTCTGGTTCGTCCACCACCTCGAACGGCACTTTGCCGAGATCAGCGCCGAGATCAGGGCGGTGCTGGGTGGGGTCGACGACCCGGTACGGCCGACGGTCGAGGACGACTGGCTGCTGCGGGCCGGCTCCTGGCAACAGGCGTACCTGTTCCGGGAAGGAGAGTGGCAGGAGGACGTGTGTGCACGGCTACCGGTGACGCAGGCGATCCTGGCCGAGATCCCCGAGATGACGACGCTGAGCCCCGGGGTGATCCTGCTGTCGCGGCTGGCACCGGGTACGCACATCATGCCGCACTGCGGTTCCACCAACGCGGTCCTGCGCGTCCACCTCCCGATCATCCCGGCCGAGGGGGCATCGATCCGCGTCGGAACCGAGACGTCGACGTGGGAAGAGGGCAGATGCCTGGTCTTCGACGACTCCTTCGAGCACGAGGTCTGGCACCGGGGAGAGGAGGATCGTGTCGTCCTGATCATGGACGTGCTCCACCCGGGCGTGGATGCCGCGCACCGGGCGGCCCTGCTGGCCAACCGGCCAACGGTCCAGCAGCGCGTCACCGCCTTCCTCCGGGACCGCGGTCTGGCCGAGGTCCGCGTGGTGGACGGCCGGCTGCAGTGCACGGCCGACGGATCAACGGCGCACAAGGTCGGCCGGTATCTCGACGTGCTCGGCGTTCCGGGGGTGAGGGTCTCGGCGGACGGTTCCTGGCGCCCGTTCCGGGCCGGGGTGGGGGACTAGGCGCCGGTGTGTGGTCTGGTCTGCATCGTCTCGCCGGAGGGCGATCTCGCCTCGCAGGAGCTGGAGCCGGCGCTCCGGGCCCTGCACCATCGGGGGCCTGACGGCACCGGTTCCTGGATCTCCTCCTGTCGCCGCGTGGCGATGGGGCACACGCGACTGGCGGTGATGGATCCCGACGGTGGGGCCCAGCCCATGCACGGCTCCGACGGCCGGCTGCACCTGGTCGCCAACGGTGAGTTCTACGGTCACGAGGTCATCAGGGCAAGCCTCCGGCGCGACGGACACGGGTTCTCGAGCCGGAGCGACAGCGAGATCGCGCTTCACCTGTGGGCGCGCGACGGCGCCGGCGCATTGCCGGAGCTCCGTGGCGAGTTCGCCTTCGCGATCTGGGACCAGGCTCGCGGTGAACTCATCGCCGCCCGGGACCGATTCGGGATCAAGCCCCTCTTCTACGCCCGGCACGCCGGCCGGGTGCTCCTCGCGTCCGAGGTGGGGGCGCTCTTCGAAGCCGGGGTCCCACGGCGATGGGATCGCGGGGCTCTGGCGGAGCACCTGGTGCTCTGCCACCCGCCGGACGGCACGCTCTTCGACGGCGTCCGGCAGGTTCCCCCCGGATGCTGGTTGTGGACCGACGGTCGCGACATTCGTATCCGGAGGTACTGGGACCTCGACTGGCCGACCGAGGACGAGCTGACGAAGGACGTCGACCGGTCGGGGCACCTCGCAGCGGTGCGTGACGCCGTGGTGGACGCCGTTGACGTACGGCTGCGGGCGGACGTCCCGGTGGCCCATCACCTCAGTGGCGGGCTCGACTCCGGAGCGATCGTCGCGCTGGCGGCGCGGCACGGCGCGCCCCGCACCTTTGCGGTCCGATTCGACGACCCCCACTTCGACGAGGGAGCCGCCGCGGAAGCGACGGCGCGTGCGGTGGGCGCCAGGCACTCAGAGGTCCTGGTCGATGCCGGCAGCTCCGCCGGGCGGATGGGGGACATCGTTGCCAAGGGGCAGATGATCCCTGAGAACGCGCACGGCATAGCCCGCCTGCTGCAGAGCGAGGCGATCCGGGCTGCGGGATTCCGGGTCGTGCTGGCGGGCGAGGGAGGGGACGAGATGTTCGCCGGATACCCGCAGACACAGCGGGACCTCCGGCTCAGCACTGTTCCCGGTGACGTTGTGCGAGACGACACCGTGCGGCGCCGCCTCGCCGCGTCCCCGGCCGGGCGTCCGCTCCTCGACATCGCTGACCGAATGGGATTCCTGCCGGGGTTCGTCCTGGACCGCTATCTCGGCGTGGGGGCACCTATCCAAGGGCTGCTCGCACCGGACTTCGCGGCAGAGGTTCTCGCGGCCCAGCCATGCCGCGACATGTTCGCGGACCCGCACGTCCAGAGCCAGCTGTACGGGCGCAGCCCGTTCCACCGGGGGAGCTACCTCTTCGCCAAGACCTGGCTCGCCAACTATCTGCTCGCTGCCGAGCGCCTGGACATGTCGTGCGGCCTCGAGGTGCGGCTTCCGTTTCTCGATCACCGGCTCCACGATGTGGTCCGGCGAACCCCCCTCGCCTGGTTCTCCGGCGGAGTGGACAGCAAGCCCCTGCTCCGGGCCGCCCTGCGGAACGACCTGCCGGCTGTCCTTCAGGCCGGAACGAAGCGGCCCTTCCTGGCCCCGCCGGCCGTGTCCGACGATGCGACGCTCAGCCGAATCCGGGAGGTTGTGGACGGCGGCGCCCTGGACGACCTGGGTTTCTTCCGCCCGAGGCAGGTCCGGGATCTGCTCGAGGACGTGAGGGCTCTACCGCCCGGGCGGCGAGCCGGCCACGAGCGGGTGGTCCAGGTCCTGATGGGGATCGTCGGCCTCACCGACCAGTTCGCGCTCACCGGCTGACGCCGCGGCGGCCTCCACGGCGTCAGCCATGCCGAGGACCGTCGGCGCCGTCATCAGGGCGTAGAGCCCCACGCCGGTCCCCGTCCGGTCCGTCAGCCGAGCGGCCAGGCGAGCGGCGTCCAGGGAGTTCCCACCGAGACGGAAGAAGTTGTCCGACGGCTCCGGTAGGCGGTCCAGTCCGAGGACCTCGGCGACGGCGCGCTGGACTGCCGCCGTCGTACTCGATCCTGGGGAGTGGAAGGCCACGGGACCCGGCCGGTCCTGCACGAAGGCGCGCGGAAGCGGGGGCAGTGGGAGCCCGCCGACCGGCCGTCCGTCATCTGTGGCGGCTGCGCCGAGCAGGGCTGTGAGAGCGCCCTCCAGCGCCACCGTGGAGCACCCCTCGAACATGACGTCGTCCATCTGGATCCTTGCGCCGAGGGGCCCGACCCCCCGGTCGAACACCTCCAGCCACACGTCCGCCTCCGACGTGCCGTGCGAGGAGGGCAACGGCGGAGGAGGAGCAGGGGCCACCGAGTACAGCCGGGGCGCTGCGGCCGGGGTGTTGTGCAGTGACAGTCCCAGTTGCCGCATCGGGCTCGGCTCCCGGTCACGCCCTGGGTCGGTGATCGCCACGAGATCGGCGAACGGCAGGTCAGCGTGATCCAACGCATCAAGGACGACGGCGTTCGACCGTCGGACGAGTTCGCCGAACGACGGGTCGCCGGAGAGGTCAATGCGGAGCACCAGGCACTCGGTGAACAGGCCGACCGTGCGCTCAGCGGCCCGTCCCCTCCGGCCCGCGGTGACCGAGACCATCGTGATGTCGGATTGACCGGTCCACCGAGCGATGACGGCCCCGAATCCGGCAACCAGGACAGGGAACAACGTGGTGCGGCAGCGGCGGGCGAGACCGCGGAGTGCATCGGACGTCGAGAGGTCCAGGGAGAACTCGTGGACATGCGCCGACAGGTTCGGGCGGTCGGGACGGGGACCGTCGGCAGGCAGGGCGACCGGCTGCACGCCGGCCAGGCGCTCGCTCCACCACGGGCGGGAACCCTGGCCGTGACGTTCCTTCCGCCGGCCGGCCAGTTCGGCGGGCTGCGACGGGGCAGGTGGAAGTCCGGCCGGACGGCCGGCGACCGCAGCCTCGAGAAGGGTGCAGAACTCCTCGATGACCAGCGAGACGGACCACAGGTCCGCGATCAGGTGGTGGAGCGTCAACGCCAGGACGTGGTCTGACGCGGACAACCGGATGACGAGCACGCGCCATACCGGGCCCGTCGCCACGTCGAAAGGCCGGCGCGCGCCTGCGCCGATCAGGGCGCCCAGTCGCTCCTCCGACAGGTGCCCGCCCAGCGAAGTCAGGTCGACGACCGTCACGGGGAGCGGCTCCGGTGCCCTCTCCCGGATGGACTGCCGCGCCACGCCGTCCCGGACGGGGAACGCTGTCCGCAGGCTGTCGTGTCGTTCGGAGAGCACCGCCCACGCATCCCGCACTGCCGCGAGCGACAGCGACCCGACGAGCCGGACCACCGTCGGGTCGTCGGAAGACTCCGACTCAGGCTGCAACCGGTCGATGAGCCACTGCCGCTCCTGCTCACCGGTGAGCGGGTGCTCGGTCACTGCCGTTTGCTCAACAGCACACCAGGAAGCGCGAGGTGATCCAGGCCGGTCTGCAGCAGGGTCCCGAGGGCGTCGGCGGGTGTCTCGTCGATCGGGCAGCCGCGCGTGTTCAGGCTCGTGCTGAGCAGCATCGGCAGCCCCGTCAGGTCGTGGAAGCTGTCCAGCACCGTGTGGAAGCCGGGGCTGTCCTCGCTCGTCACGGTCTGGATCCGCGACGTGCCGTCGACGTGGGTGATGGCGGGGACGCCTTCCTTCAGGACCGGGCAGGCCCGGAGCATGAACGGGCTGTCGGTGAGGCCGAACCAACGCTCCGAGTGCTCCGCCAGCACTGCCGGGGCGAAGGGCCGGAACGGCTCGCGGAACTTGATTTCGGCGTTGAGCCGGGTAGCGACCCCGGGGTCACGGGGGTCGGCCAGGATGCTCCGGTGCCCGAGTGCCCGCGGGCCGATCTCACCCGCGCCCTCGAACCAGCCCACCGTGGCACCGCCGGCGATCAGCTCGGCGGCCGCCCGGCCGACGTCGCGGTGCTCCGTGGCAGTGACTCGTCCGCCGTGGGTGGACAGCGCCTCGCGCACCGCTGTCGTGACGTCGGTGGCGCTGGGTCGGGCCGTTCCGTACATGAGCTCGGCGTTCGGCGGTCGGCGTCGCGGGTTGCCCAGGACGTGGTGCCAGTGCCAGAGGGCGGCCCCGATCGCCGTCCCGTCGTCGCCGCACGCCGGATGCAGGTGTAGCCGCTCGAACCACGACGATGAGAAGCAGGCCTGGTTGGCGACGGCGTTCAGGGCCGTTCCTCCGGCCAGGCAGAGGTTGGGCGGCACCCCGTTGCGCCGTGCGACCTCGGCGAGGTCGGCGAGCACGGCGTCGAGTTGGCGCTCCAGGCCGATCTGCACCGCGTAGGCCAGCGAGGCGTTCAGCTCGGCAGCGCCGACGAGGACGGGCACCGGGTGGGCGTCGGCGAGCCGCGTGAGGTCCTCGTACGTGCGGACCGCCGTCCAGTCCGCGGCGTCGATGGCATCGCTGCGACCGTAGGGCGCCAGGCCCATCACCTTGCCCGCGCCGACGATGCTGGACCCGAAGAGCTCCACCGACACTGACGTGTAGCCGACGTTCGCGGTGAACCAGTCGTCGTAACCCCGGCGGAGTTCGTACAGGCGACCACCGCGGCCGACGAACGCGCGGCAGCCGGTGGGGTCGATGGCGAGGCACATCGCAGCGTCGAAGGGAGAGGTGTAGAAGGGTGCAGCTGCATGAATGAGGTGGTGGTCCGGGTTGACCGTGCAGGGGATCACCTGGTCCCGGATGCGGACCCGGTCGGCCAGCTGGTTGACCCAGAACTCCAGCCAGGTCTCCTTGAGGTCCGAACCGTGCAGGTGCTCGACGTCCGGGCTGTCCATCGAGTGCAAGTTGCAGAGCAGGACGTGGCCGACGTCCCTCAGCTCGACGCCGGCGTCGGCCAGGACGGCGTCGAGGTCTTCCTCCCGGAGCCCGGGGTGCTTCTTCAGGCGCGACCGACGCTCGGTGCACACGTACCCCGTCAGCACGCCGTCGACGAGGACGACCGCGGAGCCGTCGTGGTTGAAGTTGATCGCGAGGACGACGCGCACATCTCCGGCGGCGGTCGGCTGCTGCCCCCTCGAGCTCACGCGCGCAGGACCTGGAGGCCGGTCCCGGTCGTGGACGACACATGCCGGATGTAGGCGGAATGGATGGTCGTGGGGTCGAGCCGCAGGCCGTCGGGCTCCTCGATGAAGCGGGCACCGAAATCGGCCAGCATGTCCATCCAGCGCCGGACGTAGGGAGTCGACCGGAGCTCGGCGAAGTCCAACCCGGTGAGTCGACCGAAGCGCTCGTACGACAAGCCGCCGCGGGTCATGAGGGCGCCGCCGACGGGGGCGATGAGGTGCTGTGGATCCTCGAGCGAGAAGTGGTGGTCGAAGCTGAAGGGAAGCGGGTCGCTGACGTAGTCGGCGTACCGGTGGCTCTCGTTGCGCAGGAGATGGTGGCCGATCGTGGACTCCGCACCGCTGCCGAAACCGATCTTGTCGCCGGTCAACTCGTACTTGTACCGGCCGTCGAGGTCCTCGAAGCCAGGCTCCTTGACCCAGTAGGAGTGGCAGTACTCCTGGTAGCCGGCCGACGAGAGCCGGCGCATGGCCAGCTCGTACGCCTCGACCATGTGCATCGCCGTCGCCGACGCGAGGGTCGCCCTTTCTGTCTGCATCGCCATGACCGTGCCCGGAGTGGCGCGGTACGAGTACACGGACAGGTGCGGCGGCTCCAGCTCCAGAACCCGGTCGAAGGTGCGGTCGAGGACGGCGAGCTCTTCACCGGGGAAGCCGGTGATGACGTCCAGGTTGACGTTGTCTATCCCTCCTGACCGGAGGAGCTCCACCGCGGTGCCGATCTGCTCACCGCTGTGTGCCCGCCCTGAGCGCCGGAGCTGTGCCGGGTCGAAGGACTGCGCCCCGATGCTGACCCGGTCCACTCCGAAGCTGCGCAATGCCGACACCTTCTCGGCAGTCAGATCGTTCGGCGTGGTCTCCACCGACCACTGGCCGACACCGGAGAGGTCGAACGACGTGTGCAACGCCTCGGCCACCGAGAGGAGCTCCTCGACGTCCAGTCTGGTCGGAGTTCCGCCGCCCCAGTAGACGACGGTCGGCTGATAGCCCATGCCGGTGAGCACGGGGCCCCAGAAGGCGATCTCGCGCCGGAGCGCGGCCACGTAGGGGGAGCGCTCCTGCCGCGAACTGCGGAGGCGCCCGACGGGTACCTCGCTCACCCAGTCACAGAAGTGGCACTTCGACGCGCAGAAGGGAATGTGCACGTACAGCGCCAGGGGTCGGGGAGCGCCGCTGCTGACGTCGTCGATCGCTTGGACGAGCTGCTCGAGCGGCATGGGGCCCTCCTCTGCCACAGCAGCCAGCGACCTGACATCAGCAGGCTTCCTGCGGTCCCGGCGACCCTATCGAAACAGGCCTGCCTGTCATATCGTTCGCGCCATGTTCGGGTCCCCGGCGCGCCTGGCACGGGTTCTACTCGTTGCTGCGAGCGCTGCCGAGTGACGTCCGCCGGAGCCTCTGGCATGCCCCTTCTGCTCGAGCTCCGCGACCTTCTCGATGCCCTGGCCATCGCCGGCGCGACCGTCCGGGCAGATGACGGGCGACTTCGGTGCTCGGCCCCCCGCGGCGCGCTCACCCACGAACTCGTCATGCGGCTGCGAGATCGGCGTGCGGAGCTGCTCGCACACCTCGCACGGCCGGACGAGGAGGAGGCGCCGCTGGCTCCGGCGCAGGAGGCACTCTGGCGGCAGCACCACCTCCGCCCCGGCGACTCCGCCTACAACATTCCGCTGGAGCTGGCGCTCGACGGGCCACTGTCCCCGGAGGCGCTGAGGGCCGCCCTGCGCACGGTGGCCGTCGCACAACCCGCTCTCCGGACCGTGTACGCCGTCGTGAGCGGCCGCCCTCGCCAGCGGGTGCTGCCCCCCTCGCCGGTTCCTCTGCGACTGGTGGACCTCAGCTGTCTTCCGCCGGAGCTGGCGGCATCTGCTGTCGGCCGGCTGGCCGCTGCAGAAGCCGTCCGACCCTTCGACCTCGCGTCATCGCCCCCGTGGCGCGCCACGCTCGTGCGGCTGGGGCCCGCCACGCACCGCCTGCTCCTGACCCGTCACCACGTCGCCGCCGACGGCTGGTCGTTCGGCATCCTCGCCACGGCGCTGGCCACGGCCGTCCGCTCTCATGGCGAGGGCGCGCCGTCCAGGGTGGCGTCACCTGCCTGGCGGTTCGCCGACCACGCGCGGGTTCAACAGGGCGCCGCGGAGTCCGGACAGTGGTCGGACGGCGCCCGCGAGATCGCCGGGAGCCTCGGGCGTGATCTCACTATCGCCTGCGTGCCCGACGGGCGTCCCAGGCCTGGCAGCGCCGTGGGAACCGTGACCGTGACGGCCGACCACCGCCGGACCGCGGCTGTGCAAGCCATCGCCCGGAGCGCCGGGACGACGACCTTCGCCGTGTGGGCCGCGGCCTTCGGCATCGCGCTCGGGCAGGCGTCGGACCAGGAATCGGTCGTCGTCGGAACCCCGGTCAGCGGGCGGGCACATCCCGCGGCCGAACCGCTTGTCGGTTGCTTCGCGGGTCTGCTGCCGCTCCCGCTGGTCGGCGGACGTCGCTCATCGCTGCGGGACGCGGTACGGCAGGCGCACGCGAGCACGGCGCGGCTCCTCCGCCACCAGGACATTCCCTTCGAGGCCGTCGCGGACGCGGCCAGGGCGGCGGGCCGGCCGATCGGCGGCGCCAACGGGATCCGGGCTGTGCTGACCTTCCAGAACACACCGTCGGCCGCCTTCGAACTTCCCGGCGTCGCCGTCCGGACACTCGACCCCACGTCGCTCGCCGCCAAATTCCCGCTGGCTGTGACGATCACTCCGGTGAACGGCCCTGACGGCCCGGCTGCGTCACTGGTCGCGGAATACGCGACGGATCTCCTCGGTACGGCAGTTGTCGAAGAACTCCTCCAGACCATGTTCGACGCCCTGGACGCGATGCAGGCGACACCCGACCAGCCGTTCGACGCAGTCACCGAGGGCCGAAGCGCTGTGCAGCTGGTGCCACTGGAGCCGCCGCGGGCGGGGGAGACGCTCGCCGACCGGTTCCGCGACGTCGTCGCGAGTCGGCCCGATGCCGTCGCGATCTCCGATCGAGACGGCCAGGTGACCTACCGGGAGCTGTACCGCCGTGCCCGCGCGGTGGCCGCGCGGCTGGCCGGCGCCGGAGCGGCTCCTGGCACCCTCGTGGCCGTGCAGGGCGGGCACGGAGCCCCGCTGGTCGCGGCGGTCGTAGGCGTCGCGATGGCCGGTGCCGTCTGCGTCCCGCTCGACCCGGAGGATCCGCCGGGGCGGGTCGAGCAGGTGATCACCGATGCCGGTGTCGACGTCGTCCTGACCGACCGGGAGAGCGCGCGCGCCCTCGAGTGGTTCGAGGGGCCCGCCGTCCGGATGGACGAGCCGGGTGGGTCCGCCCCGCCGGGGCCCGTTCGACCCATGTGGCGGACGTCCGCCGATGAGCTCGCCTACGTCATCCACACGTCGGGCTCGACCGGCGCCCCGAAGGGCGTCATGGTGCCCCAGGTCAACGTGCTGCAACTGCTGCGCGCGGCCACGGCAATCTGTGACGTCGGGGCCGGCGACGTCTGGTCGATGAACCATTCCCTGGCCTTCGACTTCTCCGTCTGGGAACTCTGGGGCGCTCTGCTGACCGGCGCCCGGCTCGTGCCGGTAGCTCGCGCAGTGGCCCGTGACCCTGCTCGACTGCGCCGGACGCTGGCGGTGCACAGCGTCACCGTGCACAGCGCCACTCCGACCGCCCTGTCGATGCTCAGCGACGGCGCGCCCGACGAGTGGTGGAGGAGGACCGCGCTGAGACTGGTCGTGCTCGGGGGCGAGAGATGTCTGCCGTCGGATTTCGCTGCCTGGCTGACGGGCACCCGGGCCGGGCCGGCGCTGCTGAACATGTACGGGATCACCGAGACGACCGTGCACGTGACCCACCGGTTCCTCTCCTCCGCGGACGCGGCCTCAGGTGCCAGTCCCATCGGACGTCCGCTGCCCGGCGTGGACGCCGCCGTGGACATGCGGAGCGGCGAGCTGCTGGTCGGAGGCTGGGGAACGGCCCGCGGCTACCTGCACCGTCCGGGATGGACCGCCGATCGCTTCCGTCCCGGGGGTGCCGTCCCTGGCGCCCGGCGCTACCGCACCGGCGACCGGGTCCGCGCGGCGGTCGACGGGCTGCACTACCTGGGGCGCACCGACCAACAGGTGAAGATCCGGGGGCATCGCGTCGAGCCGGACGAGGTCGCCGCGGTGATGTCCGGCCATCCCGACCTCGCTGGGGCGGCCGCTGTCGTCCGTGACCGCGCCGGTACGGCCGAACTGCTGGGGTGCCTCGTCCCGGCCGCGGGCCGCACGTGCCCCAGCCCTCGCGAGATGCGGCGATTCCTCGCCGAGCGGCTCCCGGCCCACATGATCCCCGCAGGTTTCGCCAAGGTCGAGCGGTTGCCGGTCACGCGCAACGGGAAGCTCAACCGCGAGGCCCTGCCCAGGACGGCCGACGTCGCCGAGGTGACGGATCCGCCGACGACGCCGACCGAGCGCCGCCTCGCCGCTCTCTGGTGCGAGATCCTCGACGTACCGGAGATCGGCCGGCACGACGACTTCTTCTCCCTCGGTGGGGACAGCCTTCAGGCGACGCGGCTGCACGCCCGGGTCGAGCCCACGTTCGGGGTCGAGCTCCCGCTCGGAGGCCTCTACAAGGCGTTCGACGTCGCGACGATCGCCGCCGCCATCGATGCCGCCGCCACCGCTGTCCCCGGTACACCCGCACGGGTGCGGACCGCGCAGCGATGACGCTCGTGGTGGAGGCGCCTGCAGGCGCGGATCCGGACGAGGGCCATGAACTCAGCGATGCGCAGCGACGCCTCTGGCTGCTGACCGAGTTGGGTCACACCGTCGGGACCACCCTCGTGATGGCCGTGCGGCTCAGGGGCCCGCTCGACGTACCGGCGCTGCGCGCGGCCTTCGGGGAGGTGGTCCGCCGACACGGCGCCCTCCGGACCGCGGTCGTATCGGGGCCGGGCGGACCGGTTGGCGTCCGGGCACGAGATGTGGAGATGGCTGTCCGGCTGGTCGACCTGCGCGGGCTCGGAGCGGTCGACGCGGAGCAGGTGAGGGAGCGACTGCTGGGAGCGCACGTCCAGCGGCCGTTCGACCGGTCCCGCCCGCCGGCCCTGCGGGTGGACCTGGCCATGGTCGGCGCCCATGACCACCTTGCCGTCATCGCGGCAGACCACATCGCGGTCGACGGCTGGTCGTTGGGGGTGCTGGCACAAGAGGTGTCTGCGCTGTACCGGTCGTACCGCGCGGGGTCGCCTGCCCGGCTGCCCCGACCACCGGTGGCAATGGACCCGCCCCCCGGCGGTTCCGGCCACGCCGACCCGGGTGCCCCGTCCTGGCTCGACCGCGTGTGTGCTCCCTCGAAGGACACCCTGCCGGTGGCACCGGCCCGCACAGCCGGGCCGCCTGGATCCGCGGCGGTTCATCGTGTCGTCCTGCCGCCCAGGCTCGCCACCGCGCTGGACGAGGCGCGACGCCGTCAGGGGGCCAGCGTCTTCACGGCCGTTCTCGCCGCCTGGGCAGGCGTCGTCCATCGGCTGGACCGCCGCCGATCCATGACGGTGGCGACACTGACCTCGGGGCGTGATGATCCTGAGCGCGAGCGCGTCGTCGGCCACCTGGGGAACGTGGTTCCGCTCCGGCTGGACATGGCTCCGGACGACTCCCTCAGCGAGCTGTGGCGCAGGGTCCGGGAGACCTCCGCCGAAGCGCTCGCACACCGCGCGGTGCCCTATGAGCTGGTCGCCCAGCGACGACGGGCGGCCGGCGCCACCCCGGTCCCGGCGGTCTGCGTATCGGGGATGGCCCCGCCGCCCGTTCTCGACCTGCCGGAGCTGGAGGTCTCCCTCGTGCACGCGCCACCGGGGGCGGCGCGCTTCGACCTGACGATCGAGGTGGGTGACCCGCGCACGGGCCTCAACGTGGCGCTGCACTACGACAGCAACGTCCTCGACGACGCCACGGTCACGGTCCTCGGCCGGTACTTGCGCACCGCACTGCGTGAGCTCTGCCAGAACCCCGCCGCGGAAATCGGCCGGCTGACCCTCGGCGTGGCCGGTCGAGAAGCCGCGGCCGCCAACACGGAAGACGCAAGCACCCTCCACGGTCTGTTCGAGCAGCAGGTGGCCCGGACGCCCGATGCCGTCGCGCTCAGTTCCGGCGGTCAGGCGTTGACCTATCGGACCCTGAACGAGCGGGCGAACCGGGTGGCACATGCGCTCCTAGGCCGCGGGGTCGGCAGGGAGGACCGCGTAGCGCTGCACCTGCCGCGTGGGCTCGACGCGGCGACGGTCCAACTCGGTGTCCTGAAGGCAGGCGCGGCCTGGGTGCCGGTCGATCCGGCCGATCCGCCGGAACGCCGCCGACTGCTGATGGCCGAGGCCGGCGTCCGCTACGTGGTGTCGGCCGCCCCCGCCCCTCCGGGAGACGACCTCGACTCGCTCGTCGCCGAGGACCTGTGCCGGTCCGAGGGCCGGTGCGACGACCCCCGGCTCCCTGCCCATCCGCTGCAGGCCGCGTACCTGATGTTCACGTCGGGGAGCACGGGACCGCCCAAGGCCGTGGTCGGTCTCCACGGCGCCACGGTGGCCAGGTTGCGCTGGATGTGGACGGCCCATCCGTACGGCCCAGGGGAGCGGGCGTCCCTGAGGGCGGCGCCGGTCTTCGTCGACGCGGTCGCCGAGCTCTTCGGTCCGCTGCTGGCCGGCGTGCCGACCGAGATCCTCGACGCTGAATCGGCCCTGGACCCCAGGAGTCTGATAGCCACCCTGAGCCGGGCCGAGGTGAGCAGGGTCCTCGTGGTGCCGACCTTGCTCGCCGCGCTTCTCGAGCACTTGCCGGCCGACCGGCTGGCTCTACCAGCCGTCACGCACTGGACGACCAGCGGTGAGCGTCTGCAGCCGGCGCTGCTCGATCGGCTCGTCCAGGCGAGCCCGACGGCGCGGGTGCTGAACCTGTACGGCAGCACCGAGGTGGCCGGGGATGCCACCGCTGCCGTGCTGACGCCGGGGTTGCCCATCACCATCGGTACCCCGATCGCTGGTGCCTACGTCGAGGTGCACGACCCCGCCGGCTTCCCTCTGCCGGAGCTCGCCGTAGGTGAGCTCCACGTCGGTGGCGCGGTGCTGGCCCGCGGCTATCACGCGGACCCCTCCCGGACCGCCGCACGGTTCGTGCCCACCGCGGCTGGAGGACGGGCCTTCCGTACCGGCGACCTCGTTCGGCATGGGCTGGCCGGCCTCGACTTCCTGGGTCGATGCGATGCGCAGCTGAAGATCCGTGGCGTCAGGATCGAGCCCGGCGAGGTGGAGTCCGCGCTGGTCGGGCACCCGGACGTCGCGGAGGCGTGCGTGACCGCCATGCCAGACGGCTCCGGCGCTCTGGGGCTGATCGCACACGTGGTGCCGGTTGCGACGGCGGACCGTGCGCGGCTGGCGGAACGGGTGCGCGGCCATGCCAGGGCTCGACTGCCCGCCGTCGCCGTCCCCGTCGTTCTCATCTCCGACGACCCCCTGCCGCGGACCCGTACCGGAAAGCTCGACCGGCTGGCGCTGGGGCGACGAGACCCCGACATCCCGCTACGGTCCGAGGCACCCTTCGACGGCCCTGCCGAGGAGGCGGTCGCCGCGGCCTTCGACTCGCTGCTCCCGGCACGCTGCCGTGGCGCCGACAGCGACTTCTTCGAGCTCGGTGGCCACTCACTGCTGGCTGTTGACCTGATAGAGCGGCTTGCCGACGACCTCGGCGCCCGTCTCACCCTGCGGCAGCTGTTCGACGCCCCGACCGTGCGTGGAGTCGCGGCCCTGGTCAGCGCGGCGGCCCCGCAAGAAGGTCGTCCCCGGGAACGCCGGCTCGAGGCACGGCCGGACGACTGGTACCGCCCGTTTCCCCTTACAGCAGTGCAACGGGCCTACTGGATCGGCCGGGACGGCGCACTCGCCCTCGGCGGCGTGGCGACCCACGGCTATCTCGAGATCGCCGTCGACGATCCGGACGTCACCCGCCTCGAGGAAGCGATCAACGTCCTCGTCGACCGGCATCACTCCCTGCGGACCATCGTGCTGCCGAGCGGCGAGCAGCAGGTGCTGCGCGCCGTTCCGCGGTATCGGATCCCTGTGCGCCGCGCGGTCGCCGGCGACTGGGACGACGTCGTCTCCGGCGTCCGCGCGGAGATGTCCCACCAGGTTCTCCCCGCGGATCAGTGGCCGCTGTTCGACGTCCGGCTCACCTGCCGGGCCGACGGTGTCGCTCGCCTGCACGTGAGTCTCGACGCGCTCATCGCGGATGCACACAGCGCGGCCCTGCTGACCGACGAGCTGGCTCTCCTCTACCGCCGCCCCGACGCTCGGCTGCCCGAGCTGACGGTGACGTTCCGCGACGCCGTCGTCGCCGGCCTCGCCGCACCCCGCGAGTCCGACAGGGAGCACTGGCAGCGGCGAGCCGCGCAGCTCCCGGATGCGCCCGAACTCCCTCTCACCGGCCACGCGGATGGCCGCACACCCGTGTTCCGCCGTCGCTCGAGGACGCTGGACCCGGTCACCTGGCAGGCGCTGCAGGAAGGGGCGCGGCGTGTCGGGGTCACGCCGACCGCCGTGCTGCTGACCGCCTATGCCGAGGCACTGCGGGCGTGGGCGCGGCACCCTCGGTTCACCCTCGTCCTCACCCTCTTCCATCGACCGGCGAGCCATCCCGACCTGTCCAAGGTCGTCGGTGACTTCACCGCGCTTCTTCCGTTCGCCATGGACGTGCCGACTGGCGCCACGTTCCGGACGCAGGTCCGCAGAGTTCACCAGCGACTGTGGGAGGACCTCGACCGCGACCCGGCGGGTGGTGTCGAGGTCCTCACGCAGCGCGCTGCCTCCGGGGCAGCGCGTGGCTTCCCGGTCGTCTTCACGAGCACCCTCGGTCTGCCGGTGGTCGGCCGCGACCGTGAGCGGGTGGCACCGCTCGGCACGATGGTCCACAGCGTGTCCCAGACACCGCAGGTCTATCTCGACCACCAGGTCGGCGAGGGTCCCGACGGGCTATTGCTGAACTGGGATGCCGTCGACGCCCAGTTCCCGCCCGGGATGCTCGACGAGATGCTGGGCGCCTACGTCGGCCTCCTGACGTCGCTGGCCGATGGGGCCGCACGCTGGGACGAGCCGGCGGATCAGTTCGTGCCGGCCGCTCAGCTGGGCGCCCGCACCGTCGAGTCCGCCGAGGACCAGCCCGGCCTGAGACTGCCGGACCTCTTCTCCGGCGCGCTGACGGCCGGGCCGGACCGGGTCGCCGTCATGGCCGGTGGCGTGCAGATCTCCTATCGGGAGTTGGCCCGCCGGGCCGGCAACCTAGGGCGGAGGCTGACGAACGTCGGCGTTGGCCCCGGGGTCCTGGTAGGCGTGTCGGCACAGAAGGGGTGGCCGCAGGTCGTCGGCGTCCTCGCGGTCACCGGCATCGGCGGGGCGTACGTCCCGCTCGATCCCGACCTACCGGATGCGCGGCTGGTCCTGCTGCTGCAGCGGACCGGCGCCACCCATGTCCTCGCCGACCGCAGGACCGCGGCGCGGCTCGCCGACCTTCCGCCCGTCGCCGGCGGGGACGTCACGGTGCACGACCTGGAGGACGCCGGGCCTCAGGCGGTGCGTCATCCCCGCTACCGGCGGAGCGACCGGGATCTGGCCTACGTGATCTACACCTCCGGATCGACCGGTGCCCCGAAGGGCGTCATGATCGACCATCGGGGTGCCGTGAACACGGTCCTCGACATCAACCGCCGTTTCGGCGTCGGCGACCGGGATCGTGTGCTGGGGCTGTCATCTCTCAGTTTCGACCTTTCCGTGTGGGACGTTTTCGGCACGTCGGCGGCGGGCGCCTGTCTCGTCCTGCCCGACCCCGACCGCACCCATGATCCGGCGCACTGGCTGCAGACTGCCTCGGCCGGCGGCGTCACCGTTTGGAACTCCGTGCCGGCCCTGGCCGGCCTGGCGGTCGACCGGGCCGAGGCGATGCGGGAGTCCGGGCTGGAAGGCCTACGGCTCGCGATGTTCAGCGGTGACTGGATTCCGGTCGAGCTGGGCGGCCGCCTGCGGGCGCGAGCCTCCCAGGTCTCCGTTATCGGCCTCGGCGGCGCCACGGAGGCCTCGATCTGGTCGGTCCACCACCCGCTCGGCGACGAACCGGCCGACGGCGCGGCGTGGACCTCAGTGCCCTATGGGCGCCCTCTCACCGGCCAGCACCTGACCGTGGTCGACGCCGAGGGCAGGCAGCGCCCGGACTGGAGTGCCGGTGAGCTCGTCATCGGCGGCCGGGGCGTGGCCCTCGGCTACTGGCGCGAGCCCGGGCTGACGGCGAACCGCTTCGTGCCCTTTCCACCCGTTCCGGGGGTCGACGGCACACGTGTCTACCGGACCGGTGACGTGGCCCGGTTCCGTCCGGGTGGCGTGCTGGAGTTCCTGGGCCGCGAGGACGGGCAGGTGAAGATCAACGGATTCCGCGTGGAGCTCGCGGAGATCGACCGCGCGCTGGCCCTCGTCGAGGGCGTCGCGCAGGCCGCCACGGTGGTACTGGGACCGCAGCGCGGGGACCGCCGGCTGGCTGCCGCGGTCGTCGGCGTCGAAGGGTCCGCCGTACAGCCGGGAGAGGTGCGGCGCGCGCTGCAGGCAGTCTTGCCGTCGCACCAGGTCCCGCGCCGGATCGCCGTCCTCGAGGGTCTGCCGCTCGGGCCCAATGGAAAGGTCGATCGGCGCTCGCTGGCCGTCGTACTGGACGGCGGTCCCGCTGCCGATGCCGGGTCGGTGCCGGACGGGCCGATCAGGGCGCCGGCCGAGCTGGTGGAGGAGTTGTCCCGTATGTGGGCCGTCGTGCTCGACGTCCCGACCGTAGCGCCGCACGAGAACTTCTTCGCCGCCGGAGGGACCTCTCTCGTCGCGGTCCGGCTGCTGACCCTCGTTGGCGACCTCTTCGGTGTGCGCATCCCCATGACCCGGCTCCTGGAGCACCCGACGGTGGCCGAGTTGGCCGAGGCGGTGGCGGACGCCCGCGGCCACGAGCACCCGGAGGGTCCCGCGTCGTCGGGAAGCACCCGAGGTGCCGAACTCCTGGCCGACCCCGCGGCTCGGCACGAGCCCTTTCCCCTCACGGCTGTCCAGCAGGCGTACTGGATGGGTCGGCGGAGCGGCCTGGCACTCGGCGGCGTCGCAACGCACAGCTATGTCGAGCTCGACGTCGTCGAACTGGACGCCGACCGGCTCGAGTCGGCCGTCAACGCAGTGGTCGCGCGACACGAAGCGCTCCGCACGGTGTTCCGGGATGACGGGAACCAGCAGGTGCTGACACAGGTCCCGCCCTACCGGGTGCTCCGCGTCCCCCCGGGGAGCCCGGAGTCGGCCGCGGCTCTGCGGGGACGGATGTCCCACCAGGTGCACGACCCCGCACGGTGGCCGTTGTTCGAGATCGCTGTCAGCGGCGGTGACCACGGCCGGCCCCGACTGCACGTGAGCGTGGATCTGCTCATCGCCGACGCCTGGAGCTTCCGGATCCTGCAGCGCGACCTGCTGGCGGCCTATCACGGCCAGGCAGCAGAGGAGCCGCCCGGCTGCTCGTTCCGTGACTATGTGCTGGCGATCGAGCGCGCGCGGGCCGACGGAGCGTTTCGGCAGGCCCGGCGGTACTGGGAGGATCGGGCCGGCGAGCTGCCCGGCCCCCCTGCCCTGCCGCAGCAGCACGGGCTACCGGACGGTGACACGGGGTCCGCTGCCAGGTTCGAGCGTTTCGCCCACCGCCTCGGCGCCGCGGCTTGGGAAAAGTTGCGACGGGCGGCGGCGGTCAACGAGGTGACGCCGTCGGGGCTGCTCTGCGCAGCGCTCGCGGACGTGCTCGCGATGTGGACCCAGCACCCTTCGTTCCTTCTGAACCTGACGACGTTCGACCGGCGGCCGCTCCACGACGACGTGGACGGCGTCGTCGGCGACTTCACGAGCACCAGCCTCCTGGCGGTTGATGCCTCGGGATCGACGTTCCGGGAACGCGCTCGGCACCTCCAGGCGCAGGTGTTCCAGGACCTGGAGCACCGCGAGTTCAGCGGGGTCGAGGTGCTGAGACTTCTCCGACGCGACCCGGCGCGGCGCACGGAGGTACAGGCCCCGGTGGTCTTCACCAGCATGCTCGTGCCGGGGCAGCCCGCGGGTGCTCGGGAGGTGGCGCCTCCCGCATGGGACGCGACCGTCGCCTACGCGATCAGCCAGACTCCGCAGGTCCGGCTGGACGTCCAGGTCTCGGAGCACGGCGGTGAACTGTTCGTGACCTGGGACCACCTCGTCGATGCCTTCCCGGACGGGTTGGTGCGTTCCATGTTCGACGGTTATACGCGGGTGATCGACGCGTTGGCCGGTGAGACAGATCCAGCCATGGACTACTGGGAGGTCGCCCCCGCATGGACGTCGTGAGATCAGCAGCCGAGATCATGCTGCCGGAGGCCCGGAACCCTCAGACCGGCTTTCCGGGCCAGGTGCGCGGCCCGGCCACCACCGTGGGGGAGCTGCTCCTGGCGGCCGCCCGGGAGCACGGTGACCGTCCCGCGGTGATCGCCGCCCGGCGCGATCTGACCCACCGAGAGCTCGTCCTGACGGCCTCAGCGCTGGCCTCGCAGATCGCCGCGCCGGCTCCCGTGGGGATATGCGTCGAGCCCGGGTGGGAGCAGGTGGTGGCGGTCGCCGCCGCCGCCATGGCGGGTTCGCCCTGGTTCGTCCTCGATCCGTCCGCGCCCCGGAGTGCGCACTGGCACCGCCTCGCCGAGCTGGGCTCCACCACGGTGCTCACCCAGTCCTGGTTGGCGACGCGCACGGAGTGGCCGGAAGGAACGGCCGTGCTGGAGATCGACCGGGTCATTCCCGTGACGGAACTGCCGGCGCGTGCCGGCGGCCGCCCGGAGTCGCCGGCGTGCTTCATCGCCGACGAGGTGGGCGTCGGCGGCGACCTGGCGACCGTGAGCCACGACGGCGTCGTCGCGCCGCTGCTGGATCTCGGCCGGCGGCTGGAACTCGGCGCCGACGATCGACTTCTGGCCGTCTCCCTGCTGGGGGACGCACTCGGCGCATCTCAGCTCTACCTTCCCCTGCTGACCGGCGGTGCGGTGGTGGTGCCCGACGACATCGATCTGCGGACGCCGGCGGCCTGGGTCGAGCTGATGCGCGCCCACCACGTCACGGTGTGGCACGCGGCGCCCGGTCTGACCGCACTTCTCGCCGAACACCTGGTGCAGCGAGGGGATGACCGACCGGATGGGCTCCGTGCCGCCGTGCTCGGTGGTGAGCCGGTCCAGGCGGCTCTCGTCCGGTGGCTTCGGCGGGGCGTGGGCACCGACCTGACCGTCGTCGGGGTCGAGGGCGGCGGCCCTGCGGGCCTCTGGATCACGTGGCAGGCGGCAGGCGAGTCCGACGGCCGGCAGGGCGTCCTCCCGGCGGGCACGACACTGGGCGAGGGTCGGGCAGTGGTGCTCGGGGAGACACTCGACGTCTGTCCGACGTGGGTGCCCGGCAGGCTCCACGTTGGGCCGCATGGTGACGGGACCCTGGTCGCGACCCGCTGGACGGCCCGCCAGGTGACCGGGGGAGTCCTCGAGATCCTCGGCGACGACTCGACAAGGGTGACGGTCTCCGGCCATGCACTGAACCTGCGCGAGGTGGAGTCGGCGATCGCGACGCACGAGGACGTCTTGGCTGCCGCTGTCGTCCCGGCCGGGGACAACACCACGGCATACGTGAAGGCGGCGCCGGGTCGAACGCTGACCGGTGCAGCTGTCCTGGACCACCTCCGCGGGAGGATGTCGCCCTATCTGCTTCCGGGACGTCTCGAGCTCGTCGGCGCATTTCCGCTGGACCGATGGGGGCGCATCGACCGCCAGGTGCTCGCACGGCAGGCGGCCCCAGCCGAGATACCGCCGGCCCGAGTCGCGCCGACGTCCCCTGCGCGTGGCGCGCCGCCGGCGGACCTCGTACGGCAGGCCTGTGCACTGGCCGCGCGGATCCTGGGTGTGGCAGACGTCGAGCCGGACCTCAACCTGCTCGACGTGGGCGCCAGCTCCGTGCAGCTCGTCCAGCTCGCAGTCCAGGCGGAAGCCGAGCTCGGCATCCAGGCCGATGTGGAGGAGCTACTGCGGTTCCCCTCCGTCGGGGTCCTAGTCAGCTTCGCTGCGGACACGGCTGATGCGGGGAGTACGCCTGACGAGCCCGACCGGGAACGTCCGGAGCTCATCGTCGACCCGGTCGCGCGTTCGGTGTTCACCGACAACCGGCCGGGCCTTCGTCAGGACATGGACGAGGCTCCCGGGGTGGCGCTGCCTGACCCGACGGGCGACCCGGCGGCGCTCGCACGCCGGCGTACCCGTCGGCGTTTCGCCCGCACACCGGTGCCCGTCGAACGACTCGCGGAGCTGCTCGGTTGCCTCCGGCGGGTCGACGGGCTGATCGGAGGAACGGGCGCCCCCCGGCACGCGTACCCGTCGGCCGGAAGCCTCTACCCCGTGCGGGTCTACCTGACCGTGCCCGAGGGGCGCGTCGAGGGGGTCGAACAGGGTGCCTACTACTACCACCCGGACGATCACCGGCTGGTCCGGGTGGGGCCCTCGGTGCCACCGGAGGCCGCCCATGCGTGGGTCAATCGCGAGGCCGCTCGGTCCTCGGCGTTCGCCCTCTATCTGGTGGCGCACCTCCCGGCCATCGAACCGCTCTACGGAGCGCGTGCTCGCGACTACTGCCTCTTCGAGGCGGGAGCGATCACTCAGCTGCTCATGGGTGTAGCGGTCGGTGCGGACCTCGGCCTCTGCCCGGTCGGCGAACTGGACGGCGGTTCCGTCGGTGGGTCGCTCGGCCTGGGGGCGTCGGACGAGATCGTCCACACCCTTCTGGGGGGCACTCCCGCAGAGGATGACGAGAGCCAGGCGGGGATGCTCGGCCGGCTCGCCGGCCTCCGAGGCGGCGGTCGATGACCGCGCGCGGGCCCGGGGCGGCTCGGCGACGGACGGTCGGTACGGACACGGCCGGCTGGGTCACCCCGGTCTCGGATGACCGGCTCCCCTTGCGTGTGGAGCCGGTCGTGGGGCTCGATCTCGCCGGGTGGGCCCGGGACAACGCGGCGACCGTGGACGGGTGGCTCGACCGACACGGCGCGGTCCTCTTCAGCGGCTTCACGTTCACCGGGGCCGGCGGCCCCGCGCCCGAGCTGGATCCGGTCGCATTCGCCGGCGTCCTTGACGGTGTGCTGGGGGGTACGCCGGCCGCCTACATGGAGCGGTCCTCTCCCCGGAGGGAGCTTGCCCGCGGCGTCTTCACGTCGACGGAGCAGCCTGCCGACCAGCCGATCTTCCTGCACAACGAGAACGCCTACCAGCGGAGTCTCCCGACGCGTCTGGCGTTCGGCTGTGTCGTCGCTGCCACCAGCGCCGGGGCAACGCCGCTGGCCGATTGCCGCCAGGTCCTCGACCACCTGCCGTCGGCGGTCGTCGACCGTTTCCGATCGGCCGGGGTCCGATACACCCGTGTCTTCGGTAATGGGGTCGGCCTCTCGTGGCAGGAGTCCTTCGGCACCGACGATCCGCAGGAAGTGGAGCGGTACTGCGCGGCGGAGGACATCGCCACGAGCTGGCGCTCGGCGGACGTCCTCCGCACAGAGCAGGTGCGGCCGGCATTGTCGGAGCACCCCCGGACGGGCGAGGAGGTATGGCTGAACCACGTGGGGTTGTTCGGGCCGCACGGCACACCACCGGCCGTCCGGGCGGCCCTGGTCGACCGCCTGGGCGCCGAGAACCTGCCACTGCAGGTGTCCTACGGCGACGGCGCGCCCATCGAGGACGACGTTCACGCCCACATCCGGGACGCGTACGCCGCGGCCACCGTCGCCCGCCCGTGGCGGGCCGGCGACGTCCTCGTGGTCGACAATCTTCTCGTCGCCCACGGGCGCGAGCCGTTCGAAGGTGACCGCCTGGTCCTCGTGGGCATGGCCGGCCAGTTCCAGCCCGAGTCGGTTGCGGCGTGACCGTGCAGGCAACGTATCGCCTCCGGACGCGCGCACTGCTGATCACCGGCGTGATCGACGAGGATCGACTTCTCCAGTCGGCCGCCGAAGTGCTGTCAGCGCTGCCGGTGCCGGGGCCAGGGATCCTGGTGACGGCCGGCCGCCCACCGAACGACGCCGGTCACGCGACAGGAGCGAGCGGCGCCGCGGACCGCCGTCGAGCAGCTGGACGAACTCTGGCGGCAGGCACGGGGGACCCCTGCGTCCAGGCGGTGCGGCTGAGTCCTGACGAGCTCGTGCTCGCCGTCAGCGTCGACCCCCGATGGCTCGACGCGCGCTCGGTCTACCTGGTTCTCGGCGCGGTGATGCAGGCGTACTTCGGACGGTTCCGGCCAACCGATTATCCGTCGTTCGAGAGGCTGTCCCGCGACGGCCGGTTGCCTGCGGGCACGCCCGCGCCGACCCGGTTGTCGGCGTGGCAGCGGCGCCTGGACCGCTGGCCGGCCGGACCGTGCCCGGGCGAAGGCGCAGGACCGCGAGCGACCGCGCGGCTGACCATCGGACCCGACCGATGGATCCGGCTGAACCAGGTCACGCACCACTCGGGCAACACGGGGTCGATCGCCGTGATAGCCCTTCTGTCGTGGTGGTTCCGGGTTCGGGCACCGCGACCGCGGACGCCGGTGTACGCGAGCACCCTCGATCTGAGGGAGTACCTCGGGCTCGGGACCGCGATTGGCCCGCTGACCGACCGCATCGTGTTCGACGTCGATGAGAGCGGTCTGAGCGGCATGACGTTCGCCGAGCTGGTCGCCCGGACTCACGCCGGGCTCCTCGACGCGGTTGTGCGCTATGTCCCCTTCAGCCGGCTCCCGCAGCCTGTGCTGTCCCCGGGCGGACGGGTCCCGTGGGACGTCGTCGTCCACTACTGCCGCAGCCCACCGTCGAGCGCACGTACCCGTGGCGAGGACTCGCTCGCGACGCGCGGGATGTCGATCGAGCTGTTCGACGAAGCGAACCTCGCCGCGGCGGATCTCGGGCACGACCCCACGGCGAGCCTGGAGCTCGACGTCACCGAGGACGCAGAGGGGATCGCCATCCTGATGGATGCCGACTGCCGGGTGCTCTCTGCCGAGCAGCTGCAGGAACTGGCGGCCGATCTGGACACGATGTCCGGCGCCGTGGCTCATGATCCAGACATTCCGATGACCCGACTCGCACGGAGGTGACGCGGTGTTCGACACCGACGAGGAAGAGGACACCACGGTGTACCTCGTGGTTCTCAACGACGAGGAGCAGTACTCCATCTGGCCTGCCGATCGCGAGCTGCCCGCTGGCTGGCGCTCGGAGGGGACGTCGGGCCTGAAAGACGTGTGCCTGACGCACATCGACCGGGTGTGGACCGACATGCGCCCGGCGAGCCTTCGGCGGTTCATGGAACAGGCGGAGCGCGATCGGGCAGCCGGAGTCGCCCCTGAGGTGGAGGAATGGCAGGACGATCAGCCGCCCCTCGTCGAGCGTCTGTCGGCAGGCGACCACCCCGTGGAGATCAGCCTCCGCCCGGAACGCACCGGTCCGGCACTGCGGGACGCCATCACGGCCGGGTACGTGTTCATCCGGTTCACCGACACCCGCGGTGGGACGGAGCTCGGGGTCCAGCTGGAACCAGGGCTCTGTTCTCTCGACGGTGCGGACTTCGATGCGTCGACCGGGTCCATCGAGCTCGCGGGCGACCTCGTCCTGGACTTCGTCCCGGTCCGTTGCACCGCCCGGATCGACCTCGCCACGATGGAGGGACAGGGCCGACTCGCCATCACCGACGCCGGTACCTCGTGATCGAGGCCGGGCGGTCGACGGTGCGCCGCGTGGCCGTCTTCGCACGGCTGTGGGAGCCGGGGCTCGGCGATCTCATGCAGCGCAACATCCTGCTGCACGTGATCCGCCGGGCGCACCCGGAAGCCTCGCTCACGCTGGTGCTGAGTCGGACGCCCGCCGGTCGCTTCGCCGAGTTCCTGGCGGCCCATACCTACGCCACCGAGGTCTTGGAGTGCCCCGACTACGGGAACGACCGGCCGGAGGAATGGCAGAGGTTCATGACGGAGCTGAGCGAGCGCCGGTTCGACGTGTGCGTCGTGGACCCGGACAGCCGCGGGCTGGGGGGAGAGGCCGCGGACCGAGCCGGTGTGCCGGTGCGGATCGGTTACGCCGTCGGCCACACGGGGCAGGCAGGACTCACGACGGCCATCCGCATCCCCCGCCCGACGTTCGGGGCCCCCGACCTGCTGGACTACGCGGTGTCGCTCCGACAGGCCCTGGGCCTGCCCGCGATCGGTCCGTCGGAGGTTCTCCCGCCCCCCAGGTATCGACGCGCCGACGGCCCGGTGTCGACCAGCCCGGTCGTAGCTCTGCATCCCGGAGGGGCTCCGCACTGGAACCGTCGGTGGCCTCGGTCCTCCTTCGTCGACCTCGCGGTGGGTTTGGCGGATGTCGCGGGATCACTCCTCCTGGTCGGCAGCGGAGAGGAACAGAGCGAGCTAGAGGACCTGGGCGCGGCCGTGACGCGGAGAGCGCCCGGGTTGGAGATCGCGATCAGCGCCGGGGACAGCCTGAATCGACTGGCCACGCTGCTGGCTCAGGCCCACGTCCTGGTGGGCAGTGACTCTGCCCCGGCCCACCTGGCGGCCGCCCTGCGCGTTCCGACTGTCGTCCTCTATGGCCCTACGGCGACCGAGTTCATGTGGGCGCGCGTGTATCCCCGGCACCACGGGATCAACCTGCGCTACGGCTGCCAGCAGGTTCGCAATCTGCCCCGGGGTCCCGGCACCGACACGATGCCCTGCGCCCACGGGTGCACCTATCCCTACCTGGGACCTGATGGTCCCTACCCGCGGTGCCTGACCGACATCCCGGTCGATCGGGTCCTCACGGCTGCCCGCCACCACCTGCCGGCGCCGGCACTCCTCAGCATGGAAGGCGGTGTGCGGTCGTGATCAACATCTTCCAGCCGACGCTGGGTGCCGCAGAACTGGCGGCCGTAGGAGAGGTCTTCAACAGTAACTGGCTCGGTCGGGGGCGGCGGACGGCGGACTTCGAGAAAGCGTTCGCCGGGCACATCGGCGTCGACCCCGCGCAAGTCGTGTCCACCAACTCGTGCACGGAGGCGCTCTTCCTCATCATGGAGATGCTGGAACTGGGCCCGGGTGACGAGGTTGTGCTCCCCAGCATCAGTTTCGTGGGGGCGGCCAACGCCATCGCCGCACGGGGCGCCCGACCCGTGTTCTGCGATGTCGACCCCCACACGTTGAACCCGACGCCGGACCACGTCCGCGCCGTTCTCACTCCGGCCACCGCTGCGGTGCTCGTACTGCACTACGGCGGTCGGCCGGGTGCGATCGCGGACATCGCCACGTTGTGCCGTGAGGTGGGCCTGCCGCTCATCGAGGACACCGCGTGCGCCGTGGCGTCTGCTGCCGACGGCCACGCCGCTGGGACCTTCGGCGACTTCGCGGCCTGGAGCTTCGACGCCATGAAGATCCTGGTCACCGGTGACGGCGGCATGCTGTACGCCCGCGATTCAGACCGGGTCCGCGATGCGGCCAGCCGGCTCTACCTGGGTATGCGGGAAGCGAGCGGGCTTGCTCAGGCCATGGCGACCGATTCCGCCGCCCCGCAGCGGTGGTGGGAGTTCGAGCTGGACGGGTTCGGGCGTCGCTCGATCACCAATGACATCGCCTCGGCGATCGGACTGGTCCAGCTGGCGCGCCTGCCCGAGTTCCTGCAGCGGCGTAGCGAGATCGCGACCTGCTACGACGAGCAGCTCGCGGGGCTGCCCGTCCGGCTGCCGCCGCCCCTGCCAGAGGGCCACACGACCTCCCACTTCTTCTACTGGATCGGCCTGCCGGCCGGCGTGCGGGACGTCGTCGCCAACCGCTTGCTCCGCCGGGGCGTCTACACGACCTTCCGCTACCACCCCCTCCATACGGTGGCGGCCTACGAGCACCAGGCGGGCCCGCTGGCGGGGGCGGAACAGGCAGCGGAGGAGACGTTGTGCCTACCGATGCACCAGGGGCTCGACTCCGAGGCAGTCGGTCGTGTCGTGTCGGAAGTGCGTGAAGCAGTCCTCGCGGAGGTGTCGTCATGACAGAGGTGAGGCCAAGGGAGGTCCTCCTCGGAGGGGCCGACGTCGAAGTCCGTCGCCGGTACGCGGAGCTGGTCGACGTGCTCTTGCGCGAGGGGCGAGGGGAGGCCGCTCGTTCCGTCGCGGACCTGGCCGTCTCGCACGGCGTGTGGAGCCACCCCCTGCAACGCCCGGTCGACTTCCATCCCGGGCTGGAGCCGAGGCCCGTGTACGACGCAACACAGATGTGGTTCGTCGCCCACCTGGAGTCCTGGTTCCCGGCGATTCGAGCGGAGGTCGACGCACGGCTGCGCGACGCCGGATCCCCGGACGGATCGGCCGGCTTCGCCCCTGTGGACGAGCCACTCCTGTCAGCGGGCCGGTGGGACCAGGTGGTCCTCTACGAGGCCGGGCGACGTCAGGAGGAAGCCTGTGCGATGTTCCCCGTCACGGCTGCCGCCGTCGCAGAGATCCCGGAGGCGACCACGATGGGCCCCGGCGTAGTGACGCTCTCCCTGATGCAGCCGGGCAGTCGAGTCCGTCCGCACTGCGGCCGGACGAACGCCCAGCTGCGGGTCCACCTCGGGGTCCGCGTCCCGGGAGGGGCCTCGATGCGCGTCGGAGACGAATGGGTGACCTGGGAAGAGGGGCGGTGCCTCGTCTTCGACGACTCCTTCGAGCACGAGGTCCGGCACGAGGGGGACAAGCCGCGCCTGATCCTCCTCATCGACGTCCTCCATCCCGACCTCACCGAGGACGGCCGACGACGAGTTCTGGGCCGACGGGCAACCGTCGAGCAGCAGGTGGCCGCCTTCATGCTCGAGAACGATCTCGACGCCGTCGAGTCCGGCGCGAACGGCGTCGTGATGCGGCCCTCAGCAGGAAGTTCTGCGCTGATCCGCCGGTACATGGTCGAGACCGGCGCAACTGCCGTCAGGCGGGACGCCTCGGGCATCCGATTCGACCGGCAGCCAACCCCCCCCGATGCGACGCCGGCGGACGGGCCCGACGATCGACTGTCCGAGGCGGTGCGGGCCGCCTGGATGGAGGTTCTCGAGCGCACGGACATCGGGTGGGACGACGACTTCTTCGAACTCGGCGGCAATTCACTGCACGCGGTACGCATCGTGGCCCGACTGAGCGAGGATCTGCACGTGGAACTCTCGGTGCGGGCCGTCCTCGAGCACGCGTCGCCACGTGCGATGGCGGCGTACGTCCCTACCGTGCTCGGTGACGCACAGGCCCGACCGTGCTGATGCGTCGGCGCGTACCTGTACGACTGCAGCTCAACTCGGTCGAGTGCGGCGCTGCCTGCCTGTCGATGGTGCTGTCGTACCACGGGCGCCCGACGTCCGTCGCCCAGTGCCGCGAGCACTGCGACGCCGGGCGTGGCGGGGTCGACGCTGCCACGATCGCTCAGGCCGGCCGCGAGATGGGACTGGTGGTCAAGGGCTATCGGGGTCGGCCCGAGGTCCTGGAGAAGTCACGCCTGCCCGCGATCGCGCACTGGGAGGACCACCACTTCGTCGTGGTCGAGCGGCGTACCCGCCGCGGGGTCGACATCGTCGACCCAGGCTGGGGACGCCGACGGCTGAGCAACGCTGAGTTCGAGGAGGGACTGTCCGAGGCGATCCTCGTGATGAGCCCCGGCCCCGACTTCGAACACGACGCTCAACGCGAGCCCTCGACGGCGCGGCTGCTGGCGGGCGGCATCCTGAGGTTCCCCGGCATCCGGATGGTCCTGGCGCAGGTGCTGCTGGTGACCCTTCTTCTCCAGGTCTTCGGGCTCGCACTGCCGATCGCGACGAAACTGATCGTGGACGAGGTGTTCGGGGCGAGCCGGGATGATCTCGTCACCGTGCTCGGCGGCGCGCTCCTCGTGACTGTCGCAGCTCAGATCGTGAGCAGCTATCTGCGCTCGCTGCTCCTGCTGTACCTGCAGGGGCGCCTCGACGTGCATCTGCTGTCCCGGTTCGCCGATCATCTGTACCGCTTGCCGTTGCCCTACTTCCACCAGCGAACGACCGGCGACATCACCATGCGCATGGCCAGCATCGGTGTCCTGCGGGAACTGGTGGCGAACCAGACTGTCGCCGCCACGCTCGATGCCGTACTGATGGTCACCTACGTGGCGCTGATGTTCTGGTTCAGTCCCCTCCTGGCCACCGTCGTGGTCGTACTGCTGATCGTCCAGGCCGCGCTCTTCCTGACCGTGACCGGCAAGGGCCGCGATCTCATGGCGCGCAATGTGGCCGCGCAGGTGCGGGTCCAGGAGTACATGGTGCAGACGGTCGGGGGCATCTCCACGGTGAAGGCGACGGGTGCCGAGCCCCATGTCGCCGCGGCGATGACCGACCGCATCCTGCGCTGGACGGGGACGACCCTCCGGCGCAACCAGTTCGCGGCGGCGCTCGAGAACGCCTCCACTGCCCTGCAGACCTTCACGCCTCTCGTCGTCCTCTGGTTGGGGGCGTGGCTGGTCCTGGAGGGACAGCTGACCATAGGCACCCTGCTCGGCTTCACGTGGCTAGCAGCGGCGGTTCTTGCTCCACTGATGACCTTGATGAGCAACTGGCAGCGCTTCCAGGCGGCCGGGATCCAGCTCGAGCGCCTCGGTGACGTACTGCGCGCCGATCCGGAGCCGAACGGCGGGCTGGTCCTGGAGCCCGGGCCGGGCGGTGCGGTGATCGACCTGCGTGCTGTTGAGTTCCGCTACGACCGGCGGGGGGCTCCGGCCGTCTCCGGTGTCGACGTGCGGATCGAGGCAGGCACTCGGGTCGCCGTCGTAGGTAGCAGCGGGGCAGGCAAGACGACGCTGGCCATGATGCTGCTCGGGCTCTACCAGCCCACCTCCGGCACGGTCCTGATCGATGGCGTCCCCGTTCCCGAGCTCGATGTCCGTGCTCTGCGCGGCCAGATGGGGGCCGTGCTGCAGGATCCGTTCACGATCCGCGGCACCATCCGCGAGAACATCACCCTGGCCCACCCCGACGCGAGCGACGCGGACGTGGAGCGGGCGGCGCGGACGGCGGAGATCGACCAGGAGGTCGCGATGCTGCCGCAGGGGTTCGGCACCGAGTTGGCCGAGCACGGCGTCGGGCTCTCGGGCGGACAGCTCCAGCGACTGGCCATCGCTCGGGCGCTCGTCGGCCGGCCGTCGGTCCTCATCCTGGACGAGGCCACCAGCCACCTCGACGGCGAGACCGAACGCCGGATCGTCGACAACCTGCGTTCCCTGGACTGCACGCAGATCGTGATCGCGCACCGCCTGAGCACTATCGAGGACGCCGACCTGATCCTCGTCATGGACGGCGGCCGCATCGTGGAGAGCGGTGTCCACGACGAGTTGCTCCGTCGGTGCGGTCGCTACTCCGAACTCGTCGCCGCACAGCTGTTCGCCTCACCCGGCGAGCCGTCGACCGACCACGAGGAGGGCACCGAACGCGATCATGCGAGCGCGGGAGCACTCTGATCCCGCATCGAGGCAACTCGTCCCATCACCAGGAGGAAGCCATGTCCCTGCTCAGCGCCGTACCAGCCCTGCCCGCCGCCGACATCAAGCGCGCGGTACAGCACTACGTCGACAAGTTCGGGTTCGAAGCCCGCTACGTCGACGACGACTACGGCGTGGTCGGCCGTGACCGCGTCGAGATCCACCTGTGGCCGGCGAACAAGCCGGACACGGCCGGGGCCGAGCCGTTCATCGCCGGTACCGCTTCCTGCCGTATCGAGGTCGAGGACGTGGAGGGGCTCTACTCGGAGCTTCGGGCCAAGGAAGTCATCCACGAGAACGGTGCTCTCGACGACGGACCATGGGGTCGGGAGTTCACCACGCTCGACGCCGACTGCAACGCGGTGACGTTCTACCAGTCCGAGCGGCAGGGGCCGTCCTGACGTGATCCGGCGACGCAGCCCGGAGGACGTGCCGGCACCGGCGCAGAGCGTGTCGCAGGAGTGGTTCACCTCGCTGTTCGCAGACAAGGCCGACCCCTGGGATCTGGCCACGAAATGGCACGACCGCCGCAAGTTCGGCGTGACCGTCGCGAGCCTGCCCCGGCAGCGTTACCGCTCGGGTTTCGAACCAGGCTGTGCCAACGGTGAGCTGACCCGGCTGCTCGCTCCGCGCTGCGCCGCCCTGCTCGCCGTCGACTTCGTGGAGTCGGCGGTCGAGGCGGCCTCGGAGGCGACCCGGGACCTGCCTCACGTCCGCGTGCAGCACGCGCGACTTCCCGAAGATTTGCCCGCCGAGCGCTTCGACCTGGTGGTGGTGAGCGAGCTCCTCTACTACCTCTCGGCTGCGGACATGGCGGTCCTCGTGGACGGCCTCGTCGATCGGCTGGAGCCGGGTGGGGATCTGGTGGCGGTGCACTGCAGGGACGACCGTAGGCGGGTGTACGACGGCGCCAACGTCCATGCGGCCTTAAGACGCCCCCGAACTCTGGAGCCGTTGGTCCACTACGAGGATGAAGCCTTCGTGCTCGATGTGTCGCGGCGCAGGTCCTCCGTCGGTCCGGTCCGGCGCTGGCTCGGAACCAGAGGAGGTGCTTGCTCGGCGTAGCCGGGGTTCTTGCGGCGCAGGGCTCCGGCCAGGTTGCCGGCCAGCTCTCCGATCGTGAGGTGCGTCCAGTCCTGGACCAGGTCCTGCAGGTCTACCCGCACATCGAGCGCGTCCCCGACGAGAACGGCGATCTCGATGGCTCCCAGCGAATCGACCTCGAGTTCGCCGAACAGAGCGTCCGCCGCGATCTCATTAGCTTCCAGGCCGCACACCTCTGTGATCGCGGAGGTCAGCGCCCCCAGGACCGTGTCCGTGTCGAGTGCGATGGTCATGAGAGGGGCCCTTCCGGGGTTCGGGCTCGGGCGACGAGCCGTGTGGTCGACCGGTCGGGAACCAGGTCGAGAATGCAGATCTGGACGCCGAGACCCATGAGCATGTCGGCTTCGGGAAGCGTCTCGATGGAGTAGTCCCCACCCTTGACGAAGACGTGGGGACGCACGGCGTGAACAGCAGCCATCGGGGACACACCCGGAAACGAGGTCGCGTGGTCCACGCACTGCAGCGCCCGAAGGACGCGCAGACGCCCAGCGATGTCGACGACAGGCCGGTCGGGACCCTTGAGTGCCCGGACGCCGTCATCGTCGTTGACGGCCACGACCAGCACGTCGCCTAGTTCCCTCGCCCTGGTGAGGAGAGCGACGTGCCCTTCGTGGAGGAGGTCGAAGCAGCCACCCGCGAACACGATGCGGGCGCCGCGCCGGTGCTGGTGGGCGGCCCATTCGGCCAGGTCATCGAGCTCGCCGCAGCGGGCCGGAAGCGCTCGCGCCGTCGTGCGGACGGACGCGTCTGCCTCTCCCGCGACGGCTGTCCCCATACCCGTCACGGCGGTCGCGGTGGCCGCCGTCGCGGTAGCCGTCGCTGCTTCGACGGCTGACACGACATCGCTGCCACGAACCAGGGCCATGGTGGCGCTGGCGATGAAGACGTCCCCCGAGCCGACCGCCTCACCGTCGACGCCACGAGGGGCGGCGACGCGTAACGGCGCGCCCCCCTTCCTCACCAGGACGGCCCCGCGCTGACCCAGGGTGACGGCGACGGCGTCGGCGCCCGTCGCCGCCAGCAGCGCCGACGTCACATCGCCGAAGTCGCGACCGTTCGCTTCGGGGTCGAACCCCGGAGCGATCCGTCGCGCCTGAGCCTCGTCGCAGGTGACCAGGGTGGGGCGCAGCGGGCGCCAGCGTTCCAGCCGCCGAGCGTCCACCGTGACGAGCGGTGGCCGGCCCACAATGCGTCGAGCCGCACGATCACTCAGGGTGCCGTAGCCGTAGTCGCTGATCAGTAGAGCCTCGGAATCAGGTGGCAGTGCCGTCCACCCGTCGTCGGCGAGCCGGTGTTCCGATGAGGCGTCGTCCAGGCCGCTGTCCAGCCGCAGCACCAGCTCATGGCCGTGGACGACCCGCGCCTTGACGGCGGTCGGGTGTGGGCGGACATCGACCCTTCGAGTGTCGACGCGGTGACTGGCCAGGATGCGCAGCAGTTCGTCCCCGGCCGGGTCGGACCCCACCGTCGCCACGAGCTCGGCCCGTCCGCCCAGCGCACTGACGTTCACCGCCGCGTTGGCGGCACCGCCCGCCGACGCGTCCATTGAGCCGACCGAGAACGACGGGACCGTCGACCTCCGGCCTCGGCCCGAGCCGGTCGTCCGGATGTACCGATCCAGGATGGCGTCTCCGACCACGACGACGCGTGGACCCGTACTTCGGGCGGCGCTCGTCATGCGCGGGCGCCCGACCGTCGGAGGACTGCGGCGACCCGCGGCCTCCGCAGTTCCTGCGCCCAGGCGAGGGGCGTGGCATCGAACATGCCGTCACGCGCATCCGACACCGCTCCGGCGGACAGCAGGAAGGCGGCAAGATCGGGATCGTCCCGCTCGACCGCCCGATGCAGAAGGGTCTTTCCGGAACGGGAACCGCGCTCGTCAATCATTCCGGGGTTCGCCTGCAACAGCACCGCTGCGTCGTGGCGGCGGTCCAGGTCCCACAGAGCGAGCAGGTTGGGCGTCGCACCGAGCTGCAGCAGCCGATCCGCCGAGCCGTGTTGGCCCGTCATCGCGGCGAACTGCAGCGGTGACATGCCGTTCGTCAGCGGTGCGTCGATGTCGCCCGGCGGTGGACCGATCCGATCGACCTCGCCCAGACCGATCGCCTCTGCGAACTCGACCTCCGCCGGCTGCGGCCCGCTCCGGAGGACCGCAGCGGAGAACCACCACGTCTGCCCGAAACCGAGGCTTCTGAAGCCGATGGCTCGCCACAGCGGGGCGGTGTGGTCGGCAGCGTTGAGCACGATGTACCGGGCCCCCAGGTCGAGGGCGAACCGGAGGAAGAAGTCCGCGCGGCTCAGGCCGGGTCCGCGCATGCGTGCGCTCTGCACGAAGACCGCGTCGTGGAACCCGACGACCCCGAGGTCGCCGTCGGTGACGTTGATCGAGATCTGACCGACCGGCCGGCCGTCACGCCACTGGATCGCGTGCCACACCCGGCGCGGGCGTGCCTCGGTCATGCGCTGCCAGGCCTCGGAGGAATCGGGGTGGTAACAGTGCAGATCAGGCTCGACGTGATCGTCGAAGACGTCGGGCGTGGTGAAGTCCGTGACCCGAGCGACGTCCTCCGCAGACGGCGGTTCCGGTGCGGCCGAGCAGTCCCGCACCATCCAGTGCGGACGTCCGCCACGTCGGGCCCCACGGGCGCCCAGCCATGCGTCGAGCAACGGCCTGTGCGACTCGTGGGTCGCCCAGACGCTGAGCGTCTCGGCCCCGGTCCGCCCTGCCAGGTCGATCAGCCGCAGCAGTCCCTCGCGCGTGTGCGGTCGGGGTGCAGACAGAAGGCTTCCCACGACATGCGACTGGTCACCCTCGATGCGCGCTGCCCGGACGTCCCCCAGGCCGTCGTCCGACAGAACGTGACCACCCGAGGCGTCCGCCTGCCGCTGCGCCCAGACGAGGTGGTTGTGGGCACAGGCCTGGACCAGGAGTTCATCGGTCGCTTCTTCTTGGAGAAGCTGCACCTGATCCTCCACTCGGCCGGTCAGCCGTCGCGCCTTCGACCGAACCGTCGAGGCCATACGCCTAGCTTTCGGCACATGATCCATGGGCCGTCCTTCCGGCGCTAGGTTGTTCCGACCCCATGTCGGCCTGAGGCGGAGTGTCGCTGTGTTTTCTCGGATAGCAGTCCTCGTCCACCGCCGGCCCGTGGTCATCCTGCTCGTGTCGCTGGTGCTCACGGTGGTGGCGCTGACCTTCGGGGCGACGGTCGCAGAACGGCTAAATCCACTGGGCTTCGACGATCCGGCGTCCGAGAGCGCACGGGCCGACGCCGAACTGGCAGAACAGGGATGGCTCGAGAACGACCTCGTCGTCCTCGTACATGGCCCCGCGGCATCGGCTGCAGATGTCGCGGACGTGGTCGGAAGACAGGCGCTCGTCGAACGAGTGGACGTGCGGCCGCGGCTGCAGGAGGGATCTGCCTACGTCGTCGCATCCTTCAGTCCGTCGACGGACAACCTGGAGAAGCAGGAGATCGCCGAACGGATCGAGGCGGCGCTGGGCGACCGGGAAGGGATTGCGGTAGGGGGGCAGGCGCCGTCCTTCGCCCAGCTCAACGGCACCATCCAGGCAGATCTGGTGCGAGCCGAGCTGTTCGCCTTTCCGTTGCTGTTCGTGCTGGCGCTGCTGATGTTCCGCAGCGTCGTGGCGGCCACGCTGCCTCTCGTGGTGGGGGCGCTCTCCGTCATCGGCACGCTCTTCGTGCTCCGGCTGCTCAGCGAGGTCGTAGGGATCTCGGTGCTGTCCCTGAACCTGGTCACGGCGCTGGGCTTCGGTCTCGCCATCGACTACAGCTTGTTCATGGTGGCCCGGTTCCGCGAGGAGCTCGCCCGGTGGGGCCCGGGTCTGCCGGCCCTCCGGGCGACCATGCTGACGGCGGGGCGCACGGTGTTCTTCTCGTCCCTCACGGTGGCCGCGGCCCTGGCCTCGTTGCTGGTCTTCCCCCAGCAGTTCCTCTACTCCATCGGCATCGGTGGCGTCCTCGTATCCTTGCTCGCCGCTGCGGTGTCCCTCGTGGTCCTGCCTGCACTTCTCGCCGTGGCGGGAACGAAGGTCGACGCGCTCGCACCGAGGTGGCTGCGTCGCCGAGCCGCCGAAGACGCGCGGCCCGTGACAGCGGGCATCTGGTACCGCACGGCGCGGTTCGTGCAGCGATGGCCCGGCATGGTGGCCGTCGCCAGCGCCGCGGTGCTCGTCGTGCTGGCGATGCCGGCGCTGGATCTGCGGTTCACCGCGGTGGATAGCAGTGTGCTTCCGGCCGACAGCGGCGCGCGTCAGGTGTACGAGGCGCTCGAGGCCGATGGCAGCCTGCAGGCATCCACCCCGGTCACGGTGTTCGTCGCCGAGGCCGACGCCGCCCCGGGAATCGCGGCGCAGGCCGCAGAGATTCCGGGGGCAGCTGTGGCGGCCCCCCCGACGGAGCTAGGCGATGGTGGCGCGGTCGTCCAGGTGATCTCCGACGCGCCGGTCTTCGGCGAGCGCAGCGAACAGCTGGTGAGCGCTCTCCGAAGCACCCCGAGCGACTCAGAGGTGCTGGTGGCCGGGCCGACAGCGGAGTTCGTCGACCTCAAGGCCAGCATGGTCGACCATCTCCCGTTGGTGGCCCTGATCATCATCCTGTCCACGATCATTGCCGTGTTCCTGATGACCGGCTCCGTCGTCCTCGGGGTGAAGGCGCTGGTCATGAACTTCCTGACCCTCGGGGCCGTCTTCGGAGTGCTCGTCTTCGTGTTTCAGGAGGGCCGGCTGGAGTCGTTGCTCCGGTACACGGGGCAAGGGGCGCTGGAGTCCACCATTCCGTTGATCCTCTTCGCGGGCGTGTTCGGGCTCTCGACCGACTACAGCGTCTTCCTGCTCGCGCGCATCAAGGAAGCGCGAGACGAGGGGCTGCCCGACGGTGAAGCGGTGGCCATGGGACAGGCGCGGACGGGGCGCCTGATCACCTCGGCGGCGGTCCTGTTCGCCGTGTCGGTCGGGGCGTTCGGGACGTCGCACATCGTGGGCATCAAGGAGATGACGATCGGGATCGCCTTCGGCGTCCTGCTCGATGCAACGATCGTCCGTGCCTATCTGGTGCCGGCCCTCATGCAGCTGCTGCACGGCTGGAACTGGTGGTCCCCACGACCGCTCACCGCGCTGCACCGGAGGTTCGGTCTCTCGGAGGCAATCAACTCGTCCGACCGCGACCCGGCTTCAGCACTTCCCGCGCGATGACCACCCGCTGGATCTGCGACGTCCCCTCGTAGATCTGCATGATCTTGGCGTCGCGCATCAACTTTTCCACCTTGTTGCTGGTCATCACGCCATGGCCACCGAAGACCTGCACGGCGTCGAGCGCAATCTCCATGGCGGCATCGGCGGCGAACCGCTTTGCGTGTGACGACGCGAGCTTGGCGCGCTTGCCCGTGTCGAGAAGGTGGGCCGCTCGCCAGGTCAGGAGCCGGGCGGCCTCGACATTGGTCGCCATGTCGGCGATGAGGAACTGCACCCCCTGGTGCATGGCTATCGGCACGCCGAACTGCACCCGTGTGCGGGCGTAGTCGCGGGCGAACTCGAAGGCGGCTCGTGCGATTCCGACGGCGACCGCGGCGACTCCCGGCCGCGTCCGGTCAAGGGTGGCCATCGCGATGTCGAAGCCCTTGTTCTCCGCGCCCAGCAACCGCGACGCCGGCACCGGTGTGTCCACGAAAGTGACCGTGGCGGTGTCGGAGGAACGTTGGCCGAGCTTGCTCTCCGGTGGACCGACGTGCACGCCCTCGGAGTCCCGGTCGACGACGAACGCGGAGATCCCCAGCGAGCCCGCGTCGGGCGACGTCTTCGCGAAGACCGTGAACCAGCGGGCACGCGAGGCATTGGTGATGAAGCACTTCGCGCCATTGAGCACGTAGGTGTCCCCGCGCCGCTCCGCCGTCGTCCGCATGCTCGCCACGTCGGACCCGGCCTCCGGCTCGGTGAGGCAGAAGGACGCGATGAGGGGAGCCTCGGTCAGGGCTCCGACGTACTCGCGCTTCAACTCCTCCGAGCCCGCGAAGAGCACCGGCGCGGCGGCCAGGCCGTTCCCCATGAGGGTCGTCGCCAGCCCGGAGCACCCCCAGCCGAGCTCTTCGGCGACGAGACATCCGTCGAAGGCGCCCAGGCCGGGACCGCCGTACTCGAGGGGCACGTGCGAGTTCATCAACCCCACCTCCCAGGCCTTGAGAATCAGCTTCTCCGGCCACGCCGGCGCCACGTCCAGGTCCCAGGCGACGGGCCTGATCTCGTGCGCCGCGAACTCCCGGGCCAAGCCGCGGACACTGCGCTGCTCGTCCGAGAGACCGAAATCCACCATCGACGCGCCCCTCTTTCCGCACACTCCGTCAGGACGTCGAGACAGATCGAACTGGTCTATCCGGTCTCGATCGTGGCTAGTATGCGGCCGACGGGCGGCTCGCCCGGCCGATCGCCAGCGGGGAGCCCTGATGACGACCGCATTCATGGATGGCCTTCCGGCAGCGGTGCGCGACCTCGGCGCCGTGCAACTTCTGGATCTCCCGGCCGACGAACGCGCGGATCGGCTGACGGACGCGCTTTGTGCCTTCTACGACTTCCTGGCCGGGGACGACGACTCGGATGAGGACGAGGACGCGCTGCCGCATCCGGACCACCCGCTGATGCTCGAGTCGGCCATCGCGGCGGAGATGAACGTCGCTCTGGACGGCTGGCTGGGCGTGACGGTGCCGATCGAGTCGTTGCTCCTGGACGGACTCAGCCCCCGTTCCCTCGCCGAGCGGCTGCTGGTAGAGCTGGCGGCCGGCGGGGTTCGGCGGGGCGGTCCGTTGGTTCCGCCGCTCCTGCCCGATCCTGGCTCCCGGCAGGAGTCGTTCCCACTCTCGGACATCCAGCAGGCATATTGGATCGGTCGAGACCCCATGTTCGAACTCGGGGACGTCTCCGCCCTGCTCTACGTCGAGCTCAGGGTGCGCGACTTCGACGTGCAGCGGGCCGAACGGGCCCTCGAGCTCGTGGTGACGCGGCACGACATGCTGCGTTCAGTGGTCAGCCGCGCCGGGACCCAGCAAGTCCTGCCCGCGATCGACGTGCCGCGGATCGACGTCACGGATCTCCGGCACCTCGACGTGGAGGCCCGTGCGACGGCGGTAGCCGCCGCGCGCCGGCGACTGACCGGCAGACGGACCCGCCCCGAGCTCCCGGAACCCTTCGAGATCCAGCTCCTGCAGCTGGACGACGCGCACGCCTGCCTGATGATGAGCGTCGACATGGTCAAGCTCGACGCCTGGAGCGTCCAGCTGCTGCTGGCGGAGTGGTTCCAGGTCTACGACGACCCCGCCACGGTCCTCCCGCCGCTGGAGTTAACCTTCCGCGACTACGTCCGCTGGACGGGCGAGGTTCGCGAATCGGCCGCCTTCGAGGCGGCGAAGGCCTACTGGGTGGACCGACTTCCCTCCCTTCCTCCCGCCCCGGAACTGCCCTTGGTCACTTCCCTCGACGAGGTGGCCAGGCCGACCTTCGCCGCTCGAAGTGCCCGGCTGCCCCAGGACCGGTGGGCGGTGTTGAAGGAGCGGGCGGCCGCCGAAGGGCTGACGCCCTCGATGCTCCTGTGCGCGGCCTACACCGAGGTGCTGGCCGCGTGGAGCAGGCACCGCCGCTTCACCGTCAGCGTGGCCGGTGGTCGGCCACCGGCGCACACCGACCTGCCGAGGGTGCTCGGGCCGTTCGCGCGACCGACCATGCTCGAGGTCGACCTGACGGCGGAGACCAGCTTCCGCGAACGCGCCAGGGCCGTGCAGCGTCAGTTCTCCCGGGACATGGAGCATCGTCAGTTCGGTGGGCTCGACGTCCTCCGTGCGCTGGCCGCCAGTCGCGGCCGTACGCGCGCCACGATGCCGGTGATCTTCACCAGCGTCCTTCCGCAGGGCGGCGAAGGAGGGCTGCCGCGACCGGAGTGGCTCGAGGCCGATCCGTACGTCGTCTGGGGGATGCCGCAGCTGCTGCTGGAGAACCAGATGCTCGAGGTGGACGGCGACCTAATGATCACCTGGGTCAACGTCGAGGAGGCGTTCGCCCCCGGCGTCGTCGAGGCCATGTTCGCGGCCTATCAGGACCTCCTGGAGCGGGCCGTGGTCGACCAGGACCTGTGGTCGGGCGAGCTGTCCACGCTGCTCCCGACGGACCAGGCGGGTCGCCGGGAGTCGGTGAATGCGACCGCCGCTCCGGTCCCCCAGGGCCTCCTGCACGACCCTTTCGCGGCACAGGTGGCCGCCCGCCCCGATGCGCCGGCGGTCCTGAGCGACCGAAGGAACCTCAGCTATGCCGAGCTCGACCGGCAGGCCGACGTCGTCGCGGCTGCGCTCATGCGGCGCGGAGTTTCCCGCGGGGAGCTCGTCGGAGTCTGCATGGACCGCGGCTGGGAGCAGATCGCGGCCGTACTAGGAGTGCTCCGGGCCGGTGCCGCGTACCTTCCGCTCGATCCTGAGCTGCCAGCCATGCGGCTGGAGCACTTGCTCGAGCGGGGCCTCGTCAACGTGACGCTCGTGCAGCCGGAAGTCCGGGATCGCGTCGCCTGGCCCCAGGCAGGCGAGCGGCTCGTCGTCCGATACGAGGACCGCGGTCCAGAGGAACGGCCCAACGTGCGGGTGGCGCCGGACGACCTCGCCTACGTCATCTTCACCTCCGGCTCGACCGGCGTCCCCAAGGGCGTGATGATCGAGCACCGCAGCGCGGCCAACACCGTCCTCGACATCATCGGCCGGTTCGATATCGGCGTGGACGATCGCGTCCTGGCCTTGTCATCGCTGAACTTCGACCTGTCCGTGCAGGACATCTTCGGCACACTCGCCGCCGGGGCTGCCATCGTGCTGCCGGACGCAGGCACCGGACCCGACGTGGCGCACTGGTGGAAGCTGCTCGACAGTCGAAGCGTCACCGTCTGGAACTCCGTACCCGCGTTGATGCAGGTGCTCCTCGACCATCCGCACCGACCCGAGACATCCGGCGCGGGGGGGTCCCTGCGACTGGTCATGCTCAGCGGCGACTGGATCCCGGTCGGTCTGCCCGGCCGGGTGCGTGAGGCATTCCCGTCAGCGCGGGTCATCAGCCTGGGCGGTGCTACCGAAGCAGCGATCTGGTCGGTCTTCCATCCCGTGACGGAGGAGGACGCGGGGCGACGCAGCGTCCCGTACGGCAGGCCCCTCACCAATCAGCGTCTGCACGTCCTCGACGACCGTCTCGAGTTCCGTCCCGATCTCGTGGCGGGTGACCTCTACATCGCGGGGGAGGGCCTGGCCCGTGGGTACTGGCGGGACCCCGAGCGCACGGACGCGGCGTTCCTGACACACCCCGGAACGGGAGAGCGGCTGTACCGGACCGGCGACCTGGCCCGGTACCTGCCCTCTGGGGACCTGGAGTTCCTCGGGCGCGAGGACGCACAGGTGAAGATCAACGGCCACCGGATCGAGCTGGGCGAGATCGAGACCGCGCTGGAAGCGCACCCGGCGGTGCGTTCGGCCGTCGCGTCAGCGCACGGTGATATGGCCACGGGGCGTTCCCTGGGTGCGCACGTGGTGTTGCACGACAAGTCGATCACCCCGGCCGCCCTCCAGGACTTCATAGCCCAGCGGATCCCGGCCTACGCCGTGCCCTCGCACATCGCCGTGCTGGACGAGTTGCCGCTCACGCCGAACGGAAAGGTCGACCGCGCGGCCCTCGATCGTCCCGGGCCGGAGGCGGTTGCCGAGGTGGCTCCGCCGGCGTTCGACTCGCCGGTTGCTCCCGTCCTCGCCTCCATCCTGGAGGAACTGCTCGAACGTCCGGTCGGGCTCAATGACGACATCTACACGCTGGGCGCCAACTCGCTCGTCGCCGTCCAGCTCGTCGCGCGGGCCGAGGACGTTGGCATCCGGCTGTGTGCCGCAGACGTGTTGGCCAACCCCTCGGCCGCGCTGCTCGCCGTGGCCTCTCAGGTCGGTCCGGACATGACGGGAGCGATGTGACCGCGCAGTCGCTGTTCGCTCCGCCAGCACTCCGCTTCGGTTCATCGACGCTCCCGGCGCTGCTGCGGCGTGCTGCTGCGTCCGACCGCGGCTACACGGTTCTCCGACAGGGGGAGGCCGATCGACGCCTGTCCTTTGCGGAGCTGTCGCGCAAGGCAGCGGGGGCTGCAGCGGCTCTCAGGCAGCAAGGGATGCAACGGGGGGACCGCGTCTGCCTCCTGGCCCCGACGTCGGCGGAGTTGCTGGTAGCGATCTGGGGGGTGTGGGCCGGCGGCGGTGTCGTCGTCGTGCTGTCCCTGCCGACCCGGCTGTCCGAACTGGACGGCTACGCCACCGAACTGACCCAGCGGCTCGAGCAGGCGGGGGCGTCGGTCCTCGTGGTCGCAGACGAGTTCGCCGACATGTTGCCGTCCTCGTTCGGCGATGTTCGAGTGCAGACGCTGGCTGAGCTGGACATCGGGGAGGGGCCGGAGGCCGTCGAGGCGGTCACCGAGGCCGATCTGGCGGTCCTGCAGTTCACCTCCGGCACGACGGCGCGGTCGCGTGCGGTCGCACTCACGCATGGGCAGCTGCTGTCCAACGTGTCGGCCCTCAGTGATGCGCTCGCGCTCTCACCCGCCGACCGAGGGGCGTCGTGGTTGCCGCTCTTCCATGACATGGGTCTGATCATCATGGTCGTCGCAGTAGCCCACCCCGGCGATCTGGTCCTGATCCCCACCGAGGACTTCGCCCGCCGCCCCGGTTGCTGGATGGACGCGGTCTCCCGCTTCAGGGCGACGGTCACCGTGTCACCGAGCACCGGGTACGCGCTGGCGGCCAAAGACCTTCGCTGGCGTCCCAGGGACCTGGACCTGTCGGCGCTCCGCATCGCGGGTAACGGCGCCGAGCCCATCGATCCCGCAGTCCTCGACACGTTCGCCAAGGCTGCCGGTGCCTATGGAATGAGCCGGGCGGCTCTCTGCCCGATGTACGGGCTGGCCGAGGTCACGTTGGCGGCGACCGTCGTGCGGCCGGACACGGGGATGCGCGAGCTGTCGGTCTGCCGTGACGAGCTGGAGTCCGCCCGTTCGGTCCGGATGGTGGAGCCCGGCGAGCCCGGTTCCCGCCGGCTCGTTGCCTGCGGCACCCCGGTACCAGGAACGACGATCGAGATCAGGGACGGCGACGACGCTCTTCCTCCCGGCCGGGTAGGAGAGATCTATGTCCACAGCCCCTCGACGATGTCCGCCTACTGGCGAGACCCCGAGGGAACTGCGGACGTTCTGCACCAGGGCTGGCTCCGTACCGGGGACCTCGGCTTCATGGATGGCGACGACCTCGTGGTCTGTGGCCGATCAAAGGACATGATCATCGTCGGCGGACGCAATCTCTACCCGGAGGACTACGAGCAGCTCGCAGCCGGCCGTGCGGGGGTCCGGCGGGGAAACGTCGTAGCGTTCGGCCTGCCGGAGAGCGAGCGCATGGTCGTCGTGGCGGAGTCCCGGCTCGCGCCGGACGAGGCACGCCGTCTTGCTCAGGAACTGCTCGTGGACATGACCAGGGAGCTGTCGCATGCTCCCGAGGAGGTACTGATCGTGCAGTCCGGTGCGCTACCGAAGACGTCCTCGGGCAAGGTGCAGCGGGATCGATGTCGGCAGCGGTACAGAGCCTCTGAGCTGCCAGTGACCGCGTCGGCGACGCGGACATGACCGCCGGTGAGGCGCCTGCCGTGGACGTCGTCGTGGTCGGTGCCGGTCAGGCGGGGCTGGCCGTCGGCCACCACCTCCAGCGCCAGGGACTGTCCTTCGTCATCCTCGAGAGCGGCGACTGTGTGGGCGGCTCGTGGCTGAGACGTTGGGACTCACTGACGCTGTTCACCCCCACCCGGTTCAGCAGCCTTCCTGGTCGACCCTTCCCAGGAGACCCGGACGGTTATCCGCGCAGCGCCGAGGTGGCGGCGTACCTGCAGGACTATGCGTCGGCCAACGCGCTCCCCGTACGCCTGTCGACGTCGGTGGAGAAGGTCGAGAAGCGTGGCCGGTTCGTCCTGCACACCAACCACGGCGTCGTCGACGCGGCTGTCGTCGTGGTAACGACGGGGGCGTTCCAGCTGCCGCGGGTACCGGCGTTTTCCGCCGGCCTCGCACCGTCCGTGCGGCAGCTGCACACTTCCGACTACCGGAACACGCAGCAGCTGCCCAGCGGGCGGGTCCTGGTGGTCGGCACGGGGAACTCCGGACTGCAGGTCGCGGCCGAGCTGGCGGCCACGCACGAGGTCCACCTCTCGGCCGGCTCGAAGCAGATGGCCCTGCCGCGGCGCGTACTCGGGAAGGACATCTTCTGGTGGCTGGACCGGCTGGGCTTCACACGCGCCTCGCTGGAGAAAATGCCGAAGTGGCTCGCGGGGGACGGGGACGTACTGGTGGGGCAGACCGTCAAGGGGACGGCACGGCGCGCCGGCCTGACACTTCACCCGCGGACAACGGGCGCCGCCGCGGACCGGGTGGCCTTCGAGGACGGCACGGATCTCCAGGTGGACGCGGTGGTCTGGGCGACCGGATACCGATCTGACTACTCCTGGCTGCCCGTCGCGGCGACCGACGACGAGGGCCGGCCGGAACACCGCCGGGGAGTCACTCCGGTCGAGGGCTTGTTCTTCGTGGGCCTGGAGAACCAGTACTCGTCGGCGTCCTCCCTCTTGGGCTGGGTGCAGCACGACGCAGGGTTCATCGCTGATCAGGCGCGGACCGTCGTCGACGGGGGTGTGTCCGCGCCAGGACAGCCGTCTGCACCGTCGGCCGACTGAGCTTCCGTTCCACCGGCCGGAACAGTGGTCAGCCGCGCCGCGTAGAGCTCCCCGTACACCGGGAAGACGGTCGGGAACTGGCGGCGGTCAAGGGCCGATGCATCTGCCTCGATCGCTGCACCGTGGTCCGGTTGCGATACCGGCCAGCGGAAGCCCAGGACATGCACGCCTGAACTCCACCTCCTCACCGGAAGGAGCATCCGGTGGCGAGCCCACGGCCGTGACACGGGCAGCTCGATCACGGCGGCTCCATCGACGCACACTCCGACGGAGCCGCCCGCGGCGGCATGGGGCGTCCGGTACTCCACCTCCAGGTACACCACCACGTCCAGGTCTGCGGGCGCGGCCGGCTCGAAGGGGAGGGTGGTGACGGTGCAACACGACGCCAGGTGCGCGCGTGCGGGAGCCCAGTTGGCTTGGAGGTGTCCCTCGGGCGCGGCCAGCGCCAGGAGATCGAGCTCCAGCAGCGGTGATCCGGAGGTGCGGCCCCTCCCGCACACATCCTCGAGGGATGACCGCAGCAACCAGAGATCGGGCCATTCCGCGGACGAGCCGACGAGTACCGGCAAGAAGCGGGCGAAGGTAGGCCGAGCGGCCAATCGCGCGAAGGCGGGGTGCGTCCAGGCGGGCTGCGGCGCTGCGAGCAGATCGCGGACGTCGTCCAGCAGGCCCCCGATTCCCGGATCCGCCCTGAGCGCGGCGTGAAGGTGCTCCCGGACGACGTAGGCCGGCTGTCCCTGGAGGGCGAGCTGCGCGGCCCCCCGAGCGTGGCCGAACGCTTGGACTTCCATGGGGAGGCCAGAGCCGGGCGTGGGCTGCACGCCGTCGCCCAGAACGGCACCGGCCAGGGCGGCCGTGGCACGCTCGATGCCCACGTCGGTCAGGTGACAGAAGTCCAGGAAGCACGCCGGGTCCGGAAGATCCGGGAGGTCCGGATCGGCGAGGACCAATCGCATGTCCACACAGGTGAAGCCGTGGTCGTCGGCGGCGCTCCGTAGCAAGTCCTGCACCTCGACCGTGACGCGTGGCGTGCTCCTGACCAGCAGACCGACGACAGCGTCGCGCGACTGTTCCAACGCCCGACGCGCGGCCGGACCGTCCTGCAGCCTCATCGCGGCTCTGCCCGCCAGCCAGCCGGGCACCGGGCTGCAGCCTTGGTCCAGGTCGATCATCCGTCCGGCGAGCGCTGCCACGTCGCCGGCGCGGTCCTCGTCCAGCGCTCGTTCGGCGGCTCGACGCAGCTCGTGCCAGCCTTGCATGGATGCCTCCGCCAAGACCGGCGTCTCGATGTCTGTCGGCGGCGCGAAGCCCTGCAGGTCGTACTCGGGGATGGCGATGACCACCGACGCCCCGGTGGCTTTCTGGGCCAGGACGAGCAGGTCGAGGTACTCGCGGGCGTCCTGGAGGGCTGCCTGGATGAAGGCGGAGCGCATCCCGGCATACCCCCCGGTCCGCAGCGCGTCCGCGAGGTGCCCCGCCAGTGCGGGGTCTGCGTCGATCGCGCCGTCGGGACCGGCCGGAGGCGAGAGCATCCAGTTGTTGCCCGCGAAGGACACGATGACAGCGGGGTCCAGCGTCGGGAGACAGCGCGCGGCGGAGATCAGGTCTTCACCGTTGGCGCCGACCTTGGCCAGGTCGACGCATTGGTAGTCACCTACCTCGTCAAGGTGCCGCTGCAGCACGGCTGTCGGCGACAGCGCAGCTTCGAAGGGCCAACCACGGGCGGTGGACTCGCCGAGGAGAACCACACGGCGAGCCGTGCCCTGCGGAGGTACGTAGTCGATCGGGGACCAGTCAGGGGAGGCACTGCCGAGGCCGACGTCCAGCGCGTCGTCGCGCCGCAGGGCCACGCCGTCGGGTGTCTCTTCCAGCCGCCAGGGCCCTACAGCGGCGACGGCCGGTGACGGAAGGGCCGGAGACGTCGAGCGGGCGGCTCCCACCGGCGGACCGTAGCAGTCAAGAGCCGCCAGGTTCGACCGTTCTGCTGGCATGATCCGGGCGTGCGGCGCACCCACACCCGGCAGGCCACGGTTGGCGGTAGCGCCCCGTCCATCTCGGCCATCGCCGGGCAGCAGCTCACGGTGCCGGCGCTGGTTCGCGCCCGGGCGGCGGAGTCGCCAGACGCCGTGGCCGTCGAGCACGGCGGGCAGGCGATCAGCTACTCGACCCTGATGCGCGCTGCCGACAGCTGGACGTCTCGTCTCGCCACGGCGGGTGTGCGGGCCGGCGACCGGGTCGCAGTTCGGATGGGCCGCAGCCCCGAGTTGGTCGCCGTGCTACTCGGCATCATGGGCCGCGGCGCGGCTTACGTCCCCCTCGATCCCGCCTATCCCGAGCAGCGCCTGCAACTCATGCTGGATGACGCCGATGTGGTTGCTGTCGTGGGGGATCGCGACTTCGACGACCCCCGTCGGCGGGTCCTTCACGTAGGGGAGCCCCTGCGACCCCGTGTCCCGGTCGTCGGTCGATGTGCGATCAGCGAGGACGTGGCATACGTGCTGTACACGTCCGGTTCGACCGGCCGGCCCAAGGGGGTGGAACTCACCCACGCCGGGGCGACCGACATGCTGCTGTGGGCGGCGCAGGTATTCGGTGATGACCTGGGCCGTGTGTTGGCCTCGACCTCGATCTGCTTCGACTGTTCGATTCTGGAGATCTTCGGGCCACTCACCGTCGGCGGGACGACGGTCCTGGGCGACGGTCCGCTCGCGATCGGCTCCGCGTCGTCGGCGACGGGTGTGCGGTTGCTGCACAGCGTTCCATCGGTGATCGACGAGCTTCTTCGCCACGACAGCCTTCCGCCTACGGTCCGCACTGCGATCGTCGGCGGCGAGGCAGTGTGGGCTGGGCTCGTCCGCACGGTCTACGAGCGCAGCGCTATCGCCAAGCTGGTGAACCTCTACGGGCCGACGGAATACACCAGCTACGCGACCATGGCTGTGCTGGATCCCGAGCTCGAGGGGGAACCGCCCATCGGACGCCCCGTCGCGAACACCCGGATCGAGCTCCTCGACCCCTCGGGTGCACCTGTCCCGAGCGGTGCCGCGGGGGAAATCTTCATCTCCGGCGCCGGACTCGCCCGCGGGTACCTGCACAGTCCCGGGCAGACGGCCGAGCGATTCGTGCCGGCAGCCGGCGCTGTAGGGCAGCGGGCATACCGGACCGGCGACCTGGGTCAGTGGTCCGCAGGCCAACTCCGATTCGGAGGGCGCGTCGACGACCAGGTGAAAGTACGGGGAGTCCGCATCGAGCCGGTCGAGGTCGAACGGGCCCTGCTCGCCCACCCCAGCATTCGCGAGGCCGTGGTCCTGTCGAGCACCGCGCAGTCGTGCAGTGCCGACGACGGACCGCCGGAGATCCGTCTGACGGCCCACCTGGTCGCCGGCACCGACATCTCCACCGATCCCGCGAGTCTGCGCCGGTTCCTCGGGGAGAGGCTTCCGTCCGCGATGCTGCCTGCGGCGTATGTCTTCGCGCAGAGGCTGCCCCGGCTGCCGAACGGCAAGATCGACCGCTCGCTCCTGCGGCCTGTTGTGACGCCCGTCCGCGCGCCCACTGTCCGCGCTCCTTACTCCGACACCGAGGGCTTGCTGGTCCGGCTGTGGGGCGAGACGCTCGCCGTCGAGGCCGTGGATCCGGATGCCGATCTCTTCGATCTCGGCGGACACTCGCTCACAGCGCTGGCTGTCCGAGAACGCCTGCAACGCAGGCTGGGCACCACGCTTCCGGCCGCGCTGTTCTTCGAGCACGCGACAATCGCCACGCTGGCGACGGCCATCGATCGGGTGATGGCTGCGACGACGATCGGCCGGGCCTCGGAATCAGGCCGCCAGGTCGCTGAGGTGGCGGCGCTCTCTGCCACGCAACGCGCGCTGGTCCATCGCGAGGGCCCGTCGCTGATGCTCGTCACCCGGGTCACGGGCCGGCTCCAGGTCCCCGCGATGCTGGATGCCTTGCGCACACTCCAGCGCCGGCACACCCTCCTTCGGTCCGTCCTGGTACAGACACCCAGTGGCTCGGGTTGGCGAGCGGGGCCTGACCGAGCGCCACTGGTCGTGGATGTCACGTCGGCGGGACTGTCCGTCGAGCGCCTGACAGAACGTGCGATCGCATCGGTCGTGGACCGCCCTTGGACGCTGGACAGGGAGCCGCCGGCCAGGTGGGTCGTCGTCCGGCGCGGACCAACCGATCATCTCCTCGTGGTGGCCCTGCACCCGGCCGCCGCGGACACCTGGTCCGTCGAGTCGCTAGGGCATCAGGCGCTCGAGCTGTACGCGGCGTCCATTCACTCGCGGCCTGCAGGCCCCGGCCGGTTCGTGCAGTACTCAGAACTCGCCGCGGAGCGGTACGAACGAGTGGCGGCGGACGAACTCGCGCGGCAACGGGGCTTCTGGACGGACGAACTGGGCGACGCGCCGGCGCTGGAGCCCCCTGGCCACGCCGTCCGCTCGGAACGGCCCGGCCCGGCCCTCATCGAGGAGTTCACCCTGCCCGCGGCGTCGGTGGCGACGATCCATGACCTGGCACGGAAGGCGCGGGCCACTCCACAGATCGTTGCTGTGGCGCTGCACGCGGTTGCGCTTCACGCGTGGACGGGCCAGAACGAGTTCGTGGTCGGTTGTCCGACGTCTGGCCGGCCCTTGCCCGAGCACTCCACCGTTGTGGGGCCCGCAGGCGATGCCGTTCCGGTCCGTTGCCGTGTGCGGTCCGGGCAGACGCTTGGGGAGGTCCTCGAGCAGGTGCGCGACAGGGCCCTCGCGGGCTACGGGGCTGACGCTGTGCCCTTCGTCGAACTCGCCGCATCGGGGCCGCGGGACCCTGCCCGGCACCCGGTGTATCAGACGAGCGTGGTCCTGCTCGCCCGTCCGTCGTTACTCGACCCCGGCTACAGCGCGGAGATCGCGGGACGGCAGCCGATCGGTGCGGTCGAACTGGAGCCACTGGGGGAGCGACCCACCGTCACGGCGCTGGATCTCGAGCTCGGGTTGTATCCGCACGGCAGCGGGATCGAGTGCACGTCGCTCTCCCGCAGCGACGCCGTGAGCAGGTCAGACCTGCGCCGCTATGGTCACCAGTTCCGCGGACTAGTCGCTGCGGCAGCACACCACCCGGAGCGGACTGTAGGGGAGTGGGCGGCCGTACTCCGACACGACAGCGAATGGCTGCCGCCTCCCGTTCGGGACTGAACCGGCCGTCCCGCCTGCCGGTCAGCTCAGCGAGGTGAGCAGCTCCTCGCAGGCGGACTGGCAACGCCTGCACACGTCGGCACATACCCGACAGTGATCCATCTCCGTGTGCTGCCCGCAGGCGTCTGCGCACGTTCGGCACGCCACAACGCAGGCCTCGAGCATGGCGCGGGTGAGGTTCGCGTCGTAGCCCGTGTGTCGGGAGAGCACGCGGCCGGTCGTGCTGCACACGTCCGCGCAGTCGAGGTTGCCGCGGATGTATGTGGTCAGCTGGGCCACCGAGTCCTCGCTCAGACAGGCGTCCGCGCATGCCGTGCACGCCTGCGCGCACTCGTAGCAAGCCTCGATGGACCGCTGCAGCATCGCAGCGTCGACGCCCCCGAGGTCCTTCGGATAGCTGGCCAACATCTCGCCTGCGACAGTCATGTCCGCTCCTTCTCTGAGGGTAGAGCTCAGGACTTGCCCCTGGCACCGGGCGATGACGGCCTACCCTGCCGGAGCTGGGCCTTAACAGAGGCCGAAGACCTCATCTGCTGGATGCACATCGCGGTCGGTGCCTTGGCAGCGTCAGTCGCGCGGGCCACCATGGTCACATGTTCGCGCTGCCTGCTGTCGTCGCGGCCTTTCCGGGTCTGCGTCGCTGCGGATGCTGCGGCGGGGTGTATTCGTGGCGGCGAGTTCGCGGGCTGGCCGCCACACCCGGCTCGGGAATCTGTCACGAGTGCGCCGCCTTCGCCCACCCCGCCCGGAATCGTTGAGCGAGGCGTCTTCGTGCGAGTGGAGCTGCTGTTCTTCGACGGCTGTCCGCATTGGCGGCTGGCCGACCAGCGGCTACGGGAAGCTCTGGTGCAGGCCGGCCGGGACGAGGTGCAGGTGGAGTACCGCCAGGTCACCACGCCCGAGCAGGCGGAAAGAGCCGGGTTCCGGGGTTCGCCGACGGTGCTGGTCGACGGACAGGATCCGTTCGCGGACCGCAGCGCACCGGTGGGGCTGTCGTGCAGGGTCTTCCGGACGGAGGCCGGACTGGCCGGTTCGCCCACGGTCGAGCAGTTGCTCGCGGTGCTGTCCTGACGCTTCCTAGGCCATCGCCCCAATAGGGCGGAGCCCCCGTCATCTGTGGTCGAGCGCGAGACGCTCCTTGCCGCTACCGCAGCCTGACCATGCCGCCCGACGAGTCAACTGAAGAGGGGCAGTCCTCAGCGCTCGCGCTCGGCTTCGCAGGACGCGCAGTCTCTGGAGCGCCGGCTGACTCGGCTGCATCGACCGCTGGGTGACGCCTGGATACCGAGAAACCATCTTTGAGATCTTCCAACGAAATACCAAGGAACTGACGAACGGGGAGGGGCGCCGGTTAACCCGGCGACCCTCCCGCGCTTACCCGCGTCGGGTCGAGCCTCGCTTATGCTTGCTGCGCTTCCTGGGCGAGCTCTCCCGACCCTTGTGGCTCTTGCTGCCCTTGTCGCGAGCCAGGACGACGGCAGTTGCGGCTGCGATGACCGTTGTTACGACCGGCGTCAAGTCGAGCGACATTTCTAGTGACATGTTCGTCCCGTCAGATGACGGAAGCGGCCCGCGCTCGCTTCACCTGGAGGCATCGCCCCCTCAACTCCACAACCCGGTGGCTTCACGGGAGTGAGTGGGGGCCTGGCGCGGGCGACAGGACCCCACACGCGTATCTCAACCTGATCCAGTGGGGGCGAGCCAGGTAAGCCGACGATACCTCGCTGTCACCGGGCGAGGGCCGCCGCCGTCTCGCGCGGCTCCAAGCAGACCTGGCCCATTTTTCCTAGGCATCATGGTCGGCAGCGCGTCCCGCCCTGCCCGAATGGCCATAAGGGCTGCCTCCGTCGGACGCGGCCTCGGACGCGGCCTCGGCCGTGGCCGCGATCGACCGTCGTGCCGGTCCAGCAGTCTGGGCCCTGCAGCGACTGGGGACCCGCAATTTCATATCGCTCCTGCGCAACTGGTGGAGCACTGCTGCCTCGGGCCCTAAGCGCGCTTAATGGGCCGATGGGCGCAATCGCCACCGCCTACCCAGCGCCCCCTCCCGCCGACCACCGGGCTGTCGGCGAATGGGACCTGTGGGGGAGCGGACTCGCGAGCGCGTGCTGCGCCAATGAGCGTTGGACGGCTAGGTGAACTGACACACAGCGTCCATCTCAACCCAGTCCTTGACGGGCGGGCGCGGTGGCGGGGACCGGGCGCGGGCTATAAACCCCGCTTGACGTCCTCACGCAACGCCTTGCGGATCGCCCATAGGCGTCGGGCGAGCTCTTCGCGCCCCCGCTCTTCGTGAGGCTGGCGTTCGTGTTCGACGCTGTGCAGCCCGGCCCCTAGCGAGTCGCTGATCATGGCGATCTCGTCGTCCGAGAGCGCCCCGGACTTCACCAGCCGGGCCAGGTGTGCGATTGCGTTACCGGCGGCGAGCAGGTCGTCCAAGGAGACCTCGCTCCTCGAATCGAGACCGTGGCGCCCGCTGAGTAGCTCGTCGTCCATGTCGTCAACCTACTTCGCCAGGCTCGCTCATCCGTTCAGCCCGCCACCGGCCCACCGTCTTCATGCATGTGGTTCTCGTCTGCCTCGGTGACCAGGACCGGGTTGTCGAAGGCGCCTGCATCGAAGAGGCGACGCAGCAGCCGCTGCAGATCGGTCGCACGGCACCTGGGCAGGTCGTCGGGATGGATGACCACACAGCCGTCGTCGGACGGGTGCCACGCACAGCCGGCGAACCACCAGTCTTGTCCCTCAGGGTCCGCCCGAACGGTGGAGCGTAAGTCGGCTGCGGGTCGGGATGCCACGCGGCCATTGTTAGGTGCCTGGGGCCTCTGTCTGGACTCCATGGGTCGGCAAGCGCCGGTGCGATGCCCGACGCCTGGGGTGCCTGCCACGAGCGGCTACCAGCCGGTCGTCGGTGGTTTGCGTCAGGTCAGTTGGACGACAGGCGGTGGTGGGTGTCGGCGAAGTTCACCCCGGCCGCCTGGATGTCGTAGATCTGCTGGCCCTCGACGGCGACGGGGTCGGGGAGGTCGGTGACGGTGAGGACCTCGGGTCCTCCGAACTCGGTGAGCTGCACAGCGCGCATGCCCTGACCCTAGGTGGCCTCGCGAGGTCGAGCTCCTGGCGGCCGCGGGTCGGACCTGACCCGTCTCACGCGAGAACGCAACGGTGGACGAGACCGTGAAGCCGGCTGACCGCCCGGCGGTGCTCGAACTGTGGAGCGGACGCGGGCCTCCTGCCGACTCGGGAAGGGCGAGCGAGCCCACACACGCAGGCCGCTTGTGCGACGTGCCGTCACGATCCCGGCGGGCATCCACCCGCCAGGCGCGACAGCCGAGGCAGGACCTCCCGGACGAGCCGCGACCCGTCATCAGCGACCCGCCAGACGAGGCCGAGTCCGATGCCGAGTCCGGGGTCCTGCATCGGCACCAGCGTCAGGCCCGGTTGCGTGAACACCTGCTCGGTCACGCCGGACATGACGGTCAGCGCGACCCCGCGGCCGTGCCGCACCAGGTGCGCCAGGCGCACGAGGTCCGGGTCGGGCAGGTGTTCCACGATCGCCCCGAGGTCGGTGAGCCACCGGCTCAGCCGCTCCATCGTGGCCGGCTGCACCGCCCTGCTCAGCTGCAGCACCCGCCGCCCGGCCAGGTCCGCGGGGTCCAGTCCCGCGCGTCGGGCGAGCTCGTCGTGCGAGGGCACGACCACGGCCCACCGGTAGCGGGCCAGCGGCAGCACGAGGACGTCGGGATCGTCCACCGGCAGGTGTGCCACGGCGAGGTCCAGCTCCCTCCTCCGCAGGGCCGCGAGCAGACCCACTGACGAGTCGAACTCGACGTCCACGGGGACGCCCGGGTACAACTCGGCGAGGACGGAGGCCAGCTGGTCCACCACGTCCGACGGCGCCAGGCTCGGCGAGCCGATGCGGATGCGCGGCGCCGCCAGCTCCTGGCCGAGGGCGCGGCCGCAGGTCGTGAAGGAGGCCCAGTCGTCGAGCAGCCGCCGAGCCGCCGGGAGCAGCTCCGTGCCGGCGCCGGTGAGTTCCACCCGGTGGTGGCTGCGGGCGAACAGCTGGACACCCAGCTCGCGTTCGAGCTCCAGGACCGTCCGGCTGACGGGGGAGGGGGAGAGCTGCAGCCGGGTCGCTGCACGACCGAAGTGGAGTTCCTCGGCGACCGTGACGAAGGCCTGCAGGTGACGGAGCTCCATCAGCGGGAGTCTCCGGTGCGGCGGATGTCCGGTCAATCAGCGCGGTCGGGCGTCCGGCGCAGAGCCGATCGCGAGGCCGCACGGTCGAGCACGCGAGCGGGCTCGACCCGGAGCTGGCCGGCGTCACCGCAGCTCGTTGCGTGCGGCGCAACGCGGCCGTGCCGGATCGACGCTGGTCAGGCGCCTGTCCCAGCGTGACGGTGGGCAGACCGGCGGTGCAGTGGCGCCCGCCCCAGCACGGGAGTCCGCATGACCAGCTCGACGCGCTCCAGCAGCCCCGATCTGCTCACCGACCTGCGCGTGGTCGACCTGACCTCTGCGGCGGGGCGTCTGACCACCCGACTCCTGGCCGACCTGGGCGCTGACGTCGTCCGGGTGGACCACGGCGACGTGGACGCGACCGACCTGCACCGGTTGGCCTTCGACGCGAACAAGCGCAGCGTCCGGCTCGATCCGTCGGACGACGGGGACCGTCAGCGGCTGCTCCGGTTGATCGCCACCGCCGGGATCCTGGTCGAGGACGGCCGACCCGGGGAGCTGGCTGCCGCGGGCCTGACCGAGCACGTGCTGCAGCAGGTCAACCCGCGGTTGGTCGTGCTGTCGCTGTCGGCGTTCGGCCAGGACGGGCCCTACCGTGACTGGGCGGGCACCGAGTGGGTGCAGCTCGCTCTCGGAGGCGTCCTGGCCCGCTCCGGGCTGCCGGGCATCCCGCCCGTGCTGCCGCCGGGCGAGCTCGCCACCCAGTCGGCTGCGGTGCAGGGCGCCTGGGCGGCCCTGGTGGGCTGGTACCACGCCGCCGTCACCGGCGCCGGGGAGCACGTGGACGTCTCCGTGCTCGAGGCGACGGCCGGCGTGCTCGACCCGGGGTTCGGCATGGGCGGCAGTGCGACCGGCGGTGTGCCGGCGAAGGACGGCCCGCGAGGACGCCCGGACGCCCGCCACCTGTACCCGGTCTTCGCCTGCGCCGACGGGCACGTGCGGATCTGCCTGCTGGCGCCGCGGCAGTGGCGGGGCATGCGCGCCTGGCTGGGCGAGCCCGAGGAGTTCGCCGACCCGGCGCTGGAGCAGCTCGGCAAGCGGTTCGCTGCAGCCGGGCAGATCTACCCCTACATCGCGGAGCGGTTCGCCGGCCGTACCCGCGAGGAGCTCATGGCCGCCGGCATGGAGCACGGCTTCCCGATCGCCGGGCTGCTCACGCTGCACGAGGTGTTGCAGACGGATCACTTCTCCGAGGTGGCCGCTCTGGTGGATGTCCCGGTCGAGGGTCTCGGCACGATCCGGCTGCCCAACGGCTTCGTGACGGTCGACGGCGAGCGTGCCGGGCTGCGGCACCCGGCGCCGCTGCCGGGCGCCGACGACGCGCTGCTCGACGACCTGACCGCCGCCACGGTGGCGAGCACCGGGTCACGCTCGGAGGCGGCGGCGAGCCCGCTGCAGGGCCTGCGGGTGCTCGACCTCGGCGTCATCGTGGTCGGTGCCGAGACCGGCCGGCTGCTCGCGGACATGGGGGCCGAGGTCGTCAAGATCGAGTCGGCGGCGTTCCCGGACGGCGCCCGGCAGTCGTTCGTCCCCGGTCCGATCTCGGCGACGTTCGCCTACGGCCATCGCGGCAAGCTCAGCCTCGGCCTGGACCTGCGCTCGGACGAGGGCAAGGACCTCTTCCGCCGGCTCGTGCGGGTGTCCGACGTCGTCCTGTCGAACTTCAAGCCCGGCACGATGGAGTCCCTCGGCTTCTCCCACGAGGCGCTGGCTGCGATCAACCCCGGCATCGTCACCGCGGAGAGCAGCGCCTTCGGGCCCAGCGGGCCGTGGAGCCGGCGGATGGGATACGGCCCACTGGTCCGGGCCAGCGCCGGGCTGACCGACCTGTGGGCCTACCCCGACCGGCCGGACAGCTGGAGTGACGCCTCCACCATCTACCCCGACCACACCGCTGCCAGGATCCAGGCGCTGACCGTGCTGGCCGCCCTCGCCCGCCGCCGCCGCACCGGCCGCGGCGCGCACATCTCCTCCAGCCAGGCCGACACCATCCTGGGGCAGCTGGCGCCCGCCCTGGCCCGGGAGTCCCTCGCCCCGGGGTCGGTTCGGTGCACCGGGAACGTCGGGGCGGGTGATGCCCCGCGCGGCATCCACCCGTGCGCCGGGGACGACGAGTGGCTGGTCGTCGACGTGCGGGGTGACGCCGACTGGGCGTGCCTGGCCGCTGTCGTCGGCCGCCCCGAGCTCGCCGTCGACCCGCGGTTCGCCACGGCCCGGGACCGCGTGCTGCACCGCGCCGAGGTGGACGAGCTGGTCGGCGCCTGGACCGCGCTGCACCCGCCCCGCGAGGCGATGACGCTGCTGCAGGCCGGCGGTGTGCCGGCCGGTGCGATGCTCCGGGTGCCCGATCTGCCGGAGGACCCGCAGCTGCAGGCCCGCGGGTTCCTGGCCGTCCAGCCCCAACCGCAGCTCGGCGGGCCGCTGCTGGCCGAGGCGCGGCACGCCCACTTCGGCGTCGTGCCCGATCCGGAGCTCCGGCCCGGTCCGCTGCTGTTCGAGCACACCCGGGACGTCGCCCACCGGGTGCTGGGCCTGGATGCGCACGAGATCGAGCGGCTCGCCGCGGCCGGCGTGCTGCAGGTGGCGGACGTCGTCCCCGCGATGGTGGGCTGACGCCGCACGCCGATCCGCATCTCGGTCGCCCCGGCCGTCGGACGGCCGAGCCGGCTGTCCGACCGCACCCTCCGCCGATCCCCTGGAGCACCTGTGAGCGTTGCCCACCTCGACCCGTCCACCCCCGTCCTCGTCGGCGTCGGCCAGTCCTCCGAGCGCATCGACCAGCCGGGCTACCGCGGGATGTCGGCCGTGGAGCTCGCCGCGGCAGCAGCCGGTCAGGCCCTCGCCGACACCGGTCTGGACCCCCGAGCCGTCGCCCCTGCGGTGGACACCGTGGCGGGGGTGCGGCAGTTCGAGATCTCCACGCCCGGTGCGCGGGCGCCGCTGGGCAGGTCGGACAACTACCCGCGGTCCGTGGCGCGTCGCCTGGGCGCCGCCCCACGCCGGGCGGTGCTGGAGGTGGGCGGCGGGCAGTCCCCGCAACACCTGGTCAACGAGTTCGCGGCGACGATCGCCGCCGGCCACGCCGAGGTCGTCCTCCTGTTCGGCTCGGAGGCCATCTCCACCACCCGTCACCTGTCCGCGGCGCAGGACCGCCCCGACTTCACCGAGCACGTCGACGGGGACCTGGAGGACCGGGGATACGGGCTCGACGGCCTGATCTCGCGGTACGCGACCGAGCACGGCCTGACCGGAGCGCCGGAGACGTACGCGTTGTTCGACAACGCCCGCCGTGCTCGGCTGGGTCTGTCCCGCGCGGACCACGCCCGGTCGATGGGGGAGCTGTTCGCACCGTTCACCCGCGTCGCGGCGGAGAACCCGCACGCCGCGGCGCCGGTGGAGCGCGACGCCGTCGAGCTGGTGACCCCCACGGAGCGGAACAGGCCGATCGCCGATCCCTACCCTCGGTACCTCGTCGCCCGCGACCAGGTGAACCAGGGCGCAGCCGTGCTGCTCATGTCGATCGCGGCAGCGCGACGGCTCGGCGTACCGGAGCAGAAGTGGGTGTTCCTGCACGGGCACGCCGACCTGCGCGAGCGTGACCTGCTCGAGCGCGCCGATCTGGGCAGCGGGCCGGCCTCGGTGCTGGCGGCCCGGCACGCCCTGCAGGTCGCCGGCCTGGCGGTGGACGACATCACGACGTTCGACTTCTACAGCTGCTTCCCCGTCGCCGTGTCCACCACCGCCGTGGACGGTCTCGGCCTCGCCGCGGACGACCCCCGCGGACTCACGCTGACCGGCGGGCTGCCCTTCTTCGGCGGCGCCGGCAACAACTACTCCATGCACGCCGTCGCCGAGACCGTGCACCGGGCGCGCACGGCCCCGGGCACCTTCGGGTTCGTGGGTGCGAACGGCGGCATGCTCAGCAAGTACTCCGTCGGGATCTACTCCACCACACCCGTGGCATGGCGTCCCGACGACAGCGCCGCCCTGCAGGCGCAGATCGACGCGTGGGAAGCGCCGGCGCAGACGCTCAGGGCGAACGGCTGGGCCATGGTGGAGACCTACACGGTCAAGCACGACCGCGCCGGCAACCGCACCGGGATCGTCGTCGGCCGGCTCGAGGCCGATGGCCGCCGCTTCCTCGCCATGACGACGGAGGGGGACGAGGCGATCCTCGACGTGCTCTCGGTCGGTGAGCCGATCGGGCACCGGGTCCACGTCAGGTCGACGTCGCGGGGCAACCGGGTGACGACCACCGACTCCCGGATGGCCGAGCTGCATCCGGTCCGTGTCCCCGGCTTCCGGGACCACTACGACGACGTGCTGATCCGCCGGGACGGTCACGTCCTCGAGGTCACCATCGACCGCCCGGAGCAGCGCAACGCACTCACGCCGCCTGCCAACGACGAACTCGACGACGTCTTCGACGCCTTCTTCGCCGACCCGGACCTGTGGGTGGCCGTCCTCACCGGCGCCGGTGACAAGGCCTTCTCCGCCGGCAACGACCTGCTGTGGACCGGCAGCGGCAAGCCGATGTGGGTGCCGGAGAACGGCTTCGCCGGCTTGACCAGCCGCCCCTCGCTGCCCAAGCCGGTCATCGCGGCGGTCAACGGCTTCGCGATGGGCGGCGGTTGCGAGATCGCGCTCACCTGCCACCTCGTCGTCGCCGACGAGACGGCGGTGTTCGCGCTCAGCGAGGTGCGGGTCGGCCTCATCGCCGGCGCAGGTGGTCTCGTCCGGCTGCCGAGGACGGTGCCGGCGAAGCTCGCCAACGAGATGATCCTGACCGGCCGACGGCTCACCGCCGACGAGGCGCTCGCGCACGGGCTGGTCAACCGCGTGGTCCCGGCCGGCACCGCACTCGAGGGTGCCCGCGCCCTGGCCCGGGACATCATCGCCGCTTCCCCGACCTCGGTGCGGATCTCGTTGCAGGTCATGGAGGGGACCCAGGGCATCGCCGACACCATCGAGGCCGTCACCCACCCCACCGCCGCGATCGACGACCTCCTGCTCAGCGAGGACATGGTGGAGGGCCTCACCGCCTTCGCCCAGAAGCGCGCGCCGCAGTGGAAGAACAGGTGACCTGGTGAACGGGGTCCACGAACCGGTCGTCACCACGCGTTCGCGACCACGGGAGTCGAACGGTGACCCCGCAGGTCGCTCGGCCCGCCCGTGGCCACTGCACGGCGCTCGCTGCTGCGCCAACGGATCGACGCTCGGTTCGACATGACCGCACTCACCTGTCGACGATCACGGTGCCGCGCTCATCTCTGAACCAGCTGGCGGCCTCGACCGGCGGGCGGTCGGCGAGGAGCTCGCGACCTCGGGTGGGTCTCACGACAGCAGGTGGTGGGTGTCGGCGGACTGCACGCCGGCCGGGGAGGCGTCGTGCAGGGTGTGACCTGCACCCGCGTCCGGCTCGGGGACGTCGACGACGTCGAGGACCTCGAGCCCGCCGGAGCGGATGACCTGGACTGCACGCATGCCCGCAGGCGATGCGGCGGCGGGACCGACGGCGGGCGGGCGGCCCCGCCCCGGCGGCCGCACCGCGCGACCGTGCCGGCGGACGCCGTGGTGCTCCGGCCGTTCGCGCGACGACCGGTGACGGGCATCGACCGTGGCCGGGGGAGGAGGAGATCCGGTCGATCGCGGTGTGCGACCGGCGACCCTGCGGAATGCTCCGGCCCGGGAGCGGTTGTCCACGTGGCAGGACACAGACCTGCCGCGAGTCCACCTCCCCTGACCCCATGAACCCGGAGCCCAGCGTGCGTACCCGCCTGCCCGTGACCGTTGCTCTTGCCACCGCCCTGCTGCTGACGTCGTGCGGCGGGAGCTCCGACGACGCCGGAGGCGGCAGCGGCTCGGACGACGTGCTGCGCGTCGCGACCGAGGGCACCTACGCGCCCTTCTCCTTCCACGACCCGGAGAGCAACGAGCTGACCGGCTACGACGTCGAGGTGGCCCAGGCCGTCGGTGACGAGCTGGGCATGCAGGTCGAGTTCAGCGAGACGCAGTTCGACGCGATCTTCGCCGGCCTGGAGGCCGACCGGTACGACGTCATCGCCAACCAGATCGGGGTCAACCCCGAGCGCCAGGCGAAGTACCTGTTCTCCACGCCGTACACCTACTCGAACGGCGTCGTGATCACCCGGGCCGACGACACCAGCGTCAGCTCGCTGGCCGACATCGCGGGCAAGAGCAGCGCGCAGTCGACCACCAGCAACTTCGCCGAGGTCGCCACGGGGGCCGGCGCGACGATCGAGGCCGTCGAGGGCTTCACCCAGGCGATCACGCTGCTCAAGCAGGAGCGCGTCGACGTCACCGTCAACGACAGCCTGGCCTTCCTGGAGTACCAGAAGACCACCGGTGACCAGGACGTGAAGATCGCCGCCGAGATCGACGACGCGAGCGAGTCGGCCTTCGCGTTCCGCAAGGACGAGACCGACCTGCAGACCCGGGTGGACGGCGCACTGGAGACGCTGAAGGCCGACGGGACGCTGGCGGAGCTGTCGGAGAAGTACTTCGGCGAGGACGTCAGCGCGGAGTGAGCGGGATCGACTGGGACCTGGTCCGCAGCAGCCTCTGGCCGCTGGGCCGGGAGCTGCTGCAGGGGACGCTGCCGCTGACGGCGGTGACCTTCGCGCTGGGGCTGGCCCTGGCCGTGCTGGTCGCGCTCATGCGGCTGTCGGGCAACCGGCTGGTCTCCGCACCCGCCCAGTTCTACGTCTCGGTCATCCGCGGTACCCCGCTGCTGCTGCAGCTGTTCATCATCTTCTTCGGGCTGCCGTCGCTCGGCCTCACCCTGGACCCGTGGCCGAGCGCGATCATCGGCCTGTCCCTCAACGTCGGGGCCTACGCCTCCGAGGCGGTGCGGGGCGCGATCCTCGCGGTGCCGCGCGGGCAGTGGGAGGCGGCGATGACCGTCGGGATGGGGCGGGTGACCACGCTGCGCCGGGTGGTGCTGCCGCAGGCGGCCCGGATCGCCGTCCCGTCGCTGGGCAACACGCTCATCTCGCTGGTCAAGGACACCTCGCTGGTCTCGGTCGTCCTGTTCACCGAACTGTTCCGCCAGGCCCAGATCATCGCCGGGCAGACCTTCGAGTACTTCACGCTCTACGGCGTCGCCGCCGTCTACTACTGGGTGGTGTGCCTCGTGCTGTCCTTCGGTCAGACCCGGCTGGAGGCCAGGCTCTCCCGGCACGTGGCCGCATGACCGCCCCGCTGCTGGAGGCCCGCGGGCTGGTCAAGTCCTTCGGCGACAACCGGGTGCTGCGCGGCGTCGACGTGGCGGTGCCGGCCGGATCGGTCACCTGCCTCATCGGGCCCTCGGGCTCGGGCAAGACGACGGTGCTGCGCAGCCTCAACGGGCTGGAGACGCCGGAGTCCGGCACGGTCCGGGTCGGCGACGTCGAGCTGGACTGGTCGGCCCGGCCCGACGCCCGCGCGGTCGCCCGGCTGCGCGGGCAGAGCGGGATGGTCTTCCAGGCCCACAACCTCTTCCCGCACCTGACCGTGCTGGACAACGTGACCTCCGGGCCGGTGTTCGCCCAGGGCCGGCCGCGTGCGGAGGCGCAGGAGGAGGCGCGGGCGCTGCTGGCCCGCGTGGGCCTGGCCGACAAGGCCGACTCCTTCCCGGTGCAGCTGTCCGGCGGGCAGCAGCAGCGCGTCGGCATCGCCCGGGCGCTGGCCACCCGGCCGGAGGTGGTGCTGTTCGACGAGCCGACCAGTGCCCTGGACCCGGAGCTGGTCGGTGAGGTGCTGCAGGTGATGCAGTCACTGGCCGCCGAGGGCTGGACGATGGTCGTGGTGACGCACGAGATGCGCTTCGCCCGGCAGGTGGCCGACCAGGTGCTCTTCCTCGACGGCGGCGTGGTGGTGGAGCACGGCCCGCCCTCGGCGGTGCTCGTCGAGCCGCGCGAGGCCCGTACCCGGCAGTTCCTGCAGCGCCTGCTCGACCCGCTGTAGCCGCGACCGGTGGGTGGCCGGATGGGGCGGCGCCGTGTCGGGTCGACGGCGCAGACCGCGGAGGTGCCGCCGCCCCGACCGTCGTGCGACGGGTGACACCCGGGGTGCGGTCGTCAGGCTGTCCGGTCCGACGGGGGGGCTCGGTCACATCCTCATCTTGGAACGAATGGTCCAACATGGGTTAGGGTGGTGATCTCCCACGCATCGGTGGGTGCACCTGAACCGAGGAGTTCGAGTTGTCTTCTCCGACCACCATGTCCGAGGACGAGGTCGCCGTGCGGGCTCTGGTCGAGCGGCGGGCGAACGCCCTACGCACCAAGAGCGCCGTGCAGACGATGGCCACGCAGACCGCCGACTACGTGCAGTACCCCCTGGTGGGGGTGCTGGAGTACGCCGGGGAGACGGCGATGACCGAGGCCGACTTCGACGCCGTCTTCGCCGGCATGGACGGCCCGGTGTCCTACGAGACCCACGACCTGCACGTGACGATGGCCGACCGGGTCGCCGTCACCCGGAGCCTGTCGAGGATCAGCGCCACGATGGTCACCGGCGACGTCATGCAGATGTGGTTCCGCAAGACCCTCGTCCTGGAGAAGGTCGACGGGACCTGGCTGATCAGCCACGAGCACGAGTCGGTCCCGATCGCCGGCGACGGCACCGGCGCGGCCGCGACCGGCCTGGCCCCCTGACCGGTCCCGCGACGCGACCACCCCACCATCCACAGAAGGGCACGACCATGACCGCAGTACAGGACACCACCGGGCACAGCGAGGCCCTCGCCCGCGGCTTCGAGGGCTTCGCCCTCCGGTCGGTCACCCGGGACGGCGTCACCATCGGCTACCGCATCGCCGGCACCGGCCCCGCGGTGCTGCTGGTCCACGGCTGGCCGCAGAGCGGCTACACCTGGCACCAGGTGGCCGCCGACCTGGTCGCCGACCACACCGTCGTCGTCCCCGACCATCGGGGAGCCGCCGGGTCGGACAAGCCCGACGCCGGCTACGACAAGGCGACCATGGCCGCCGACCTGCACGCGGTCCTCGCCGACGCGGGCATCCCGGTCGCCCACGTCGTCGGCCACGACATCGGGACGATGATCGCCTACGCCTTCGCCCGCCGGTTCCCCGACGCGACGGCGACGCTCACCTTGATGGACGGCTTCGTCCCCGGCACGCCGATGTTCAGCACGGTCATGAGCAGCCTCGGGCCCTGGCACTTCGGCTTCCACAGCCAGGTCGACCTCGCGGTCGCGCTCGTCACCGGCCGCGAGCGCGCCTACTTCGACCACTGGTACGACTCCGTCATGGTCGACCCGGCGCGGATGCCCGACGCGGATCGCGACTTCTACGCAGCACAGTTCCAGGCCCCCGGCGCCCTGGCCGCCGGCTTCCGCACCTACCAGGCGGCCACCACGGTCGACGCGGCCGAGAACGAGCGCGCCCTCGCCACCGACGGCCGACTGACGCTGCCCGTCCTGGGCATCGGTGGCGCGGCCTCCCTCGGCCCCTACCTCCCGGCCGTCCTCGCCGATGTCGCCGACGACGCGGCTGTCGTGTCGATCGAGGGCGCCGGGCACTTCCTGGCCGAGGAGGACCCCGACGCCGTGGCCACGGCCCTCCGCGACTTCATCGCGGCCCACCCGGGTGATGCCGCCCGGTGACGGCGTTGCACCATCGTCACCGGGTCCGGTCGGTGGCGGGTCGCACGGCGCGCGGTCGCCCCGGGCTCCACGGCAGAGGAGGTGTCGACGATGGTCGGGCGCAAGCAGTTCGACCCGGACGTCGCCCTGGACGCCGCCACCCGGTTGTTCTGGGAACGGAGCTACTCCGCTGCCAGCATCACCGACCTGGTCGCGGCCACGGGTCTGAGCCGCGGGAGCCTGTACGCGACGTTCGGCGACAAGCAGGCGCTGTTCCTCGCCTGCCTGCAGCGCTACGTGGAACGCGTCGGTGAGGCGTCCCGCACGGCGGTGGCCGTCCCGTCCGACGACGTCCGGGTCCAGGTGATGGCCGGCTTCGATGCCGTCCTGGACCGGATGGCCGACCCGACACGGCCCGCGGGCTGCCTGCTGGCGCAGACCGCCGCCGAGTCCAGCGCGTTGGACCCGCGCGTGCAGGCGGCGGTCCAGCGCATCCTGGACGACGAGGTGGAGCAGATGTCCCGCGTGCTCCAGCCGCACGCGCATCGGGCCGACGTCGACGTGCGCTCGCTGGCCCGGTTCCTGGTCGGCACCGCGCAGGCCCTGGCGGTGCTGCACCGGGCGGGCACGCCGGTGGGTGAGCTCCGGGAGACCGCCGCGCACGCACTGCGGGCGCTGGACGTCCTGCGGCCCTGACGAGCCGGGACCCACAGCGCTCGGACCGGGCACCGCGCGACCGCGGCTGCCCGGCGCCCGGCCGGCCGCGCCGGCTCAGGTGACCGGCAGCGTCGCCAGCCGCGCGGCCAGGTCCGCGTTGCGACGCAGGAACGGTGCCCACCCGTCCGGCGCACCGGTGTCGGGCGTCGCCCGGGAGCAGGTCTCCTGCTCCCAGGCACGCAGCCGCCCGCCCCGGAACCGGAGTCGGACCAGGACACCGTCGGACCAGGCGGTCACGTCCCGGGCGGCGTCCGCACCGGGCACGGTGACGCGCTGCGGCGCGACCACCCAGGCCAGCGCCTCGATCTCCTGCTGGAGCCGGGCGGCGGCCTCGTAGGCCTGCCCCTCGGCGGCGGCGTCGCGCCGGGCGGTGAGTGCGGCCAGCGCGGTGGCGACCGCCGTCGGCTCGCGGTCCAGCACGGCCGCCACGGCGTCCGCGAGCTGGGCGACGGGGGTGACCCGCCCGCCGCGCACCCGGGCCAGCTCCCGTTCAGCGGCGGTGCGGGCCGGGCCGGCGTGGCCGATCGGGTACAGCCGCCCCAGCCCGGAGACGGCGAGCTGCACCTTCGTGGCTCCCAGGTAGGGCCCGAACAGCCGCACCCCCGGTGCCGGCCGCCGTGCCGGGGCGAGCCCGAACAGCGGCGCCTCGGGGCAGGCGTCCAGCCGGATGCAGACCGGCACCTCCGCGCCGCCGACGACGCGGTTCCACGGCGGCAGCCCCCGCTCGAGCAGGTTGCGCTCGGCCCAGGCCGCCTCGTGCGCGGAGTCGCAGACCAGTGCCTCGATCCGGGCGACGCGGGGCACCATCCGGCGCAGGTGGCGCCGGTCGCGCAGGTCGCCCCAGTAGGAGCTGACCCGGCGGCGCAGCTCCCCGGCCCGCCCGATGTACAGCACGCCCCCGCCGGCGTCCCGGAAGCGGTACACGCCCGGGGCCACCGGCAGTGCGGCCACGGCGTCGGGTCGGGTGGGCACGCCCCCATGATGGGTCCGGGCGCGGCGCCGGTGACGGCGCCGCGCCCCACGTCCCCCGCCGGTCACGCCCGTGACCGGCGGGACCGGCTCAGGCGGTCTGCGCCGCCCGGCGCGGGAGCACCCAGCCCGGCCGCACGAAGTGGCAGGTGTAGCCGTACGGGATCTTCTGCAGGTAGTCCTGGTGCTCCTCCTCGGCCTTCCAGAAGGGGCCGGCGGGCTCGACCTCGGTGACGACCTTGCCCGGCCAGATGCCGGAGGCGTCGACGTCGGCGATGGTGTCCAGGGCGACCCGCTGCTGCTCGTCGGTCGTGTAGTAGATCGCCGAGCGGTAGCTGCGGCCCACGTCGTTGCCCTGCCGGTCCTTCGTGGACGGGTCGTGGATCTGGAAGAAGAACTCCAGCAGCTCGCGGTAGGAGATGACCTCGGGGTCGAAGACGATCTCCACCGCCTCGGCGTGGTCGCCGTGGTTGCGGTAGGTGGCGTTGGGCGTGTCGCCCCCGGAGTAGCCGACCCGGGTCGAGACGACGCCGGGGCGCTTGCGCAGCAGGTCCTGCGCGCCCCAGAAGCAGCCGCCGGCGAGGATCGCGGTCTCAGTGGTCACGGATGTGCCTCCCTCTGTGTCGAGCACGTCGGGTGAACGCCGGGAGCCGCTCAGCTGTTTCCGCCCGGGCGGTCGTCGAACAGCGCGATGCCGGCGGCGGTGTTCGACGCGGGCACGAAGTAGTCGGCGTGCACGCGGGTCACCTCGGCGTCCAGTGCCCCGCGCATCACCAGCCACATGATCATCTCGATGCCCTCGGAGCCGGCCTGCCGGACCAGCTCGTCGCGGGAGAGTGCCGCGTGCTGTGCCGGGTCGGTCTCGATCGTCTGCATCCACCACGCGTCGAACTCGGGGTTGACGACCTCGGCCATGGCGCACCACGTGGGTGACGCGTCGGTGAGCCTGCGTTGGCCCGGCGCTGCGACGACCTGGTGCACCGGGTGACGACGCTGTACCCCGATCAGTTCGTCGGCGTGGCGCAGCTGCCGCAGTCGCCCGACGCGGGGCTGGAGTCCTCGTTCGCCGAGCTGCGCCGCTGTGTCGAGGAGCTCGGGTTCGTCGGGTGCGACCTCGATCCCGATCCCAGCGGCGGCTCCTGGAGCGCCCCGCCGCTGACCGACCGCAGCTGGTCCCCGTTCTACGAGACGATGGTCGCCCTCGACGTGCCGGCCATGGTGCTCGTGTCGGCGTCGGCCACGAAGGCGTTCCACGCCACCGGCGCCTACCACCTCAGCGCGGACACGACCGCGTTCGTGCAGCTGGTGCAGGGCGACCTGTTCGGCGACCTGTGCGGGCTGCGGCTGGTCATCCCGCACAGTGGCGGCGCGGTGCCCGACCACTGGGGCCGCTACCGCGGGCTGGCCGACATGCTCGGCCGCTCGTCGGTGGCGGCTGACCGGGGCACGGGCGGCGGGACCACCGGCAGCCCGCCCCGGGACAGGGCGACCAGCACGTCACCGCGCTGCCGATCGCGGCCCCGGCCACGCCGCCGAGGGCGGAGAGCAGCACCGCCTCGGCGAGGCACTGCGCCGCCACGTGACCGGGTGGCGCCCAGCTCGGCTCGCGCGTACGGCACGCCCACCATGCCACGCTCAGGTCGGCGCCCGGGACGCACCGCCGGCGACGAGGACGCGTCTTGACCTTGACACCGTGTCAGGGTCTTCGATCGGCGGTGGAGGTGATCGCCATGACCGACCAGGACGACGTGCCGACGTCGCGCCGCCTGACCACCCTGCTCGGCGACCCCGACCCGTCGGTGCGCCTGCGGGCAGCGCTCGCAGCCGGGACACGGCCGGCGAGCGAGCAGGTCGACGTGCTGGTGCGCCGTTGCGCGGTGGAGCCGGAGTTCGCGGTTCGGGACATGCTGACCTGGGCGCTGACCCGGCACGACCCGCAGGTGACCGTCGACCGGCTCCTGGCCGAGCTCGGCTCACCGGTGCCGCAGGCGCGCAGCCAGGCGTTGCACACCTTGTCGAAGACCGGTGACCCGCGCGCATGGCCGGCGCTCACGACCGGGCTCCTGCAGGACGCCGACGACGAGGTGGCCCGCGCAGCCTGGCGCACCGCCGTGGCCCTCGTGCCCGCGTCCGGCGCCGCCGCGCTCGCGGACACCCTCGTGACGCAGCTCGGCCGGGGGGGTCGCGACACCCGGCTGAGCCTGAGCCGTGCGCTCGTCGCCCTCGGCGGAGCGGCGAAGATCGCGCTGCGGCGGGCGTCGGAGGACCCCGACGAGGAGGTCAGCGCGCACGCCCGCGCCACGGTGCGGCTGGCGCTGGACCCCGAGGACGGGCGCGACGCGGCGGTGGCCGAGGCGACCAGGGTCCTCGCGCTGCGCGGGGCTCCGCTGGTCGACGGCTGACCCCGTGCGCATCGGGGAGGTGGCGGCGCGCTCGGGGATCAGCACCCGCATGCTCCGGTACTACGACTCTGTCGGGCTGGTGTCGCCCTCGGGTCGTACCAGCGCTGGGTACCGGCAGTACCGCGACGATGACCTGCGCCGGTTGTTCCACGTCGAGGCCCTGCGCGCGCTCGGTCTGACGCTGCAGGAGGTCGCGACGGCGCTCGAGCACCCCTCCTTCAGCGCGGCGGACACCATCGAGGCGGTGGCTGCCCGGATCCGGGAGCGGCTGGCCAAGGACGAGGAGTTGCTGCGCGGGCTGGCCCAGGTCCGGGCGAGCGGCCCGGTGGTCTGGTCGGACGTGCTGCAGGCCATCGGGCTGGTGCGCGGCCTGGGCGCCAGCAGCCCGTCGGCCCGGCAGCGCACCGTGCTCTCCCTCCGAGAGCAGCGCCGTGGGCACGCCGCCCTCCTGGCGCAGGCTGCCGTCGAGGAGGCGGACCCCCACGTCGGCGGCGCCCTCCGCTGGGCGCTGGCCAGGTCCGGGGACGACGGCCTGCAGGTGCTCGTCGAGGCGCTGCGCTCGCCCGCGCCCGAGCCGCGGCGGCGGGCGGTCGAGGCACTGACGAAGATCGGCACGCCCGCCGCGGTCGCCGCTCTGGCCGCTGCGGTCGGGCACCCCGACCCACACGTCAGCGGCCGCGCCGCACTGGTCTGCGGCGCCCACGGCGACCTGACCGCCGTCCCGCGGCTCGTCGCCCTCGTCGTCGAGGGCCGTGACGACGTGGAGGCTGCGACCGTCCTCGGGCGACTTGCTGCCCGGCACGACCGGGTGGACACGATCACGGCCGCACTCGGCACGGCGCTGGAGGACGCCGACGACGCGGCGCGACGCCGGGTGGCCGCCGCCCTGGCGGACCTGCCCGGGCCGTCCGCGGCGGTGGCCCTGGCCGGGCTCGCGACCGACCCCGACCCGGCGGTGGCCCTCACCGCCACGGCGGTCCTCCGCGGGTGGGCCGGTCGCGGGGACCGGGCCGGCGGTGTGCCGTCGACCGGGAGCTGAGCTCACCGGCGTGCCCGGCCCGCGGCGGCCGGGTCAGCAGGCCCGGGACGAGAACGGTCGCATCGGCGCGCCGCCGTCACCAGGGCACGACCGTCACCAGGGCACGACGCCGTCGTCCTCGAAGAAGCCGCCGGTGGGCCCGCCGTCGGGCAGGGTGGCGAGGCGGACGGCGGTCGCGGCGCCCTGCTGCGGGGTGCGGTGACCGCGGAAGCCGTTGAGGTCGGTGGCGACGAAGCCGGGGCACGCGCAGTTGACCAGGACGTCCGTGCCGGCCAGCTCCTTCACGTACTGCAGGGTGACCGCGTTGAGGAAGGTCTTGGAGGGCGAGTAGGCCACCGAGACCGGGCCGGTGGTCGTCTCGCCGCCGGGTCCGGACTGGCGGGTCAGGGAACCGACGCCGCTGGACATGTTGACGATCCGCGGCGAGGCCGACCGCTGCAGCAGCGGCAGCATGGCGTTGGTGACCCGGATGACGCCCAGGACGTTGGTCTCCACGACCGTGCGGATCACGTCGAGGTCTGCGGTGGTCGGCTGCTGCTGCGCATCGCCGGTGATGGCGGCGTTGTTCACCAGCGCGTCCAGGTGCCCGGACCGCTCGGCGACCAGCTCGGCGGCGGCGGCCACGCTGCGGTCGTCGGTGACGTCCAGCGGGACGCCGAAGGCGTCGACGCCGGCGTCCCGCAGCCGGGTGACGGCCGCCTCCCGCCGGGCGTCGTCCCGCGCGCCGACCCCGACGGCGTAGCCCAACGCCCCCAGACCTGCCGCGATCTCGTAGCCGATGCCCTTGTTCGCCCCGGTGACCAGGGCGGTTCTCGTGTCGCTCATGGAGTCGAGCCTGCGCGCCGACCAGCGGCCCGTCCACGACCAGGTGTGTCCTGGCCGATACCGCACGGGTATCGGTCGGAGTCCTACCATGGGTCGTGGACACCCGGGAGCTGCGGTACTTCGTCGCCGTCGCCGATGAGCTGCACTTCGGCCGGGCGGCGCAGCGGCTCGGCATCGCGCAGCCGCCGCTGTCGCGGGCCGTCAGCCAGTTGGAGCGACGCCTGGGTGTCGTGCTGCTGAACCGCACCAGCAGGGCGGTGACCCTCACCGACGCCGGTGCCGTGCTGCTGCACGAGGGCCGGATGGCGCTGGACGCGATGGAGGCCGCCGAACAGCGCACCCGCCGCGCGGCCGCCGCCTCGGCCGGCGACGGGGGCATCGTGCTCGCGATCAAGGCCGGGGCGTCCGCGGAACTTCTGGCGAAGCTGCTGCACGCCCACGCGGCCGAGCCCGGCGCCGTGCCGGTCGACGTCCTGCTGTGCGGCCCCGCGCAGCAGGGACCTCTCTTGCGCACCGGCAGCGCCGACGTCGCCGTCCTCCACCTGCCCTTCGACGACACCACCGGCCTGGACACCGACGAGCTGGTCACCGAGGGTCAGGTCGTGGTCCTCCCGTCAGGCCACCCGCTGGCCGCCCACCGGGCGCTGCGTCTCGGCGACCTGGCGGACGTCCCCGGGCTGCCGCACCCGCGCTGGCCACGGCCCGACGGCTCCTACCCGGACGGTCCCGGCCCCGAGGTGCGCGACCACACGCAGCTGCTGCAGCTGATCTCCCTGGGGCGGACCCTGTTCGTCGCGCCGGACTCCGTCCGGGCGCAGCTGCGCGACGACGTCGTCGCGGTGCCGGTCGTGGACGCCCCGCTCGTCACCACCGTCATCGCCTGGCCCCCGCACAGCCGCTCCCTCGCGGTGGCCGCACTCGTCCGGACGGCGCTCCGGCTGTGACCCGCGCCTACCTCCGCGTCGGCGGGGGTAGGCGGCCCGGCATGTCCGACTTCGAGATCACCGCCCTCGTCCTGGCCGAGCACGAGGTCTTCCGGCGGGAGTTCGCCGCGCTCGACGACCTCACCGGTCAGGAGCTCGCCGCCGCCTGGTCGGCGCTGCACGCCCGGCTCGAGGTGCACGCCGTCGCCGAGGAGCAGCTGTTCTACCCACTGCTGGCCCAGGAGGCCGACGGCGAGCAGGAGACGGCCGAGGGCGTGCACGACCACAACGAGATCCGGCACGCCGCGGCCGCCGTCGACGAGCAGGAGGTCGGCAGCGAGGCGTGGTGGGAGGCGGTGCGGGCCGTCCGGCAGGTCAACGCCGACCACATGGCCGAGGAGGAGACGGACTTCTTCCCCCCGTTCAAGGAGTCGGTCGACGACGAGCAGCGCGAGGCCCTGGGCATGCGCTGGCTGCAGTTCCATGACGAGCACGAGCAGGCCCACGGGCTGTCCGGTGCGGACGCCGAGGTGGCCGAGGTGGTCGCCACCGAGGTGCCCGAGGGCGACCCCACCGTGTGATCGCCTGCGGGACCGCCGGCACGGACGGCTCAGATCGCGACGGCGGTCCCGCAGATGCCGCAGACCTCCAGCTCCTGGCGCTTCCACCGGGCCAGCGGCACGAAGAACACGCTGAACTGCCGGTACTGCCGCACCCGCCCCCACGTGGTGGTGTTCGAGCAGCGCGGGCAGGTGCGGGTGGCGCCGGGGCCGAGGTCGCGCTGCTTGGTGCCGAAGCTGAAGAAGAAGAACACCGGGTCAGCGTAGGCAGCCGGCCCGGCCTCGGCCGGGTGGAGAGCTCAGTGCCCGGCCACGACCGGGTCCGCGTCGACGTCCACCAGCAGCCACGGCCGGACGACGCTCACCAGCACCGCCACCGCCAGCAGCATGCTCACCAGCACGACCGCGCCCATGGCGACGGCGTCGTTGCCCAGCAGCCCGACCAGCGGGGACACCGCCGCCCCGACCCCGAACTGCACCGCGCCGAGCAGCGCCGCCGCGGAGCCGGCCGAGTCGCCGTGGTCGGCGAGGGCCAGTGCGGGGGCGTTGGGCAGCGCCAGGCCGGCCGCGAAGAGCACCGCCCACAGCGGCAGCACCACGCCCCAGATGCCGCCGGCGCCGGTCAGCGCGAGCAGCAGCAGGACCGCCCCGGCGACCGTGCCGGCCACCGTGCCGGTGACCAGGATCCCGGCGGGCGACCAGCGGCGCAGCAGCACCGGGTTCAGCTGGGTGGCGCCGATCAGCCACACCGCGCCGGCGCCGAACAGCAGCCCGAACTCCTGCTCGTCCAGCCCGTACTGGCGCTGGTACACGAACGACGCCCCGGACACGTAGGTGAACAGCGCCGCCATGGTCAGCCCCGCGACCACGATCAGCCCGACGTAGGTGCGGTCGCCGAACAGCCCGCCGTAGGTGCGCAGGGTGCCCACCACGCCACCGGACCGGCGCCGCTCCGCCGGCAGTGTCTCCTTCAGGCCGAACAGACCGAGCAGCATCACGAGCAGGCCGTACACCGCCAGCACGGCGAAGACCCCGCGCCAGGAGGTGAACCGCAGGACCTCTCCGCCCAGGGTGGGCGCGAGCACCGGCGCGACGCCCATGACCAGGAAGAGCCGGGACAGCATGGTCGCCCCGGCCCGGCCCTCGAACAGGTCCCGGACGATCGCCAGCGCCACCACGCTCGTGGCCGCGGTGCCCACGCCCTGCAGCACCCGGAGCACACCGAGGGTGCCGATGTCCGGTGCGACGAGCACCAGTGCCGAGGCCACCACGTGCAGCGCGGTGCCGGCCAGCAGCGGCCCGCGGCGGCCGACCGCGTCCGACAGCGGCCCGATCACCAGCTGGCCCAGCGCCAGGCCCAGCAGCGTGCCGGTCAGCGTCAGCTGCACGGTGGCCGACGTCGTCCCCAGGTCGTCGCGCAGCGCGGGCAGCGCCGGGAGGTACATGTCGATGGTCAGCGGCCCGAGCGCCACGAACGCGCCCAGCACCAGTGCCAGGCGGGCCATCGGCGGTGGGCGGAGGGCGTCGGCGGGGCGCGGCGGGGGAGCGGTCGTGCGGGTGCGCGCGGAGAGCGTCACGGGGTCCCTCAGGGTCGGAGCGTCGTCGGAGGTCCTCGTCGACCTCCCAGGGCAAGCCGCCGGGCAGCCCGGACATTCCTGCCGGGCGTCCGGCTGTGCTCCGGGACTGCCGATGCAAGACGGCGTGAGCACTGCCGCCCGACGAGGGGCCGACCGGCGCCGGGGCGGGGTGCCGGGGGTGCTCCTCGACGGCGGCGCGCGGTCGGCGGGCCCGGTGACCCGGCAGCCGGGACTGGACGACGTGCTCGACGCCCTCGACGAGGTGCTGCCGCTGTCCTCGGCGCTGGCCACCACGCTGCTGCTCGTCGGGCTCGGTCGCCGGCGGCAGCACCCCGCACCCGTCCTGGCGCGGGCCACCGCCGTGGTCCTGGACTCGTTCCGGCACGACGACTGGCTGGGCCGGCCGTCCGCGGAGCAGGTCGTCGCCGTCCTCAACGGCACGGCGGACGACGCGCAGAGCGTCGCCGCCCGCGTGCTCGACCGGGTCGACGCCGCCGGCTGTGGCCTGCGCGTGGTGGTCGGCGTCGTCGAGCTGCGCGCCGACCTGACCGCCCAGGAGGCGCTGGACCACGCCGCCGACGCCGTCACGGTCGCCCGGGTCCTGCGGACGCGACGGGTCGTGCACCACCGCCTGCCACGCGGCGCCCCCGCCGAACCGCCCGCCGGCCGGCGGACGGCAGGGGCGCCCCGGCCGGCCGGCCTGGACGTGCTGCTGCCGCCGGCCGCCGTCCCGGCCCCGCGCCGCCCGGCCCGGTCCGCACCGGCCCGGGTCACCCCGGCGCCGGGGTGACCCGGGCGGCGGTCGGCGTCCTCAGGCGGGGAGCAGGCTGCCGACCGGCTCGTCGCCGTGGGGCAGCAGCAAGCTGCTCGGGGCCGCGCCCGGGTGCTCGGTGAGGCCCTGCCCGGCGACGCGGGTGAGCGTCACCCGGTCGATCTCGGTGAACGGCGTGCCCGACCCGGGCAGCGCGTCGGCCAGCGTCCGCAGGGTCATCGTCGTGGTGCCCCCGCGGCGGGCCGGGACGACGTCGACGGCCAGGAACGCGTAGTCGTCGTAGCGCACCTGCGACCAGTCGATCTGCTCGGGCACCTTCGTCCCGGCGCCGAAGCCGCCGGTCGTCGTCGTCCCGTCGGTGGACCAGACGTAGCTGTTGACCACCGTGCCGGTGTTGTTCTCCAGCGTGTTCGGGCCGCCCAGCGGGCGGTAGCCGCGGTAGCGCTGACCTTCCGCCAGTGCCTGCGGGCCGGACGGCGTGACGCCGGGCGGCGGCGGGGCGGCGGCCGAGGGGGCGGGCCGGAACTGGTAGCGGGGGCGCCCGCCGGAACCCACGGTCACGTAGATCGTGCCGTCCGTGGCCGGGCTGACCGTCGCGCCGTCCGGGGCGTCCCGGGTCTTCCGGCCGTCGCGGATCGGGTCGGTGCGCTCGAAGACGTGGTTGTGGCCCTGCACCACCAGGTCGACCTGGTACCGGCTGGTCAGCGGGTCGAGCACGGCGCGCACGCCGCCGTCGGAGGCGTGCTGGTTGGTCGTGGAGTAGGCGCAGTGGTGCAGGAACAGCACGATGAAGTCGATCGTCCTGGTGCTCCGCCAGGAGCGCAGGGTGCGCTCCAGGTACTGCTGCTGGGCGCCGGCCGAGTAGCCGGTGTTCGTCTGGATCTCCGCGGACAGGTCGTTGGCGTCGACCGAGATCACGCCCACGTTGCCGTAGGTGAAGTCGTACACCGACGGGCAGCCGCGCGGGCCGTTGCCAGGCAGGTCGAGCCGGGCGAGGTGGCCGCCGTACCCGTGCGTGTCCGAGCCGCCCAGGGCCTGCGTGTTGCCGTACAGCGGCTCCATGTCGTGGTTGCCGGTGGCGAACATCCAGGGCGTCGAGGCTGCCTGGGACTCGATCTGGCGGAGGAAGACGTCCCAGACGTAGGGGTTGTAGTTGTTCTTCCCGGGGGGCGCCGACCCGGTCAGCGCCAGGGTGTCGTCGGCGGGCAGCCCGGTGCCGCTGGGGTCGGCGTAGCAGATGTCGCCGGCGAGCAGCGTGAACACCGGCCGCTGGGTGCCCATCAGGTTCGTCTGGGTCACGGCGGGCGTGCGGTCGGTGCCGGCCTGCCCGGCGACCGGGTCGGTGGCGTTGTAGTAGTTGTTGTCGAAGACCCCGCCGGGCCAGGTGCCGCCGGCCGCGGTGACCACCGCGGGGTCCGCGCCGAAGGCGTAGCCGGGGTCGGTGGGTGCGGCGTTGGTGCCGACGTCGGCGAAGGCGGTGAAGGTGAACGGCGCCAGCTCGCCGGTCCGGCCGCCGACCACCTGCGGCTCGGTGGTGAACGACGCGTCGCCGGTGACCGTGCCGTCGGACAGCCGGATCCGGTAGTGGTAGCTGCAGCCGGCGCGCAGGTGGTCCATCACCGCCTTGACGTAGAACTGGCTGCCCACCGGCCCGCCCGGGATGGCGTACTGGCCGACCAGGTGCACGATGTCGGCCGGCACCCGGGTGCCGTAGCTGCCGGGCGCGGAGCCCACGTCGACCCAGGCCCGCAGGTCCCGCGGGAGGCTGCCGGTCTTGCTGACCACCTGGGCGCTGACCGCCATCGACCGACGGGACGACGCGGCCAGCGTCGGCACGAAGGACAGGTGCCGGCCCGAGACGGCCAGGCCGGCTGAGCCCGGCGTCCCGCCGCCGGTGGCCATGGCGCGGGACGCCAGGCCGAACTGGGCGAGCAGGATGCCGCCGGCCCCGGCGGTGACCGCCTTGAGCGCGTCCCGGCGGCTGATCCGGGAGCGGGCGAGCAGCCCGGCGTTCCACTCGGTGTACTCGTCGACGGTGCGGGGGCCTCGGCGGATCGGCGACATGCCCGCAGTGTCGTTGCTTCGTGCATCCACTTCTGTGGCAGGCGGGGGAACGCGGGGTGAACACCGGCTGGGAGGTGCCTGGCAGGGCGGCTCTCCGTGGCGCTCGGCTCGGGGGTCGGGCCGGGTCGGGGGTCAGGTCGGCCTCAGCGACAGCAAGCCTCGACGCCGGCCGGGGTCAGCGCGGCCAGCGTGGCCAGCGCCCGCACCGGCCCGGCGAGGGCCTCGCAGCACAGGGCGTGGACGTTGCTGCGGCCCCGCGGCGTCACGGTGACCAGGCCCTGCTCGCGCAGCAGGGCGAGATGGTGGCTGACCAGCGTCTGCCTCATGCCGGCCGCCTCGGTCAGCTCGCGCACGCTGCGCGGGCCCTCGGCGAGCAGCAGCACCAGGTGCAGCCGGTTCGGGTCACCCAGCGCCTTCAGTCGGGGGGCGAGCAGGCGGGCGCGGTCGGCGGGGGAGGTGAGCTCGTCGACGCCGAGCAGGCGGACGTCCAGGTCCTGGGGCACGCGCCCATTGTGCAGCACGAGCGTTGTTGACAACAGTCGACGCTGTTACGTTGGTGCGGTCCCCGAGCGAGGAGCTGAGCAGCATGGTCACCACGGTCCCCGGCGCGACCCCCGACCTGCCCATCGTCGTCATCGGAGCCGGCCCCGTCGGGCTGGCCGCCGCCGCGCACCTGCTCGAGCGTGGCCTGGCACCGCTGGTCCTGGAGGCCGGTGCCCGGGCCGGTGCCGCGGTCGCGGCGTGGGGGCACGTGCGGCTGTTCTCCCCGTGGGAGTACGACGTCGACGACGCCGCCGTCCGGCTGCTGGAGCGCGCCGGCTGGGAGTCCCCGGCCCGCGACGACCTGCCGACCGGCGCCGACCTGGTGGAGCAGTACCTCCGGCCGCTGGCCGCGACGCCGGAGCTCGCGCCGCGGATCCGCACCGGGACCCGGGTGGTCGCGGTCGGCCGGCAGGGGGTGGACAAGACCCGCACCGTCGGCCGGGACGGTCGCCCGTACCTCGTGCGCACCGTGCGCGGGGGCCGCACCGAGGACGTGCTCGCCGCCGCCGTCCTCGATGCCTCCGGCACCTGGGGCCGGTCCAACCCGCTGGGCGCCGCCGGGCTGCCCGCCGTGGGGGAGGAGCACGCCGGACCCTGGCTGGCCGGGCCGCTGCCCGACGTGCTGGGCGCCGAGCGGTCCCGCTTCGCCGGCCGGCACACCCTGGTGGTCGGGATGGGGCACTCGGCGGCGAACACGCTGCTGGCACTGACCCGCCTGCAGGCCGAGGAGCCGGGAACCGAGATCACCTGGGCGGTGCGCGGCCGGTCCCCGGCGCGGCTCTACGGCGGCGGGGACGCCGACGGCCTGCCGGCCCGCGGCCTGCTGGGCAGCGACCTGCGCGCCGCGGTCGGGCGGGGGGCGGTGCGGCTGGTCCGCGAGTTCGCCCTGCGCGAGCTGGCCCCCGGCCCGGGCGGCCGGCTCACCGTTCTCGGCACCGCACGGGACGGCGAGGACGTGGAGCTCGCCGTGGACGCCCTGGTGGCCGCCACCGGGTTCCGCCCGGACCTCGGCCTGCTGCGGGAGGTGCGGCTGGCCCTCGACCCGGCTCTGGAGGCGCCGGTCGCCCTGGCTCCGCTGATCGACCCGAACGCGCACTCCTGCGGGACGGTGCCGCCGCACGGCGAGGCGGTGCTCGCCCACCCCGACGCCGGCTGCTACGTGGTCGGCGCGAAGTCCTACGGCCGGGCGCCGACCTTCCTGCTGGCCACCGGCTACGAACAGGTCCGCTCCATCGCCGCGCACCTGGCGGGCGACGCCGCGGCCGCGGCAGACGTGCGCCTGCACCTGCCCGCGACCGGCGTCTGCGCGACCGACCTCGGCGCCCGGGAGGACGCCGAGGCCGAACCGCGCGGGTTCCCGACCGGCCGCAGTCACGGGTGGTCCGCCGAGCCGGTGGCCGGCGACGGCACGCCCACCGCGTGCTGCGGCACCGTGCCGGTCACCGCCGGCGCCGCCGGCTGAGACCACCGTGGGCGGCCGGGGAGGTCAGCGCCCGGCGCCGCCGGCGCCGGGGAGTCGACCGGTGAGCCGGCGGTACAGGTCGGTCACCCGGGCGTCGATGTCGTCGCGGACCAGCCGCATCCGCTCCAGCCCGTCGATGCCGCGTGCGGACGGCTCGTCGGTCACCCAGGTCTCGAACCGTGTGCCCGGGGCGGCGGCCGCGACCACGGCCGGGTCGAGCTGCGCCTCGGCGCCCAGCGTGACGACCACGTCGGCGTCCGCGACGAGCCCGGCCGTGACCGCCCGGGGCCGGGCGGCCGTGATGTCCACCCCGACCTCCGCGAGCGCCTGCGCGGACAGGGCGTTCACCGCGCTGCCGGGCGAGGTGCCGGCCGAGGCGACCGCCACCGACCCCCCGGCGGTGCGCTGCATCAGCCCGGAGGCCAGCTGTGACTTGCCGGCGTTCCTCACGCAGACGAACAGGACCCGCGGTGGCGTGCCGTCCATCAGGGCGCCGATGCCGGGACGGTGACCCCGAGCTCGGCGAGCAGGCCGCGGATCCGGGCCTCGATCTCGTCGCGGATGGGCCGCACCGACTCGACGCCCTGCCCGGCCGGGTCGTCCAGCGCCCAGTCCAGGTAGCGCTTGCCCGGGAAGACGGGGCAGGCGTCACCGCAGCCCATGGTGATCACCACGTCGGAGGCCTGCACGGCGTCGGTGGTGAGCACCGTCGGCCGCTGGTCGGAGATGTCGATCCCGACCTCGGCCATCGCGGCCACAGCCGCCGGGTTGACCGCGTGGCCGGGCGCGGAACCGGCGGAGCGCACCTCGACGGCGTCCCCGGCGAGGTGGCGCAGCCAACCGGCGGCCATCTGGGACCGGCCGGCGTTGTGCACGCAGACGAACAGGACGCTGGGGGTGTCGGGCACGGCTGGGCCTCTCAACGGGTCGGGCGGGCGGCGGGTGCGGGCTGCGGGACGGTGGGGTCGCCGGGGAACCAGCGCCGGGCCGCCCACAGCGACACGTACACCAGCCCCACCAGCACGGGCACCTCGATGAGCGGGCCGACCACCCCGGCCAGTGCCTGCCCGGAGGTGACGCCGAACGTGCCGATCGCGACGGCGATGGCCAGCTCGAAGTTGTTGCCGGCCGCGGTGAAGGCCAGCGTGGCGGTCTTCGCGTAGCCCAGCCGCAGCCGCATGCCGAGGGCGAACGACCCGCCGAACATCAGCGCGAAGTAGACCAGCAGCGGCAGGGCGATCCGGGCGACGTCCCAGGGTGCGGAGGTGATGGCGTCGCCCTGCAGGGCGAAGAGCATGACGATGGTGAACAGCAGGCCGTAGAGCGCGACCGGCCCGATCCGGGGCAGGAAGCGGCCCTCGTACCAGGCGCGGCCCCTGGTGCGCTCGCCGACCGTGCGGGTGAGGAAGCCGGCCACCAGCGGGATGCCCAGGAACACGAGCACGCTGAGCACGATCGACCAGACGCTGAAGTCCGCCGACGTGGTCGAGAGCCCCAGCCAGCCGGGCAGCACCTGCAGGTAGAACCAGCCCAGCGCGGCGAACGCCACGATCTGGAACACCGAGTTGATCGCGACCAGCACGGCAGCGGCCTCGCGGTCGCCGCAGGACAGGTCGTTCCAGATGAGCACCATCGCGATGCACCGGGCGAGCCCGACGATGACCAGACCGGTGCGGTACTCCGGCTGGTCGGGCAGCAGCAGCCAGGCGAGGGCGAACATCAGCGCCGGCCCGAGCACCCAGTTGAGCACCAGCGAGGCCACCAGCAGGCGGCGGTCGCCGGTCACCCGGTCCAGCTCGGTGTAGCGCACCTTGGCCAGCACCGGGTACATCATCAGCAGCAGCCCGACCGCGATCGGCAGGCTGACGTCGCCCACCCGGACGGCGTCCAGCGCGTCGTCCAGGCCGGGCACCAGCCGGCCGAGCAGCAGGCCGGCGGCCATCGCGGCCACGATCCACACCGGCAGGAAGCGGTCCAGGGTGGACAGCCGCGCGAGCACCGGGGTGTCGACGTCGGGGTGCGGTCGCGGGTCGTCCGCGACGGTGTCGCTCATGGGGCGGCGGGCCTCTCGTCGGCACTCGGCCACGGGACCCGACAGGGATCGACCGCGGTCCATCGATGCCGACTCTGCCGGAGGTATGGACGGGCGTCAATGTCCTGGGCAGACTGTGCCGGTGGACACCCGGGGCACACCGACCACCGTCCCGGCCGCGTGCTGCCCACCGGCGGCCCTGGCCGCCGGCCTGTCCGGTCAGCAGGCCGCCGACCTCGCCCGCCGGCTCAAGGCGCTCGCCGACCCGGCCCGGCTGCGGCTGCTGTCGCTGATCGCCGGCAGCCCCGCCGGCGAGGCGTGCGTCTGTGACCTCACCGACCCGCTCGGGCTGACCCAGCCGACGGTCTCCCACCACCTCAAGGTGCTCGTGGACGCCGGTTTCCTGGCCCGCGACAAGCGCGGCGTGTGGGCCTGGTTCTCGATCGTGCCGGGCGCGATGGAGACGGTCGCCGCGCTCCTGCCGGGGGCGGTGCCGGCGCGCGCCTGACCGGGCCCGGACGCGCCGGTGCCCCGGCCCGCACGTGGCGGACCGGGGCACCGGGAGCAGGCGGCTCAGCGCAGGTCGAAGCGGTCCAGCTCCATGACCTTCACCCAGGCGGCCGCGAAGTCCTGCACGAACTTCTCCTTCGTGTCGTCGGAGGCGTAGACCTCCACGATGCCGCGCAGGATGGAGTTCGAGTTGAGCACCAGGTCGACCGCGGTCGCCGTGCGGACGACGTTGCCGTCGGCGTCCAGGCCCTCGTAGACGCCCTCGTCGTCGATCGAGGTGCGCCACTGGATGCCGAGGTCCAGCAGGTTGCGGAAGAAGTCCTGCGAGAGCACGCCGGGCCGGTCGGTGAACACGCCGTGCTGCACCCCGCCGGTGTTCGCGCCGATCACGCGCAGGCCACCGAGCAGGACGACCATCTCCCGCGCGGTGAGCTCCAGCATGTAGGCGCGGTCGATGAGCAGGGTCTCGGGCTCCAGCTTGCTGCCCGGCTGCAGGTAGTTGCGGAAGCCGTCGGCCCGCGGCTCCAGCCAGCGGAAGTTCTCGACGTCCGTCTGCTCCTGCGAGGCGTCGGTGCGGCCCGGGTGGAACGGCACGGTGACCTGCACGCCGGCGTCGGCCGCGGCCTTCTCCACCGCGGCGGTGCCACCGAGCACGATCAGGTCGGCCAGCGAGACCCGCTTGCCGGTCTGCGACTCGAAGTCGGCCTTGACCTGCTCGAGCACCGGCAGCACGTCGGTGACGCCCTGGTTGGCCGCCCAGCCGATCTGCGGCTCCAGGCGCAGCCGCGCGCCGTTGGCGCCACCGCGCTTGTCGGTGCCGCGGTAGGACGCCGCCGCCGACCAGGACGTGTGCACCAGCTGCGACACGGTCAGCCCGGAGGCCAGCAGGCGCGCCTTCAGGTCGGCGATCTCGGCCTCGCCCACGAGCTCGTGGTCGACGGCCGGGGTCGGGTCCTGCCAGATGAGCTCCTCGGCCGGGACGTCGGGGCCGACGTAGCGGCTCTTCGGGCCCATGTCGCGGTGCAGCAGCTTGAACCAGGCGCGGGCGTAGGCCTCGGCGAAGTACTCCGGGTCGTTGTAGAACCGCTCGGAGATCTCCTTGAACGCCGGGTCGGCCATCAGCGCGAGGTCCGTGGTCGCCATCATCGGGGCGTTCTTCTTGCCCTCGATGTGCGCGTCGGGGACGAGCTCCTGCGCCTCGGGGTTCTTCGGCTTCCACTGCTTGGCGCCGGCCGGGCTCTCGGTCAGCTCCCACTCGTAGCTGAACAGCATCTCGAAGTAGGTGTTGTCCCACTGCGTCGGCGTCGGGGTCCAGGCGCCCTCGAGACCACTGGTGATGGTGTCGGCACCCTTGCCGGTGCCGTACTGGCTGACCCAGCCGATGCCGTTGCCGTGCACCGGGCAGCCCTCGGGCTCCGGGCCGACCAGCTCGGGGTTGCCCGCGCCGTGGGTCTTGCCGAAGGTGTGGCCGCCGGCGATCAGCGCCACGGTCTCCTCGTCGTTCATGCCCATCCGGCTGAAGGTGACCCGGATGTCGTGGGCGGAGGCCAGCGGGTCCGGCTTGCCCTGCGGGCCCTCCGGGTTGACGTAGATCAGGCCCATGGTGACGGCGGCGAGGTGGCCGTCGTCCAGGTCGAGCGGAGCGTTGTCGGCATAGCGCTCGTCTCCGAGCCAGGTGTCCTCCGGGCCCCAGAAGACCTCACCGGGCTGCCAGTTGTCGGCGCGGCCGAAGGCGAAGCCGAACGTCTTCAGGCCCATGTCGTCGTGCGCCACGTTGCCGGCGAGCACGAGCAGGTCGGCCCAGGAGAGCTTGCGGCCGTACTTCTGCTTGACCGGCAGCAGCAGCCGGCGGGCCTTGTCCAGGTTGGCGTTGTCCGGCCAGCTGTTCAGCGGGGCGAAGCGCTGCCCGCCCTCGCCGCCGCCACCGCGGCCGTCGGCGATGCGGTAGGTGCCCGCGGCGTGCCAGGACATCCGGATGAACAGCGGGCCGTAGTGGCCCCAGTCGGCCGGCCACCACTCCTGCGAGGTGTGCATGACCTCGACGATGTCGCGCTTGACCGCCTCGACGTCCAGGGTCGCGACGGCGGCCTTGTAGTCGAAGTCCTCACCCAGCGGGTCGGAGTCCTTCGACGTCTTGTTCAGCACCTGGACGTCGACCTGGTTGGGCCACCAGTCGCGGGTGGTGCGGGGGCGGCCGTTGGAGACCGGCTCCGGCGCCTTGATCGCCGGGTTCTCGCTCTCGCTGGTGCTCGCGCTCTCGGTCTTGACGACCTCGGTCTGGTCGAAGTCGGCGGTGTCGACCTGGGACTTGTCGTGCTCGGTCACGGAGTGCCTCTCTGTGCAGCGGGACGGTCGGTGTCGGAGACGGCAGGGCGTGCGGCGCAGGAGGCGCAGCGACCCCAGTAGATGACCTCGGCCTCGTCGACGAGGAAGTCGGGGTGGGCGGGGGACTCGCCGGCCCAGGGGACCAGGCAGGGGGCGGCGCCGGCGGCGCAGTCGACGTCGCTGATCACGCCGCAGGACCGGCAGACCAGGTGGTGGTGGTTGTCGCCCACCCGTGCCTCGTAGCGGGCGACCGAGCCCTGCGGTTGGATGCGCCGGACCAGGCCCCGCTCGGTGAGCACCTGCAGCACGTCGTAGACCGCCTGGTGCGACACCGTGCCCAGCCGGGCCCGCGCGGCGCCGATCAGGACGTCGGTGTCGACGTGCGGGTGGTCGTGGACGGCGTGCAGGACGGCGAGTCGCGGACGGGTGACCCGCAGGCCTGCCGCGCGCAGCACGCGCTCCAGCTCCTGGGGGTCCGGCACGCCGCCATCCTCACCGCTTTCCTGGAACGAGTCAACATTGCGGCGGGCCGGCTCAGCGGCCGAGGACCTCGCCCAGCACCCGGACGACGAGGTCGTGGTCCTCGCGCTGCGGCAGGCCGGACACCGCGACCGTGCCCACGCAGCCGGACCGGCGCACCCGCAGCGGGAACGCGCCGCCGTGCGCGGCGAACCGGGCCGGGTCCAGCCGCGAGCTCTGCTCGAAGGTGCTGCCGCCCATCCGGAACTGCTCGCCGACCAGCAGCGAGGAGTGCCCGTACCGGTCGACGACGGCGCTCTTGCGCTCCAGCCAGCCGTCGTTGTCCGCCGACGCCCCGGGCAGCGCGGCGTGGAACAGGCGCTGGCCGTTGCGGCGCACCGAGACGGCCACCGGCAGCGAGCCGGCCAGCGCGGCCGCGCGCAGCGCCGAGCCCAGTTCCCAGGCGAGGGCCTCGTCGAGGTGGTCCAGGACGAGCCGCTCCTCCTGCGCGAAGAGCTCGGCCAGCAGGGTGCCCGGGTCGCTCACGCGGCCTCCCGATGTCGTGGGGTCCGGGCGACCAGTCTGTCCGACGTCCCGGTCCGTCCGGCGCCCCGCTCCGTCCGGCGCCCCAGCGGGGCCCTCGCGCCCCCGTCGTCCCGGTGTGGTCGGCTCTGCGCGTGCAGCGGACAGCCGACGTCGTCGTCGCCGGGGCCGGCCCGGCCGGTCTGGCGGCCGCCGCGGCGTGCGCCCGGGCGGGACGGGACACCGTGGTCGTGGCGCCGTCCTTGGAGCGCTGGCCGCACACCTACGGGCTGTGGGCCGACGAGTTCGCCGCGGTGGCGCCGGCGCTGGGCCTGGACGCCGGGGCGGCCGCGACCGTGTACCCGGCCACCGTGGTCCGCACCCGGGCCGGGGGGGAGCAGCGGCTGCCCCGGGCCTACGCCCGGCTGCGCAACGAGGTCGTGCACGCCGCGCTGCTGGAGCAGGTCCCGCGGCGGGTGCGGGGCCGGGTCACCGGGCTCACGGACACCGCGGTCACCCTGGCCGACGGCAGCCGGGTCGAGGCCGGCGTCGTGCTGGACGCCCGCGGGTCCGGACCGGGCCGGGCGCAGCAGCGGGCCTGGGGCGAGGTCGTCGAGGCCCCCGTGCCGGACCTGGTGCCGGCCGGTGGCGCGCTGTTCATGGACCTCGCGGTGCTCGCCGAGGCCGGGGCGCCACCGGCGTTCCTCTACGGCTTCGACCTGGGCGACGGCAGCACCCTGCTGGAGGCCACCTCGCTCGCCGCCCGGCCGCCGGTGCCGCTGCCGGACCTGCGGCGCCGGCTGCACCGGCTGCTGGACCACCGCGGGCTGCGGCCGGTGGGCCCGCCGGAGAAGGTCGCCATCGCCCTGGACGCCGCCGCCCGCCGGGGGCCCGGGGTGCCGATCGGTGCCGCGGCCGGCCTGGTGCACCCGGCGACCGGGTACAGCGTGGCGTCCTCGCTGCGGCTGGCCCCCCGCCTGGCGGCGGCACTGGGCCACGGGGCGGACGCACCCGCGCTCCGCCGGGTGGTCGCCGCGGCCCGTCCACCGGGCACCGCCCGGTTGCTCGCGCTGGGCCGGGAGGTGCTGCTGCTGCGCGACGCCGACGCCCTGGACGCCTTCTTCGCCGGCTTCTTCACCCTGCCGCCGGAGACCTGGGCCGCCTACCTCGACGTCGGCAGCCCGGCCCGCGACGTCGCCCGGGTCATGTGGCGGACCTACCGCGCGCTGCCCGGCGAGCAGCGCCGGCGGCTGCTCGCCGACAGCGCGCGGCTGGCGGCCCGGCGCTGCTGACCCGGTGCCCCGGCTCCATCCGGTGCACCCCGCCGGGTACCCCTAGGGTGATCACGACGCAGTCGACGCAGGGGGTGCACGTGGGCAGGTCGGTGCTGGTGACCGGCGGGAACCGCGGGATCGGGCTGGCCATCGCCCGCTCGTTCGCCGAGGCGGGCGACAGCGTGGCGGTGACCCACCGCGGCAGCGGCGCCCCGGACGGCCTGTTCGGGGTGCGGTGCGACGTCACCAGCACCGAGGACGTCGACCGCGCGTTCACCGAGGTCGAGGAGCACCAGGGCCCGGTCGAGGTGCTGGTGAGCAACGCCGGCATCACGCGGGACGGTCTGCTCATGCGGATGAAGGAGGCCGACTTCACCGACGTGCTGGACGCCAACCTGACCGCCGCCTACCGGGTGGCCAAGCGGGCGACGCCGAAGATGCTGCGCGCCCGCGCGGGGCGGATGGTCTTCGTGTCCTCCGTGGTCGGGCTGCTGGGCTCGGCCGGGCAGACCAACTACGCGGCGAGCAAGGCCGGGCTCGTGGGCCTGGCCCGCTCGATCGCCCGCGAGCTGGGCAGCCGCGGCATCACCGCGAACGTGGTGGCGCCGGGCTTCGTGAACACCGACATGACCGCGGAGCTGGGGGAGAAGCGGGCCGCCGAGATCCTCGGCCAGGTGCCGCTGGGCCGGTACGCCGAGGCCGAGGAGGTCGCCGGCGTCGTCCGGTTCCTGGCCGGCGAGCACGCGGGGTACATCACCGGGGCGGTCGTCCCGGTCGACGGCGGACTGGGGATGGGGCACTGACATGGCAACTGTGGGAAGCGGCATCCTCGAGGGCAAGAAGATCCTGGTGGCCGGCGTGCTGACCGAGGCGTCGATCGCGTTCTCCGCGGCGCGGATCGCCCAGGAGCAGGGCGCCACCGTCGTCCTGTCGAACTTCGGGCGCGCGCTGTCGCTGTGCCAGCGGATCGCCAAGCGGCTGCCGCAGGAGGCCGCCGTCGTCGAGCTGGACGTGACGGACGCCGAGCACCTGTCGACCCTGGCCGACCGGCTGCGCGAGCACGTGGACGGCCTCGACGGCGTCGTGCACTCGATCGGCTTCGCGCCGCAGGAGGCCATGGGCGACGGCTTCCCCGAGGTCGCCTGGGAGCACGCAGCCACCGCGTTCCAGGTGTCCAGCTGGTCGCTGGCCTCGCTCACCCACGCCTGCCGCCCGCTGTTCGGCTCGTCGGCCTCCGTCGTGGGCCTCACCTTCGACGCCACCGTGGCCTGGCCGGTGTACGGCTGGATGGGCGCGGCCAAGGCGGCGCTGGAGTCGACGTCGCGCTACCTGGCCCGCGAGCTGGGCCCGGACGGCGTGCGGGTGAACCTGGTCGCCGCCGGGCCGCTGCGCACCATGGCGATGAAGTCGATCCCGGGCAGCGCGCAGTTCGAGGAGGCCTGGGAGAGCCGCGCACCGCTGGGCTGGTCGGTCACCGACACCGAGCCGTCCGGCAGGGCCATCGCCGCGCTGCTGTCGGACTGGTTCCCGGCCACCACCGGCGAGATCGTGCACGTCGACGGCGGCTTCCACGCCGTCGGCGTCTGACCCCCACCCAGCGCCCGCCCACCCAACCAGCCACCCCAACCGGCCCTTCCCGCGGTAATGGCCGCCCGGGCCCCCGGCCCTTTCCGCGGAAGTGGCCGCCGTGCACGGCCGTTTGCGCGGAAATGGCCGCTCGGTACCTGGCTGTTTGCGCGGACGTGGCTGCCGGGGGCCCGGCGGACGGCCCGGTGCCCCGGCCGGTCGCGCGTGGGTACCGTTCCGTTGTGCCCAAGCAGTCCGACGTCGCCCTCACCCCGCCCGGCCAGGCGCCGGACGAGGACCCCTCGCTCGCCGTCCGCAACAACGGCGGTGCCGATCCCGGGAGCGCACCGCCGCCGCCGGGCCGCCGGGAGGCGGTGCTGGTGCTGTCCTTCGGCGGGCCGGAGGGTCACGACGACGTGATGCCGTTCCTGGAGAACGTGACCCGCGGGCGCGGCATCCCGCCCGAACGGCTGGTCGACGTGGCCGAGCACTACCACCACTTCGGCGGGGTCAGCCCGATCAACGAGCAGAACCGGGCCCTGATCGCGGCGGTCGAGGCCGACTTCGCCGCGGCCGGGCTCGACCTGCCGGTCTACTGGGGCAACCGCAACTGGACGCCGTTCGTCGAGGACGTCTGGGCGCAGATGGCGGCCGACGGCATCGAGCACGTGTACGTGTTCCCGACGTCGGCGTTCGCCTCGGCGTCCGGCTGCCGGCAGTACCACGAGGACGTCGCCCGGGCTCGCGCCGCGACCGCCGGCGAGCCCGGTGGCAACGGCGGCCCGACGGCGGAGAAGCTGCCGCACTTCGGCGACCACCCCGGCTTCGTGCAGGCCAACGCCGACGCGCTCGCCGCTGCGCTGGCGACCCTGCCCGAGGACCAGCGGGACGGCGCCCGGCTGGTGGCCACCGCGCACAGCATCCCGGACGCCATGGCCGCCAAGGCCGGGCCCACCGGTGGTGCGTACCAGGCGGAGCTGATGGCCTCGGCGCGGCTGGTGGTGGACGCGGTGGCGCCCGGCCGGGAGTTCGACCTGGTGTGGCAGAGCCGCAGCGGCCCGCCGTCGGTGCCGTGGCTGGAGCCGGACGTCAACGACCACCTGCGGGCCCTGGCCGCCGAGGGTGTGCAGGCGGTGGTGCTGTTCCCGATCGGGTTCGTCAGCGACCACGTCGAGGTGATCTGGGACCTGGACAACGAGGCCGCGGAGACCGCCCGCGAGCTGGGCCTCGGCTTCGCCCGCGCCGGGACCGCCGGCACCCACCCGCGCTTCGTCGGCATGGTGCGCGAGCTGGTGGCCGAGCGCCGGGCCGGCGCCCCGGCCCGGCTGGGCACCAACTGCCCGGCCGCCTGCTGCTTCGTGCAGCGGCCGGCCCGCCCCGCGCGCTGACCCCGAGCGGATCAGCCGCGTGCATGAGCGGCATCAACGGATCGACCTTCCCGGGGTTATCTCCAGGTCGCAGAGTGGTCCTCATCTCATCGAGGAGGACACGCGTGCAGGCGCAGAGCATCGACCCCGCTGGTCACACGGCCGCACCGGGCGTGACCCGGTGACCGGCACGCCGGTGGCGCCCGCCATCGACCGCACGGATCCCGAGGGTGCGATCGCGGCGGCAGCCGCCCGCGTCTCCAACTGGGGGCGCTGGGGTGCCGTCGACGTGCTCGGCACGCTCAACTTCCTGGACGACGCCGCCCGGCTGGCCGGGGCCGCCACCATCCGCCGCGGGACGGCGATCTCGCTGTCCCAGGCGTTCGGCGGCGACGGCCCGCAGAAGGGCTGGCGCCGCCGGATCAACCCGCTGCACGTGATGATGGACAGCGGGACCGACTCCGCCTTCGGCGTGCAGGGCTTCCCGCACGGTGCCGGTGGCGCCGACGACATGATCACCATGCCGCTGCAGTGCTCGACGCAGTGGGACGGCCTGGGCCACATCTTCGACCACGCCGTCGCCTGGAACGGGCGCAAGGCGCCGGAGGTCGTCGACGGCATGGGCGACCACGTCACCGGCATCCAGACCGTCGGGGCCCGGATGGCCGGGCGCGGGGTGCTGCTGGACGTCGGGCGGGCGCTCGGCACCGACGGCGAGCTGCCGGACGGGTTCGCGATCACCGCCGAGCACCTGGCGGCCACGATCCAGGCCCAGGGCGAGTCCGCCCACGTCCGCCGCGGGGACATCGTGATGGTGCGCACCGGCCAGCTGGCCCGGGTGCGCCGCGGCCTGGCCGCCGGGGCGGGCTGGGGCGACTACGCCGGCGGCCCGGCGCCGGGCCTGTCCTTCACCACCGCCGACTGGCTGCACGGCAGCGAGATCGCCGGCCTGGCCACCGACACCTGGGGCTTCGAGGTGCGGCCCAACGAGTTCGACGAGGCCTTCCAGCCGCTGCACCAGGTGGTCATCCCGCACATCGGCCTGTTCCTCGGCGAGATGTGGGACCTGGAGGAGCTCGCGGCCGACTGTGCCGCCACCGGTCAGTGGGACAGCTTCCTGGTGGCCGCGCCGCTGATGGTCACCGAGGCCGTCGGTGCCCCGCTGCACCCGGTCGCCATCCGGTGACCGGACCGACCGGCCGGCTGGCCGGCAAGGTCGTGGTGGTCACCGGGGCCGGGCGCGGGCAGGGCGCCGCGTTCGCGCGGCGGCTGACCGCGGACGGCGCCACCGTGGTCGGTCTCGACCTGTCCGCGGAGCCCGTCGAGCAGCTCGACGGCGTCCGCTACGTGCAGCTCGACGTGACCGACGCCGGCGGCTGGGCGGCGCTGGGCGCCGACCTGGTGCAGCGGCACGGCCGGGTGGACGGGCTGGTGGCCAACGCCGGCATCACCTGGCGGGCCCGGGTGCCCGACGCCGCACCCGAGGACGTCGCCCGGGTACACGCGGTCAACGTGCTCGGCACCCTGCTGGGGATCCAGACGGTCACCCCGCTGATGGCCGGTGGCGGCTCGATCGTGGTGATCGGGTCGGTGGCCGGGCTGACCGGGCACTACCCGGTGGCCTACACGGCGAGCAAGTGGGCGCTGCGCGGCGTGGCGAAGGCCGCCAGCCTGGAGCTGGGCCCGCGCAACATCCGGGTCAACATCGTGCACCCGGGATGGATCGAGACGCCGATGAGCGCCTCGGCAGCCCCGGCCTTCCGGGCGGGCAACCTGGCCGAGACACCGCTCGGCCGGCTGGGCACCGTCGACGACATCACGCCGCTGATCACCTTCCTGCTCAGCGACGACGCCACCTACATCTCCGGTGCCGAGATCCCCGTCGACGGTGGGCTGAGCGCCCACGGCGGCACGAAGTCGATCAGCGACGCGATGAGGGAGCCCACGTGAGCCGGCTCGCCGGCAAGGTCGTGCTGATCACCGGTACCGGCAGCGGCCAGGGCCGGGAGGCCGCGCTGCGGTTCACCGCCGAGGGCGCCACCGTCGTCGGCACCGACGTCGACGCCGACGGTGCCGCGCAGACCGTCGAGCTGGTGCGCGCCGCCGGCGGGCAGATGGACAGCACGCACCCGCTCGACCTCGGCGACGAGCCTGCCGTCCAGGCGTGGGTGGACGCGGCCGCCCACCGGTACGGCGGCATCGACGTGCTCTACGCCAACGCCGGGGCCACCCGGTTCTCACCGGTCGCGGAGATCAGCTACGCCGACTGGTCGTTCGTGATGCGCAACGAGGTCGACATCGTCTTCCTGCCCGTCAAGCACGCCTGGCCGCACCTGGTCGCCCGGGGCGGCGGCAGCATCCTGCTGATCGGCTCCACCGCGGGCGTCACCGGCTCGGTGACCAACCCGCGGCTGGCGCACACGGCCAGCAAGGGCGCCGTGGTGGCCATGGCGCGTCAGCTGGCCGGTGAGGGTGCCCGGCACGGCATCCGCGCCAACAGCATCAGCCCCGGGATGATCGCCACCCCGGCGACCAGCGGTGACCTCAACGACGCGGACTCACCGCTGCTCGGCATCGCCCGGCACATCCCGCTCGGGCGGGTCGGCACGCCCGCCGAGGTGGTCAACTGCGCCGTGTTCCTGGCCAGCGACGAGGCCTCCTACGTCACCGGCGCCAACCTGATGGTCGACGGCGGCTGGTCCGCCGTCCTGCCCGGCCCCGCCACCCACTGAGGACGCCGCCGCGCGAGGGCCCGGGGGTCTAGCGGGGCACCGCGTTGTAGGCGGCGGTGGTCGCCTCGCGCAGGGCCTGGGCCAGCGGGCGCAGCGCCTCGTCGCGGGCCCGGGCCTGCGCGTGGGTCACCGCCGCGCCGGGGGCGTCGGCCATCGCCAGGTCCAGCACCCGGGACAGCCGGGAGGCCCGGCCGAGCACCGACAGCGCCAGCGGCTCGTGGTCCGGCGGCAACCCCGGGGCGGAGGTGGTCCGCGCCAGCCCGGCCAGCAGCGCGGGCACCTCGGGGTTCCAGCGGGCCAGGTCCAGCTCGGCCAGGGTGCGGGCGGACCCGGCCACGGCCAGGTCCAGGGCCCCGGACGCCGCCCGCAGCGTGCCCTCCACCGGCGGCGGGGGCGGTGCGACCCCGGTCAGGTCGAACGCCGTCCAGCTCACCATCTCGGTGCCCAGCTGCTCCGGCACCAGCGCCACGGTCGAGCCCACCGCCGCCTGCCCGGACTCCAGCGCCAGCGACACCAGTCCGGGCACGGCCGGCAGGTCGCGGACGTCGCCGGGGGCCGGCAGCACCAGCCGCAGCCGGCGCTCACCCCGGCTGAGCAGCGCGCTCAGCGCCCAGCCGAGCGGGACGGCGTCCCCGGCGGCGGCGTCGGTCACCCCCGGCATGCCGACGACGCGGTGGGCGGTGCCCGGCGCCCTGCCCCCCGACCCCGCCCCGTCGCCGGTCACGGCGTCCAGCGCCTGGTCGTAGGACGTGCGACCGGTGAGCCACGCGGTCGACCAGACGGCGAAGCGGCCGGCGGGGTAGTCGTGCACGGTTGCCGAGGCTACGACGTACCGGGCCGTCGGGGGGAGCCGTGTCAGACTCCTCACGTGGCCTGGCTGTTCTGGTTGATCGGTGCGGTGGTGCTCGCCGTCGGCGAGGTCTTCCTTCTGGACCTCGTGCTGCTGATGCTCGCCGGGGGTGCTCTGGGCGGGCTCGCCGTGGCCCTCGTGGCCGGCGACGCGTACGCCCTGCAGGTCGGCGCGTTCGCGCTCGTCTCGGCCGGGTTGCTCGGTCTCGTCCGGCCGGTCGCCCGGCGCCACCTGGAGACCCGCAGCTCCGAGCAGGTCGACGGCCCGGCGGCACACGTGGGCCGCACCGGCGTGGTGACCCAGCGGGTCGACCACCGCGACGGCCGGGTCAGCCTGGGCGCCGACGTGTGGAGTGCCCGGACCGAGTACGAGGGCGCGGTGTTCGAGGTCGGCGAGACGGTGCGGGTCATGGCCATCGACGGCCCAGTGGCCGTCGTCGCCGACACCGTGGGGTGAACCCGCCCGGCCGGGCGTGACCTCCCCGGGCCCGGGGAGCAGGATCAGCGCCGCACACCACCGAGGACCGGAGGACCACCATCGTGGCTGCACTCATCGCCCTGGCCGTCATCGCGCTGTTCGTGATCGTCGTGCTGATCAAGAGCGTGACGATCGTGCCCCAGGCCCAGGCGAAGGTGGTCGAACGTCTCGGCCGCTACAGCCGCACGCTCTCCCCGGGCCTGGCGCTGCTGGTGCCCTTCGTCGACCGGGTCCGGGCCACCATCGACCTGCGCGAGCAGGTCATCTCCTTCCCGCCGCAGCCGGTGATCACCGCCGACAACCTGCAGGTGGGCATCGACACCGTCGTCTACTTCCAGGTCACCGAGCCGCGGCTGGCCGTCTACGGCATCGCCAACTACATCACCGGCATGGAGCAGCTGACGACGACGACGCTGCGCAACGTCGTCGGTGGGCTGAACCTGGAGGGCGCGCTGACCGGCCGGGACGGGATCAACTCCCAGTTGCGCACCGTGCTGGACGGCACCACCGGGCCGTGGGGCCTGCGGGTGGCGCGGGTGGAGATCAAGGCGATCGACCCGCCGCCGTCCATCCAGGACTCGATGGAGAAGCAGATGCGCGCCGACCGCGACAAGCGGGCGGTCATCCTCACCGCCGAGGGTGCGCGGCAGTCCTCGATCACCACGGCCGAGGGCCAGAAGGCCGCCCAGATCCTCTCCGCGGAGGGCCAGAAGCAGGCGGTCATCCTGCAGGCCGAGGCGGAGCGGCAGAGCCGGATCCTGCGCGCGGAGGGCGAGCGGGCGGCGCTGTTCCTGCAGGCGCAGGGCCAGGCGAAGTCGATCGAGACGGTGTTCAAGGCCATCCACGACGGCAAGCCCGACCAGGGCCTGCTGGCCTACCAGTACCTGCAGACGCTGCCGAAGATCGCCCAGGGCGACGCGAACAAGATGTGGATCGTCCCCAGCGAGTTCAGCAAGGCACTGGAGGGGCTGTCCCGGCTGGGCGGGCCCGGTGAGGGCGACGGCCGGTCCTGGCTGGACGTCGGCACCCCACCCGCCGGGCCGCCGAGCGCCCCGGACCCGTCGCTGGACACCGCGTCGTGGTTCGACTCGAACCTGCCGCCGGCCGCTGACCAGCCCGAGGCGAAGATCTCGCTGTCCAGCATCGCCGACCAGGGCCCGCTGCTGCCCCCGGTCCCGCCGATCTCCGACCTCACCGACCCGCCGCAGCAGTAACCGACGGTCCGGCACCTGCAGAGCCCGATCGAGCGGGGCCCGGAGGGTCCCCGAGGAGGGCTGGACGTGCTCCGGGCTCCGGGGCACGGCTCCTGGCCGCGGTCGGAGCCCGGAGGGCGACCAGGTGCTCAGTCCTTGAGCAGGCCCTCGCGGAGCTTGGCCAGGGTCTGGCTGAGCAGCCGGGACACGTGCATCTGGGAGATGCCGATGTCCGCGGCGATCTGCGACTGGGTCATGTTGCCGAAGAACCGCAGGATGAGGATGCGGCGCTCGCGGGCGGGGATGGTGGCCAGCAGGGGCTGCAGCGACTCCCGGTACTCCACGCCCTCCAGCGCGGCGTCCTCCGAGCCCAGGGTGGCGGCCAGGGTGGGGGAGTCGTCCTCACCGCTCAGCCGCTCGTCCAGGGAGCTGCTGCGGTAGGCGTTGGCCACGGCCAGCCCCTCGAGCACCTCGGCGCGCGGGATGCCGAGGAACTCGGCCAGCTCGCTCGGCGTCGGTGCCCGACCGTTCTTCTGCGCCAGCTCGCTGACCGCCGCGTTCAGCGAGAGGTGCAGCTCCTGCAGGCGGCGGGGCACCCGCACCGACCAGCCCTGGTCACGGAAGTGCCGCTTGATCTCCCCGGTGATGGTGGGCACCGCGAAGGACAGGAACTCCACACCCCGGGAGGGGTCGAACCGGTCGATGGCGCCGATCAGCCCCAGCGTGCCCACCTGCAGCAGGTCGTCGAAGGGCTCGCCGCGGTTGCTGAAGCGGCGGGCGAAGTGCCGGACCAGCGGCAGGTGCTCCTCCACGAGGACCTCCCGCAGCCGCTCGCGGCGCGGGTCGTCCTTCTCCAGGCCGGCCAGCTCGGCGAACAGTGGCGCGGTGCGCTCGGCCCGCTTCCGGTTCTCCGACATGGGCGGGTCCGGCGTCGGGGTGTCCGTGCCCACGACCTGCATCGGCGCTGTCTCGATGTCGGCGTGCAGCGCGCGCCGGCCGGCCGCGTCGTCGGGAACCGGCACGGCCGGCGCCACCGGCGTCTGGTCCGCGGGCCCGTCGTCCGGGGCGCGGGACGTCATGGTCGACCGGGTCACGGGACGACCGTGAGGTCGGCGCCCGGCCCGGCCAGGCCGCCGAAGGGGACCCGCGGCAGGTGCTTGTCGATGGAGATGGTCGCCACGGGGCTCTCGCTGCCGTCACCGGCCGGCACCTTCGCCTGGGTGGACGCCCCGGCGTCGACCACGTCGACCAAGGTGGCGAGCACGGCCCAGCCGAAGCCGTCGCGGGGTACATCGACGGTGCCGACGGTGGGCACCCACGCCTCGATGTGCAGGCCCGACCGGGTGGCCTCGAACACGACGGTGAGCGGGGCGTCGTCGGCGGCGACGGTGGCCAGGGTGGCGCACGCCTCGTCGACGGCCAGGCGCAGGTCCTCTACGGCGTCCAGGTCGAAGTCCATCCGCATGGCCAGGTCGCCGGCCATGGCCCGCACGGCGGGGAGCTGTGTCGGCGACGTCGGCACACGCAGTTCCAGCCTCTCGGCGCGGCGCGCCCCGTCAGCCGTGGTGCCGGTGGTGTCGGCCATCCCGTCTCCCGCTCCTTCTGTCGTCCCACCGGCGCTCGGCCGAGCACCGGTGTGCGTTCCGCGTCCTGGCCCGGCGTCCGGACCGGGTGGTCCCGGTGGTCGGGGCAGGCCGGTGGACACCACGTCGGGCGTATCGCTGCGCTACCCGGGCGCGCGGGCGGTGAAACCAGCGGTCGAGGCCGGTCACCGGAGTGGCTGACCTGCGGTTGCCACGCGGCCGAGCCTGGGGTTCCCTGGCCCGAGATGAGCCCGAGCCCACCGGAGCAGACCCCGGGTCCCCGCGCCGAGCGCGACGCCCGGCTGCTGGCGGCTCTCCGGGTGACGGGCCGGGCGCTGTGGGCGGTGGACGGCGACGGGGTGTTCTGGGCAAACGCCCGGGCCCAGGAACTGGCCGGCTCCGGGGGCGGCCTGCCGGTGGTGGGCGGCCGGCGCCTGGACGAGCTGGCGGCGGCGGTCGTGCGGGACGGCGTGGAGCAGCGGACCCGCGGCGCGCTGGGCGGCCCGGACGCCGACGGCCCGCAGGTCCTCGCGTCGTCCTGGCTGCTCGACCTGGACGGGCGGCCGGGCGCGCTGGTGGTGCTGGATCCGCACGGCGGGACCCTGGAGGACGCCGACCTGGTCGAGCAGGTGCAGCACGCGCTGCTGCCGCCGACCCTGCCGCTGCTGCCCGGGATGCGCCTGTCGGGCAGCTACCACCAGGCCAGCCGGGTCGGGTCGGCCGGCGGTGACTGGTACGACGCGGTCCCCCTCGGTGGCGGCCGGCTGGCCCTGGTCATCGGGGACGCCGTGGGCAGCGGCGTGCCCGCAGTCGGCGCGATGGGCCGGCTGCGCGGGGCGGTGCGCGCCTCCGCCCAGCGCGACCCGGAGCCGGCCGGGGTGGTCGCCGCGCTGGACGCCTTCGCCGCCGGTACCGGCGACGTCGACGGCGCCTCGGTCTTCTATGGCCTGCTCGACGCCGCCACCGGGCGGCTGAGCTACGCCGCCGCCGGGCACCCGGCGCCGATCGTGGTGCACCGGGACGGCGCGAGCAGCACGCTGGACGTCGAGCCGCGCCCGCCGCTGGGCACCGTCCCCGGTGTGACCGCGACGGTCGGCGCGTGCGTGCTGGAGCCGGGGGAGACCCTGGTGCTGTTCAGCGACGGTGCCCTGTCCGCGCTGACCGGCGGGCCCGCGGAGGGCATCCGGCTGCTGGCCGAGGCCAGCCACCGGGCGGTGGTGGCGCTGGAGGCCGACCCGGACACCGACATCGCCGGCACGGTGGCCGAGATGCTGCGCGGCCGCTTCGACCGGCCGGACGACGTCGCCGTGCTGGTGGCCCACCGGCGGGCCAGCACCCCCGGTCCGCTCGTGCTCGAGCTGCCCGCGGTGCCGGCCGGCCTGTCCGGGGTCCGCCGCCGGCTGGGCACCTGGCTGGCCACCCTGGGCATGGCGGAGCGGGACCGCGTCGGCCTGCTGGTCGCTGCGGGGGAGGCCTGCGCGAACTCCGTGGAGCACGCCTACCCCGAGGGCGAGGCGGGGCTGCTGCACGTGCACGCCGACGTCGACGTCGACGGTGTGCTGACCGTCGTGGTCCGGGACGACGGCCGGTGGCGCACCCCGGACCGTGAGCCCGGCGACCGGGGGCGCGGGCTGCTGATCATGCGGCAGATGGTCGACCAGGTCCTGCTGGAGGAGACCGGCGGCACGACCGTGACCTTGTCCGTGCAGCTGCGTCGCGGCGGGGACCGCGAACGGGAACAGCCTGTCGGCGGGGCCGAGGACCTCGCGGTGGTCGACCGGACCGGTCCGCTGCCGGTGGTCCGGGTGTCCGGGGCGCTGGACGCCGGCAACGCCGAGCAGATGCGGATCCGGCTGCTGGAGGCCAGTCGCGGCGGCACCACGCCGTGCGTGCTGGACCTCACGGACACGGCGCTGTTCAACTCGGCCGGTGTCCGGGTGGTGTTCGCCGTCGCGCGGATCGCCCAGGCCGAGGGCTGGCGGCTGACCGTGCGGACCCATGCCGAGGGCATGGCCGCGCACGTGCTGGGCATCAGCGGCGCGTCCTCGCTGGTCGATCTGGTCTGAGCCACCCGGCGGGGTGAGCCGGGTTTGCGGGGGCCGCCGGCGGCGCACCCACACCAGGTGAGACTCCGCCGCAGCAACGTGCACGGCCCGGGCTGGACCCGGCGCCGCGCCGGGAAGGGCTTCGCCTACTTCGACGAGTCGGGCACCCTGGTCCGGGACGAGCGGGTCGACCGGGTGAAGAGCCTGGCGATCCCACCGGCCTGGCGGGACGTGTGGATCTGCCCGTGGCCCAACGGCCACATCCAGGCCACCGGCACCGACGCCGCGGGCCGCCGCCAGTACCGGTACCACGAGGAGTGGCGCACCCGCCGGGACGCCGCCAAGCACGAGCGCGTGCTGGAGATCTCCCACCAGCTGCCCGACGTGCGGGACGCCGTCGTCGCCGCGCTGCGCACCCGCGGGCTGAACCGGCAGCGCGTGCTGGCCTGCGCGGTGCGGCTGCTGGACCTGGGCGCCTTCCGGGTGGGCAGCGAGCAGTACGCCGAGGACAACGGCACCTACGGCCTGGCCACGTTGCGCCGCGAGCACGTCTCGGTGCGCGGGGAGCGGGTGTTCTTCCACTACACCGCCAAGGGCGGCATCGAGCGGGAGGTCGAGCTGCTGGACCGGCCCACCGCGACCGTCGTCCGGGCGCTGCTGGAGCGGCCCGCCGACCAGGGCGGGGAGCTGCTCGGCTATCCGCTCGCCGACGGCAGCTGGCACGACGTGACCAGCGACGAGATCAACGCCTACCTCAAGGAGATCAGCGGCGCCGAGATCACCGCCAAGGACTTCCGCACCTGGACGGCGACGGTGATGATGGCCGCCACCCTGGCCGAGGGGGAGCGCCCGAGCTCGGTCACCGCGCGCAAGCGGGTGCTCAAGGAGGCCTACACGCGGGTGGCCGAGCAGCTGGGCAACACCCCGGCGGTGTGCCGCAAGAGCTACGTGGACCCGCGGGTGGTCGACCGGTTCGAGCACGGGGAGACCGTCGCCGAGGCGCTGCGCGAGGCCGCGGACGCCCCGGACGACCGCACCGCGCAGCGGGTGGTCGAACAGGCCGTCTGCCGACTGCTCAGCGCCTGAAGGCTGCTCAGCGCTTGAAGGAGGGCCCCCGTGCCCTCCACCGCTCGCACGCTCGCGGCGGGACCCTGCACGGGGGCCGTTCCATCGGGTTACGAGGTGGTGCTGCCGTCGACGATGGTGAACAGGTCGATCAGGCCGGTGACCTCCAGCGGGCGGGTGACCGCCCGGGTGGAGGCGACCAGGCGCAGGCCCACGTCGCGGGCCCGGGCCGCCTTCTGCGTCTCGACCAGGACGGCGAGACCGGCGGAGCCCAGGAACTGGACCCCGCACAGGTCGATGACCAGCTCGGTGGGCTGGCTCTCCAGCTGGTTGTCCAGCGACGAGCGCAGGACCGGCGCGGTGAAGGTGTCGACCTCGCCGACGACCGTCACGGTGACAGTGCCGTCGGCATCCGTGGACGTCGACAGGGTGATCACGTCGTCGAAGGGAGCGTCGGTGTCCTCGCCGGACACGTCGCGCTGGCCCTCGGCGGGCAGGTCGGATGAGGTCACGGAGTGCAGCTCCTCTCAGGGGTGTGCCACGCGGGCACACCTGGCCACGCGAACCTACCGCTCGACGAGGTCCGGGGCCCGGCGGGCCGGGGGCACGCTGGTGGGCCCGCGTCCGGGAGGGCCCGGCGCGGGCGGGGGCAGGCTGGTGGTTCAACCGTGCGTGAGCTCCAGACAACCACAACGGCAGGCTGCACCCCAACCCGGACGACGGCAACCCGGCTCGCGCCCCTGGCCAGGGGTGCGAGCCGGGTTGCCGGTGCGTCGGGTCGGTCAGCCGTCGATGACGTGCACCGCGCTCTCCTCGGGGCCCTGCCCGCCGACCGGCTCGTCGCCGACGGCGAGCACGTCGTCGGTGGTGCTGTCGGTGCCGGAGCTCGTCCCGGGGATGCGGTCGTCGTCCTGGTGCAGCTGCACGGAGGTGCGGCGCGGGTCCTCGGCCGGGCGGGCGCCGGCGTCCACCTCGGAGCCGATCTCGTCGGTGACGTCGGGCACCTCGCGGTCGAGCCGGCCGGTCAGGTCCTCCCCGGTGGCCTGCTCGGCGGCCGTCGTCCCGAAGTCGACGGTGGCGGTGGGTCGTTCACCGGGCTCGGGCAGGAACTCCGGGTCCTCGTTCCACTGCTGCTCGGGGCTGCCGTCCTGCAGGTCGGGGATGCCGTTGTCCTCGAAGGAGATGTCCCGGGCGGTCTGTCCCTCTGGCTGGGTCATGCGGGCGTCTCCGTCCTGCGCGCACCGGGGCGCGCGCGTCGTCCGTCCCAGGGGACGGGAGGGCCGGTCGGGTGACCGGCGTCGTGGCCCGGCCCCTACCCGCCGTCCGCCCGACCATGCCCGGGAGATCCGGGCGCCGGGGTCCGGGTGCCGCCGGCACGGCCGGGGTAGGGGCGCGGCATGTCCCTTGCAGACACCCTCACCGACCAGGTCACGCGGATCGGCGGCCCGGTACGCCGGTGGGCCCGCACCCAGCAGCAGGAGTACACCCACGGCGAGCCGCGCCCGCTCGCCGCCGACCTCGGCGCGATGGGCGTCTACCTCGGCCTGGTGTCCGCCGCCGCCGGGGCGATCCGGGTCTCCGGTCGGGAGCTGCCCACCCGCATCCCGCTGGCCGACGCGGTGCTGCTCACCGTCGGCACCTTCCGGTTGGCCCGGCGGATCGCCAAGGACCCGGTGACCAGCCCGCTGCGCGCGCCGTTCACCTCCTACCAGGGCACCTCGGGCGAGGCCGAGATCGCCGAGGAGGTGCGGGAGCACGGCGGCGTGAAGCACGCCGTGGGTGAGCTGCTGACCTGCCCGTTCTGCCTGGCGCAGTGGGTCGGCACCGGCTTCGTGCTCGGCTACGTCACCGCGCCGCGGGCCACCCGGCTGGCCGCGCTGACCATGACGATGGTGGCCGGGTCCGACGTGCTGCAGTTCGTCTACGACGGCATCCAGAACGGCGCCTTCCAGCCGGGGGACACCGGGGCCTGACCCGGCGCACACCCGTGCGGGTGACCTGGGCACACCTGGTGGCGCCGGGCCTGGGCGGGGTGGCCCGTCGACCCCTATCGTGTGGCCCTGCCGGGTCCGGTGCGTGTCCGGGCCATCGGGTGAGGAGGCAGCCATGCGATCGATCTGGCGCGGGGCGGTGTCCTTCGGCCTGGTCAGCATCGGCGTCAAGCTGTACTCGGCGACCGAGGACCACGACATCAAGTTCCACCAGGTGCACAGGACCGACGGTGGGCGGGTCAAGTACAAGCGGGTCTGCTCGGTCGACGGCGCCGAGATCGAGTACGGCGACATCGCCAAGGGATACGAGCTGCCCGACGGACAGCTCGTGGTGCTCACCGACGCCGACCTGGACGAGCTCCCGCTGAGCACCCGGCGCGAGATCGAGGTCCTCCAGTTCGTCGACCAGGCCCAGATCGACCCGGTGCACTTCGAGAAGACCTACTACCTGGAACCCGACCCCTCGGCCGTCCGGCCCTACGTGCTGCTGCGCACCGCGCTGGAGAACGCCGGGCAGGTCGCGATCACCAAGATCGCCATCCGGCAGCGCGAGTCGCTGGCCGCGCTGCGGGTGCTGGACGGCGTCCTGGTGCTGCACACCATGCGCTGGCCGGACGAGATCCGGACCCCGGACTTCGGCTTCCTCGACGAGGACGTCGAGGTGCGCCCGCAGGAGCTGACCATGGCCGAGTCGCTGATCTCCACGATGGCCGGTGACTTCGACGCGGCCGCGTTCACCGACGACTACCGGGAGGCCATGGCCGCGCTGCTGGAGGCCAAGCAGAGCGGCGGCGAGGTGCGCGAGGCGCCCGAGGCCACCGACGACGACGGCGCCGCGGTGGTCGACCTGATGAGCGCGCTGCGGCGCAGCGTGGAGCGCGCCCGCGGCGGTGACGCCCCCGCCGAGCCGGCCGCGGAGCCGGTCGCCGACGAGGCCCCGGCCGCGCCGGCGCGGAAGGCGACGAAGCGGGCGCCGGCGCAGGAGCCCGCCGCGGACGCCGACGACGCTGCCGCCCCGGCGAAGAAGGCGCCGGCCAAGCGGGCGTCCCGGTCGCAGAAGAGCGCCTGAGCGCCGTCCCCCCGGACCCGTGGCCGGGTCCGGTCGCCCCGATGCTCGCCGTGTCCGGGCCGCTGCCGGCGGCCGGCGAGGACGACCGGTGGGGCTACGAGTTCAAGTGGGACGGCGTGCGCGCGGTCAGCGCCACCGCCGGCGGCCGGCTCGCGCTGCGCGCCCGCAGCGGGATCGACATCACCGTGCGCTACCCCGAGCTCGCCCGGCTGCCGGCCGCGCTGGCCGGTCGGGACGCCGTGCTGGACGGTGAGGTGGTCGCCCTGGACGGGCTGGGCCGGCCGGACTTCGGCCTGCTGCAGAACCGGATGCACCGCACCGGGCCGGAGGTCGCCGGGCTCGCCGCCGCCGAGCCGGTCAGCTACCTGGTCTTCGACCTGCTCGCGCTGGACGGTGCGGACCTCACCGCGCTGCCCTACGCCACCCGCCGGGCCCGGCTCGACGAGCTCGGCGTCGCCGGCGGCCGCTGGACGACCACACCCTGGTACGCCGGGGACGGGTCCGGCGTGGGCAGCACCGTGCAGCAGGCCAGCCTGGCCAACGCGCTGGAGGGCGTCGTGGCCAAGCGACTGGACTCCGGCTACCGGCCCGGCGCCCGCTCGGCCGAGTGGCGCAAGGTGAAGAACCTGCGCACCCAGTCCGTCGTCGTCGGCGGGTGGCGCCCCGGCGCGGGCCGGCGGGCCGGCGGCATCGGCTCGCTGCTGGTGGGGGTGCCCGACGCCGACGGCGGGCTGGTGTTCGTCGGCCACGTCGGCACCGGCTTCACCGACCGGGTGCTGGACCAGCTGATGGCCGCCGTCCGGCCGCGCCCGGCGTCACCGTTCCGGGAGGTGCCGCGCGAGGTGGCCCGTTACGCCCAGTGGGTGCAGCCGGAGCTGGTGGGGGAGGTGGCCTACGGGGTGCGCACCCGCGACGGCCGGCTGCGGCACCCCGTCTGGCGCGGACTGCGCGACGACCTGACAGTGGAGCAGGTGGTGACCGAACCGTGAGCCCGACCCGGCAGCGGGTGCAGGTCGAGGGCCGCCAGCTGGAGGTCAGCAACCTGGACAAGGTGCTCTTCGGCGAGGTCGGGTTCACCAAGGCGATGGTGATCGACTACCACGTACGGATCGCGCCGGTGCTGCTGCCGCACGTGGCCGGCCGGCCGGTCACCTTCACCCGCTGGCCGGACGGCGTCGACGGGCCGAGCTTCTTCGAGAAGAACAGCGCCCGGCACGCCCCGGCCTGGGTGCGGCGGGTGACCGTTCCCTCCCCGGGGAGCACCCGGGGACGGGAGACGCTGGACATGGTGCTGCTGGAGACCGTGCCCGACCTGGTGTGGTCGGCCAACATGGCCGCACTGGAGGTGCACGTGCCGCAGTGGCGGGTCGGTGCGGACGGCGTGCCGGAGCTGCCGGACCTGCTGGTGCTCGACCTCGACCCCGGACCCGGCGCCGGGATCGCCGAGTGCTGCGCGGTGGCCGAGCGGCTGCGCCGGCTGTTGGTCACCGACGGGCTGCACCCGGTGGTGAAGACCTCGGGCTCCAAGGGCATGCAGGTGTACGCGCCGATCAGCTGCGCCGACGCCGACCACCCCAGCCGCTACGCCCGGGACCTCGCCCAGCAGTTGTCCCGGGAGACCCCGGAGCAGGTGGTGTGGCGGATGGAGAAGGCGCTGCGGCCGGGCAAGGTGCTGGTCGACTGGAGCCAGAACAACACCGCCAAGACCACGGTGGCGCCCTACTCGCTGCGGGCCCGGGCCGGGGCGACCGTGTCCACCCCGCTGGACTGGGCCGAGGTCGACGGCGTCCGGGACGGCGCCGACCCCGCGACCCTGCGCTTCGACACCGCCGCGGTGCTCGACCGGGTGGAGCGGCTCGGTGACCTCTTCGCCGTCCCGGAGCGGCACCGGGCAGCCCTGCCGGAGGTCCCGGCGCGCTGACGGGCGCCCTGATCATCACCGGCGGCGGCCGGGCTGGGACGATCACCGGCGTGCCCGCACCCGATCCCCGTACCGCCGACGTCGGCCGCCTCGTCGTCCGCTGCCCCGACCGCCCCGGCATCGTGGCGGCACTGTCCGGGCTGATGGCCGACGCGGGGGCCAACATCGTGGACTCCCAGCAGCACTCCTCCGACCCGGCCGGCGGCACCTTCACGCTGCGGCTGGAGTTCGTGCTCGCCGACCTCGCGGCCCGCCGGGCGGAGCTGGAGGCGCGGCTCGAGGCGCTCACGGGGGAGTTCCAGCTCACCTGGCGTCTCACGCTGGCCGCCGACCGGCCGCGGGTCGCGGTGTTCGTGTCGAAGACCGACCACGTGCTGCAGGAGCTGCTGTACCGGGTGGGGTCGGGGGACCTGCGGGCCGACATCGCCGTCGTCGTGTCCAACCACCCCGACCTCGAGCCGGTGGCCCGGGCGCACGGCGTGCCGTTCCACCACGTGCCGGTCACCCCCGACACCAAGGCCGAGGCGGAGGCCCGTGCGCTGGAGCTGGTCGGCGACGTCGACCTGGTGGTGCTGGCCCGCTACATGCAGATCGTGTCGGCCGACTTCTGCGCCCGGTTCCCGGAGCGGCTGATCAACATCCACCACAGCTTCCTGCCGGCCTTCGTCGGCGCCAACCCCTACCAGGCCGCGGCCGACCGGGGCGTCAAGCTGATCGGCGCCACCGCGCACTACGTCACCGCCGAGCTCGACGCCGGGCCGATCATCGAGCAGGAGGTCGCCCGGATCGACCACCGGGCCACCGTGGAGGACATGCGCCGGGTGGGCCGCTACGTGGAGCGCCAGGTGCTGGCCCAGGCGGTCACCTGGCACGTGGAGGACCGGGTCATCGTCGACGGCGCCAAGACCATCGTCTTCGCCTGACGCGGCACCCGCGGGTCAGCCCGCGGTGCGCCGGTCGACCGCGGCCAGGTGCTCCTCGACCGCGTCCAGCAGCGGGCCGAGGACGGCGGCGCCCAGCGCGTGCCCCATCCCCGGCACGGTCACCGTGCGCGCGCCGAGGGCGGCGGCCAGCACCGCGGCCGTGGGCGGCGGGTAGGCCGGGTCCGCGGGCGCGTCGACCACCAGCGTCGGGACGCCGGTGCCGGCCAGCTCCGCGCCGCGGTCCAGGCCGCCGGTGCCGGCGAGGGCGTGCGCGACGGGCATGTCCGATCGCCCGCTGTGCCGCACCACGCGCAGCTCCAGCGCCCGGAACTCCGCGCCGTCGAACGGCGTCCCGCTGCCGTTGAGGGCCCGCCAGTGCGCCACCCGCCACTCCAGCTCGGCGGCCTCGTCCCGCGGCTCGGCCATCGTCGCCCACACCGCGAGCAGCTCCGGGGCCGGCCCGGGCAGGTCGGCGGCGCCCGGCGCGCCGGCCAGCGGGCCGGTGCAGAACAGGGTCGCGCTGCGCATCCGGTCGGGGTGGTCCAGCAGCAGCAGCTGGGTGAGCAGCCCGCCCATCGACATGCCGACCACGTGCGCCCGCTCGATGCCCAGGGCGTCCAGCACCCGGACGGCGTCCTCGGCCAGCTCGCGCAGCTCGTAGGGCCGCGCGTCGAAGCCCCAGGTCGAGCGGCCGGTGTCCCGGTGGTCGTAGCGGACGACCCGGTGACCGGCTGCGGCGAGCCGGTCGACCAGCGCGTCGGGCCAGACCAGCCCGCTGCTGGCCGCGCCCATCACCAGCAGCACCGGGGTCGCGGCGTCGTCCCCTCGCTCCTCGACCCACAGCTGCGTGCCGGGCGCGACGTCCACGAGGTGTTCCACGCCGCCACCCTGTCAGCGCGCGCCGCGGCGTTCCACCCTGTTCCGCGCCGGCGCTGGCGCCGGACCGGGCTGCGGCGCAGGTGCTCGACTGCGCGGTCGGGGTCGCCGACACGGCCGGACGCGCCCGGGACGACGACCACAGGTGTGCACCCGCCCGGCCGGGGCAGGGACGGGGGACGCGCTCAGCCGGTGGCGCCACCCGACAGGCGGGGGCGGGCCGGCGCCCCGGCTCGTCATCTGACTGCCGGCACAGGTCGGTCGCGCCCGGTCATGTGAGAACTCAACCAGTTGCCCGGCATCCGATGCTGATGCAACCTCGTGGGGGCGCCGGTGGTCGAGCCCGCGCCCCGGTCCGTCCCGCGGCCGTCCGCCGCCCTCGGCCTGCCGTCGCCGACACCGCCCCGCCCGTCGAGAGGAGTGCACGTGCCGCACCCGCCGTCCCCCGCTGCGCTCACCACCGACCCCCGCGCCGGGACCCACCCGGGCACCGCCGCCCTGGCGCGGCTGCGCCCCCTGCTGGCCGAGATCGGTGACGCCAAGCGCGTGCGGGTCGCCGGCGCCGACGGGTCGCTCGCCGAGCAGGCCTTCGCCCGCGGGTGGGCCCGGCTCGTCGAGGGCGAGGACCCCGCGGTGGTGGCCCTGTCCGAGACCGCCGCCGCCGTGGCCCGGGCACGGCTCGCCGGCATCGACGCGGCCGTGCTGGCCGGTGCCGGGCTCGCCCCGGACGACGCGGCCGCGGTGCTGCGCCGCGGGTTCGACGAGGTCGCCGGCGTGCTGGACGGCGCGCTGCGCGACCGGCTGCGCGACGCCCTGCCGCTCGTGCGCACCCCCGCGGTGCCCGCCCCGCTGCTGGTGCCCCGGCTCATCGCCCAGCCGCGGGCCGGCGCGACCGCACCCGGGGTCGCCCGGATCATGGTCGAGCCGCCGGAGAGCCACGGCGACCACTGCCTCACCGTCGCCGTCTACGGCGTGCTGGTCGCCCCGGTGTTCGGCGCCGACCCGGTGCCGCCGTTCCTGGTCGGGATGGCCCACCACCTGCACAACGTGCTGCTGCCGGACGCCGGGTTCGCCGGTGAGGTGCTGCTCGGTGACCACCTCGACACCGTGATCGGCACCCTGGAGGCCCGGGAGCTGGCCGTGCTGCCGGCCGGGCTGGCCGGGCGGCTGCGCACCGTGCTGGCCCTGCGTGCCGACGCCGTGGCACCGGAGTCCCGGGCCTTCCACACCGCCGACGTGCTCGACCGGGTGCTGCAGGTGCACCACCACGCGCGGGCCGCGGCCTTCACCGCCGGCCAGGCCCTGGACGACCTGGAGCTGGTGCACGCCGGCCCGGTCCAGGCCTTCCACCACGAGGTGCTCGCCGCCGCCGGGCTGGCCTCGTGACAGCTGGCCCGGTGACCGCCGCGGTGGCCACCGCCCCGGTGGTCGACGGCATCCCGTTCGCCCGGGCCGGGCGGGAGGAGCTGCAGCAGCGGGTGCGGCAGCTGCTGGCCGACGGCGACGTGGACGGCGCCCGGGTGGCGCTGCTGGCCGACGCCGACGACTGGTGGGGCGAGGCGCCCCCGCCGCCGGAGCAGCTGGCCTGGGTGGTGCACGCCGCGACGCTGCGGGAGGCGATGGACCTGCTCGGCATGGGCCGGGTGGGCGACTACTTCGCACACCGCTGGTCCGACCCCACCTACCTGGCCGGGCTGGCGCTGCTGGGCCGGCACTGGCCGGCCGGGCGGCCGGTCGTGGAAGTCGCCTGCGGGGTGGGGCACTACCTGCGGGAGCTGCACCGCCGTGGCTGCACCGACCTGCTCGGCATCGACGTCGTCTGGGCGAAGCTGTGGCTGGCCCGGCGGTTCGTGTGCCCGGAGGCCGCGTACCTGTGCGCGGACGTGACCGCCGGCGGCCTGCCGACCGTCGACGGTGACCGCTACGTGTTCTGCCACGACGCGTTCTACTTCCTGCGCGACAAGCCCGCCGCCGCCGCGGCGCTGCACGCCCTGGCCGGCCCCGGCGGCACCGTGGTGGTCGGGCACGCGCACGTGGCCGACCCGTCCGGGGCCCCGCTGACCGCCTCCGGGTACGCCGAGGTGCTGGGCACCGGCCTGCTCTACGACGACGCCGAGCTCACCCGCGCCCTGCTGGAGCACCGCGCCCCGCAGCCGGCACCGGCGCCGGTCCTGGAGGCCAGCGAGGCCGTGGCCCTGGTGGCCGGCGACCCGCTCGGGCCCGCGCCGGTGGACCTGGGCGAGCCGGTCGGTCCGCTGCGGCCCAACCCGCTGTACGTCGACGGGGAGCTGCGCTGGCCCAGCGAGCGCTACGCCGCCGAGTACGGCCCCCGCTCGGGGTACCTGCCGTCCCGCTGGCCCGACCCGCTGCCCGCCGACGCCGCCCGGCGCCGGCTGCTGCTCGACCTGCCGGAGGCCTGGTGACCACCGTCGACCGGGGCAGCGCCGGCGGGGGCAGCGCCGGCCGGGGCAGCATCGGCTGGGGCATCGCCGGCTGCGGCTGGGTGGCCCGCGACCACGCCCTGCCCGGCCTGCTGGCCACCGACGGCGCGCGGGTGGTGGCCCTGCACGACCGGGACCCCGCCGCGATGGCCCGGATGCCGGTGGAGACCGCCACCCGCAGCACCGACCTCGCGGAGTTCCTCGCCACCCCCGGCCTGGACGCGGTGTACGTCGCCTCGCCCAACCACGCGCACCGGCCGCTGGTCGAGGCCGCGGCCGCCGCCGGGAAGGCGGTGCTCTGCGAGAAGCCGCTGGCCGCCGACGTGCCGGACGCCGAGGCCGTGGTCGCGGCGTGCGAGCGGGCCGGCGTGCTGCTCGGCACCGCCTTCGACCAGCGCTTCCACCCCGCGCACGTGCGGCTGCGCGCGCTGCTGCCCCGGCTGGGCACGGTCACCGCGGTGCGGATCGTCTACTGCTGCTGGCTGCCCGCGGACTGGACGCCGGACGGGCTGCCGCACGACAACTGGCGGGTAGACCCGGCCCGCGCCGGCGGCGGCGCCGCGATCGACCTGGCCCCGCACGGCCTGGACCTGGTCGGCGTCCTGCTGGGCGAGGACGTGAGCACGCTGCACGCGGTGCTGCAGCAGCGGGTGCACGACTACCCGGCCGGTGCCGACGACGGCGCGCTGCTCGCCGGCAGCACCCCCGGCGGGGTGCTGGTCAGCCTGCACGTCGCCTACAACACGCCCGACGAGCTGCCCCGCCGCCGGCTGGAGGTGGTCGGCACCGCGGGCCACGCGGTCGCCGTCGACACGATGGGGCAGACCGCCGGCGGCTCCCTGACGTGGTCCGCCCCGGAGCCCACCGACGTGCCGTTCGGCGACGGCGACCCGTTCGCCGCGCAACTGGCCGCCTTCACCGCCGCGGTGGCCGGCCGCGCCCCCTGGCCGTACCCGGCCGCCCGCGACCTCGGCCTGCACCGGCTGCTGCTCGACGCACTCGGCAGCGCCGCACCCGCATCCGCACCCAGAACCGGAGTCCCCTCGTGACCAACCCCTACCGCGGGCTGCTGCCCGACCTGCCGGCCTACGCCTGCACCAACTGCGGGCACTGGCAGCGCTGGCCGGCCCCCGGGCCGCTCACCTGCCCGGTCTGCGCCGACGTGCGCAACGCGCTGCCGGAGCACGGCTTCGAGTTCGTCACCGCCAAGGAGGTCGACGCCCAGGTCACCTCGCACTGGGGCCCGAGCGCGGTCGCCGGCATCACCGGCTTCGGCTGCACGCCGCGCTTCGGCCTGGACAGCCGGGGCTGGGTGATCGAGACCGACGCCGGCCTGGTCGGCTTCGAGGCCGCGCCCTGGTACTCGGCCGAGGCGCTGGCGCAGCTGCGACGGATGGCCGGGGAGCACGGCGGGCTGGACGTGCTCGCCTCCAGCCACGTGCACGGCTACGGCGCGCTGTGGCAGCTGCAGGCCGAGCTGGAGCCGGCCACGGTGGCGATCGGCGTGCGCGACCTGACCTGGACCAAGGCGTTCCGGGTCACCTGGCCGGTGGACGAGACCCTGGAGCTGGCGCCCGGGCTGACCATGCACCGCACCGGCGGGCACTTCGCCGGGCACAGCGTGCTGCACGACGCCCGCCGCGGCGTGCTGTTCTGCGGCGACGCGCTCAAGGTCGACCTGGACGACGCCGGCGCCCCGGTGGCGCTGAGCGCGCACAAGGCCTTCCACGCCCAGATCCCGCTGAGCCACGCCGAGCTGCGGGAGTACCGCGGGGTGGTCGCCGAGCTGGACTTCGGCGCGGTCTACACGCCGTTCGAGGGCGTCGTCGGGGTGACCACCGAGCACGTCGTGCACCTGGTCGACCGGCTGCTCGCGGGGCGCCCGGACGCCGGCCCCGTCCCGCTGGAGGAGCTGTCGTGACCCCGGCCGAGCGGTACCTGGCCTCCTACCCGGCCGGCTCGGTCACCGAGTTCCCGGTGGTCGGCATGGACGTGTTGGAGGTGCACCTGCACAGCGCCGTCGTCGCGGCGACCGGTGGGCACCCCGGCGGGTCCGGCCTGGGCTACGGCGCCACCGCGGAGGAGGCCCGCACCGGCGCGCTGGGTGAGATGACCGAGATGGCGCTGTCCGGCCGGGCACTGCAGCCGCAGGAGCGGGTGCAGGCCTCCTACGCCGAGCTCGTCGCCCGGCGCAGCGCCGACCGGGTGGCCGACCCGCTCACCCTCTGCCTGGAGGCGGGGTCGGACTACACGCCCGACCGCCCGCTGCAGTGGCTGCCGATGACCCGGCTGCGCGACGGCGAGCAGGTGCTCGTGCCCGCCGAGCTGGTCGCCTCCACCCCCGACGACCTGCCGGGTGCGCCGCCGCCCGGTGGCTGGCTGACCACCCCGATCAGCAACGGCCAGGGCGCGCACACCGACCCGGACGCCGCCGTCGCGCACGCCCTGCTGGAGATGCTGCAGCGCGACGGCAACGCCACCGGCTTCCGGGCGATGGACCGGGGTGTGGTCGTCGACCTGGACGGCGTCACCGACCCCGACTCCCGCGCGCTGCTGGCCCGGCTGGACGCCGCCGGCATCGACGTGGTGGTGAAGCTGGCCAGCACCGAGCACGGCGTCGTCGACGTGTACGCGGTCGGCTGCTCGCGCGACGGCAGCGAGCCGGTGCCGGTGATGGCCACCGCCTGCGGGGAGGCCGCGCACCCCGACCGGGAGGCCGCGGTCCGCAAGGCGCTGCACGAGTTCGTCGCCGCCCGCAGCCGCAAGGCCCTGATGCACGGCCCGCTGGACGTCGTCGCGCGGGCCACCCCGCCCGGCTACCTCGACGCCTGGACCGCCGGGCACCCGCCGGACCGACTGGCCGAGGAGGACCGGGCACTGCGGGCGATGCTGGACTGGGCCCGCCGGCCCACCGGCGACCTGGTCGACCGGCTGCGGGACACGGTGCTGTCCCGGCGCTCGACGGTGCGGCTGGCCGACCTGCCGCGCTGGTCCGGAGACGACCTGCACGCCCACGTCGTCGGCGGCCTACACGCCGAGGGGCTGGACGTGCTGGTCCAGCTGCAGCCCTCCGACGGCGAGGCGGTGGCCGCCAAGGCGGTCGTGCCCGGCCTGGAGGTCGAGACGATGAGCTACGGCCGGATCGGCGAGCGCGGGGTGGCCCGGCTGCTGGAGCGCGGCGACCCGCTCGTCGCCGTCGGCAGCGACCCCGGGGGCTGGGCGCGCGTGCTGCTCACCGCCGACGCCGAGCAGCGCCTCGGCGGCCCCGCCTGGTTCGACCGTGCCGGGGCCGACGCCCGGGTCGGCGACCTCTACGCCCTGTACCGCGAACCGGGCCGCCACGTCGTGGCCCTCCACCTGCAGAAGGAGCTGGCATGACCTCCACCGCCCACCACTTCCGGTACGCCTACAACACCAACGGCCTGGCCCACCACCGCCTGGACGACGCGGTGGAGATGCTGGCCGAGAACGGCTACGCCGGTGTCGCGCTGACCCTGGACGTCAACCACTTCGACCCGTTCGTGCCCGACGTGATGGCCCGCGCCGAGGCGCTGCGGGCCCGCTGCGACGCCCTGGGGCTGGGCGTGGTGATCGAGACCGGGGCCAAGTTCCTGCTGAACCCGAGGGTCAAGCACGAGCCGACGCTGGTCACCGCCGACGCCGACGCGCGGGCCCGCCGGCTGGCCTACCTGCGGCTGTCCTGCGACCTGGCCGAGGTCCTCGGCGCCGAGGCGGTCAGCTTCTGGACCGGCGTGCCCGGGCCGCACACCAGCCCCGAGCAGGCCTGGGCCTGGGCGGTGGAGGGCGTGCAGGCGCTGGTGGACAGCCACGGCGGGCGCGGCTACTCCCTGGCGATCGAGCCCGAGCCGGGCATGCTGGTCGGCGACGCCGGCGAGTGGGCGACCCTGCACGAGCGGGTACCCGGCGTCGACCTGGCGCTGGACACCGGCCACTGCATCGTGGGCGGTGCCTTCGAGCCGGAGGACGCGGTGCGCGCCTTCGCCCCGCACTTGGGCAGCATCGCCCTGGAGGGCATGGCGCGGGGCGTGCACACCCACCTGCCGCTCGGCGAGGGCGACCTGGACCTGGTGGCCGTGCTCAGCGCCATGGCCGAGGTGGGCTACGACAAGCTGGTCACCCTGGAGCTGTCCAGCGACTCCGGTCGGGCCAACGAGATGATCCCGACCGCGATGGACACCCTCGCCAAGGCGGAGGCCGCCGCCGGCATCGCACCGTGAGGATCTGCCTGGTCAGCCGGCGGTACTGGCCGGCCGTCAGCGGCATGAGCGTGTACGCGGAGAACCTGCTGCGCGAGCTCGTGGCGCTGGGGCACGACGTCGTCCTGGTCAGCCAGTACCGGGACGACGCCGCGGGCACCGCCGTCTACGGCGGCGGGCCGCCGCCGGCCGAGCGGGTGCCGGCCGGGGTGCGGGTGGTCGCGCTGCCCAGCCGGGGCGAGACGGTGGTGCCGGCCGACTTCGAGGCCGACACCGCCGAGCTGACCCGTGCGGTGGTCGAGCTGCACGCCGAGGCGCCGTTCGACGTGCTGCACGCGCAGTACGGCTACCCACCGGGCCTGGCGGTGCTGGCCGCCTCCCGGGAGACCGGGGTGCCGAACCTGGTCAGCATCCAGGGCGGCGACGGGCACTGGGTGGGCACCTGCTGCACCACCCACCACGCCGCGATGACCGCGGTGCTCGACCACGCGGGCGCAGTGCTGATCGGCTCGGCCAGCTTTCGGGACGAGGTGGTCGCGAACCTGGGCACCGACCCGGCCCGGTTCACCATCGTCCCCGGCGCCACCGACACCGCCCGGTTCACCCCGGGCCCACGCCCGCTGGGCAGCCTGGCCGACCCGCCGGTGCTGCTCTTCCACGGCCGGGTCGACCGGCGCAAGGGCGTGCTGGACCTGCTGGAGGCGCTGCCGGACGGCGTCCGGCTGCTGGTCTCCGGGATCGGCCCGGACCTGGAGGAGGCACGGGCGCGGGCCGACGGGCGCACCGAGTTCCTGGGCTACGTGCACCCCACCGACGCCCCCGCGGTGTACCGGCGGGCCGACGTGTTCGTCAGCCCCACCTACAGCGAGGGCTTCTCCAACACGATCCTGGAGGCCATGGCCAGCGGCCTGCCGGTGGTCAGCACCGACAGCGTCGGGGTCGTCGACTGCCTGACCAGCGACGTGGACGGCCTGCTGCACGAGCCCGGCGACGTGCCCGGCCTGCGCAAGACCCTGGAGCGGCTGCTCGGCGACGGGGCGCTGCGCGCGCGGCTGGCCGGCACCGCCCTGGAGGAGGTGCGCCGGCTCTACTCCTGGCCGGTGCTCGCCCGGGCGGTCGACGCGCAGTACCGGGCCCTGGCCGGCACCACCCCGGACACCGGCTGGACCCTGCCCGACGAGGTCGACGGCACCTGCCGGTTCCGGGCTGCGGCCCACCTGCTGTGAGGGTGCTGGCGGTCAGCCCGCACCTGGACGACGCCGCGTTCTCCGTCGGCGCCACGCTGGCGGTGCTCGCCGACGCCGGGCACGAGGTGACGGTGCTGACCTGCCTCACCCGCAGCGTGCCCGACCCGACCGGCTTCGCGCTGGCCTGCCAGACCGACAAGGGCCTGGGGCCCGACGTCGACTACATGGCGCTGCGCCGGGCCGAGGACGCCGCCGCCATGGCCGTGCTCGGCGCCCACCCGGTGCACCTGGACCTGCCCGAGGCACCGCACCGGGGCTACATCAGCGCCGGTGACCTGTTCGCCGGCGTGCACCCGGGCGACGACCTGTGGCGGCAGCTGGCCGACGCCCTGACCGGGTACGAGGCCGACCTGTGGCTGGCCCCGCAGGGCCTCGGCGGGCACGTCGACCACCTGCAGGTGCTGCGCGCGGTCGCCTCGCTGGACCGGCCGACCGCCTGGTGGCGGGACAGCCCCTACGTGCTGCGCGCGCCGGACGCCGTCCCCGGGGCGCACCTGCCCGGCGGGGTGCAGACCCGCGAGCTGCCGGGTGACCGGGGACGGCGGGCCGACGCCTGCGCCTGCTACACCACCCAGCTCGGCTTCCAGTTCGGCGGCCCGGACGCCATGCGCGAGGCGCTGGCGGGGCTGGGGGAGCCGCTGCTCGCCGGGCCGGCTGCGCGCACGGTGCTGGACGCCCTGGGCTGAGCCGCCCGCCCCGACGCCCCGCCCCGACGCCCCGCGCCGGGTGGCCCCGGGTGGTGCCGGTCCGCACCGGTTCCTAAGGTCGTCGGGCACGGCCGGTGCCCCCGGTCGTGCCGGTCCGCGCCGCCGCGCGGTCCGACGCCCACACCGGAGGTCCCCCCATGGTCAGCACACCCCTGCACGAGCAGGACGAGAGCCGCCGGGGCCGGGGAGCCGGCTGGGTGACCTCGCTGTGCTGGGTGGCGGTCCTGCTCGACGGGTTCGACCTGGTGGTGGTCGGCACCGTGGTGCCCACGCTGCGCACGCCGGCCGGGTACGACCTGTCACCCGGCGGCGCCACCGCCGTGGTCACCATCGGGCTGGTCGGCATGATGATCGGCGCGCTCGCCACCGGTGCGCTCACCGACCGCTTCGGACGGCGCCGGGCGCTGATCGGGGCCGTGGCGTTCTTCTCGCTGTTCACCCTGCTGTGCGCGGTCGCGCCGAACGCCGAGGTGTTCGGTGCGCTGCGCTTCCTGGCCGGGCTCGGGCTGGGCGGCTGCCTGCCGACCGCGATCGCCATGGTGAACGAGTTCTCCCGCGGCAGCCGCAGCGGGCAGGCCACCACCCGGGTGATGACCGGCTACCACGTGGGCGCGGTGCTGACCGCCGGGCTGGCGATCGTCGTCGTCGAGCCGCTGGGCTGGCGCTGGATGTTCGTCATCGGCGCGCTGCCCGCGCTGGTCGTGGTGCCGCTGATGCTGCGCCGGTTGCCGGAGTCCCCGGCCCACCTGCTGGCCACCGGACGGCGCGCGGACGCCGAGCGGGTCGCCGCGCAGCACGGGCTCGCCCTGGCCGAGCCGGCCCTCGACGCCGGTGGCGCGCCGGAGGCGACGTCCACGCTGGGCACGCTGTTCGGGTCGGCCTACCGCCGCACCACGCTGGTCGTCGGACTCACCTCGTTCATGGGCCTGCTGCTGGTCTACGGGCTCAACAACTGGCTGCCCACGATCATGCGGGAGGCCGACTACGACCTGGGCGACGCGCTGGCCTTCCTGCTGGTGCTCAACGTGGGCGCGATCGTCGGGCTGCTGGTCGCCGGCCGGGTCGCCGACCGGATCGGCATCCGGGCCGCCGGCATCGGGTGGTTCGCCGCCGCCGCGGTCTTCCTGGCGTTGCTGTCGGTGCGGCTGCCGATCGCCGGCATCTACGTCATGGTGTTCCTGACCGGCTGCTTCGTGTTCAGCGCGCAGGTGCTGGTCTACGCCTTCGTCAGCGCCAACCACCCGCCGCAGGTGCGCGCCACCGCGCTGGGCTGGTCGGCCGGCGCCGGTCGCATCGGCGCCATCACCGGGCCGGTGATCACCGGTGCCCTGCTCACCGCGGGTCTGGCCTTCCCGTGGGGCTTCTACCTGTTCTCCGCCGTCGGCGTGGTGGGTGCCCTCTCGCTGGTCGCGGCGCGGGCGAGCCGGGCCGGCGCCCCCGGCTGACGGACGCTCCTCCCGCCGGGCCGGCGCCCGCGGCTGACGGACGCCTCCGCGCGCCGGGCCGGCGCCCGCGGCTGACGGGCGCCTCCGCGCGCCGGGCCGGCGCCCGCGGCTGACGGGCGCCTCCGCGCGCCGGGCCGGCGCCCTCCCGCATGGGACGCGCGCGGAGCGCGAGCGGGCTCCGCGGCCGCCTGGTCCCAGCCGGACGGCACCGACAGCGCCGCCCGTCCCCGCCCTCCGGCCGTCGACGGCGGGCGGAACCGGGCATGTGCCCGCCGTCGGCCATGCTCGGCCGGTTCGTGGCCGGCCCAGGGCCACTGCTGCCCCGCGGCGCGGGTGCCGCGGGTGCCGGCGGGTGCCGGCGGGTGTCCGCGAGCGCTCGGGCAGTGGCCCGTCGTCGGCCGTGTTGAGTCGGTTCGTGGCCGGACCGGGGTCATTGCTGCCTGGCAACGCGGGCGTGGTGCGGATGCCGCGGGCGGCGCGGGGGCGGGAGGCGGCGCGGGCGCGAACACCGGGGACGCCGGTGGCCTGGGTTTCGCGGGCGGTCGGGCAGTGGCCCGTCGTCGGCCGAGCTGAGCCGGTCCGTGGCTGGAGGGGGGCCACTGCTGCCTGGCGGCGGGCCAGCGCGGGGGGCCGGGGTGGCGCGGGCGGCGCGGTGTTCGCGAGCGCCCGGGCATTGGCCCGCTCTCGGCCGTACCGAGCCGGTTCGTGGCCGACGCGGGGCCGCTGCTGCCCGGCGGTGCCGCGGGCGGCGAGTGGCGGGGGCGGTTGGGGGCGGTGTGGGCGTTCGGGGTGCCGGGGGTGGCGTCGGTGACGCGGGTGTCCGCGAGCAACTGGGCATCGGCCCGTCGTCGGCCGTGAAGGGCCTGTGCGTGGCCGGCTAGAGGCCACTGCTGCCCTGCTGCCCTGCTGCCCTGCGGCGCGCGTCGCCGGTGCCGGGGCGTCGCGGGCGGTCGGGCAGTGGCCCGTCATGGGCCGAGCTGAGCCGGTCCGTGGCCGGATGGGGGCCACTGCCGCCCGGCGGCGCGGCGCGGCGCGGGTGGGGCGGGGCGCGGGTGGTCGGGGATCGGTCTGCGGTCGGCCGTTCACCGTCGACCTGCGCCCGGGACGGCGCTCGCTCGGGGGTCGGGTCTGGTCTCGCCGGTGAGCTGACCGCACCCGACGCCGTGCCGCACCCGTCCCGGTGGCGGACACGCCCTGCCCCTGCATGGCCACCGCCGGGGACGCGGGGGAGACTCCCGGGAGGACCTGTACGACGCGGGGGAAGCGGGGAACGGCATGGCGGTGTGGCCGGTTGTGCGTGCACGGTCCACGCCCGCCCAGTCGCCGGCTCCCTCGGAGCAGCCGACGGCGCCGCTCCGCCACGGCGCGGCGACCCCCGGCCCACCGGCCATCGACCCCGCGGAGCCGGCGGACACGACCCGGGCGGCGCACGGGCCGGCCGAGCGCCGTTCCGCGGCGCGGCCGTGGTCGGCTCAGGCTGCACCGCGGCACGCGTCCCCGGCACCCGGGTCAGCGCCCGCGCCGGATCACCCGGCCGTCGCGGCCGGTCCGGCGGCCCACGTCGTCCCCCTCCCGGCCGCCCCCGCGCGGACGGCGCCCACACCGGCCGACCTGCACCCGGGCACGGACGCGCTGCCCGCAGACGGCCGGTCGGCAGGTGCACGACCGGCCGACGACCCGCCCCCCGCGGGCGCGCCCTCGGTGGACGTCCTGCCGGGGGACGGGGCGCCCGGCGACCCGCTCGCCCCCGGCACCCCCGACGGCCTGGCCGTGGCGAACCGCGCGCCGGCCGGTGCGCTGCCCCGCTGGCTCACCGTGCTGCTCGGCCTGGCCGCGGCGACCGTGGCCATCGCCGGCCTGCGGGAGATCGCCTGGCTGGTGGGCCCGGTGCTGCTCGCCGTCGTCGTGGTGGTGGCGCTCGCGCCGGTGCAGCAGGCGCTGGACCGGCACGGCTTCCCCCGGTGGCTGTCCACGGTGGTGCTGCTGCTGCTCGTCTACGGCGTGCTGCTCGGGCTGGTCGGGCTGATCGTGCTGGCGGTGACCCAGTTCGCGCTGCTGCTGCCCGACTACGCCGACGAGGCCAACGCGCTGCTCGCCGGTGTGACCGACGACCTCACCCGGGCCGGGCTCGACTCCGGCCAGATCTCCGACCTGGTCTCCCGACTGGACTACGGCCAGCTGGTCAGCTTCGCCACCGGCGCGCTGTCCCGGCTGACGTCGCTGGCCTCCACGCTGGTGCTGGTGCTCTCGGCGCTGCTGTTCGTCACCCTGGAGTCGGCCGGCTTCTCCCGGCGGCTGGCACTGGTCGCCGCCGAGCGCCCGCACCTGCCGATCGCCCTCGGCCTGTTCGCCCGCGGCACCCGCAGCTACCTGCTGGTCAGCTCCTGCTTCGGGGCGCTGGTCGCCGTCGGCGACTACATCGTGCTGAGCTGGCTCGGCGTCCCGCTCGCCCTGCTGTGGGGCCTGCTGTCGTTCATCACCAACTACGTGCCCAACATCGGCTTCGTGCTCGGCGTGGCCCCGCCGGCACTGCTCGGCCTGCTCCACGGCGGCTGGAGCGAGCTGCTGGTCATCGTGATCGCCTACTCGCTGCTCAACTTCGTCGTCCAGACGCTGGTGCAGCCGCGGTTCGTCGGTGACTCGGTGGGCCTGTCGATGACGGTCACGTTCCTGGCGCTGCTGTTCTGGTCCAGCGTGCTCGGCGCGCTCGGGGCGCTGCTGGCCATCCCGCTCACCCTGCTGGTCAAGGCACTGCTCGTGGACGTCGACCCGCGCGGCCACTGGCTGGACGTGCTCCTCCGGGAGGAGCCGCGGGCGCCCCGCACCAAGCGGGCGCGGCGGCGGGTGCTGGACCGCCGGGCCGCGCTGGAGTCGGTGCGCGCGCACGTGCACGTGCCGCGGTTGCACGGTCGACCTCCGGACTCCGACCGTGGCCACGACCCGTCCCCCTGACCGGTGCCACGTGTCCGCCCCTGCTCCGGAGGGTCCGGCTACTCGCCGGGACGGCGGCGGTCCTGCTCGGCGAGGAAGCGCTCGAACTGGGCGCCGATCTCCTCACCGCTGGGCAGGTCACCGGTCGAGCCGAGCATGCCGGTGTCCTCCCGCGAGGACGTGAAGGCGTCGAACTGCTCCTCCAGCTGCGCGACGACGGCGGCGTTCTCCGCCGATCGGCCGATCTGCTCGTCGATCTCGGTCCGGTTGGCCTCGGCGGCCTCGCGCATGGTCTCGGTGGGCAGGATCAGCCCGGTGAGCGCGGACAGGTGCTCCAGCAGCGTCACCGAGGCCGCCGGGTAGGTGGCCTGCGCCAGGTAGTGCGGCACGTGCGCGGCGACGCCCAGTGCGTCGAGACCGGCCTCACCGGCGCGCAGCTCCAGCAGGGCACCGATGCTGCCCGGGATCCGCATCTCGCCCCAGTACAGCGGGTAGGACTCGATCAGCGCCCGCCGGGTGGCGTGCGCGGTGACCGTGACCGGGCGGGTGTGCGGCACCGGCATCGGGATGGCCTGCATCGCGAACAGCCGGGTGACGCCGAGGCGCCGGGCGATCTGCAGCACCGCGGCGGTGAACCGCTCCCAGGCGAAGTCGGGCTCGTCGCCGTGCAGCAGCAGGAACGGCGTCCCGGCGTCGTCCTGCAGGGCGTGCAGCTCCAGCGTCGGGGACGCGAACGCGGCGTAGCTGTCACCGGTGAACGTCATCCGCGGCCGGTGCCCCCGGTAGTCGACCAGTGCGTCGACGTCGAAGCGCGCGATCGTCTCGTGCGGCAGGGTGGCCAGCAGGTGCGCCCCGGCGAGGGCACCGGCGTGGGCGGCGTCGAACTCCCCGGCCAGGTCGTGCACGAGCACGAGGTCGGGGCGGGTGGCCGGGTCGGGGGCCTCCGCGCGGGCGAGCAGCTCGTCGGCCGCGGGGAGCAGCTCGACGAGGTCTTCCGGACGCTGGGCCACGGGTCCTCCTCGGACGTCGGCGGTGGGCACCGGGGCGGTGCCCGGTGCGGGGTTCGTCCGGTCAGCCCACCGGACGCCCCGCTCATTCCCATCGTCCCCCGCCCGGGCCCCCACGGCGCGCGGCCGGCTGGCACGGGCGCGGCGGACGGCGCACGGTGGTGCCGTGGACGACGACCCGCCGGACCCCGACCACCAGCTGGACGGTGCCCCGCGCCAGGAACCGGACCGGGACCTGGACGCGCGACTGGAGCGGGCGATCGGTGACCTGCTGGACCGCCGGCGAGCCGACGCGTCGATCTGCCCGTCCGAGGCGGCCCGGCTGGTCGACCCCGACGGCTGGCGCACGCTGATGCCCGCGGCCCGGGCCGCCGCCGGCCGGCTCGCGTCGGCCGGCCGGGTGCAGGTCACGCAGCGTGGCGAGGTGGTCGACCTCGCCACCGGCGTCCGTGGCCCGGTCCGGGTCCGTCGTCCCCGGTCGCCGGGGTGAGGCGGCGCGGGGCGGCGGTCGCTCAGCTGTGCCGGGACCGCGTCTCCCCGCCGCCCGTCGGACCGTCGCCGCCGCCGGCCGGCGCGGTGCCCAGGGCGGAGCCTCCCTCGGGGGCCGGGCTGTCGGCGGCGTTCGTGAGCTGCAGCTGCATGCCCTCGATGGTCTGCGCCGGTTCCTTCCCGTCCAGGGCGTCCCGGGTGTAGCGGTAGACGACCGCGAACAGGGCCGCGACCGGGACGGACAGGAAGGCGCCGATGATGCCGTACAGGCTGCTGCCGGCGGTGACGGCGAGGATGACCACGGCCGCGTGCAGGTTCAGCCCGCGCCCCTGCAGGATCGGCTGCAGCACGTTGCCCTCCAGCTGCTGGACCAGCAGCACGATGATCAGCACGAACAGTGCCGTCTGGGGGCTGTTGCTGACCAGCGCGATGAGCACGGCGAAGCCGCCGGCGACGAAGGCGCCGATGATCGGCACGAAGGCGCCGAAGAAGGTGAGCACGGCCAGCGGCAGCACCAGCGGGACGTCGAGGAAGAACAGCCCGATGCCGATGAAGAACGCGTCGACGAAGCCGACCAGGGCCTGCTGGCGGATGAACTCGGACAGCGTGGACCAGGACCGGGCCGACAGCGCGGCGACGTGCGGGGCGGCCCGGGGCCCGGTCTGCGCCGCCAGCCAGGGCACCCAGCGCGGGCCGTCCTTGAGGAAGAAGAAGGTCAGCAGCAGGGCCAGCACCACGTTGAGCAGGGTGTTGCCGATCGCGGTGGCTCCGGTGACGGCGTAGCCGGCGATGTTCTGCGCGTTGCTCTGCACCGTGTCGATGACCGAGTCGACGGCGTCGTCGATCTGGCCCTCGCCGAGGTCGAACGGCGGCCCGGCCAGCCACTCCTGCACCTGCTGCAGGCCGCCGGTGACGCCGTCGGCGAGTTCCTCGACCTGGTTGACGACCTGCGGGGCGATGACGGCGACCACACCGACGATCAGCGCCAGGAAGACCAGCAGCACGGTGGCGGCGGCGAGCGCCGGTGGCCAGCGGTGGTTGCGCAGGAAACGGGTCGCCGGCCAGAGCACGGTGGCCACCAGCAGGCCGAGGATGACCGGCAGCAGGACGTTCCAGAACAGGCCCAGCACGTACCAGATGCCGATCGCGGCGACGGTCACCACGATGAGCTGGGCGGCGACCACGGCGACCTTGGTCAGCGCGGTGCGCGCTCGCTCGCCGCGCTCCCAGTCGGGGGGTGGTGCCTGGGTCACCGCAGCGTCACCACCGGGGGGCGTCGCGGCGTCGTCCGTGCGGCCGGCCGGGCTCCCGGTGCTGCCGGCTGTGGTGTCGTCGGTACCCACCGTGCTCGGGCCGGTGCTGCTCGCGCCGGTGGTCGAGCCGGTCCGTGGTGAGGGATCAGGGTCGGCCATGGACAGATCCCAGCACAGTCCCGGCCGTTGCACAGGGTGATCGTGGACGGAGGGCGCCTCCGGCAGGCCACCCAGGGCGGGGACGTCGGACCACCGTCGTAGGTTGGCGGCATGCCCTCGATCGCCACGAACAGACGCGTCGACCGTGACCAGCTGCTGGAGTTCCTGCGCCCGCGGCACCACGCCGTGCTGTCCACCCGCCGGGCGGACGGCAGCCCGCAGATGTCCCCGGTCAGCTGTGGCGTCGACCCCGAGGGCCGGATCGTGGTCAGCTCTTACCCGCAGCGGGCCAAGGTGGTCAACGCCCGCCGCGACCCTGCCGTCTCGCTGCTCGTGCTCTCCGACGAGTTCGACGACGCCTGGGTGCAGGTCGACGGCACGATCGAGGTGCTCGACCTGCCCGAGGCGCTCGAGCCGCTGGTCGAGTACTTCCGGTCGATCAGCGGCGAGCACCCGGACTGGGATGAGTACCGGGCCGCGATGACCCGCCAGGGCAAGGTGCTGCTCCGGGTCACGCCGACCCGCTGGGGTCCGGTTGCCACCGGCGGCTTCCCGCCCGAGCTGGCCGACAAGCCCTGAGCCTTGCTCTGATCGGTGCAAGGTGTTTGACTTGCCTCATGGTGTTCGTGCTCACAGTCGACCAGCGGAGCAGTCGCCGTGGTCCGGACCGGGTGGCCGACGTCCTGGACCGGCTCAACGCGAGCACGGCTGCGGTGTTGCGGTTCGAGCGCACGGCCGGTGACGAGTTCCAGGGCGTGCTGCTGGAGGCCGGCGCCGTCGTCGACGTGGTACTCGACCTGGCCCGGCTGCAGGGCTGGAGCATCGGCGTGGGCGCCGGCCCGGTCGACACCCCGTTGCCGGACAGCACCCGTGCCGCGTCGGGCACGGCCTTCCTCTGTGCCCGCCGGGCCGTCGACGCCGCCAAGCAGCGCCCCGTACGGGTGGCCGTCCGCGGCCGCTCCGAGGCCGACGCCGCCGATGCCCAGGCAGTGCTGACCGCCCTGGTCGCGCTGGTGCAGCGGCGCAGCGCGCAGGCCTGGGAGGCGATCGACGTGGTGGCGCAGGGGCACACGCAGACCGAGGCCGCGGCCCGGCTGGGCATCACCCGGCAGGCGGTCGGGCAGCGGCTGGCCGCGGCGCAGTGGGACCTGGAGGGCGAGCTGCGCCCGACGGCGGCACGGCTCCTCCTGCGCGCCGAGGGTCCGCCGACCGCTGCGGGGGTGGCACGGTGAGCGGGATCGTGCTGGTGCTGCTGGGCGTGCTGGTGCTGCTGTCCGCGGTGGCGCTGCGCGCCGGCACCGACGGCGTGCTGGGCCGGGTGGTCGCCGGGGTGCTGACGCTGCTGCTCGGCGGTGCCGCCTGGGTGGCCTGGGCGGCGCCGGGCACGGCGTCGACCGGGTCGCTGGTGCTGGCCACGGTGCTGGCCGTGGCCGCCGCCGGGCTGGGCGGGGGAGCGGTGGCCGTGGCCGTGCTGGACGCAGCCGACCCGGGCGGCCCCGCGGTGCGCGGCGGTCCCAGCGACCCCGACGTGCTCCGCGGCGGTGCCTGGATCGGCGCCCTGGAACGGATCGGGGTCACCGCCACCCTGCTGGTGGGCTGGCCGGAGGGGCTGGCCGTGGTGCTGGCGGTCAAGGGCCTGGGCCGCTACGCCGAGCTCAAGGACCCGGCCGCCGCCGAGCGCTTCATCCTCGGCACGCTGGCCAGCGTGCTCTGGGCCGCCGGGTGCGCGGGCGTCGTGGTGCTGCTGCGGTCGTGAGGGGCAGCGCTACCCCGTGACCGTCACCTGCTCCGGCGACACCGCCCGGACCGGCGAGGGCTGGTCACCGACGAAGACCTCGATCGTGTACGGCCCGTGAGGCAGCGGCGGCAGGACGTCCGGGGCGGGTGCGCACAACGGCATGGCGGGTTCGACGTCCACCGCCGACTGCGCGCACTGCTGGTAGCTGGCTGCGAGGGTGGCCGTGGTCCGCCGCTCACCGCCCGGCGGGATGAACAGTGCCTGCGTGAACTGGCAGTCGACCGTCGGTCTAGGCCTGGCGGTGTACGGGATCGTCGGGCCGCTCGATCCCGCGTCGACGAAGGGCACCGCCGAGCAGCCCGTCGAGACGGCGACATCGGTCCCCGAGACGTTGCGCAGGTTCACGACCACCTCCACGGTCCTGCCGCCGGCGATGCCCTCCGGCGCACGAACACGGTGATCCGCTCGCCCACTGCTCTGCTCATCGGTCCCCTCGCTGGCCTCCCTCAGGAGACGCCCCGACCGACCGATGACCGCTGCGTCCGTGACCAGACCGTGACCATCCGCTGCCTTGCCCGCCGCTCCCCGGTGCGTCGCCCGCTCACCATCGCGGGCGACGCACCGGGAGAGCGGGCACGGCAGCGCACGGGCGGGCGCACCCGCCTCGTCCCCGGGCCCCGCGGCGCGCGCAGCATGTCGTGGGGAGGGACGAGGTCCTCCGTCAGTCGTGGAAGACCTCGATCTGGGCGCCCATCTCCACCAGCCGCTCGTACAGCTGCTCGTAGCCGCGGGCGATGATGTCCACGTTGCGCAGCACCGACGGGCCCTTCGCGGCCAGCATCGCCAGCAGCAGGCAGACGGCGGGACGCAGCGCCGGCGGGCAGACGATCTCCGCCCCGGACCAGCGGGTCGGGCCCTCGACGAGCACCCGGTGCGGGTCGAGCAGGCGCACGTCCGCACCCAGCCGGGTCAGGTCGGACAGGTGGATGGCCCGGTTGTCGTAGACCCAGTCGTGGATCAGCGTGGAGCCGGTCGCGGTCGCGGCGATGACGGCGAAGAACGGCAGGTTGTCGATGTTGAGCCCCGGGAACGGCATCGGGTGCACCTTGTCGATCGGGGCGCGCAGCTGCGAGGGGTGCAGCGTGATGTCCACCAGCCGGGTGCGCCCGTTCTCCGCCGGGTACTCCGCCGACAGGTCGTAGCCCAGCCCCATCTCGCCGAGGATCGCCAGCTCGATCTCCAGGAACTCGATCGGCGCCCGGCACACGGTCACCTCCGAGGAGGTCACGATGCCGGCGGTCAGCAGGCTCATCGCCTCGACCGGGTCCTCGCTGGGGGTGTAGTCCACGTCGGCGTCCAGCACCGGGCGGCCGTGCACCACCAGCGTGGTGGTGCCGAAGCCGTCGATCCGCACGCCGAGCTGCTCCAGGTACAGGCACAGGTCCTGCACCATGTAGTTCGGGCTGGCGTTGCGGATGGTGGTGGTGCCGTCGTGCCGGGCGGCGGCCAGCAGGGCGTTCTCGGTGACGGTGTCCCCACGCTCGGTCAGCACGATGGAGCGGTCCCGGGACACCGGGGCGGTGACGGTGGCGTGGTACTCCCCGGCGTGCGCCTCGACGTCCAGGCCGAAGGGCCGCAGGGCGATCATGTGCGGTTCGATGGTGCGGGTGCCGAGGTCGCAGCCACCGGCGTAGGGCAGCTCGAAGGTCTGCGCCCGGTGCAGCAGCGGGCCGAGGAACATGATGATGCTGCGGGTGCGCCGGGCGGCGTCGGCGTCGATGGCCGCGAGGTCGAGCTGGTCCGGCACGGCGATGGTCAGGTCCCGGCCGGTCTCGTCCCAGGTCGCCGAGACGCCGATGGAGCGCAGCACGTCGAGGATCCGCTCCACCTCCACGATCCGGGCGACGTTGCGCAGCGTGCTCACGCCCCGGTTGAGCAGCGAAGCGCACAGCAGTGCGACCGCGGCGTTCTTCGAGGACTTCACGATCACCCGGCCCTGCAGCGGCCGGCCGCCGACCACGCGCAGGTGGGTGGGCCCGACCGGCCCGGGCGTGCCCGCCCCGACGGTGATCAGCTCGGACTCCAGGGCCGCGGACAGCCGACCGAGCAGCTCGAGGGTGAGGTTCTGGTTGCCCTGCTCGATCCGGGCGACCGCGCTCTGGCTGGTGTTCAGCCGTTCGGCCAGCTGGGCCTGGGTGAGGCCGTGGTGCTGGCGCGCATCGCGGACCAGGCCGCCGATCTGGCGCAGGGACTGGCTGGTGGCTTCCTCGGTGAGCGACATCGTCACGCACGATATCTCAGATGTGATATCGGTCGCGGGGAGGTCCGGGGGGCCGGAGGGGACCGCTGGGTCCATGATGGACGACCCACCGAACCACCCGCGAGGAGGGCCCGTGCCCGCACCTGCTGCAGCGTCCCCGACCCCGGCCGGCGAGGCCGCCCGCAACCGTGACCTGCTCGGCATCTACTGCAACGACCACCTCGCCTCGGCGTCCGGCGGTGTGGAGCTCGTGCGCCGGGTGCTCGCCCAGCACGACGACGGGCCGTGGGCAGCCGACCTCCGGCAGCTGCTCGCCGAGCTGCGGGAGGAGCGCGCCGCCCTCCAGGCCACCGTCCGGGCCCTCGGCCTGCCGGTGCGCGGCTACAAGCAGGTGGCGGTGTGGGTGGGGGAGAAGCTGGCCCGCGGCAAGCTCAACGGCCGGCTGCTGTCCCGCTCACCGCTCAGCTCGGTGGTGGAGTTCGAGTTCCTCACCGTCGCGGTGCTGGCCAAGCGCTCGGGCTTCGAGACCCTGCGCGCCCTGGCCGACGTCGAGCCCCGGGTGGACGCCGCACTGTTCGACCGGCTGATCGACCAGGCCGACCGGCAGCACCGCTGGCTGGCCACCGCCCGGCGGCAGATCGCGGCCGACGTGTTCGGCGGCGACCCCTGGTCGGCCGAGGCCGCGGCGGACACCTGAGGGACACGCGTCGTCCAGGCCGGTGCGGTAGAGAGGGCGCATGTGCCACGACCACGACAGCCGCCCGCCCGCCCCGCCGCGCACCGGTGACGTCGCCGAGCGCGGCACCCTGACCCTCACCGCCGCCGACGGCACCGCGTTCAGCGCCGCCTTCGCCGCACCTGTCGCCACGCCGCGGGTCGGCGTCGTGGTGCTGCCGGACATCCGGGGGCTGCACCCCTACTACGTGGCGCTGGCCGAGCGGTTCGCCGAGACCGGGGCGGTCGCGGTGGCGCTGGACTGGTTCGGCCGCACCGCGGGGCCGGCCGAGGGCGGCACCCGGGGCGAGGACTTCGACTGGGGCACGCACGTCCCGCAGACCACGCCCGAGGGCATCGACGCCGACATCACCGCCGGCATCGCCTACCTGCGCAGCCGCACGTCGCCCGACCTGCCGGTGGTCACGGTCGGCTTCTGCTTCGGCGGCAGCCACTCGTGGCGCCAGTCCGGCGGCGACCTGGACCTGGCCGGGTGCGCCGGCTTCTACGGCCGGCCCTCCATGGTGGGTGAGGCGGCGGAGCGGGCCAGCCGGCCCACGGTCATGCTCATCGCCGGCAGCGACCAGGCCACCCCGGTCGAGGACCAGTTGGCCCTGGCTGAGACGATGCGGGCCGCTGGCGCCGAGGTGGACGCGACGGTGTACGACGGGGCGCCGCACTCGTTCTTCGACCGCGCGTTCGGCGAGTGGGCCGAGGCCTGTGACGACGCGTGGCAGCACGTGCTGGCGCTCACCGACCGGGTGGCGCTGTCCGCCTGAGCCGGCCGCACCCCGCTCCGGCCGAGCCCGCCGTACCCGGGCGGCTCAGTGCAGGTGGCGCTGCCAGTCCGCGGGCACCCGCCCGGCCGGGCCCGGGGCGGGCTGGTCCAGCGGCCGGTGCTGCGGGTCGGCCAGGGCCGGCCCGCGGGCGTACGCCTGCGCCGTGTAGTCCCACCACCAGTCCTCACCCGGCTCGAAGCTGGTGATCAGCGGGTGGCCGCTGCTCGCGGCGTGGCCGCGGGCGTGCCGGGACGGCGAGGAGTCGCAGCAGCCCACGTGCCCGCAGGCGGCGCAGCGCCGCAGGTGGAACCACCACCCGCCCGCCGCGTCGCACTCCCGGCAGCCGGTGCCACTGGGCAGCGCGTCGGGGTCGATCGGGTCGGTCACGGCGCGGCCTCCGGAGGGGTGAGCGGGATGCGGACACGGAAGCGGGTGTCGCCGGGGACGGAGCTCACCGACAGGTCACCGCGGTGCTTGTGCACCACGATCCGCCAGGAGATGTCCAGGCCCAGGCCGGTGCCCTGGCCGACCGGCTTGGTGGTGAAGAAGGGCTCGAACACCCGCGGCTGGACGGCGGGGTCGATGCCCGGGCCGGTGTCGCGGACCTCCACCAGCAGGTGCTCGCCGTCCCGCGCGGTGTGCAGCGTGAGCGTGCCGCCGGCCTCGCCCATGGCCTGCACGGCGTTGTCGATGAGGTTGGTCCAGACCTGGTTGAGCTCGGCGGCGAGCACGGTGACCTGCGGCAGGCTGCGGTCGTAGTCCTTGACCACGCGCAGGGTCTCCGGGAATCGGCCCTTGAGCATGATCAGGGTGCTGGTCAGCAGGTCGTGCACGTCGACGGTCTGCACCGGCGCCCGGTCCAGCTGCGAGTACTGCCGGGCGGCCCCGACCAGCTGCGAGATCCGGGTGGTCGCCGAGACGATCTCCGCGGTGAGCAGCTCCAGCTCGACGGTGCCGGCCAGCCAGCGCACGATCCCGTCCAGCGACCCGGGCGGCACGTGCGTGGCCAGCTCGTCCAGCCAGGCAGGGTCGATGCCCACCTGGGCCAGCCCCGCGGCGAGGTCCCAGCCACCGGCGACGTCGTGGTCCTCGAACCACTCGCCGAGCTCCTCCTCCCGGTCGGCGGCCTCCAGCGCGCTCAGGTCGGGCGCCGTGGCGACCCGCGCCACCGCCTTGTCCTGCAGCGCCACCATCGCGAGGACGACGTCCCGGTCCAGCGGCGCCTCGGCGACCCGGCGCAGCTCGGCCCGCATCCCGGCCAGCCGGTCGCGCAGCGCGCTGGTGGCCCGGACCGCGGCACCGGCCGGGTTGTTCAGCTCGTGGGTCAGCCCGGCCGACAGCGAGCCCAGGGCCAGCAGCCGCTCCCGCTGGCCGATCGCGGCCTGGGTGTTCTGCGCGCCGAAGAACAGGCCCTCCAGCAGGTGCACCGCCATCGGGAACCAGGTGGTCACCAGCTCGGCGAAGCGGGCGGCGTCGAGCACGAAGAACCGGGACGGGACGACGACCCGCAGCGAGTTGCTGTAGGTCTGCGGGATGCGGTTGCCCAGGTAGGCGGTGAACGCGCCGCCGTACACGCCGCGCTGGGCCGTGCGGGTGACCTCGACGTCCTCGCTCCCGACCCGGCGGGACAGCGCGATCTCGCCCTCCACCAGCACGTACAGGCAGGTCGCCGGCTCACCCTCGCGGTAGGCGTGGCCGGGTTCCAGGTCGACCAGCTCGCCGTGCCCGCACAGCCACTCCAGCTGCTCGTCGTCGAGCGCCTCGAACAGGAACAGCGTGCGCAGCAGCTCCGGGTCGCACGCCGGCGCGGTCAACTGGACTCCAGGTAACGGTGCACCAGCATGACCGCCATGGCGCCCTCGCCGACGGCGGCGGCGACCCGCTTGGCGGAGTCGGCGCGCACGTCGCCGGCCACGAAGACGCCGGGCACGCTGCTCTCCAGGTGGTACGGCGGCCGCTCGGTGGTCCAGCCGCCGGCCTCCACCACCAGGTCCGGTCCGGCCAGCACGAAACCCAGCCGGTCCCGGGCGACGACGCCGTCCAGCCAGTCGGTGCGCGGGGCGGCGCCGATGAACACGAACAGCCAGCTCGCGTCCACGGTCTCGGTCGTGCCGGAGACGTGGGTGAGGGTCAGCCGTTCCAGGTGCTCCTCGCCGTGCACCGCGCTGACCTGCGTGCACGGCCGGACGCTCACGTTGTCCAGCGCGGCCAGCTGCTCGATCAGGTAGTGCGACATGGACGCCTCGAGGGACTCCCCGCGGATCAGCAGCGTCACCGAGCGGGCGCTGCGGGCCAGGTGCACCGCGGCCTGCCCGGCGGAGTTGGCGCCGCCGACGACGTACACGTCCTGCGCGGCGCAGCTGCTCGCCTCGCTCTGCGCCAGCCCGTAGAACACGCCGCGGCCGGTGAGCGCGTCGATGCCCTCGGCGGCCAGCTGCCGGTAGGACACCCCGGTGGCCAGCACGACGGCGTGCGCGTCCAGCGACGACCCGTCGGCGAAGTGCACCCGCCGCGCGGACCCGGCCACCTCCAGGCCGACGACGTCCCGGGTGGTGACCAGCTCGGCGCCGAACTTCACCGCCTGCCGGCGGGCCCGGTCGGCCAGCTGGGCGCCGGAGACGCCGTCGGGGAAGCCGAGGTAGTTCTCGATCCGCGAGCTGGTGCCGGCCTGGCCGCCGGTGGCGGTGCGCTCGACGAGGATCGTGCGCAGGCCCTCCGAGGCGCCGTAGACCGCCGCGCCCAGCCCGGCCGGGCCGCCGCCGACCACGATCAGGTCGTAGAAGTCCGTCTCCGGGGTGGTCGGCACGCCCGTGCGGTCGGCCAGCTCGGCGTCGGTGGGGGCCAGCAGCGCGGTGCCGTCCGGGGTGACCACCAGCGGCAGGGCCAGCGGGTCGGCCCCGGCCGCGGCGAGCAGCCGCTCGCCCTCCGGGGAGTCGGACAGGTGGAAGCGGTAGGGCACCTGGTTGCGGGCCAGGAAGTCGCGGATCTCCGAGGAGCGGGCCGACCAGCGGGCGCCCACCACCCGGGTGCCGGCGACCGGCCGCCGGTCCTCGTGCTGCCAGGCGCGCAGCAGCCCGTCGAGCACCGGGTACAGCTTCTCCTCCGGCGGGTCCCACGGCTTGAGCAGGTAGTGGTCCAGGTCGACGAGGTTGATCGCGTCGATGGCGGCGCCGGTGTCCGCGTAGGCGGTCAGCAGCACCCGGCGGGCGGCGGGGTACACGTCCATCGCCTGCTCCAGGAACTCGATGCCGCTCATCTGCGGCATCCGGTGGTCGGCCAGCAGCACCGCCACCTCGTCACCGCGCAGCTTCATCTCCCGCAGCGCCTCGAGCGCCGCGCGTCCGGACTCGGCGCGGACGACGCGGTAGCGGTCGCCGTAGTGCCGGCGCAGGTCGCGGGCCACGGCGCGGGACACGGCCGGGTCGTCGTCGACGGTGAGCAGGGCCGGGCGGCGCTCAGGGGCGGGCGCGCTCATCGGGTGCCGGGGCGGGGGGTCAGGCAGGGGCTCGCCATGGCGGCGACGATACGGACGCGCACCGGGCGAGGACAGGGCGCGCCCTCGCCCGGTGCGCGCGCCCGGCTGCGGGGACCGGGTGGGGGCGGGACCACCCTCCCGGGCGAGTACGCCGCCACCGGCAACCGGGGAGAAGTACCGTCCACGCCGTGCCCACCCCTGCCCGCCGACCGCCGCTGCGCGCCCGGCCGGGCGCCGGGGCCGCCGGCCGCCGCCGGTGACCGTCGACGGCCTCGAGCCCCCACCGGTGACCGACCGGCCACGGCGCTGGCTCCGGGTGCTGACCCCGGTGGCCAGCCTGGCCGTCGTCGCGGTCCTCGTGGTGGCCGGCCGTGACCGGTTCGTCGACGCGATCGGCAACCTGACCGGGGTGCGCTGGCGCTGGGTGCTGGCCGCGGCGGTGGCCGAGGCCGTCTCGATGGGGGCACTGGCCCGGCAGCAGGCCCGGCTGCTGCGCGCCGGCGGCGGGCACGCGCCGCTGAACCAGGTCGTCGCCACCACGTACGCCGGCAACACCATCTCCGTCGGACTGCCGGTGGCCGGTCCCGCCGCCGGCACCCTCTACACGTTCCGCCGGCTGCGCGAGCTGGGCAACGAGCCGGCGCTGGTCAGCTGGGTGCTCACCGTCTCCGGGGTCTTCTCCACCGTCTCGTTCGCGGTGGTGATCGCGGTCGGGTGCGTGCTGGTGGGCTCCCCGGCCGGGGTGGTGGGGGCGCTGCTGGCCGGCGTGGTCGCGGTGGTGCCCAGCGTGGTGCTGCTGCTGGCGCTGCGCAGCCCGGCCGCCCAGGAGCGGGTGGTGGGCTGGGTGGTCCCGGTGGTCGGCTGGGTCGCCGCCCGGGTGCGCCGGCTGGACGGGCCCCGCGCGCAGTCGGCGGTCTCTGGGCTGGTGCGCCAGCTGGGCTCGCAGCGGCTGGGCCGACGGGACGCCGCCGTCGTGGCGGGCTGGTCGCTGGTGAACTGGCTGGCCGACGCCGCGTGCCTGGCGCTGGCGCTGGTCGCCGTCGACGTCCCGGTGCCGTGGACCGGGATCCTGATCGCCTGGGCCGCCGGGGCCGGCGCGGCCACGCTGGGGCTGACCCCGGGCGGGATCGGGGTGGTGGAGACGGCGCTGACCGCGGCGCTCGTCGGGGTGACCGTGCCCCTGCCGGACGCCGTGTCGGCGGTGCTGGTCTACCGGTTCATCAGCCTGTGGCTGGTCTTCGCCGTCGGGGCGGTCCTGCTGGCGCTGCCCCGGCGGGGGCCGCACAGCCGCCCCCGACCCCGGTCACCGGCCGCTGCCCCGGGCGAGCCGGACGGGCGCACCCCGCCCCCGCCGTGACGGCGGGGGCGGGGCGGGCTCACGCCGTCGGCGGCTCGTCCTGGCCGGCCTCCTCGAGCGCGTCGGCCTCCTCCTTGGTCGTGTGCACGGCGCCATCGGCGTGGTCCGGCGGGCCGTAGACCGTGTAGAGCACCAGCGGGTTCGGGCCGGTGTTCACGAAGTTGTGCTTCTTGCCGGCCGGGACGACGACGAGGTCGCCCTGGGCGACCTTCTTCTTCTGCCCGGACACCACCGCCTCGCCGGTGCCGCTGACGAAGGTGAGGATCTGGTCGTTCCCCTCGTGGGTCTCCTCGCCGATCTCCCCGCCCACGGGGATGGTCATGATGACCAGCTGGGTGTGCTCGCCGGTCCACAGCACGCGGCGGAAGTCCGCGCTCTGCTCGGCGACCGTGGCGATGGTGAAGTGGTCCATGGGGCGAGGTGCTCCTCGGGTCGTGGCGGGTGCGTCGCCCCCGATCATGCTGGTGCCGCGCCCGCCCCGCAGCCCGTCACCGGGTCAGGAGCGCCGGCCCGGCCCGGAGGTGGGGGCGTCCTCCCGTGGCCGCAGGCACGCCTGCGGGTCGCCGGCGGCGTCCGCGCGGCGCGCCTCGGCGGGGGAGATGCCCAGGTCGGCGCTGCTGGTGGTGTCCATCGCCAGCACCTCCTCCGGCTCCCGGTGGTCGACGGCCTCGGGGTGGTGGGCCTCGAAGCGCATCCGCACCAGCCCCAGGACGACCAGCGACGTGGCGACCGCGCAGGCGGTGATCGCGATGGTCACCGGCGAGACCCGCCCGGTGGCGCTCAGCACACCCACCGTGACCACCTCGAGACCCGCTGCTCCCCACGCGGTCAGCATGGCGACCCGGTCGGCGCGGGCGATGCCCGAGTACAGCAGCAGCTGCGCGATGGCCAGCGCGGTGCCGGTGGTGGCGAACAGCCAGACGGTGCCGCCGAGCTCCGCGCCGTACTCCTCCCCACCCAGCACGCTGAGCGCCGAGCCGCGCAGCACGGCGGTGGCCAGCACCAGCAGCCCGCCGATCCCGGCCACCAGCAGCACGGCCGAGGGCAGCGCCCGGCGGCGCTGCTCGGGGTCGGCCAGCTTGGGCACCAGCATCACCCCGACGCCCTGCGGCAGCCAGAAGGCGATCTTGAAGATGATCGAGCCCACCGCGTACTCGCCGGCCTGCTCGGCGGTCAGGTGGTGCCGGGCCAGCAGCAGGTCCAGGTTCACCAGCAGCACGAAGCCGAACAGGGCGCCGGCGGCATGCGCCACGCCCACCAGCAGCCCGCGCGGGGGCCGGGCCAGGCCGGGGCGGCCGGTGCCCAGCCAGGTGCCCGCCGCGCCGAGCCAGGCGCCCACGGCCATGCCGGCCAGCGCCGACGTCGAGGTCCCGCCGAGCAGCAGCCCGGTCGCGGCGCCGACCATCTTGGCGCCGCCGAACGTGGCGGTGACGACGGCCAGCCGGCCGTACCGCCCGGCGCCCTGCAGCATCCCGTCGTACCCGCCGACCAGCGTGTGCGGCACCAGCACCAGGGCCAGGAACGCCACCGGCGCGACCGAGGACAGGTGCAGCAGCTCGGTGATCGGCCAGGTGCCCAGCAGGCCCACCGTGCCGACGCCCGCGGCCACCAGCACGGTCACCCCGTGCACCCGCGGCAGCGACGACGCACCGCGGCGGGCCGCCCCGCCCAGCCGCAACGCGGTGACCGTCTGCAGCGCGGCGGCCGGCACCACACCGATGAGCAGGACGTTCAGCAGCGCGGCCAGCTCACCGAAGGCGCTGGGCGCGAGCACCCGGGTGGCCAGCAGGGTGAAGACGTAGGCCAGGCCGTTGACACCCAGCAACGTCAGGGACAGGAGGGCGGCCGGCGCGACGGCCAGCGAGCCGGCACGGGCCGGCACGTCCGGGACGGTGCCCGGCAGTGTGGTGCCTGCAGTCACGACACTCCTCGACCGAGTTGGCTACTGGCTGGTAACTCCCGCGGTACCGTACGTGCTCCGGTGGGCTGGAGGCCAGGTGACGGTGCAGTGGGTCACTCCTGATGAGCAGCCCTGGGTCGCCCGCTGGGGCTCCCTGGCCGTCGCCCTGCTGGTCACCGCCCCCGTCCTCGCCCCCGGGTTCGTACTGGTCGGCGACATGGTGTTCGTCCCGCAGCAGGACCTCGACCGGGACGCCCTGGGCCTGGCCGGCGGGCTGCCGCGGGCCGTGCCGGCCGACGCGGTGACCGCCCTGGTCACCGCCGTCGTGCCCGGTGACCTGGTGCAGAAGCTCGTCCTGGTGGGGATCGTGCTCACCGCGGTGCTCGGCGCCGCGCGGCTGGTGCCGCCCGGACCGGACGGCCGCCGCGGCGTCGCGGCCGCCGCGGCCGGGCTCGCCTACGGCTGGAGCCCCTACCTGGGCGAGCGGCTGCTCATGGGTCACTGGAGCCTGCTGCTGGCCTACGCCGCGCTGCCCTGGGTGGTGCGGGCCGCGCTGCGCCTGCGGGCCGGCGACCCCGGGGCCCTGCCCCGCCTGGTGCTGACCCTCGCCCCGGCCGCACTCACCCCGACCGGCGCGCTGCTGGCCGGTGGCGTCGCCCTCGTGGTGGTGGGCCGGCACCGGGCGGCGGGCCCGGTCGCGGCCGGGGTGGTGCTGCTGTCGCTGCCCTGGGTGCTCGCCGGCCTGCTGCACCCCGGCGGCGGCGGGTCCGACGGCGCGGGCGTCGACGCGTTCGCGGCCCGCGCCGAGGGCTGGGGCGGCACGCTCGTCTCGCTGCTGGGCACCGGTGGCATCTGGAACGCCGACGCCGTCCCCGGCAGCCGCACCTCGGTGCTCCTGCCGGTGGTCACCCTGCTGCTGGTCGGGCTGGCCGCGTGGGGCTGGCGCACGCCCGGTGCCCTGCGCGGGCCGGGTGGCCGGCTCGTGCTGCTCGGCGCCGGTGGCCTGCTGCTGGCACTGGCCGGCACCGTGCCCGGGGCCCGGGAGCTGCTGCGGCTGGTGGTCGAGGACGTGCCCGGCGGCGGTCTGCTGCGCGACGGGCAGAAGTGGGTGGCCTGGTGGGCGTTGCCGCTGGCCCTGGGTGTCGGGCTCGCCGCCCGCCGCGCCGCACAGCTGCGGCTCGGCCTCCCCGTGGGCCACGCCGTCCTGGCCCGGGTGCTGGTGGCCGCCGCGCTGCTGCTGCCGGTGGTGGCGGTGCCGGACCTGGCGTGGGGCGTGGGCGGCCGGCTCCAGCCGGTCGAGTACCCGGCGGACTGGTCCGCCGTCCGGGAGGCCGTCGCCGCCGACGACGGCCCCGGCGACGTCCTGGTGCTGCCCTTCAGCGCGGTCCGGGCGTTCGGCTGGAACGACGACCGCCCCCAGCTGGACCCGGCGCCGCGCTGGCTGCCGCGCACCACGCTGGTCAGCGACCTGCTGGTCGTCGACGGCCGGGCGGTGGACGGCGACGACGCCCGGGCACGTGCGGCCGCGGCGGTGGCCGGTGACCCGGCGGCGCTGGCCCGGCTCGGCGTCGGCTGGGTGCTGGTGGAGCGGGGCACCCCGGGCGCGGCCACGCCGGCCGGGCTGGCCGGGCTGGACCGGGTCGTGGACGGCGAGTGGCTGCAGCTGCTGCGGGTGCCCGACGCCCAGGAACCGCCGGCACCGGCGACGTCCCGGCTCGTCGCGGTCGTGGCCGGGCACCTGCTCGCAGGGGGGAGTGTGATCGTCTCCTGGTTGTGGCTGGCCGGATCGGCGGTTACCGTGTCGCTCCGTCAGCGTCATCCAGGAAAGCGGTACAGATGAAGACGTTCCTCGCCCTCAAGTCACTGCTCGCCGTCAAGTCGGTCGCGGCAGTCGCGGCGGTCGGTGTCGGTGCTGTCGTGGCCGTCGGCGGAGTCGTCGCGGCCGGTGCGGCCCTGGACCCCGACCGGGGTCTGCAGGTCGAGTCCGGCAGCAGTTCCACGCAGGACACCCCGCCCGACGTCCTGGACTACGGCTCGCGCTGACCCGGACGGCGGCCCCCGGCCGCCTCCCCTGACGCCGCACGACAGAGGTCCCGCCCCCTACGGGGGAGCGGGACCTCTGTCGTGTGCGGAGACGGGTCGACCGGACCTCGGCGTCCGGTCCCGGGTGTTCCCGGGGACCGGACACCGCTGTCTCAGTCGACCTGGAGCGAGGCCAGCGGGCCGCGCGCCAGGGCGCGGACGGCGGGCCGGCGCGAGCGCTGCGCCGCGGCGCCGAGGGCGCGGGCGAAGCCGGCGACGCTGCGCGGCCAGCTGAAGGTGTCCGCGTGCTTGGCCGCGGCCGCACCCATGACCTCGCGGGTCTCCTCGTCGGCCAGCAGCCGGGCCACGGTCTCGGTCATCTCGTCCAGGTCGTCGACCAGCACACCGGTCTGGCCGTCGACCACGGACTCGTTGATGCCCCCGGCCGAGCGGTAGGCGATCGTCGGCACGCCGTGCCCGGCGGCCTCGGTGACCACGATGCCCCAGCCCTCCTTGACCGACGGGCACAGGTGCAGCCACGCCTCGGCGAGCCGCTCGTGCTTGTCCTGCTCGCTCACGTGGCCGTGGAAGCGCACCATGTCCGCCACGCCGCGCCGCTGCGCGTGCGCGCGCAGCTCGTCGGCCCACCAGCCGTCGCCGACGATGTCCAGCACGAGGTCCGGCACCTGGTCGCGCAGCCGGGCGACCACCTCGATGGCGTGCTCGATCTGCTTGTGCGGCACCAGCCGGGACACCAGCACCAGGCGGGGCCGCTCGGCCCGCACGGCCTGCACCGGCGGGCGGGGGTCGGTGCCGTTGTGCACCACGTCGATCCGGACGGCGTCCACGCCGAGCTCGGTCAGCTCGGTCGCGGTGGCCCGCGAGACGGTCACGTAGCGGCAGCGGCGGTAGACCCGGGGGGCGACCTGCGACTCCACCCACCAGCCGACCGCGCCGCCGAGCTTGCCGAACAGGATCGGCCACTGCTCCCGGTGCACGTGGTGGACCAGGACCAGCACCGGCGTGCGGGTGACCAGCGGGCTCAGGAACGGGACGCCGTTCTGCACGTCCACCACCAGGCGGGGCCGGCTGCGCAGCACGTGGGCGAGCCCGCGCGGGTACACGCTGAGCCGGCCACCGCGCCGCACCACGCGGACCCCGTCGACGACCTCCTCGGCGGGTGCGCCCTCGTGGGCGGCACAGAACATCGTCACCCGCACCCCGGCGGCGGCGAGGCCCGCGACCATGTGGTGCACGTAGCGTTCGGAGCCCCCGCCCTCGGGGTGCGAGATGTCGCGCCAGTTGAGGACGAGGACGTCGGTCGGCGGTTGTCCGGTGCGCACCGGCGCGACCCTACCGGGCAGTAACGTGCTCTTCGCCACCCCAGATGATGACGATCGGAGCCCTCCGTGCCGCACTCGGCCACGCTCGCCCGCTCGGTGACGCTGTTCCGGGCGTTCCTCAGCGAGCAGACCGACCCCGACGCGTTCTACGGCACGCTCGCCGACGACTCGGTGCGCCAGCTCGGTGACCACGTGCCACTGCACGGCGCCACCGTCCTGGACGTCGGTGGCGGCCCGGGGTACTTCCGGGACGCGTTCGTGCAGGCCGGGGCCACGTACGTGGGCATGGAGCCGGACGCCGGCGAGCTCGCCGGGCTGGGCACCCCCGGCATGGTGCGCGGCAGCGGCGAGGCCCTGCCGGTGCGCACGGCGTCGGTCGACGTCTGCTACTCCTCCAACGTCCTGGAGCACGTGGCACGGCCCTGGCTGATGGCCGACGAGATGGTGCGTGTGACGAAGCCCGGGGGCACCGTCTTCCTCAGCTTCACCCCGTGGTTGTCACCCCACGGGGGGCACGAGACGGGGCCGTGGCACTACCTGGGCGGGTACCGGGCCCGGCGCCGCTACGTGCGGGAGCACGGCCGGGAGCCCAAGAACCGCTTCGGGGAGTCTCTGTTCGCCGTCTCCGCCGGTGCCGCGGTGCTGTGGGCCCGGCAGTGCCCGGACGCCGACGTCGTCGCCGCGTACCCGCGGTACCACCCGTGGTGGGCGCAGTGGATCGTCCGCGTCCCCGGCCTGCGGGAGGTGGTGTCCTGGAACCTCGTGGTCGTCCTCCGTCGGAGGGAGGATCCTGTCGAACATGTTGGAAATCACGCTACCCATGAGTAACGTGCGCAGCCGCGACGCCGTCGGAGCCGTCGCCGAACCCGAAGGAGGCCCCACGTGCGTGGACGCGCCGTAGGACTGGTGCTGCTCGGCCTGGGCACCTTCATGCTGGTCGCCGCTCTGGCTGTGCGGTTCGTGCTCGTCCCCGAGCTCGTGAAGGTGGACCTGGACCAGTCGGCGACGCCGACGGCGATCGCCGACGACCTCACCTACTTCGACCTGGGCACCCTGCAGCCGGTGACGAACGACGAGGGCAGGGCCAACCAGACGGTGCAGGGCGACCCGAACGCCCCCGAGGCCGATCCCGACACCGCGGTCTGGAGCAGCGGCACGTCGATCCTGAGTTCCCGCGGGGACATCCTGACCACCACGGAGTTCCGGGTCTGCCTGGACCGCAGGACGGCCGAGGCGGTCGGCAACTGCGGATCGGCCAGCGTCGACGGCGAGCCCGCCGACATCCAGGGCCTCACGATCACGTTCCCGATCGGCACCGAGCAGCGGGACTACACCTGGTTCAACTCCACCGTCGGGCAGTCCTTCCCCGCGAGGTACGAGGGCGAGGACACCGTCCAGGGGCTCGACGTCTACCGCTTCGTCACCGAGGTCCCGGCGACGACGATCCGCCAGGAGGAGGTGCCGGCCGCGCTGGCCGGTGCCCCGGGCGACGGCAACGTGACCGCCGACGTCGTCTACTCCAACGTCCGCACGATGCTGGTGGAGCCGACCACCGGCGTCATCATCTCGGCCACCGAGAGCCCGAACGTGGTGTTCCAGGGTCCGGACGGCGAGACCGGCATCACCTACCTCTCCGGCGACTTCACCGCCAACGAGCAGACGGTCGCGACCCAGGTCGACCTGGCGTCGGACAAGCGTGACCAGATCCGCGCCGTCACGACGACCGCGCCGATCGCGCTCGGTGTGCTGGGCCTGCTGCTGCTCGTCGGTGGGCTGCTGCTGTTCCTGCGGGCCGGCCGGGGCGGCGACGTCGCGGCCCATGACCGGCACGCCGAGGCCGACGAGGACGACCGGGAGTTCTTCCAGCTGCAGGGGCGCTGACAGGGGCACGTGCAAGGCTGCACCGTCAACACACCGACCCCTGACCTCGTGAGCTGATGGCTGCACCCACCCTGCTCGAGCAGTCCGACGCTGCCCCCGCCCGCACGCCGGGCGGGGGCGGCGCCGTCCCGGTCCCCCCGGCCGCGGGCACACCCCCGCCGGCCTCCCGGCTGGTCCACCGGCTGCGGCTGGCCGCGGTCTGCCTGGCCTTCACCGGCCTGGCGCTGTCGCAGAACCCCAACCGCATCGTCGCGGACACCAAGCTGGACCTGGCGATCAACCCGCTGGGCCTGCTCGGGCGCGCACTGTCGCTGTGGGACCCCGAGGGCTTCGCCGGCCAGGTGCAGAACCAGGCCTACGGCTACCTGTTCCCGATGGGGCCGTTCTTCGTCCTCGGTGACGCGATCGGCCTGCCCGTCTGGGTGGTGCAGCGGCTCTGGCTGGCGCTGCTGCTCAGCGTGGCCTTCCTGGGCGCCGTCACCCTGGCCGAGCGGCTGCGCATCGGCACCCCGGGCTCCCGGCTCGTCGCCGGGCTGGTCTTCGCCCTCGCCCCGCGCATGATCAGCGGCCTGGGCGCCACCTCGATCGAGGTGCTGCCGATGGCGGTCGCGCCGTGGGTGCTGGTGCCCCTGGTGACCGGGTCCCGCACCGGGTCACCGCGCCGGGCCGCCGCGCTCTCCGGGGTCGCGGTGTTCTGCGCCGGCGGTGTGAACGCCGTCGCCGCCTCCGCGGTGCTCCCGCTCGCGGCGCTCTGGCTGCTCACCCGGGAACCCGGCCCGCGGCGCCGCCGGCTGATGGCCTGGTGGGCGGCGTCGGTGCTGCTGGCCACCGCGTGGTGGTCGGGCTCGCTGCTGCTCCTGGGGCGGTACAGCCCGCCGTTCCTGGACTACATCGAGACCGCCGACACCACCACCGCCCGCACCGAGCTGACGCAGACGCTGCGCGGCACGTCGCAGTGGCTGGCGTTCCTGTCCACCCCGGACGGACCGGTGTGGCCGGCCGGCTGGGAGCTGGTGCGCAACACCCTGCCGGTGCTGGCCACCGGCGTCCTGCTGGCGGTGGGCCTGTTCGGGCTGACCCGGCGGCACCTGCCGCACCGCACCTGGATGGTGCTGGGGCTGCTGACCGGGCTGGTGCTGGTCACCCTGGGGCACCTGTCCACCGTCGAGGGTGTGCTGGCCGGCCCGCTGCACACCGCGCTGGACGGGCCGCTGTCCCCGCTGCGCAACGTGCACAAGTACGACCCGGTGCTGCGGCTGCCGTTGGCGCTGGCCGTGGCCCACGTCGTCGGCCGGGCCTGGGACCGGGGGCGTCAGGGTCCGGGTACCCGCCCGGCCCGGCTGCTGCTCGGGAGGGCGGGCGCGGCCCTGGTGGTGCTGGCACTGCTGAGCACCCTGTCGCCTGCGCTGGAGGGGCGGCTCACCGCCCCGCGCGGCTTCATCGACCTGCCGGGCTACTGGGACCAGACCGCCGACTGGCTGGCCGACCGGCAGAGCAGCGGGCGGGCCCTGCTGCTGCCCGGCTCCACCACCGGCCAGTACGTCTGGGGCGACACCGGCGACGAGCCGATGCAGCCCCTGGCCGAGTCGCCGTGGGAGGTGCGCAACGCCATCCCGCTCACCCCGCCCGGCCACATCCGGACGCTCGACGCGGTCGAGGCGCAGCTCGCGCGGGGCACCGGGTCGGCCGGACTCGGCCCGTTCCTGGCCCGCTCGGGCATCGAGTACCTGGTGGTCCGCAACGACCTGGCCAGCGGTGCACTCGCCACCCGCTCGGCGCTGGTGCACGAGGCGCTCGCCGCCTCGCCGGGCATCACCCGGGTGGCCGGCTTCGGCCCCCGCATCGAGTCCGGTGCGGTCCCGGGCCGGGTCCTGGACTCCAACCTGGCGCCCCGGGTGCAGGCCGTCGAGGTGTTCGAGGTGCGCGACGCCGCCGACGAGGTCACCGTCACGCCGCAGTCGGGCGCCGTCACCGTGCTCGGCGGACCCGAGGGCGTGCTGGCCGCCGCGGAGCGCGGCCTGGTCACCGGCCGCCCCGCCCAGCTGGCCGACGGCACCCAGGACACCGGCGCGCCCATCGTGGTCAGCGACGCCCTCGTGCGCCGGGAGCGCAACTTCGGTGCCATCAACGACGCCTCGTCGGCCGGCCTGACCGCCGACGACCCGCTGCGGCTGGACGCCCCCGCCCGGGACTACCTCATCGACGGCCAGGACGCCCAGCAGAGCGTCGTCCGGCTGGACGGCGGCGCGGTGTCGGCGTCGAGCTCGGCCTCCGACCCGGACAGCCTGCAGGGCAGCCGGCCCGACCAGCAGCCCTACGCCGCCCTCGACGGCGACCCCACGACGTCCTGGCAGCCGGCGGACCGGCTCGGGGACCCGCAGCCGGTCTGGTGGCAGGTCGACGCCGCCGAGCCCCTCCGGGCCGAGGGGCTGAGCCTCGTGCTCGCCGACCCGCAGCTCGCCCCGACCGAGGTGCGGATCACCACCAGCAGCGGCCAGCTGGACGCCCCGCTGCTGCGCACCGACCAGGCGCAGTACCTGCCGCTGCCCGTGGGCCCGACGTCCTTCGTCCGGATCACCGCGCTGCCGGTCGAGGGCGCCGGCGGCGACCCGGCCCTGCACCTGGCCGAGGTGGCGGTGCCGGGCCTCACCGTCGACCGGTCGGTGGTCACCCCGGCACCGGCCGGCGCGGTGGACGCCTACGTCTTCGACTCCGCCGACCCCGCCCGCTCCGGCTGCGTGGACGAGCCCGACCGCACTGTGCGCTGCAGCACGGACCTGGTGCGCGGCGCCGAGGAACCGGAGGGTGTCGACCGGGTGCTCACCGTGGCCGAGCCGGCCGACTACGACGTGTCCGTGTCCGCCACCCCGCGACCGGGCCCGGGCCTCGACGCGCTGCTGGACCGCGCGGCGGTGGCGTCGGCGGCGAGCTCCCCCGACCGGGGCGTCGCCCACGTCGTCGGTGCCACGGCCAGCAGCCAGGCGGTGCCCGACCCGCGCGGTGGCCCGTGGGCCGCCGTCGACGGCGATCCCGGGACCACCTGGTCGGCCGCCGCCCTCGTCGGCTCGGCCGACGCCGACGCCGGTGGCTCGCTCAGCCTGCGCTTCGACAGCCGACGCACCGTGGACCGCATCCGGCTGGTGCTGAACCCGGCCGCCGCTGCTGCCCGCCCGGTGCAGGTGGAGATCGATGACGGGGCCGGCGGCCTGCTGCGCACCGTCACCCTGGACCTGGACGGGGCGGCGACCTTCGCCCCGCTGACCACCGACCGGGTGACGCTGCGGTTCCCCGACCCGGACTCGCTGGCCACCTTCGACCCGCAGACCCGGCTCTCGACCGGCCTGGGCGTCGGCGTCAGCGAGGTCGAGCTGCCCGGCGTCGTCGGGCCGGACCCGGCCACCGTCGTCGACCTGCCCTGCGGCACCGGCCCCACGATCACCGTGGACGGGAGGGTGCAGCAGACCCAGCTGACCACCACCCTGGGCGACCTGACCTCGATGGCCTCGCTGGCGCCGGTCACCTGCACCGCCCCGGCGACCACCGGCGAGCTGGCCGCCGGGGAGCACCGCTTCACCGCGGCCAGCACCGCGAGCCTCGCCGTCGAGTCGGCCACGCTGACCCGGATCGGTGGGGACCTGGCCGCACCGGCGCCGCAGCCGCTGCCGGTGGAGGTCACCCGCTGGGACGCCGAGCACCGCGTGGTGTCGGTGCCCGAGCGGTCCGAACCGGCGCTGGTCGTCGTGCCGGAGAACGTGAACCCGGGCTGGCAGGCGACCCTGGACGGCGTGCCGCTGGAGTCGCGGACGGTGGACGGCTGGCAGCAGGCCTACCTGCTCCCGGCCGGGTCCGCCGGTGAGCTGCGGCTGGACTTCGCCCCCGGCGCCACCTACCGGGCCGCGCTCGGGGTGGGCCTCCTGGCGCTGGTGGTGCTGGCCGCCCTGGCACTGCTGCCCGCCCGAGGCCGCAGGCTGCCCCCGGTGGGTCCGCGCCGGGTGGACGCGACCGTCGCCGCAGCCGGCGTGCTGCTCATCGCCCTGTCCGCGGGCTGGGTCGGCGTGCTCGCCGTGGCGGTGCTGGCCGCCGCGCGCCGGTGGTGGGCGCCGGCCCGCCGGCTGCTGAGCGGGACGGCGTCGGGCGTGCTCGCCGGTGGACTCGCCGTCGCCGCGGTGGCGTGGCTGGCGGCCGACGGGGCGAGCAGCGGCGAGACCGGGCGCCAGGTGCTCGCGGCGGTGGGCGTGGCGGTGGTGCTGGTCGGCCTGTTCCCGGCCCGCGGCTGGGCCTGGCGGCGTCCGCGCCGCCGCCCCGCCGCCGCGGCGGCGTCTGCGGCCGGCACGGAGCCCGAGCCGGCCTGACCGCCGGCGCCGCGCCCGCCCCGCCGTCGACGGCCCCGCCCCGCTGTCGACGGCCGTCCCCGCCGGGGGCGACGGCGGGACCCGGCTGGTCCGCGGAGCGGGGGCTGGTGCCGTCGAACGGTCGGCGGGGCAGGGTCACCGTCGGCACGGTCGGACGTGCCGGTGGTGACCTGGGTGTGCCTCCCCACGGGGCCGGAGCGCCGACGTCCTGACCCGCCGGGGTACCGACTGCCGCCAGAGCGCACGTGTCAGCGCCGAGCCCGGACGACGCCGGTCGTTCGCGGAGCTCGCGTGCGCCCGGCTCCGTGGTCAGGCGGTGGGCGGCGTGCTGTCCTCGGTGTCCTCGCCCGTCGTGGCCGTCCGGGGCCGGGAGGTCCTGCGGCCACGGACCCGCTTGCCGGCGCTGCGGCCGGCCGCCGCGGTCGAACCGGTGCGCGGGGCCGCGGCGTCGCCACCGGATGCTGCCGTGGGCGCCGGGGTCGAGTCCGCGGCGGCCTCTTCTGCGGTGACCGCGGCGACCGGGCTGGTCCCGGGGACCGGCGCGGTGGCCACCGCCACACCGCCCGCGGCCCGGCGGCGGGCGCCGGCCGGGGAGTCGGCCGGGGCGCCGGCCGGGGCGTCGTCCGGGAGGGGCTGGGTGGTGGGCGGGTCGGTGGGGGAGACGTGCGTGGAGGCCGCGTCGGCGCTCCCGGGGAGCACGCCGTCGGCGTCCCGGGTGGTGCCGGTGTCCGCCGGCCGGGGGGTGGCGAAGAGGTTGCGCCAGCGCTGGGCCGGGGCCTCCACCAGCTGGTAGCTCAGCCAGCCGAACAGCACGCCGAGGACCCAGGTCAGCAGCAGCACGCCGTAGAAGCTGCCGCTGAACAGCGGCATGTCGAGGACGGCGTAGATGCCCACCAGCGCCGGCAGGTGCAGCAGGAACAGGCCGTAGGAGATCCGGCCGAGGAACTGCAGCGGCGCGCTGGAGAGCACGGCTCGGGTGCGGCCGGCGCGCTGGTCGCCGAACACCAGCGGCAGGACGAACAGCGTCGCGACGACCGTGTACAGCACGTTCTTGGTGACCGCCTGGAACGGGGTGGGTGCCACCAGCAGGATCGGCCCGGCGAGCGGGCTGAACGCGATCCACAGCACGCCGGCCGCCGCGGCCCAGCAGGTCCAGAGGCTGGAGCCGAGCTCGTGCGCGGCCCGCACCGGCCACCAGTCCGGCTCGCAGACGGTGAGCACCGCGAAGGCCATGCCGACGCCGAACCAGGCGAGGTAGGAGGGCAGCCAGGTGCCCGCCGTCCCGTCGTCCGGGCTGGTGGCCCACACCCAGGCCAGATAGGCGAGGCCCGCCACGCTGAGCACCGCTATCCCGCCCAGCAGCCGGCCCGGGCGCCAGCTGCCGTCCCGGGACAGCCGCAGCAGCGCGGCGACGAGGAAGGGCAGCGCGACGTAGAAGGCGACCTCGGTGCACAGGCTCCAGGTGTGGGTCAGCCCCTCGGCGACGCCGTTGCCGGTGTAGATCTGCAGCAGCGCCAGGTGCTCCCACCACGTCGTGAAGCTCTGCCCCTCGTTGATCGGCAGGAACAGCAGCGCGACGAAGACGGTGACCCAGTACGCCGGCAGCACGCGCAGACCGCGGCGCCACAGGTAGCTCAACCGGCTGGGCTGCTGCCGGCCGGTGCGCGCGGCGAGGAACATCGGCCGGGACAGCAGGAAGCCCGAGAGCACGAAGAACACCGCGACGCCGACGTCCAGCCGGGCGTACAGCCGGCCGATGTTCCCGCCGGTGTAGTCGTCGGTCCAGAAGGCCACGTGCGTGACGACGACCCCGGTGGCGGCGATGGCGCGGGCGGCGTCCAGGCACGGGTAGTGCGGTGCCGCGGGTGCCGGCGCGGGCGTCTCCGCCGTCGGTCCCGGCGCGCCGGTCTCCAGTTCTGTCGCGCTCATGAGGTGCTCCACTCGCCGCCCGGGACAGGTCCTGGTCCGCAGCGTACGAGGCGCACGCCGGATCTGGCTCCCCCGGACCGTGGCTGCGGACCCCGCAGGGGGTGGGACCGGCCGGCTCCCGGCCACGGATCGGGTCCCGGGGGCCGCCGGCGTCACCCGGGTGAGCAGCACCACCGGGGGTCGGGGAACAAGCCGTGGCCGCGACGTCCTTGCCCCGGAGGTGACGACGCCGACGACGACGACCCGACCGTCGACCCGGGCCTACGCCGTCTGGCTGGTGGGGCTGCTCGCCTACGCCGTGGCCGTGTTCCACCGGGCGTCGCTCGGGGTCGCCGCCACCGACGCGCAGGAGCGGTTCTCCGCCGGCGCCTCGGTGGTGTCGCTGTTCCTGGTGCTCCAGCTGGTGGTCTACGCCGGCATGCAGATCCCGGTCGGTGTGGCACTGGACCGCTTCGGCTCCCGGCGCATGGTGCTGGCCGGGGCGGTGACCATGGCGCTCGGCCAGCTGGTGCTCGCGCTGGCCACCGACGTGCCGACCGCCATCGCCGCCCGGGTGCTCGTCGGCGCCGGGGACGCGATGACCTTCATCAGCGTGCTGCGGCTGGTCTCGCTGTGGTTCCCCGGCCGGATGGTCCCGGTGGTGACCCAGCTCACCGGCATCCTGGGTCAGGTGGGCTCGATCGTGGCGGCCTACCCGCTGGTGAGCCTGCTGGCGGCGACGTCGTGGCGCAGCACGTTCCTGGGCGCCTCGGCGGTGGGGCTGCTGGTCGCCGTCCTGGTGGTGGTCGCGCTGCGGGACGCCCCGCCCGGTTCCCCGGTGATGCCCCCCACGGACGCCGGGCAGGTGCGCCGCAACCTGGCACTGGCCTGGCAGGAGCCGGGCACCCGGATCGGGCTGTACACGCACCTGGTCACCCAGTTCTCCGGCACCGTGTTCGCGCTGCTGTGGGGCTACCCGTTCCTGACCGTGGGCGAGGGGCTGTCGGCCGGCCAGGCCGCCGGGCTGCTCACCCTGCTGGTGCTGGTCGGCATGCTGGTCGGCCCGCTGCTCGGCCGGCTGTGCGCCCGCTGGCCACTGCGCCGCTCCGCGCTGGTGTTCGGCATCCTGGCCGCCACCGCGGCGGTCTGGACGGTGGTGCTGCTGTGGCCCGGACGGGCGCCGCTGCCGCTGCTGGTGCTGCTGGTCGTGGTACTCGGCACCAACGGCCCCGGCTCGATGATCGGCTTCGACTTCGCCCGCACCGAGAACCCGCCCGCGCGGCTGGGCAGCGCCAGCGGCGTGGTGAACATCGGCGGCTTCGTGGCCTCGCTGGTCACGATCCTCGCCATCGGTGCGGTGCTCGACGTCCTCACGCCAGGGTCTTCCACCGCGTACAGCCGGGACGCGTTCCGGGCCGCGTTCTCGGTGCAGTACGTGTTCTGGGCCATCGGTCTGGTGGGGGTGCTCCGGCACCGCCGGCAGCTGCGCGCCCGGCTGGCCCGGGACGGCGTGGTGCTCGCGCCGCTGCACGTGGCGGTCGGTGCCCGGCTGCGGGGCGGCTCGGCGTACCAGTGAGCCGACCGGGATGCGGCGGGTCGGTGCCCGGGTCGGGCGGTGGCCGCAGGCACCGAGGGGTCACCGTCGGCACGTCCGGCCGTGCCTACGGCGACCCGGGCGTGCCGACGGTGAGCGCTCGGCGGTAGCGCACCTCCGACAGGACCGCGCCGCCCTGCGTGTCGTGTTTCGTGCGCCCGTCCGGCACCCACCCGCCGGTCTCGTAGAAGCGGCGGGCCCGCCCGTTGTCGTGCAGCACCCACAGCGTCACGTCGGTGAAGCCCTGCGTGGCGGCCGCGGTGAGCACCGCGGTGGTCAGCGCACGGCCGGCGCCGGTGCCCCAGGCGTCGGGGTGCACGTAGAGGGTGGTCAGCTCCGCGGTGGTCGCGGGGTCGGCGTCGTCGTCCCGGGCGGGGGTGGTCTGGACGAACCCGACGACGCCGTCCCGCTCGGCGACCAGCGTGGTGCTGCGCGGGTCGGGGGCACTGAGCAGGCGGGTCCAGCCGGCGCGGTACCGGTCGACGTCGAGCCCGGCGAGCAGCGCGTCGGGCAACAGCCCCCGGTAGCCGGCCCGCCAGCCGGCCACGTGCACGCCGGCGATCCCGGCGGCGTCCTCGACCAGGGCGGGGCGGATCAGCACGTGACCACGATGCCTCCTCACCCGGCGCCGGCCCGTGCGGCGCGCGGCCGGCACAGCAGGGTCACCGGCGGCCCGTCCTGCCGTTCCTACGGTGACGCGGGGGCGAGGTCGCCCGCGGGGAGCGGGCGCCGCCAGGGCCAGAGCGCGAGCCCGACGACCAGTGCCCAGAAGGCGGGGCCGATCCCGGCGATCGACGTGCCGCTGACGGCGACCAGGAACGTGGCGGCGACCGGCACCCGCGACCCGGCCGCACCGAAGGCGGCCGCGACGGAGGCGGCGAGCACCGGCACCAGGGCGAGCCCGGCCGCGGCCTCGACCAGACCCGCCGGTGCGCTGACCACCAGCGCCGCCACCGCGGCGGACACCAGTGCCAGCCCCACGTGGCAGAGCCCCGCGGTGCGGGCCGCCCGGTAGCGCGCGGTGGTGTCCGGGCCGGCCTGGGGACCGGCGGACAGGGCGGCGCTGATCGCCGCCAGGTTGATCGCGTGACCACCGAACGGGGCGCCGAGCAGGGTGCCCACGCCGGTCACGGTCATCGCCGAGCGCCACGGCACCCGGTAGCCGAACGAGGCGAGCACGGCGACGCCCGGCACGTTCTGCGACGCCATCGTGACCACGAACAGCGGCACCGCCACACCGACGAGCGCGGCCACGCCGAGCTCCGGCGTCGTCCACTCCAGGCGCGGGACGACGTCGGCGGGGGACAGGCCGCCGTCCCGGGCGGCCAGCACGCCGACGATGCCCAACGTCACCAGGAACGCCGCCGGCACGGCCCACCGGGGAGCGAGCCGGTCGAGCACCGCCCACACCACGATGACCGGCACCACCAGCTCCGGGCGTGCCAGCGCCCCGGTCACCGGCGCCAGGCACAGCGGCACCAGCACCCCGGCGAGCATGGCCTGCGCCAGCGGTGTGGGGATGGCGGCGATCAGCGTGCCCAGCCGCGGCCAGGCGGCGGTCACCAGCACCAGCACCCCGACGACGACGAACGCCCCGACCGCCGCCGGCCACGACGGCGTGCCCGCGGTGGCCAGCAGCGCCGCACCCGGCGTGGACCAGGCCAGGGTGATCGGCATCCGGGTGCGCTGGGCCAGGAACACCGTGCCGGCGCCCATGGTGAGCGACAGGACCAGCAGCCCGGAGGCGGCCTGCGCGTCGCTCGCGCCGACCGCGCGCAGACCGGTCAGCACGACGGCGAAGGAGCTCAGGAAGCCGACCAGGGCGGTGACCGCGCCGGCCACGCTGGTGGTCGACATGCGCCCCCCTCGGTTCGTCGCACGTGGGCGCGCAGCGGACGGAGGGTGTCCTCGTGCGCTGGTCGACGGCCTGCTGGACGGTAGCCGAGGCAGGTGCCCGGGCCGCGGACCAGGTCACGGTGTCGGCGTGCGCCCCTCGCCGGTCTGCCGGACCCTCGTGGACCAGCAGGAGGCGGGACCGTGGGCCGGCACCGTCAGCCCAGCGCGGCGGTCTCCCGCGCGGTCGGCGCCCACCGGGCCACGTGCAGCCGGCCGCGCACCACCGCGGCGAAGTCCGGCGGGGAGAGCAGGTCGATCTCGCGCACCGACGCCGCGTCCGTGCTCGGGGACAGCGCCGCCACCGTCCGCCCCGACCCAGGCCGGGCCAGCAGCACCTGCGCGCCCAGCCACCACGGGGAGCGCAGCGACGCCCGGGTGGCGCCGTGCACGACGGTGGTCCAGCGGTGCCGGGCGAACTCCGGCCGCGGCGGCTCCGGCATGTCCACCACCAGCGCCCGGGGCGCCACCGACCCCTCCAGCGGCCAGCGGGTCAGCCCCGGCGTCACCAGCACCGGCGGGTTGCCGCCGGCCCGCTGCACACCGGCCCAGGACCGGGGGTCGGCGGTGACCACGGTCAGCTCGCAGCCCGCGCCGAGCAGCCGCAGCGCCATCAGCCGCAGCAGCTCCGGCAGGTCCAGCACCGCCACCCGCACCTGCTCGTCGGCCAGCAGCGGCAGCCGCAGCGGCCGGCCGTCCGGCCGGTCCCCGATCGGGATGCCCGGCGCCTCCAGCCCGAAGCTCGACTCCAGCGACGACGGCACCACCCGCCGGGCGCCCGGCCCACTCACGGCTGCACCGTGGTCAGCAGCGGCAGCAGGTCCAGCGGGCCCCCGCCCAGGGGCAGCGTCAGCGCGACCGCGGCAGCGGTGCCGGCGGCGGGCAGCTCCCGCACCGCCCGGTGCCCGGCCAGCTCCGCCACCGCCGCGGCGGTGGCGGCCTCGTCGTGGCCGCTGAGCCAGCCCGCCCCGCGCACGGTCCAGCCGCGCGGGTCCTGCACGTCGACCGCCACCGACAGCACCGCCCACGTGCACGTCGCGGTGGCGAACAGGCCGGCGACCTCCGCGGCCTCGTCCGGGTCGACGTCGACGTGCCCGGCGCGGCCGGCCGGGACGGCCATCTGCCGCACCAGGGTGGTCAGCGCGTCGCCGTCCAGTGGCCGGTTGCGCAGCCCGTCGGCGCGCAGCGCGGCCGACACCCGGTCGACGGCGGCGGCCAGCGCGGCCTCCGCCCCCGCCGCGCCCCCGCCGTGCGCGGCGACGACGGCCGGCGCGCGCAGCGGCTCCAGCCGCAGCACCACGTGCGCGGTGCGCACCACCGCGCCGGCACCCAGGTCGCGCCAGATCGCCGCCGCCGGGGACCCGGTGCGCCCGGCGGCGCCGCCGGGCGTGCCGGAGGTGAGCCGCACCTGCACCGAGCAGAGTGCCGCGGGGTCGGCGGCGGCCAGCGCGGCGACCCGGCCCAGCGGCAGCCGCAGCGACGCCGACGGGTCCGCGCCGACGTCGACCTCCAGCGTCGCCGCGATGCCCTGCGCGTCGGCGAGCACCCCGATCGGCCCGCTGGTCCGGCTGACCACGTCGCTGACGGCCAGGCCCCACGGCAGCCGGTGGGCGTCGTCCCGGTCGGTGGCGGCGCCGTCCGGGCCGGCGGCGAACTGCTCGTGCTGCCCGGTCGCGGCGCGCCGCCAGCGCAGCGACACCAGGCCCGCCAGCACGACCAGCACGCCGGCCACCCCGGCGACGACGCCGGCCCGGCGCGGGCCGGCCACGCCCAGCGCGGCGACCGCGGCCAGGCCCTCCACCAGCAGCACCGCCACCAGCACCCGCCGCCCGCGCCCGACCGGCCGCGGCACCCGCCGGGGCAGGACGGCACTGCCGGGTCGGGCAGCGGTGCGGGGCGGGGCGTCGACCACGGTGCGGCCCTCCAGGGCAGGACGGCCCCGGCAGGGCCGAGAGGGCGGACGGGGATCGGACGGCGGGACGGCGTGGGTCCCCATGCTAGGGCCGGGATCGGTCAGGATCGTGCTGCCCGGCCGAGCGCGTCGGCCCGCGCGCCGGGCCGCCGTCCGGCCTGCCCGCACGCCGACCGGCGGACGGCCCGACCCGCGCGAGGAGGACCCGTGCCCACCCCGCGCGAGCAGGTCGACTCCTACGCCCACGAGGTCCGCCGGCAGGCGATGGCACTGCTGCAGGGCGAGGAGCCCGGCCCGGTCGACCCCCGCCGCCGGCTCAACCGGGCGCTGGTCGGCGGCGTCGTGGTGGGGGTGCTCGCCCTGGCCGTCAGCGGGGTGGTCGGCCTGCTCACCGGCAACGGGGAGACCTCGCTGCCGGACTCGGGCACCGTGCTCGTCTCCGGGACCGGCGACCGGTACGTGGTGGTGGACGGCGTGCTGCACCCCGCCCTGAACCTGGCCTCGGCCAAGCTGCTCGGCGGCGCGGGCGTGACGACGGTGTCGCCCTCGGCGCTGTCCGGCGTGGACCGCGGCCTGCCGGTGGGCATCCCCGGCGCACCGGACGCGCTGCCGGCGGCGGAGGACCTGCACACCGCGGCCTGGGACGTCTGCTCGGTGGCGCCGCGCGCCCGGGACGCCCGGGCCGAGGTGCAGGTCGCCGTCGGCGGCCGGCTGCCCGCCGCCGCCGTGCTGCCGGCCGACCAGGCGGTGGTGCTGACCGTGCGCGGGGACCCAGCGGCCCGGTCGTTCCTGGTCGCCGGCGGCCAGCGGTACGAGGCCACCCCGCAGGCCCGGGCGCTGCTGGGCCTGGACCGGGTCGTGCCCACCGAGGTGGAGCCGCAGGTGCTGGACCTGCTCCCCGCCGGGCCGCCGCTGGCGGTGCCCGCGGTGCCCGGTGCCGGCGGCCTGCCCACCGTGCCGCTGCCGTTCACCGCCACCGTCGGCGACCTGGTCAGCACGGCGACCACCAGCCGGCCCGGGACCAGCTACGTGGTGCTCGGCACCGGGCTGGCCCCGGTCGACCCGTTCGCGGCGGTGCTGCTGGCCGGACAGGCCGCCCGCACGGTGCCGGTCACCCCGGACGTGCTCTCCGGGCTGCCCGCCGACCTGCGCCCGCCGGTGCCGGTGGGCTGGCCGCGCCGGCTGCTCGGGCTCACCGCGGTCGCCCCGGGGGCGCCGCTGTGCCTGGGCCACGATCCCGGCCGGGCGCCGGTCGACGGCGCCGCCTGGGCGGTCACCGTGCGCACCCCCGCCGACGCCGACGTGCCCTCCGGGCTGAGCCCGGTGCGCCCCTCGGCGGGCACGCTGCCGACCGTGGCCACCACGGTCGTCGTCCGGTCCGGCAGCGGCACGCTGGTGCGGGCCACGACGACGTCGGGCGGGGACGGCTCCTACCGGCTGGTGCTCGACGGCGGCCTGCAGTTCCCGGTCGCCGACGCCGACGCGGTCTCCCGGCTGGGCTACGACCCGGCGGCAGCGGTCGACGTCCCGGACGCCTTCCTGGAGCTGGTGCCGGCCGGGCCGTCGCTGTCGGCGCAGGCCGCGGCACAGGAGTACGGCGGTGGGCCGGTCACGGTGGTGCCCGGAGGCGCGGCGGCGCCGTCGCCGGGCGGCTGAGCCGCTCAGCTGCGCTCGGGGGCCTCCACCAGCTGGGCCCGGTTGGCACCGACCATCACCGCGTCGGAGTCCGAGCCCAGCCCGTCGGCGGTGACCGGGACGACCGCGTGCCGGGCGCCCCGGGGGGTGGCCGGTGCGGGGCCGGGCCGCCAGCCACGGCGCCGCCCGGCGCGCAGGGCCACCCCGGCGACGAGCGCGACCACGGCGGCCAGCGCCAGCAGCGACGCCCAGCCCAGCGCCGCGCGGGCCCGGGCCGCGGCGGGGTCGGCGGCGTCCACGTCCGGCACCGCCACCCGGCCGACCACCACCGGCCCGGCGGCCGCGGCCGGCCCGGCCGGCAGCACGGCGGACAGCGAGGCGAACGGGTCGACCACGCCGTGCCCGACCGAGGTGTCCCGGCCGGAGGGGTCGGCGTCACCGGGGGCGACCGCGGTCTGCTGCACCCGCCGCACCACCTCCGCGGCCGGCAGCGCCGGGTCCAGCGAGCGGATCAGCGCTGCCTGCCCGGAGACGACGGCCGCGGCGAAGCTGGTGCCGGTCACGGCCACGAAGCCGACCCCGCCGCGGTCCACCGTGGTCAGCGAGGCACCGGGTGCGCCCACCGAGATCCAGTCGCCGCGGGTGGTGGTCAGGCTGAGCCCGTCCGCGCCCACCGCAGCCACCGCGAGCACCCCCGGGTAGGCCGCGGGGTACCACGTCCGGCCGGCGTCCTGCGCCGCGTCCTCGTTGCCCGCCGCGGCCACCACCACGACGTCGCGGGCCAGCGCGTACTCCACCGCGGCGCGCACGTCCGGGTCGTCCACCGGGCGGGCGAAGGACAGGTTGACCACCGAGGCGTGGTCGGCGGCGTCCCGGATGGCCGCGCCGACCAGCGCGGACGGGGCGTTGCCGATCTCGCCGGTGATCGACACCGGGTAGACGGCCGCATCGGGGGCGACCCCGGAGACCCGGTCGTCGCCGGCGGCGGTGCGCCCGGCCACGATCGCGGCCACCTGGGTGCCGTGGCCGTCGCAGTCCTCCTGCCCACCCGGGGTGATCGCGTAGACCTCCGGGGTGGGCACCGGGCTCAGCGCGGTCCCGGTCTGCACCGCCCCGGCGAGCTTCGGGCTGGCCGGGTCGACGCCGGTGTCCACCACGGCGACGGTCACCCCGGCGCCGCGGGTCAGCTGCCAGGCCCGGTCCAGACCCAGCCGGTCGACCAGCGGGTCCCGGGGCGCGGTGGCCGGCAGCGGCACCCCCGGCAGCGGCGGCCGGTCGCACGCGGCCCGGGCCGGTGCCGCCCCGGGCACCTGCAGCACGCCGAGCAGCAGGGTCACCAGGACCAGCAGCCCGGTCCGGCCCCTCACGAGCCCAGGTGGAACAGCGTGCGGTAGACGTCCCACACGCCGAGCACCAGCGGGGGCAGTGCCAGCAGCACGAGGAACTCCAGCAGGTCCAGCAGCCGCCCACCGCGCGGCGTGCCGCCGGTGCGCCCGGCCGACGTGCCCACGACCAGCCCGAGCAGGCCCAGCAGCAGCAGCGCCGGCAGCAGCACCCCCAGCCCGGCGGTGCTCCCGGCCTGGCCCGCACCCCAGCTCAGCAGGGCACTGCCGGCAGCCACGACGACGGCGGCGAGCGCCGCGAGCACGGTCACCCCGACGGCGGCGCGCGAGGAGTACAGCCGGGCGCGCAGCACCAGGGCCACCAGCAGCGCGGCGACCAGGCCCAGCGACCAGGCCGACGGGTCGGCGGCGAGCACGCCCACCCCGACGACGGTGACGGTGAGCGCGCCTGCCGACGACCCGACCAGCAGCGCCCGCGCGGTGCGCACCCGGTGCCGGGTGCGCTCCACGTCGACGGCGGCGTCCAGTCCGCGCAGCTCGGTGGGACTGGTGGCCAGCCGCGGCCGCTGCACCCCGGCCAGCCGCAGCGAGGCCACCGGCAGCAGCGTGGTCACCGCCAGGCCGAGCGGGGCCGCGATCGCCGCGGCCTGGACCGCGCCGGCGTCCAGCAGCACGCCCACGGTCAGCGACATCCCGGCCAGCAGCAGGCCCAGGCCCCACCCGGCGGCCACCGGCTCGCCGCCGCCCACCACCCCGGGCACGACGACGGCGACCACCAGCGCGGCGGCCAGCCCGACGAGCACCCGGTTCGCGCCCCACGGCTCGTCCGGCACCAGCGCCGCGCCCACCCCGACGGCGGGCACCGCCAGGCCGGCGGCGAGCACCCCGGCCGCGACGTCCCCGGCGGCCCGGGCCAGCGCGCCGCCGCCCAGCAGCAGCAGGACCCCGGCGGTCACGGTCGCCGCGGCCTCGACCACCCCGTGCCGCGGGCCGGTGGCCAGCACGGCCAGGGCGAGCAGCACCGCGGCCACGCAGGCGGCACCGGCGGCCGCGCGCCGGTCGGCGACCGACCAGCGCTCGCGCACGCCGTCGGCGCCGACCAGCTCCACCACGTCGTCGAACAGCGGCTCGTCCACCGGGTCGGTCCGGGGGCCGAGCACGAGCACGTCGCCGTCGCGCACGCCGTTGCCGGCCAGGCTCTGCGACAGGTCGAGCGCCCGGCCGTCCAGGTCGCGCAGCCCCCAGCCGCCGTGCGGGGCGCCGGCGGTGCCGCTGCGGTCCAGCGGCTGGCCGACGAAGCGCAGCACGGTGGGCATCACCGCCACCACCGGGACCACCGAGGGCACCGACAGGTCGGCCCGGGTCTGCGCCGTGGCCACGGTGATCCGGCAGAAACCGGTCGTCGCCCCACTCGTCGACGCGCTGGTCGACCCACTCGTCGACACGGTCACGCGGGTCTCCTCGGCGATCTCGGGACGGGTGAGGAGCAGCCTAGGAGTTGCGGCGGGTCACCGGCCCGCGACGCTCCGTACGGGTACGGTCCGGGGGTCCCGGCCGTCTCGGTGCCCGGGCCGACGACCGGGGGGCTCGAGGCGGTGGCGACGGTCTTCTTCCGGCGCCCGCCGCGGGTGCACCCGCCACCGGTGCCGGTGGGCGACGTCCTGGTGCAGCCGCCGCCGGAGCTGCCCACCGACGACGGGGCCAACACCTGGCTGACCGCGCTGCCGGCGCTGTCCGGGCTGGGCTCGGTGGCCTACATGTTCGCCGGGCCGGCCAACCCGGTCACCTACGTCGCCGGCTCCATGTTCCTGTTCTCCTCCCTGGCCATGGTCGGCGGCAGCGTGCTGCGCTCCCGCTCCACCACCCGGGGCAGCGCCGAGCAGTCCCGCCGGGACTACCTGCGCCACCTGCGCCGCGTCCGGCGGGACGTGCGCGGGATCGCCGCGGCCCAGCGGGAGCTCGGGGCCTGGCGCGGTCCGGCGCCGGACCAGCTGTGGACGGTGGCCGGCAGCGCCCGGCTCTGGGAGCGGCGCCCGGCCGACGAGGACTTCGGCCTGCTGCGGATCGGCACCGGCGACCAGCAGCTGATGTCCACGCTGGTCACCGGGGAGTCCGCGCCGCTGGAGGAGCTCGACCCGCTCTGCGCGACGGCGCTGCGCCGGTTCGTCGTCACCCACGCCACCGTGCCGGACAGCCCGCTGCTGCTCGCGGTGCGCCGGCTGGCCGCCGTCCGGCTCTCCGGCTCCCGGGACGACGCCCGCGCGCTGGCGGCCGCGCTCGTGTGCCAGGCCGCGGCCTTCCACGCCCCCGGTGACCTGCGGATCGCGGTGGCCACCCGCGACCCGGAGGACCCGCGCTGGTCGTGGGTGAAGTGGCTGCCGCACGCCCACGCCCCCGACCTGACCGACCACGTCGGCCCGGTGCGGCTGATCGACCCCTCGCTGGCCACGCTGACCGAGCTGCTCGGGCCCGACCTCGCCCGGCGCCCCCGGTTCAACCGCAACGCCGAGCCGGACGCCGAGTTCGCGCACCTGCTGCTGGTGCTGGACGGCGCGCTCACCGAGGGCGCGGACCTGGTGCTCGGCGCGGACGGGTTGGCCGGGGTGACGGTGCTGGACCTGGACGGCCACGCCCAGGAGCTGGCCGCCCGGCACGGCACCGAGATCACCCTGGACGAGCGGGCGATGAGCCAGCGGGTGGGCGACCGGCTGCGCCCGCTGGGCACCGCCGACGCGATGCCGGTGCCGCTGGCCGACGCCCTGGCCCACCAGCTCGCCGGCGCGCGGCTGGACACCGACGCGGCGCACACCGAGGAGATGACCGTCGACCAGACGCTGCCGCGGCTGCTCGACGTGCCCGACGCCGGGGCGCTGGACCTGGACCGGCTGTGGCGGCCGCGACCGGTGCGCGACCGGCTGCGCTTCCCGCTCGGCGTGGGCGCCGACCGCTCGGTGCTGGCGCTGGACGTCAAGGAGAGCGCGCTGGACGGCATGGGCCCGCACGGGCTGGTCATCGGGGCCACCGGGTCGGGCAAGAGCGAGCTGCTGCGCACCCTGGTGCTCGCCGCCGCCACCACGCACGGCCCGGACGTGCTCAACCTGGTGCTGGTCGACTTCAAGGGCGGCGCCACCTTCGCCGGGATGAGCCAGCTGCCGCACGTGGCCGCGGTGATCACCAACCTGCAGGACGACCTGTCGATGGTGGACCGGATGCGCGAGGCGCTGGCCGGGGAGATGAACCGCCGGCAGGAGGTGCTCCGCGACGCCGGGAACATGGTCTCGGTCCGCGACTACGAGCGGGCCCGGCTGCAGGGCGCCCCGCTGGCGCCGCTGCCCACGCTGTTCCTCGTGGTCGACGAGTTCAGCGAGCTGCTCAGCCAGAAGCCGGAGTTCGCGGAGCTGTTCGCCCAGATCGGCCGGCTGGGCCGCTCGCTGGGCCTGCACCTGCTGCTGGCCAGCCAGCGGCTGGACGAGGGCCGGCTGCGCGGGCTGGAGTCGCACCTGTCCTACCGGATCGGGCTGCGCACGTTCTCCGAGTCCGAGTCGCGCACCGTGCTCGGCGTGCCCGACGCGTACTCGCTGCCCAGCGCCCCGGGGCACGGGTACCTCAAGGCCGACACCGCGGGGCTGCGCCGGTTCCGTGCCGCCTACGTGTCCGGCCCGCACCGCTCGGCCAGCACGCCCGTGGAGGTGGAGGTGCGCCCGGGTGCGGAGGTGCGGGAGTTCACCGCCCGCTTCCAGGCCGGGTCCGCGCCGGAGACCGCCGCCGTCGACCCCACCCCCGCGGACGGCCCGGACGACGACGAGCAGCTGCCCGAGGACGCCACCGTGCTCGGCGTGATGGTCCGCCAGATGGTGGGCCGGGGCGTGCCGGCGCACCAGGTGTGGCTGCCGCCGCTGGACGAGCCCGACCCGCTGGACGCGCTGTGGCCCGACCTCGCCGTCCGGCCCGGGCGCGGGTTCGGCGCCCCGCCGACCGGCCCGGACCTGCAGGTGCCGGTGGGCGTGGTGGACAAGCCCTTCGAGCAGCGCCGGGACCCCCTGGTGGTCGACCTCGCCGGCTCCGGGGGGCACGTCGCGGTGGTCGGCGGCCCGCGCTCGGGCAAGTCGACCGTGCTGCGCACCCTGGTCGCCTCGCTGGCGCTGCGGCACACCCCGGCCGAGGTGCAGGTCTACGCCATGGACTTCAGCGGCGGCGGCCTGTTCGCCCTGGCCCAGCTGCCGCACGTGGGTGCGGTCGCCGGCCGCCAGGACACCGACGTCGTCCGGCGGATCGTGGCCGAGGTGGAGGCCGTCGTCGAGGCCCGGGAGACCCGGTTCCGGGAGCTGGACGTGGACTCGATGGCCACCTACCGGCAGTCCCGCGCCGACGGCCGGGTGCGGGACGACCCGTTCGGCGACGTGTTCGTGCTGGTCGACGGCTGGGGCGTGCTCCGGCAGGACCACGCCGACGTCGAGGAGCGGCTGACCGCACTGGCCTCCCGGGCGCTGACCTACGGCGTGCACCTGGTGCTGTCCGCGAACCGCTGGCTGGAGCTGCGGATGGGCCTGCGCGACCTGATGGGCACCAAGCTGGAGCTCAAGCTCGGCGACGCGCTGGACTCCGAGGTGGACCGCAAGGCCGCCCAGTCGGTGCCCGCCGGGCGGCCGGGCCGCGGGGTGAGCGCCGGCCGGCACCAGTGGCTGGCGGCGCTGCCCCGCATCGACGGCCGGTCGGGCACCACCGACCTGGCTGCCGGCGTCGGTCACCTGGTGCGCACCGTGCGGGAGGCGTGGACCGGCCCGGGGGCCCCGCCGGTACGGCTGCTGCCGGTGTCGGTGCGGCTGGCCGAGCTGCCCCGCCCGGCGACCGGCGAGCGGGTGCTCGTCGTCGGGGTGGAGGGCAACCGGCTGACCCCGGTCGCCGTCGACCCCCGCCAGGACTTCGGGATGCTGGTGCTCGGGGACGCCGAGTCGGGCAAGACCGGCTACCTGCGCACCGTGGCCCGGCAGGTGCTCGGCGGCTTCGAGCCGGCCGAGGCCAAGATCGTGCTGGTCGACTACCGGCGCTCCCTGCTCGGTGAGTTCGGCGGGGACGGCGTGCTCTCCTACGCCGCGACCGCGCAGCAGGCGGTGGACACCGTGGCCGGCCTGCTGGACGGGTTCGCCCGCCGGATGCCCGGACCCGACGTGACACCGGAGCAGCTGCGCACCCGCTCCTGGTGGACCGGCCCGGAGGTGTTCGTGCTGGTCGACGACTACGACCTGGTCGCCACCGGGACGGCCAACCCGCTGCTGCCCCTGGTCGACCACCTCGCCCAGGCCCGGGACCTCGGCCTGCACGTGCACGTCACCCGCCGGGCCGGGGGCGCGGCCCGCGCCCTCGCCGACCCCTTCCTGGGCCGGCTGCGCGAGCTCGGCACCGCCGCCGTGGTGCTCTCCGCCCCGCGCGAGGAGGGCGTGCTGCTGGGCGTGCGGCCGGCACCGGCCCGCCCCGGCCGGGGCACGCTGGTGCACCGGCGGTACGGCACCGTCCCCGTGCAGCTGGTGCGCACCGACGCCGCGCACGACGAGGTGGCCGGCGTCCCGGAGGGACCGGCGCCCGCGTCCGGCTGAGCTGCCGGCGGCGCTGCCCCGATCGGGTGAAGTCCACGCGCGCAGGCGCCCCGGGCGGCCGGGGTCGGGCAAGCTCGGTGCACGCCCGCCGCACCCGGAGGACCGCACCCGTGCCCCAGTACGCCTTCGAGGACGCCTACGCGCGGCTGATGAGCCCCGCACCGCAGCAGCAGGCGGTCAGCTCCACGTCGTGGCGCAACCTCGCCGCCGCCGCCCGGCTGCAGGCCGAGCAGCTGCGCTCGCAGGGCTCCACGGTCAACCAGGACGCCGGCACCTCCGGGGTCGCCGCGCAGGAGCAGGCCGAGGTGCGCGCCGCCTGGTTCGTCGCGGTCGCGGAGGGCGCCGAGGACCTCGCCGGGCGGATCGACCACGTCGTGCAGGTCGGGCTGCAGTCGCAGACGTCCGCGGAGGCGGCCCGGGCCATCGCCGACCAGGCGGCGCAGCAGCTGTCCGCTCCCGACGTCACCGCTGCGCAGGAGCAGGCCTACCTGCGCGCCCGGGAGAACGGCGCCAGCCGGATGAGCACCGCGGTGGACCAGTGGTCGACCGCCTACGACGGCCTGGCGGCACCCACCCCGCCGCCGGCTCCCGGCACCCCGGGCGCCGGCTCGCCGGCGTCGGCCCCCGCCGCGCCGTACGCCGGGGGCGCGGACAGCGGCTACCGGGGCGCGGTCGACGGGCTCCCGGCCCCCGCCGGCCCCGGACCCACCGGCGGCGCCCCGGCGGTCGGGGTGGTCGGTGACGGGCCCCGCCCGACCGGCACGGTCGGCACCGGGGACGGCGGCGGCGCCCAGCCCGCCCCGGCCCTGGCGCCGGTGCCGATCCAGCCCGGTGCGCCCGGCAGCATCACGGTCGGGGCCGACGGCGGTGACTTCGCCGGCTGGTTCCGGGACCCGACCAGCGGCTTCTACGTCGACCCCTCCACCGGGCGGGAGTTCGACCCGGCCACCTCGCGCTGGGTGGACCCGGTCACCGGCCGCCCGTTCGGCGAGGCCACCCAGTACGCGACGCGGCTGGAGGGCGTCGGTGGCGCCTCGCTCACCGGTGGCCTGCTCGGCGACGGCGCCACCGGCGTCGGCGGTGCCGGCTGGAGCCGCATGTTCGCCGGCGGTGCCGGCACCGGTGGGCTGGCCGCCGGCTACGGCGGGTTCCTGCCGCCGTCCCTGGCCGCGAGCAGCCCCGCCCAGGGCCGGGCGTACGCCACGGCCCGGGACACGATGGCCGTGCGCAGCGCCACCGCGAGCCGGATGCTGGCCCGCGAGGACGCCCTGCGCACCGGCCACCCCTACGCCCCGCCGGTGCAGACCGCCGCCGGCGCCGGCGCCGGCACCGCCCGGCGCACGAGCCGGTCCACCAGCGACGAGGCCCTGTTCTCCACCGCGTCCTCCCGGGCGGCAGCCGCCCGCGGTGGCGCCCCCGCCGCCGCGTCGCTGCCGGCCGGCGCCCCGGCCGGCCGGGGCGCCGGGAGCGAGCCGGCCACCGCCCGGGCCGGGGTTCGCGCCGGCGAGCCGGGCGGGCAGCAGACCCGCAGCTGGCTGCCGCCGACCCAGGCCGGCGGCGCCGCCGACCGGGAGGCCGCCCGGCGCGACCGGCCCGACTGGCTGGTCGAGGACGACCTGTGGGGCACGCCGCCGGCGTCCCCGGCCGTGCTCGACGGGAGCCGATGACCGTGCCGACCTTCTCCTACGACAGCGAGGGCGTGCGTCAGGGCGGGCGCACCGCCGTCCAGGCCTCCGACCAGGAGGCCGCGGCCACGGCCACCCTCTCCGGCGCGACCGTCCCCGGCGGCGCCTTCGGTGGGGTGTCCCAGGCCGGTGGCCTGGCCGGCGCCCTGGAGAGCGCCCGCAGCGCGCATGCCGCGGCCGCGCAGGTCACCACGGCGAACCTGCAGACGCAGGGGGACCGGGCCGCGGCCACCGCCGACCTGGGCGACGACAACGAGGCGGCGACCACGAGCCTGGCCCCCCGGAAGGCCCAGGCGGGAGCCGTCAGCCAGGGGATGTGAGCCGCGCCGCGGCACACCGCTCGACGCGCAGGACGGGACCTCCCCGCCCTGCAGGACACCGGACAGGAGTGACCAGTGAGTGACCTGAAGATCAGTTTCGAGGAGGTGCACGCGGCGCAGCAGGTCGTCGCGGGCGCCATCACCGAGATGGAGGACCTGACCAAGCAGATCCTCTCCCAGGCCGGCCTGTCCCAGGCGGCCATGCAGGCCCCGGCCGGTCAGGTGACCGCGGAGACCTTCGACGGCATCGGCGGCGCCGGCCGCGCACTGTCCGAGGTGCTCACCCAGCTCCAGCACGACCTGTCCAGCATCCAGTCCCAGGCCGCCGAGGGCTCGGACGCCGCCACGAGCATCGCCCGCTCCGCGTCGTCCGCCGCCGTCGCGTCGGCGATGTGAAGGAGAACCCCTGATGAGCTACGGCGTCCTGAAGTTCGACACCGAGCAGATCGCCGCGATCTCCTCGGTCACCACCGCCCACCGCGAGCAGTGGGACTCCATCTGGAACGGCGTGCGCAGCAAGCTGTCCGCGACGGCGGCCGAGGCGCTGTCCAGCACCGTCGGCGGCTCGCTGGACCAGCGCAGCGCGGAGTACCACGCCAAGACCCAGCAGCACGTGGACAACATGGCCTCGCAGTCCAGCGCGGTGCAGCGGGTGGGCACCACGGCCTCGGACTACAACGACCAGATGACCCGCACGATCGCGGGCTGACCGCGCGCCGCGGGGAGGTCGGCCCTCCCCGCGGTCAGCCGCGCAGCCGCAGGAGCTGCCCGGGGCGCAGCTGGGCGCATCGGTCCACGTCGCCGTCGGTGACGTAGCCGATCACCGGGTAGCCGCCGGTGACCGGGTGGTCGGCGAGGAACAGCACCGGCTGCCCGGACGGCGGCACCTGGAGCGCGCCGCGCACCATGCCCTCGCTGGGCAGCTCGCGGGTGCTGGAGCGCTCCAGCGGGGCGCCCTCCAGCCGCACCCCGACCCGGTTGCTGTCGCTGGACACCACCCACGCCGTCGCGGTCAGCGCCGCCCACGCCGCGTCGGGGAACCAGTCCCGGCGCGGCCCGGGCAGCACCCGCACCGTCACGGTGCCGCCGGCCGGGTCCGGCACCGGCGCCAGGTCGACGCCGGGTTCCGGCCGGGTCGGGTCGCCGACCGGCAGCACGACGCCGGGGGAGAGCACGGCCGGCCCGAGCCCGGCGAGCAGGTCGGTGGAGCGGGAGCCGAGCACGGGCGGCACCGCGATGCCGCCGCGCACCGCCAGGTAGGTGCGCAGCCCGGTGGCCGGTGGCCCGAGCCGCAGTTCCGCGCCGGCGGGCAGGGTCACCGGCGCGTCGTGGCACGAGGAGCCGGCGCACCGGGCGCCGGTGGTGGTCACCAGCACGTCGGCGTCGGCACGGACGGCCAGGCCGCCGAACGTCACCTCCACCGTGGCGGCGTCCTCGTCGTTGCCGACCAGCCGGTTGGCCAGCCGGTGCGCGGCGCGGTCGCACGCCCCGGACCGGCCGATGCCCCAGGCGGCCTGCCCGGGACGCCCGGCGTCCTGCACGGTGCTCAGCGGACCGGTGGCGAGCACGGTCAGCGCGGTCACCGGCCGCTCCCGACGTCGACGAAGCGCACCCGGGTGCCCGGCCGCAGCAGCGCGGCCGGGTCCCGGGACAGGTCGAACACGGCGAGCCCGGTGTGCCCCAGCAGCTGCCAGCCGCCGGGGGAGGCGCGTGGGTAGACGCCGCTGAACTCCCCGGCGAGCGCCACCGACCCGGCCGGCACCCGGGTGCGCGGGGTGGCCCGCCGGGGCACGTCCCACGCTCCGGCACCGGTCAGGTAGCCGAAGCCGGGGGAGAAGCCGCAGAACGCCACGGTCCACTCCTCGGCGGTGTGCCGGCGCACCACCTCGTCGGGGTCGCAGCCGAGCAGCTCGCCGACGTCGGCGAGGTCCGCGCCGTCGTAGTGCACCGGCACCTCCAGCAGCTCGCCGGTGCCGCGCCGGCCGGTCCGGGGCGTGGTGCGGCGCACCGCGGCCTGCACCGCCTCCAGCGTGGTGGCCGCCGGGTCGACGGTGAGCAGCACCGTGCGGGCGGCCGGCACCACGTCGACCACCCCGGGCAGCGGTTCCTCGACCAGGGCGGCGTAGAGGCCCAGCACCTCCTCCAGGTCGGCCAGCTCCACCAGCAGCGCCGTGCTCCCGCTGGGCAGGACGCGTATCCCGCCGCCGGGCATCAGCGGGCGAAGGACGCCAGCTGCACCCCGGCGTCGGTGAGCGCGGCCCGCACCCGGCGGGCGATGTCCACCGCCCCCGGGGTGTCCCCGTGCACGCAGATCGAGTCCGGGGTGAGGATCAGCGCGCCCCCGTCGGCGTCCGGCACCGGGTCGCCGGCGGCCATGGCCACGCAGCGGCGGGCGATCTCGTCGGCGTCGTGCAGCACCGCACCGGGCAGTCGCCGGGACACCAGCGTGCCGGTGGCGGTGTAGGCGCGGTCGGCGAAGGCCTCGTGCACCACGGTGAGCCCGGCGTCGACGGCCAGCTCCAGCCACGCGGACCCGGGCAGCCCGAGCACCGGCAGGGTGCGGTCGACGTCCAGCACCGCCTGCACCACCGCGGCGGCCTGCTCCTCGTGGTGCACGATCGCGTTGTAGAGCGCCCCGTGCGGCTTGACGTAGCGCACCCGGTCGCCGGCCGCCCGGGCGAAGGCCGCCAGCGCACCGATCTGGTAGACGACGTCGTCGGTCAGCGCCGCGGGCTCCATGTCGATGAACCGCCGGCCGAAGCCGGGCAGGTCGCGGTAGCCGACCTGGGCGCCGATCGCCACGCCCTGCGCCACCGCCCGCTCGCACACCCGCCGCATGATCGAGGGGTCGCCGGCGTGGAAGCCGCAGGCCACGTTGGCACTGGTGACCACGCCGAGCAGGTCGTCGTCCTCACCCAGGGTCCACTGGCCGAAGCCCTCGCCGAGATCGGAGTTGAGGTCCATGTGGTCAGCCTCTCAGGCGAACAGCTCGATGACCGGCCGTCCGTCGGGCCGTCGGGTCAGCAGGCGCGGGTGACGAAGTCGGCGAGGTCGGCGGACTGCTGCAGCCGGCTGGGCTCGTGCACGTACATCATGTGCCCGGCCTCGTAGTACGCCCACTCCACCCGGTCCAGCGCCGCCGGCGGCACCCGCAGGTGCGCCATGACGTGCTCGGCGGCGAAGTGCGGTGTCGCGCCGTCGTACCAGCCGCAGGCGATGTGCACCCGCATGTGCGGGTTGGCCTGCATCGCCGTCGTCAGGGCGCCGGTGGCCTCCACGGAGCGGCCCTCGAACTCCTTGTACGACCAGGGGTGCACCTTCGGGGTCAGCACGTTGTAGGTCAGGTCGCTGGCGTAGCCCAGCTCGCCGCGCAGGTAGGCGTTCAGCGTGGCCGAGTACGGGCCCATGATCGCCGCGGACGACGGGTCGTGGCCGGTCATCCGGGCGTCGTTGGGGTCGGCGAGCCAGCCGGTGAACCGCATGTCCAGCCGGCCGATCAGCGTCCGCTCCTCGCGCAGCAGCTCGGCGGTGAACGCGAACAGGTCCACCCGCAGGTCGGCCCGGTCGACGTAGCCCGGGCTCAGCCCGGTCAGCTCGGCGTACCGCGCGACGACGGCGCTGCGCTCCTCCCCGGTCAGCCGGCTGCCCCGGCCCAGTGCCCACGGCAGCTCGCGGGCGGCGAACTCCTCGGCCTCGGCGACCCGGGCGCGCAGCTCGCCGTCCACCCGGCCGTGGAAGTGCGCGGCGGCGGTGTAGGTGGGCAGGTAGAGGGCGTACCCCAGGTCGCTGCCCGGCTCGAAGTCGACCGAGCCGATGTCCAGCACCGAGGAGATCAGCACCAGGCCGTTGACGTACATGCCGCAGCCGGTGGCCAGGTGACCGGCCAGCGCTGCGGCGCGGGTGGTGCCGTAGGACTCCCCGGCCAGGAACTTCGGGGACAGCCAGCGGCCGTTGCGCGAGGTCCACAGCCGGATGAACTCCCCGACGCTCTCCACGTCGCGGGTGAAGCCGTGGAAGTCGTCGGCGGTGTGGCCCTCGTGGGTGCGCGAGTAGCCGGTGCTGACCGGGTCGATGAACACCAGGTCGGAGACCCGCAGCAGGGTCTGCAGGTTGTCGGCCAGCGCGTACGGGGGCGGGGCGAGGTCGCCGGCGTCGCCCATGACCACGCGCCGCGGGCCGAGCAGCCCCATGTGCAGCCACACCGACGACGAGCCCGGGCCCCCGTTGAACGCGAAGGTCACCGGCCGGGTCGCCGGGTCGGCGCCGTCGAGCACGTAGGAGGTGGAGAACAGCTGGGCGCGAGGCTGCACACCGCGGGACCGGCCGTCCTCCACGACCTCCTCGCGCAGCACCACCCGCCCCGTCGTCGCGGTGTAGCGCAGCGCGTCGGGGCCGCTGCCCAGCTCGTGGTGGGTGACGACGAGGTCGTCGGCCGGCTCCGGGACGGCAGCTGCCGGGCCCTCCGTCGGGGTGGGTGCGGGGGAGGGGCGGTCGTCGGCCGGCATGCAGGCAACCTACGACGCGCCGGCCCGGACACCGGGTGGTGGCCGGGCCCGCGCGGGGCCCGTCGGCTCAGGCGGGGGTGCCCAGCCGCACCGGCAGCCGGTCGTACCCGCGCAGCACCCGGGTCTCCCGGCGGTGCGCACCGGGTGCCAGGGCGAGGTCGGGGAAGCGGGTGAACAGGCTCTTCAACCCGATCTCGCCCTCCAGCTTGGCCAGCGCCGCGCCCAGGCAGAAGTGCGGCCCGCCGGAGAAGGAGAGGTGGTCGGCGGCGTTGGGCCGGCCGACGTCCAGGGTGTCGGGGTCCGGGAACACCGCGGGGTCGCGGTTCGCACCGCCGAGGAACAGCACGACGTGCGCGTCCTTCCCGACGCGCATCCCGGCCAGCTCGGTGTGCTGCAGGGCGGTGCGGTCGGTGGTCTGCACCGGGGACTCAAGGCGCAGGCACTCGTCGACCGCGGTCGGCCACAGGGTCTCGTCGGCGCGCAGCCGCTCCAGCTGGTCGGGGTTCTGCAGCAGCAGCCGGGTGCCGGAGCCGAGCAGGTTCACCGTCGTCTCGAAGCCCGCGGCCAGCAGCAGGCCGGCCAGCGACCGCAGCTCGCGCTCGGTCAGGCCCTGACCGCCCTCGTTGGCGACGACCAGCTGGCTGAGCAGGTCGTCCCCGGGATCGCGGCGCAGCCGGTCCAGGTGGTTGCCGACCCACACCTCGAACTCGGCCAGCGCCAACTGGGTCTCCCGGAACTCGGGCCAGGTGACGGCGATGTCGAGGCTGGAGACCACCCGCGAGCCGAAGTCCAGCACCTGGGCGTGCTCGCTGGCCGGCACCCCGAGGATGTCGGCGATCACCGTCAGCGGCAGCCGGGCGGCGTAGGCGGCGACCAGGTCGACCTCCGACGGGCCGGCGGCCAGCTCGTCCAGCAGCTCGTCGGCGACGGCCTGGACCTGGCCGCGCAGCCGGCCGATGGCGCGGGCGGTGAACACCGAGGACACCAGCCGGCGGTACCGGGTGTGCTCGGCGCCCTCGACGGCCAAGAGCGACGGCGGCTGGATCGGGTGCGGCGGACCGCCCTGGCCCGACCAGCGCAGCATCGCCCCCAGCGCCTGCGGCAGCTCGCTGCCGTCCCGCTTGACCCCGAAGGAGCTGCTGCGCAGCACCTCCTTGACCACCGAGTGCGTCGCGGTCATGTACGTGAGCCGGCCGCGCACCAGCGGGCCCATCGCGCGCACCTCGGCGTGCAGCGGGAACGGGTCGTGGTGTGCCGCGGGGTCGCCGATCAGCCGGGCCTGCACGTCGCCGCGCTTGACCCCCTGGCCGACGACGAGGCGCGGCAGCCCGTGCCGCAGCGCCCAGAACAGCATGCTGCGGGGACCGCGCGGGTTCACGACGGACGTCTGCTGCGCGGGGGTGTGGATCTCCCTGGTGCTGCTCATGCGCCGGCCTCTCGGATCAGGTGTTCGGTCATCTCCTGTGTCGCCTGGTCACATCATCACCCCTGACGTCCTGACGATGCACCCCCCTGGAGCGGCGACTGCTCCGGGGTACGGACGACGCGGCGCCACCGACCACGGCCGGCCGCGATCGGTGTGGTCCGACCGTCGTCGTACCGAGATCGGGCCGTCCCGTGCGACTCCCGTCACCCATCCGGCCGACGTCGTCGCGCGGAGGGGCCGGTGGTCGAACCGGCGCAGGTCGTCAGCGCAGCGCGGGCCACCTGCGCGGGGGGCGCCCGGCCGCGCACCTCGCCATCGACGCCGCCGTGCGCGCCCGGGACGCCGACGCCGCTGCCGGCGCGATGGAGTCGCACATCCGCTGGTCCGCCGAGCGCCCGCTCCCCGGCGACCCCCTACCGGTGACCCCCGACGTGGAGTGGGACCGGGTGGTGCACGGCCCACGCACCCTGGAGGTGGTGCTGGTCGTCGGCTGAGCGTGCTCAGCCGGCGGCGGCCGGGGTGCGGTCCCGGGCGGGCACCGGGTCGGCGCCGGGCAGCTCGCCGTCGGGACGCCGCGGCCGGCGCTGCAGGCCGGCCAGCACCAGCACGGTGCCGGCGGCGGACACCAGGTGCTGCACGTCGGCCAGGGCGTGGTCGAGCACCAGCGCGGCGAGCAGCACCGTGCCGACCGTGCTCAGCGCGGCGGTGCGCCATCGGCCGGACAGGGTCCACGCGACGGCGGCCAGCAGCGCCCAGGTGCCGGCCGACGAGCCGCCGTCCAGCTCGCGCAGGTGCTGGCCGGCGGCGTCCAGGCCGGTCCCGGCGAGCAGTCGGGTGGCCAGCAGCACCGGCACGCTGCCCACCAGGTCACCGAGCAGGAACAGCGCCGCGGTGCGCCGGCCGCCCAGCCGGGCCTCCGCCAGTGGGAACGCCAGCAGGCCCAGCGCGGCGTTGACCCAGACGAAGCCGGGGCTGGCCTGCACCACCGGGGAGGTCAGCAGCCGCCACAGCTGGCCGTGCAGCAGCAGCTCCCAGTTCGAGCCGGCCGCGGCCAGCAGCTCCCGGTGCACCCGCGGGTCGTAGGCGCCGCTGCCCATCAGCCACAGCTGGACGGCGGCGAACGCGGTGGTCACCGGCCAGCGCAGCGGCACGGTGCGCAGCCGCGACCACCGGCCCCGGGGCAGCTCGCCCAGCCGGGCCACCGCCACGGCGACGGCGGGCAGCTCGCCGGCGCTGCGGGCCACCACGTACCGGGCCTCCCAGCGCGGGCCCCACTTCTGCTTGAACGCCCGGAGCCCGGCGTAGGCGAACAGCGCCCCGCCGTGCTCGTACAGCAGCCGCATGACGGTGGCCGGCGCCCCGGGCTGGTCCTCCAGGCCGGTGAACGGCGCCAGCCCCAGGTCCAGCCCGCGCGCGCCCTCGGCCCGCGCCCGGTCGATCATCGCCACGAACAGCAGCTCCATGACGCCGTTGACCGAGCCGGGGCGGCGGCGCATCAGGTCGAAGGTGCGCTCCTCGGACCGGTAGGCCGGGAGCAGGTTGGTGAACGCCTGCACCTCGCCGTCGCCGTCCAGCACGGCCAGCACGGGTGTCTCCCGCAGCTGCGCGACGTCGAACTGGCCCAGGGTGAAGGTGCGCTCCCGGTGCCGGCCGTCGGCGCTCCAGGCGTCGGAGACGACCCGTAGCCGGGCGGCGTCGTCGTCGGTGAGGGGGTGGGGGAGCTCCTGGACGCGGTAGCCGGCCCGCTCGCACCGGCGCAGCGCGGAGCGCAGCGACTTGTGCTCGCGGCCCTCGGTGCTGAACGTGGTCACGTCGACCACCGCCTCCTCGCCGATCTTGGCCGCCACCAGCCCGAGTCCGGTGAGCAACGGCAGGTCCGCCTCGCCCACCTGGTGGAACGCCGGCCGCCAGCCGTTGCGCCGGCACAGCGCCAGGAACTGCTCGGCGGCCGGGCCGACCGCGTCCGGGGCGCCGATCGGGCCGCCCAGCGCGACCGCCGTGCCGTGGCTGAGTCCGTAGCCGACGAAGGCGCGTCCGTCCTCGGTGACCATCCAGTGCTTGTCCGGCAGCAGCTGGAAGTGCGCCAGCGCCGACGTCGCGTGCTCGGCCAGCAGCCGGCGCACCACGGCCCGGTCGGCGGCCGACTGGTGCCCGCCGGTGACCGCGGCCACCAGCAGCCCTGCACCGACCAGCACCACGCCGAGGGTGGCCAGCCGCACCGAGGCGATCAGCCAGGCCGCGTGCACGGTGCGCGGCTCGGCGTCGACGGGGAGCATGAGCAGCAGCCGCAGCGCGCCGGTCACCGAGCCGACCGCGGTGGTGCCGCCGCGGAACTGGTCGTCGAGCCGGTACAGCCCGACCGCGGCGTAGCCGGCCACCAGCAGCTCGCCGGCGACCAGGACGGCGAGTCCGCGGCGGGCCAGCGAGGAGTCCCCGCGGGCGGTGAACGCCTGCCGCGACGTACCGACCGCCAGGGTGGCCGCCCCGGCGACGAGCACGGCGACCGGCCGGTGCAGCGCCGTGGCCCCGGCGGTGGCGGTGCCGAGCGCGGCGACCGCGGTGGTCCACGCGGCCCGCCGTCCGCGCAGCAGGGCCCGGGCGATGAGCACCAGCACCAGGCCGCTGCCCAGCAGCAGGTAGTGGCCGCCCTCCACGGCGAGGAACGCCTGCCGGAACGGGTGCAGCCCGCGCTCCAGCGGCCGGGCGGTGTGCGTGCCCAGGGCGGAGGCCAGCCCGCCCACCCCGACGACCAGGCAGGCCAGCGCGCTGCCCCGGCGCAGCCACACCCCGGCGCGCGGGGACGGCGCCGGGCGGCCGGCGCCGCCGCGGATCCGCGACCAGGCGAGTCCGCCGACGGCGAGCGGCAGCCAGAACTCGGCCAGCCGGAACAGCGCGACGGCGGCCGTGGCGGTGGGCAGCTGCACGCCACCGGCGACCAGGACGGCGACCGTGCCGACCTCGACGACCCCCAGCCCCCCGGGCAGCGGCCCCACCGAGGCGAACAGCGCCGACGACACGTACGCCACCAGGGCCAGCCGCGGCTGCGCGCCACCACCTACGGCGGCGAGCGCGGCCAGCAGCATCAGCACCCCGGCCAGGTCCACCACGGCGGCGGCGGCCGCGGGCAGCAGCACGCGCGCCGGCCGGGACAGCGCCGGGCGCAGCGCGGCGGCCAGCGAGTCCGCCGGCGCCCAGGCGTCGTCCGGGGCGGGGCGGCGGGTGAGCCGGCTGCGCAGCCGGCGCAGCAGGACGGCGACGCGGCGCAGTGCGGCCGGGTGGCGGGCCGCGAGCAGCAGCGCGCCCAGCCGCGCCCCGAGCAGCAGCAGGAACAGCGTCCCGGCCAGCACGTCGGCCCCGGACAGGTCGCCGTCGGCGCCGAGCACCACGAGCCCGCCGGCCAGTACGGCCACGAAGCCGGCGTCGGCGGCGGTGGCGGCGAGCAGGTAACCGGCGCTCACGTCGGCGTCCGGCAGCCCGCGGCGGCGGCCGCGGCGCAGGAAGGCGGCCAGCCCGGCCATCCCGCCGGACTTCACCGCCGAGTTCAGCGCGACGGCGGCGAGCGAGGTGCGGGTCAGGTCGCGCAGCTCACCGCGGGCCGGCAGGCCGACCGCGGCCGAGGCGGTGGCGTGCACCGCGGTCCAGGCCGCGGACCACAGCACCAGGGCGCCGGCCAAGGCCAGCAGCCAGCCCGGGTGGGCGCTGGTGAGCAGGCGCAGCGCTCGGGTCAGGTCGGCGTGCTCGCCCCAGACGGCGCTGGCCACCGCGGCGGCCAGCAGCAGGGCGACCACCCCCCGCCAAGGGTGGCCGCCGGTGCCTGCCTCGCCGGCCGCGACGTCGCTGCGGGTGGCCTCGGCCGTGGACATGCTGACTCCCTGCTCCGTGTCCTGCTGCGCTGTGTCCTGCTGTCCTGCTGTCCTGTGTGCTGCTGTTCTGTGTCCCGGCGTGCGGGCAGCGGTCGGTCGGCTGTGACGATCACCGGGCCGGCCGCACGGGGGCTGCGCGTCGGCTGTGGGGTCGCTGCACGCGCCGGCCGTGCAGGGAGGGGCCGGGACCCGAGCGCTCTGCAACGATGCAGACATGGCTGAGAGCACCGTCGACAGTGACGTCCGCAGCGAGCTGTTCGGCCGCACCGGGTCCGGGGCGGAGGTGCACCGCTGGACCCTGCGCACGCCCGGCGGGGCGGTGGCGGCGGTGCTGACCCGGGGCGCGACCCTGCAGTCCTGGCGGGCGGCCGACGGCACCGAGCTCGTCGTCGGGCTGGCGGACGTGCCGGCCTACGAGGCGAGCACCGCCTTCTTCGGGGCCACCGTGGGCCGGGTCGCCAACCGCATCGCCGGCGGCCGGTTCACCGTCGACGGCGTGGAGCACCACGTCCCGACCGGTGGGGCCGAGCACGCGCTGCACGGCGGGGTGGACGGGTTCGACCGGCGGGTGTGGGAGGCCGAGCGGGTGCCGGGGGAGACCGCGGTGCGGTTCCACCTCACCAGCCCGGACGGCGACATGGGGTTCCCCGGCACGCTGTCGGTGCAGGTCACCTACGCGCTCACCGACGTGGACGGTGGTGCCGAGCTGCGGCTGGACTACCGGGCGACGACGGACGCGGCCACGCCGGTCGCGCTGACCAACCACGCCTACCTGAACGTGGACGGGGTGGGGTCGGGGTCGGTGGAGCGGCAGCGGCTGCGGATCGCCGCGGGCCGCTACCTGCCGGTGGACGCCGGTCTGATCCCGCTCGGCGAGCTGGCACCGGTGGCCGGGACGCCGTTCGACTTCACCGCCGAGCGGGAGATCGGGGCACACCTGCGGGACGCCGACGCGCAGCTGCTGCGGGCGCAGGGCTACGACCACTGCTGGGTCTTCGACGAGCCGTCGCCGGCGGAGCCGGTGCTCGTCGCCGAGCTGCGCGGGACGTCGGGCCGGCTGCTGCAGGTGCTCACCGACCAGCCGGCGGTGCAGTTCTACTCGGGCAACTTCCTGGACGCCGCCACCTCCACCGCCCAGGGCCTGCCCGTGCGCCAGGCCGACGCGCTCTGCCTGGAGACCCAGGCGCTGCCGGACGCGGTCAACCAGCCGGCCTTCGGCGACGTCGTGCTGCGGCCCGGGCAGGAGTGGCTCAGCACCACGGTCATGCGGGTGCTCGGCCCGGTGGGGTGAACCGGGGGCGATGTGCCGCCCGGGCTCCGGGCGTGGTCGTCGGTCGAGTGCCCAGGAGGTCCGCCCGACGCACGGGTTGAGCACCCAGGACGGGGTGCGCGGCGTCCGGGTGTGGCGATGGGGGTGGCCGGTCGCTGGCCGCCGCCGGGGGCGATGACGTGGTCGTCGGCGGGATGGGCAGCCGCAGGTGGGCTCGCGGGGCAGTCAGCCGCTCCGACTGCCCGGCGAGCCCAGCAGCTCGACCGTGCCAGCTGGACGACGGCGGTCCGGTCTACCCGGTGCCGGCGGACCCGGTCCCGAGCGTGCTCGGCTCGCCCCGGGTCCTCGTCGGCTCGGCTCGGCCCTGGTTCGGTCTGCTCGCCTCGGCCCTGGTGGGCCCAGGTCGGGTCGGCCTGGTGCTGGTCGGTCCCGGCCCGGTCGGCCCGGCTCGGCGCTGGTGGCCCGGCGCGGCTCGGCCCGGCGCTGATGGGCTCAGCGCTCTCGTGGGCTGGGCTCGTGCCCGGTCGGCTCGGCCTCTGTTGGCTCGGCTGTGGTCGGGTCGGGTCACATGGCAGGACCCCCGTGGGCGGACAGAATTCTGAAAGTCCTGATCAGCTGCGTGATCGGGCCGATTTCTGTCGTACCCCCTCCGTAGGTTCGTGGTCATGGAGGACGGCGGCGGGTTCGGGGTGGCGGTGTCGATCCGCGC
>NZ_JAAGWK010000062.1 GCF_010685995.1 Goekera deserti | reverse complement strand
ATGGGCTCGGTGGTGGCGTCGGCGGAGGCGGTGGCGGCGTCGTCGGAGGAGTTGAGTGCGTCGTCGGCGCAGATCTCGGCGTCGGCGGAGGAGACGTCGGCGCAGTCGGGTGTGGTGTCGGCGGCTGCGGAGGAGGTGTCGCGGAACGTGGGCACGGTGTCGGCGGGTGCCGAGCAGATGGGTGCCTCGATCCGGGAGATCAGTCAGAACGCGAACGAGGCGGCGCGGGTGGCGGCCAGTGCGGTGGCGGAGGCCCAGTCGACGAACGACACGGTGCTGAAGCTGGGGGAGTCCAGCCGGGAGATCGGGGACGTGGTCAAGTTGATCACCTCGATCGCGGAGCAGACGAACTTGCTGGCGTTGAACGCGACGATCGAGGCGGCGCGGGCGGGGGAGATGGGCAAGGGGTTCGCGGTGGTGGCGAACGAGGTGAAGGAGTTGGCGCAGGAGACGGCGCGGGCGACGGAGGAGATCTCGCGTCGGGTGGTGGCGATCCAGGG
>NZ_JAAGWK010000061.1 GCF_010685995.1 Goekera deserti | reverse complement strand
CGAACGGTTTACCGAGTCCTTAATGGTCTTTAAAGCGGCATTTCATTCGCTTCTTGTTGGCGTCTTACCGGGATCATCAATGAGAACAGGTTCTTCAATTTGGACAAGCCCGAAGAAGCCGTTGTTTGGCGCTTCTATTCCGGCTAGGCCGTTTGCATCATCAAACGAACCATATTCAATTGATTGGTTCTTCGTTTTTTGCGACTTGTTGACCAAACGATACGACTTATTGATACCAGCTTCATAATCAACGGTTTCATATCCTAATGATTTAACTTCAAGATTGATGTTGTTTAAAGCATTGTGCAAACGAGCAACACCACCAAGCTTGTATTTCTTCAAATCAAGCCCGTAGGCGTCTTTGTTTGTTTCTATCATAGTTCTTTTACGAACGATGACTGGCCTCGATTTACCGGCGTCTTTCGCACCAACTCAGACCGTTTCGGCTGCAGTGTGATCAAGAATGTCAATCTTGTCTTGGCTAATCAGCTTAATTTCATCGGCTTGCGT
>NZ_JAAGWK010000010.1 GCF_010685995.1 Goekera deserti | reverse complement strand
GCGGCACCGATGCTGATCGAGATGGTCTCGCCGGCGTTGGCACCGACCTGGAAGTTCTTGCCGGTGTAGGAGCCGTCCAGCAGGGTCGAGCCGTTGAACTTGGTGTTGACCGTGATGCGGTCCAGCTCGGCCTTGAGCTGGGTCACCTCGGTCTGGATGTTGCCCAGCGAGGAGGCGTTCAGCGTGGCCGAGTTGCTCGCCTGCACCGTCAGGTCACGCATGCGCTGCAGGATGGAGTGCGTCTCGGTCAGGGCGCCTTCCGCGGTCTGCACGACCGAGATGCCGTCCTGGGTGTTGCGGACGGCGACCTTGAGGCCACCGATCTGGCTCTTCAGGCCCTGCGAGATGGCCAGGCCGGCCGCGTCGTCGGCGGCGCGGTTGATCCGCGAGCCCGACGAGAGCTTCTCCAGCGACTTGCTCATCGCGTCGCTGGTGTTGTTCAGGTTGCGATAGGCGTTCATCGCGGCGATGTTGGTGTTGACGCTCAGTGCCATGGTGATGTCCTCCGTGGACGTTGTCTCGGGTGAGCCCGCAACTTCCGTGCTGCGGGGGTTGCACTCCTGGTAACGGCGTGTCCCGGCGGCACTTGAGGGTCAGTTCGTGTTATGCCCCGAAGGGGTGGGGTGCGCGGCTGTACGTGCACCGCAGGCGGGGCCGGTGAGGCCGGGCACTGCCGATGACAGGGGGGACGACCATCCGGAGCCCTGACCCGCAGCCGCGCGCCTCTGCGCCGGGCTGGGCCAGCACAGTTCGTGAGGACCTCCCATGCACGTCCTGCTCTCGACCACGGCGTTCCCCGCCCAGGACCACTACCGGATCACCGAGCCCGCGCGCGCGGTGAACGAGGCCGACCTCGGGGTCACCGCGACCGTCCGGCGAGGCCTGGAGACCACGGTGGCCGCCGACCCGCACTCCGGCGCGCCGGTGACCGTCGACGTCGAGGACCACGGGGCCGACGTCGTGGTGATGCAGCTGCCCATGACCGACGGGATGCTGCAGTGCATGCGGCTGCTGCAGGCGCGGGGCATCGCCGTGGTCGTCGAGATGGACGACCTGCTGTCCGCCGTGCCCGTCGACTCGCCCGCCCACCGGAACATGACCCGTGGTGGCATGGCCCGCCGTGCGCTGGCCTGCGCCCGGGAGGCCGACCTGGTCACCGTGACCACGCCGACCCTGCTCAAGGAGTACGCGCCGCACGGCCGCGGCATGGTCATCCCCAACACGATCCCGCGCCGCTTCGCCGAGCTGCCCCCCGCCTACGAGCGGGAGCCGGAGACCGTCGTCATCGGCTGGACCGGGTCGGCGCCGTCCCGGCCCTACGACCTGCGGATCGTGGGGTCGGGGCTGCAGCAGGCCCTCGACCGCACCGCCGGGCGCAGCCGCTTCTCCATCCTCGGCCAGGCCGAGACCGCCCAGGCGTCGCTGGGTCTCCGGGAGGAGCCGGCGGGGCTGCCCTGGGTGACGTCCGTCGAGGAGTACACGACGCTGCTCGGCACCAGCTTCGACGTCGGCATCGTCCCGCTGCGCTCCGACCGGTTCAACAACGCGAAGAGCTGGCTGAAGGTGGTCGAGTACGCGGCCCGCGGCGTGTACCTGGTGCACTCGCCGCACCCGGAGTACGACCTGCTGGGGATCGGCCGCCGTGCCCGCGCCCCCCGCGAGTGGGCCCGGCACCTGACCACGGCGGTCGACGACCCGGCGCACCGGCGCGAGGTGGCCGAGCAGAACCGTCAGGTGGTGATGGAGAACCTGCTGACCGAGCACGTGGCCCAGTGGTGGGTCGACGCGTGGGACCGGGCCCGGGACAACCGCGCGCGGGCCATGCGGATCGGCGCCTGAGAGGAAGGCGCGCCCCCGTCCCACGATGCGGAGAGGCAGCGAATCGTCCCGGCGTCAGGCCGGCTGGAGTTCGAGTGGTGTGGGTGCTGGCTCGTCGACCGGCTTGCAACCGGACGCCGGGACATAGTCGAAGAACTGGCTCGTGTAGGAGCCGAAGGCCCTACCGCGTCCGGTGACACGAGGCCCGAAGTCCCGGGGCACGACGCGCCTGCCTCGCAGCTCGCGAGCGTCCAGCGTGGGAGCGATGGTGACCGATGGCATCCCCGTCAGCGGATCGACCACCGCGCTCGTGCGCAGGAGGACGGGGATGCGGTAGTAGCCGCCGTCCTCAGGTTCGGTCGTCAGCAGCTTCGGGATGTCGATGCGCGAGGCGGCCCAGATCCACTTACGTTCCGTGTGTCCGGTGACCGCGACGAGCAGCCGAGGGGGCTCCTCGTCCCCGTCACGCCAGCGCTCCAGCTGGGTGCCGATCATCCACCAGCCGGTGTAGCGCTCCAGGACGAGCTTCTCGTCGGTCCGGGAAGCCAGCACGGCGCCCGGCCGCTCCAATGTCTTGAATGTCTTGTCTGACGCCTGATCTACCTCGTGGAACGACTTGCTCGAGATGTTCACCACAAGGGCGGGACCCAGACCGCCGAGCGCTGCTCGGCTCACCGGGCTCCTGTGGGCCCTGTCTTCCAGCGCGAGGGGGAGCCCCAACGGGCGGAACCGCGAGCCACAGCCCTTGATTTTGTTAAGCAGCCGAGCCTCGGCCGGTGCGTCCTGCGGCACCCAGAGGGCGGAAATGAGCGCGGCTTCGATGGCCTTTGCCTGCGCCTCGGAGTCGCAGTTGATGACCTCGATGTTCGGCGTCCGCCCGAGCTCTGCCAGGTCATCCAGCCAGCGCCGGACGTTGCACTTCTCCGGCTGGCAGCGCCGATGTGCCTCGGGGCGCTGGTACTTCGCCCTCGCCTGCAATGTCGCCAGCCCCACGTACCGGATCCGATTGTCGATCGGGTCGCGGTACAGGTAGACGAAGTGCTTGCTCAGGTCGTGCGCCACGGGTTCCTCCATCGCTGAGTTGACATCAGCGACATCGACCCGAGGCTCCTGCACGAGCAGAGCATCGACGCCGTCTCCACACGTTCGTGTTCCAGCGACCACTTGACCAAGTGAATCGTGGAGCTGACGCTCACAGAGCGCAGCGGAGCCTGTCCCATGCTGCGTCCGAAGGCGACGGTGTTCGACCGTCGAGTCGTCAGGCAGACGCGAGCCACGCGCGCATAGCGTCCCGAATGACGGTCGTGGTTGAGTGTCTCGCCCCGGGTTTGATGGCAAGTCTCGTAGAGCCGTCAAACCCGGCGCTTGACGCAGGTCCGGGGTCTTCCTCCCCACGGCGGATGAGCTGGTCGATCGCGCGTAGAGCGAGAGCTTCAGCGAACCTCCTTCGCCGCCGACGTGCCACGCATGACATCACGCGACTGCGCGGCACGGTGAAGATCAACGCTTACGGCAGGACCCTGAGGACTTGGTCCGGTGAGTGCTTCCGGATTGAGGGCGCATGGTCGGGCGTCGACCGCGGAAGTTCCCGTGCTGTCGGTCGCGTCGTCATCGACCTCGGCAACAAGGACGACGGCATCGGTGCTCGTGCGGTCGCGCCGGGCGTTGACGTCATCGTGCTCACCCACGACGACGACGATCACATCGGTGACGCGCCGAACGTGCTCAGGACGCTGGGTGTTGATCGCAACCGGCAGGTGTGGGTGCCGGCCGACTGGTGGTATGTGGTCGCTGCGTGGGGCGCTTCCACCGGCTCACCAGCATGTCCTGAAGGTCCTATCGCGGTGACCGCCGAGGACATCGAGCGCGTGGCCAGGCACAGTCCGAAGAAGACGACCTCCGTGGTGACCAGAGACCATCCGCGGCTGCCTGGTCTTGAGCGCGGCTTCTGTTCTCCGGATGGCCATATCGAGCATCACGACGCCATCGCCGCGTGGCTGACATCGATCGAGGACGACCTGCCCGACGATGCGGAAGACAAGATCGCTGTGGCTGTCGTAGAGCACCGCACTCGAACCGGGCGGTCGGGTGGCCGACAGTTCACAGGTACACCACAGGAGGTAGCTCGGCGTGTCATGAGGAGGGCCGACATCATCAGGGCCACGATGACCGCGGCAGCTCGAACTTCTGAGCTGCGCTTCTTCACTGTCGACACGTACGCCCAGACGCCTGACCCTTGGTTGACTGAAGGTATCCCACAAGCGGTTACGTTGGTCAACGCGCAAGAGGTCATTCCGCCCCGGGCGTGTATCGTCGACCCGCTCGCCGTGCTGACGCACGCGGTCTTCTTGTCCGCGCAAAACCGCCGGGCGCTGGTCACGTTCGTCTGGCCCGACCTGTCAGGTGCTAACGGATTCCTCTGCTGGAGTGACTCCGGTGGCTACAACTGCGGCCTTCGCAGTCGGGCACCCACGAGCAGGACCCCATGGGACAAGGTCGGCATCATGAGCGCGCCGCATCACGGCTCGAGGGACAAGGCGCACAACCTGATCTGGAGAGTGCGGCTCGCCCGGCGACCCAGCACCCCGGTTCTGCTCTGCAACAACAGTCAAGACACCAGACCGGAGTACACGTCGCTGCCCAGGCGGCTCCGGGCGGCGACCCAGCACGACAAGAGTTGCACGTACCGACTGCCGTTCTACGTCTACCCGCGTATCGCGAGGGCTCGCTGGGCGAGCGGTCGCTGGGTAGTGCGCGGCGTGCAGTGACTCGGTGACGTCAGGCGCGCCACCGTGTCAATCAAGCCGGCTGCGCGCTCTGGCTGGCCGGCATCCACGGGCTGGCGACGGGCCGGGAGCGGGGGAGTGCCCCGCGGCCGGCGACCCGGTCCACGTAGGCCCGCTGCTGGTTGCGCGCCCGCACCCCGCCGTCGGCGGTGACCGGCCGGCCCTCCCACACCTCGCTCATGGCGGCGTGCAGCAGGGTGAGCGCGCGGGCCCGCATCTGGGACACCCGGGAGAGGGTCACCTTGAGGTCCTCGGCGATGTCGGTCAGCGACTCGTCGCCGAAGAAGTTGCGTTCCACGACCTCGTCCAGCGGGGCCGGGAGCGAACGGATGGCCTCCTGCAGGTAGCGCGCCCGCTCGCTGCGCAGCACCGCGCGCTCCGGCGAGTCACCGGTGGACGGCAGGTCCAGGCTCGTACCGTCGCCACCGGGCTCGGCGTCGATGCTCACCATCACCGCCCGGTGCACGTCGACCTGCAGGCTGTCCAGCTCGCTGCGCGGCACACCCAGGGAGGTGGCGAGCTCCTCCTTCGTGGGCGGCCGGCCCAGGTTCATCGCCAGGGCGTCGGCGGCGGCGTCGGTGCGCCGGGCAGCGGCGCGCACCGAGCGGCTGGCCCAGTCACCCGAACGCAGCTCGTCGAGCACGGCGCCCTGCAGGCGGGCCAGGGCGTAGGTGGAGAAGGAGGCACCCGCGGTGGGGTCGAACCTGCGGGCCACCTCGACCAGGGCCACCTGCGCGCAGGAGACCAGGTCGTCCCGGCTCACGTGGCTGGGCAGGGAGATCCGCGCAGCCACGGCGTTCACCGCGAACTGGGCGAGCGGGAGGTGGTCGGTCACGAGGGCGTCGACGTCGGCCTGCGGTCGGGCAGGCGCGGCGGGACGCGCGCTGGACAGGGGGCGCGAGGTCGCCGGCCGGCGTGCGTGGGTCACGTCGTACCTTCTCGGCAGGTGAGGGACACCACGGGACCCTCGTCGGCAACATGCCCCTTCGACTTGAGCGGCTGCTCACCCGTGCCGATGACCTCGGTGACGCCAGATCACCTGGCGCCAGGGCGACCGACCTGCGTGACGGTCGCCCCACGACGACGGAAGGCGGCCACCGTGGATCACCAGCACCTGTCCACGCTGCTGTGGCGGGAACAGGAACTGCTCGACCTGCTGCTGTTCAAGGCAGAGGAGAAGCAGTACCTGATCCTCACCGGCAAGACCCGCTGGCTCCCGCGGATCGCCCACGAGATCGAGGTCGTGCTCGACCAGCTGCGCACCCTGGAGGTGGAGCGCGCCGCGGCCACCGAGCAGATCGCCGGCCGGCTCGGCCTGGCCGCCAACCCCAGCCTGCGCCAGCTCGCCGCCGCCGCACCCGCCCCCTGGGACGACCTCTACACCAAGCACCACGAGTCCCTGCTCGTGCTCGTCTCCGAGCTGCGCGGGCTGTCCGACGTCAACCGTGAGCTGATCGAGGGCGGCCTGGCCGCCATCGACTCGGCACTGCTGTCGGTGCGCACGCCCAGCGCCGGCACCTACTCGGCCAAGGGCCGCCAGGCCGGCGCCGGGAACCGGGCCGTCACCCTGGACGGTGCGCTGTGAGCTACGTGGGCAGCAACGGTGGCAGCTTCGGCGGCCTCTCCCGCGCTCTGACCGCACTGCACGCCCAGCAGCGCGGTCTGGACGTCACCGGCCAGAACATCGCCAACGTCAACACCGTCGGCTACTCCCGGCAGCGAGCCGAGCTGCAGTCGATCGGCGGCAGCGTCGTCCCGGCGATCTTCGCCAAGAGCCCGATCGTCGGGCAGGGCGTCTCCGCCGACCAGGTGACCCGCATCCGGGACGCGTTCCTGGAGAGCCGGGCCCAGAACGAGGGGGCCACCGCGGCCCGTCTCACCGAGCAGAGCGCCTCGCTCACCGAGATCGAGTCGGCGTTCCGCGAACCGGGCAGCACGGGGGTGCAGGCCCTGCTCAGCAAGGTGTGGCAGGCCTTCGGCAACGTCAGCAACCACCCCGAGAACATCGGCGCCCGCACTGCTCTGCTCGAGAGCGCCAAGACGCTGGTCGGGGGCCTGCAGACCACGCGCAGCTCGCTGGACCGTCAGTGGGGTGAGACGCGAGCCAACCTGCAGACACTCGTCGCGGACGCCAACACCATGGCCGGGCAGGTCGCCGACCTGAACAAGGCCATCCTGGCGGCCACCAACGCCGGGATGGAGAGCAACGAGCTCGCCGACAAGCGCGACGTGCTGGTGCAGGAGCTGGCGGCGAGCGTCGGTGCGACGTCCTCCCGGGCCGACGACGGCTCGCTGACCATCAGCGTCGGGGGCTCGGTCCTGGTCAGCAAGAGCTCGGCGTTCCGCCTCGCGGTCGACGGGGCGACCTCGCCCGACACCGTCACGGCGGCCACCGCGCCCCGCGTGCTCATCGTGCCCGGCGGCTCCGCCGTCCCCCTCGGCGGCCGGGCCGCAGCCCAGGTCGACGCTCTCGGCCCGGCGGCTGCGCAGGGCACGTCCATCCTCACCTTCCGCGGCCAGCTGGACACCTTCGCCCAGGACCTGGCGACGACGGTGAACACCGTGCACTCCGCCGGCTACGACCTGGACGGCACGTCGGGCAACGTCCTGTTCGCCTCGTCCGGCGGCCCGCTCACCGCGGGCAGCATCTCGCTGGGCATCACGGATCCGCGGGGCGTCGCCGCGGCCAAGTACGCCCCGGCGGGCGTGCCGCTCAAGGCCTCCAACGACGGGCACATCGCGGACGCGCTCACCAAGCTCGGGCAGCTGCCGTCCGGCCCGGACGCCACCTACCGGTCGTTGATCGTGAGCCTCGGTGTCCAGTCGTCGGTGGCCGCCAGCAACGTGACCATCCAGAACGTGATCGTCGGCCAGGTGGACAGTGCACGGGAGTCCGTGGCCGGGGTGAACCTCGACGAGGAGATGACCAACATGCTGCAGTACCAGCACGCGTACTCGGCCGCCGGTCGGCTGGTCACGGCGATCGACGAGATGCTCGACACCGTGATCAACCGCATGGGCCTCGTGGGCAGGTGACCTGATGCGGATCACCCAGCGCGCCATCAGCACCACGAGCCTGGCGGGCCTCAACCAGAACCTCGCGGCCATCGCGAAGCTGCAGCAGCAGCTCTCCTCCGGCAAGACGATCAACAAGCCCTCGGACTCCCCGACCGGCACGCTGCAGTCGATGCAGACCCGCACCGAGCAGGCGGCCACGACCCAGTACGCCCGCAACGTCTCCGACGGGAAGGCGTGGCTGAACGAGACCGACTCGCAGCTGAAGAGCTTCGGCGACCAGTTCCGCAAGGTCCGGGAACTGGCCGTGCAGGCCAACAACAGCGGCGCGATGTCCGACTCCGCGCGGCAGGCCATCAAGGCCGAGGTCGACGAGCTGCAGAAGAGCCTGGTCGGGGTGGCCAACACCAAGCTGCTGGGCCGGCCGATCTTCGGCGGGCCGACCAGCGGCGAGGCCGCCTACTCGGCCACCGGCGACTTCGTCGGTCGCCCGGTCACCGCGGCCGAGCCCGAGGGTGTCACCCGCCGGATCTCCGACGCCGAGACCGTGCGCATCGACGTCACCGGGCAGGAGGCCTTCGGCGTCCGCAGCGACCCACCGGACCCCGCGACCGACACGGACGTGTTCTCCGTGGTGGCCCGGTTCTCCGCCGGGTTGAGCTCCCCGACGACGGACTACGCGTCGATGCTCACCGACATGACCACCGCCCTGGACCGCCTGTCGGCCGCCCAGTCGACCATCGGTGCGCGCACCAACCGGATCCAGAACGCCGACGTGCTCACCGGTGACCGGTCGCTGACCCTGGCCAACCAGCTGGCCGAGATCGAGAACGTCGACCTCGCCAAGGCCATCATGGAGCTGAGCATGCAGCAGACCGGCTACGACGCGGCCCTCGGCGCGACCGCGAAGATCATCCAACCCACCCTGCTGGACTACCTGCGCTGATGCGCTGATCGGCGGTCCGGTCCCGGGACCGGACCGCCGATGAGAACGACGGGCAGGCACACTGCCCGCACCCCGCGACCCCGCGGGACTGCCACGGACGGCGAAGCACCACACCCATGGAAGGGGCACCCCATGCTCACCCTCACCCGCAGCGTCGGCGAGAGCATCCGCATCGGCGACGACATCGAGGTCGTCGTGATCGAGGTGCGTGGCGGCACGGTCCGGCTGGGCTTCAAGGCCCCCCGGTCCATCGCCATCCACCGCGAGGAGGTCTACCAGCAGATCGTCGAGGTCCAGGCCCTCGCGTCCGCGGTCGCCTTCGACGTCGCCGGCGCGCTGTCCGCGTTCGTCCCGCGCGCATCTGCCGAAGAACTGGTCCCGTCGGGGCCCCGGACCGCCGTGGACACCGGTCATGACGTGTCCCGTGGGACGAGCGAGACAACTGATGCCCGAGTGACCAGCTGACTTCGTAACTATTGCCAAGTCATTCGACTTGAGTCGGACGGACACTCGGCGAGTTCAGCTCCCAATGTGACTCCCTGTGCGCGAACCTTTACAGGTGTTCGCGATGGCAGGGGAGACGCAGATGAAGCTCAGTGCAACCAGTGGTCCGGCCCGCACCGACGGGTCGGACGAGGTGCTCGACGACCGTACCGTGGCGTCGGACGGGGACAGGACCCCCGACGACGCCACGGTGACCGTCCGGGTCCAGTTGCGGCCGCGCCGCTCGGCGGCTCGACGCTGCCTGGCCGTGCTCGCCGAGATCGCCGGGCAGCACGACACCGTGGCCTTCGCCCTGGAGGGGATCAGCTCCGACGACCGCGTCGTCCGGCTGACCCTCGGCGTGCACCTGGGCCCGCGGGCCGAGGTCGCCAAGTTCGGGGCCGAGGCGCAGGCCGCCTACGCCTTCGTCAACGCGCTGTTCGAGTCGCTGTACGACCACATGCCGGTCTACACCGCCCAGCCGTCCGAGGCCGACCGTCGTGCCGCCCGCACCATGCTGGCCGCCGGTGACGCCCTGTCCTCCTCAGCAGGGGGCGGGGCACCCGTGCCCGCCGACCTGGCCGGTACCGCAGCCGTGCGGGACCACCTCAGCACCGTCGCCTGACCTGTTGCTGTCGGAGCCCCGCTCCGGCACCGCGGACCTGCGACGGTCCGCCGCCCACCGTCCCGCGCGGCCCGCCGAGTGCCTGCGCACCTCCCCCTTCCCCGAGGAGCTCCCCGTGTCCGTCAGCACCCAGAACCCCGAGAGCGCGCCCACCGGGCTGCGCGCCGTCCCCGCCTCCACCGCCCCCGCCGGGCTGCGCCGGTCGAACGCTCCCCGGGCCCGCGCCCAGGGTGAGGCGTTCGCCCGCGGCCCGCTGCGCTTCGGCGGCCTGACCGAGGACGAGGGATGGGCGCTTGCCCCCATCACCACGCTGGACCGCGTGCACTTCCGGGTCGACCACGAGCTGCCGCTGGCTGCGTTCCGCGCCGAGCTGCCCGCCGGGGTCACCGTCACCTACGACGAGGGCGACGGCCTCTACCGCGTCGACGGCGCACCCGGCCAGGCCCGGCTGCTGGCCGAGCTGGTCCGCTCCTGGTGCGCGGTGCACGGCCGGCGCACCATCGGGCTGCGGCCCGAGCCCGACGTCCGCCGGCGCCAGCCGCGCGACCTGCCGCCGGCCTTCCTCGAGGACCTCTGCCGGCACTACGGGCCGATCAGCCTGAAGCGACTGCAGCGCAACATGAGCACCATCCGGCTGCACCTGCCCGACAGCGACGACATCGGCCAGCAGGTCTACGAGTGGATCCTCAAGGCCGTCGGCGTCTACGACGAGGGCAAGGGCGTGCCGTTCGGCGCGTTCCTGGCCACCCAGCTGTCCAAGTGGGTGCACGACCTCGGCCGCAGCGCCTACGGCCGTACCGCCACCGACACGGAGAACAAGCAGCAGAAGGCCATCGCCGCCTTCATCACCGAGCACCAGCGCCGCCCCAGCGAGCGGGAGCTCGCCGCGTTCACCGGGCAGAGCGTGGACGCGCTGCGGCGCAACGCGCAGACCGTGGCCACGCTGACCGGCCTGCGGAACCTGCAGTCGCTGGACGCCGCCCCGGAGATGACCGAGGGGCTGATGCCCGACCGTGCGCAGGCCTCCGACGACATCCTGGGCGAGGCGGAGCAGACCCTGCTGTCGCACGCGCTGACGGCCGCCTGCGCCCCCGACCCCACCGTGCGCAAGGACCAGCGCGCCAGCCTGCCCAACGTGCTGGGCTGGGTCACCTGGTACGAGACCACCTGGGCGGGCAAGACCAAGACCCAGCTGGCCGCAGAGCTGACCACCTCGGTGCGCAACATGAACGTGCACGCCGACCGGGTGCAGGTGGCCATGCGCTCCCGCCTGGAGGAACTCGCCGGCTGAGCGTGCCCGGTGGCGGGGTCCCACTGCCGATACCACAGGTGTGACCCTGGCAGTGAGAACCGCGACCCGGACGTCGTCCGGCGCCCACGCGGACGTGTGCGCCGGTACGGCGGACGCCCGATGACCCGCCCGCCACCCGGACGCCTCGTCGTCCGGCTGCCGCACTGGATGGACGCCGCCGCCCGGCACGCCCTCGGGGCGTCGCTGCGCTCGGCGCTGGACGGCGGTGAGCTGCACCCCGTGGACGCCGTCCAGCTGGAGGACGTGCTCACCGAGCTCCAGGTGGCCGGTGCCCGGGACATGGTGTGGCCCGAGTCGGGTGACCGGGTGCGCCGGGCCGTGGGCCTGGCCGGGGACGTCGTCCCCGTGCGGCTGAGCGCCGGGGAGCTGGCCAGCGTGCTGGGCCTCGCGGACCTGCCCGAGTCGCTGCGCGCCGGCCTGACCACGTCGGCGGGGGTCCGGTGACCGTCGGTCCGCTGCCGATGTCAGGGGGCCTGGCCCGCCGGCTGCGCCGCGGTGCGGTCGGGGCCGGTGCGCTGCTCGACGTGGCGCGCGCCGTGCTGCCGTCGCTGGCCGCACCCGGCCTGCGCGTGGTGCTGGTCGACCACGGCGACGGCGACCCGCTGCTGCTCGTCGAGGAGGAGGAGCGGTCGGCCGTGGTGGCCGTCGCCGACCTGGCCGACGAGATGACCTGCGCGCGGGTGCTGCCCACCGCCGAGGGCATCGCCGCGGCGCTGCGCCTGTGGGTCGACCGCCGCCCCGTCCCGGACGGCGTGGCCGCCGCCGCCGGCACCGCGGTGCTCGACTGGTGCGACGCCGGGCAGACCCGGGTGGGCTGGACCGTCGTGGCGGTGCGCGGGCAGCAGGCGCTGCCGTGGGAGCCGTCCCCCGGGGTGGACCCGAGTGCGGTGCACCGCACCCGCTCGGCCGCCCTGGGCCGCGCCTTCGAGGTGCCGCTGGACTTCGGCGTGGACGGGCCGATCGCCGTCTGGTGGAACGGGGACACCCCGCTGCTCGGCACCGCGGGGCTGGTCGACCCGGCCCGCATGCGCCGGGACGCCGCCGGCGCCGGCCTGGACACCCGTAACGCCCTGGTCGTGGTGAGCCCCGGCCGGCCGGTCGTCGTCGCGGCCCCCAGCATCGCCCGCCGGCTCACCGAGGAGACCCCGGAACACTCGGTCATGCTGCCGTGGAGCGAGCTCGCCGACCTCCCCTGGGCCTGAAGGCGGACCCCTCCGCCCCCTCTCCGCAGTAATGGCCATCTTGGCGCCGCCACAATGGCCATCGTGGCGACGCAGTGATGGCCATCTTGGCGGCGGAGTGATGGCCATCGTGGCCGTCGGTGGTCGGAGGGCGGGGCCGTGGGGTCAGCGCAGCGACGGGTCGTCGAGCAGCAGGCCGAATTCCCAGTGCCACGGCTCGGCCTTCTCACCGGCCGGGCCGAGCTGGGCCCACTCCGGGTTGAACCAGCCGAACCGGGGCGCGTTGGCCAGCATCCAGAGGTACTGCGGGGAGTCGAACTGCGAGTCGTTGATGCCGCCGCAGAGGTCCACGGCCAGCGCCCAGCCGTGGTTGGAGGTGCCCGGCGCCGCGGTCATCGCCGGCTTGCGGACGTGCGCCTCGACCTGGGCGGCGTAGGAGCGGTAGGAGTCGGTGACGCACAGCGGCGCACCGAACCAGGCCTGGTAGGCCGCGGACAGCGAGGTGTAGGCGGCGGCCGCGTCGCAGCGCAGCCGGTGCACGTCGCTGATCGGGCACAGCTCGGCCGGCGGGATCTGGCCGTTGCTGTACCCGCCCCAGGCGGGCTCGACCGGGCCGGGCACCGGCACCGCGGCACCGCACTCGGTCTGCGGGCCGGGGCCGAGCTCGGGCGCCGGGTTCGGTGACCCGGCCGGGCCGAGGGTGACCCGCACGGCGGCGGTCGGACCGTCCACCAGCGTCCGGACGCCGACCTGCTGCGTGGCGGCCGAGGCACCGATGACCGTGCCGGGTGCGAGCCAGATGCCGACGTCGGCCCAGCGGCCGCTCGGGTCGGCGGAGAAGACCAGATCGCCGACCTGCAGGGTGCCGGTGGGCACCGCGGCGCCGCCGGTCCACTGGTCGCCGACGCCGACCGGCACGCTGTAGCCGGCCTGGCTCCACACGGTGGAGGTGAACCCGCCGCAGCTGTAGGCGTCCGGTCCGGCGCGCCCGGGGGCGTAGCCGCGGCCCAGCTGGGAGAAGGCGGTGCTCACCGCGGCGACGGTCTCGCTGGACAGCAGCGTCTCGGGCCGCCCGCCGACGATCGCCGTCGCCACGCCGGGCACCGGGTCGCCGGCAGCGTCGAGCACGGGGGACAGGCCGCCGGGCAGCGCGGACGGGTCGGCGAGGCGGGCGGCGGCCGGTGGCACGACCCCGGCGGCGTGCAGCCGGGCGAGGTACCCCTGCCAGGCGGCCAGGGCCGCCTGGTCGGCGGTTGCCTGCGCGCCGGCGTCCGGGATGCCGCCGAGCACCGCGAGCTGCGCGGCCACACCGGCGTCCAGCTCTGCGGTGCGGGCGCGGGAGGCGGCGAGGGTGGCCTCGGCCGCCTGCTGCGCGGTGGCGATCCGGCTCTCGATCACCGACACCGCCTGCAGTCGGCGGTCGACCTCGGCGCTCGCGAGCTCGACGACGGCGACCTGCCGGTCACGGTCCTCGGTGCGCAGGTCGGTCAGGGTCTGGGCGTGCAGCACGCTCACCGTGGTCGCCGGGTCGTCCAGGGACACCAGCGTGCCGGGGGAGCGGGCGCCGGCCGGGGTGCGGTACAGCTCGGCCGCGTACGCACCGAGGACGGCGCGCTCGGTCTCCAGGCGTGCACCCGCCTCACGGACGGCGTCCTGGGCCAGGCCCAGCTGCACGCCGAGGTCGGTGGCGGTCTGCACCTGCTGCCGGTAGCGGTCGGCGGAGCCGGCGAGGTCGGCCTGCACGGCGACGGCCTGCCCGGTGAGGTCCATCGGGGGCACGCTGGCCGCCACCGGCGCGGCCTGGTCGGACGGGGCGTACGCCAGCGCGGTCAGCAGGCACAGCGTCACGGCGGTGACCAGCTGCAGCCGGACCCGCCAGCGGCCGGCGGGCGCGGCGAGCCGGCGGCGCCAGGCCGACGGCCGGGGCTTCCGGCGGGCCGCGGGACGGCCGGCCGGCCGGCCGGCGGGACGGCGGGCCGGGGGAGCTCCGGCGCGGCCGGCACCGGGGCGGGCGGCCGACGCGGGACGGGCGGCCGACGCGGGGCGGGCCGGAGCTGCGCGGCCGGCACCTGCGGCGGACGGGCGTGTCGACGTGCCCGCGGCGGGCGGGCGTGCCACGGTGGTGCGAGCGGCCGGCCGGGCGGCGGTGCCACCCGACGGGCGTGGGGTCGGCTGACCCGCGGCGCGCGACGCAGCCACAGCTGTCCCCCCGGTGTCCTCGGCCTGCTCGTGCTGCCGGTGGGCAGCGGAGCTCGTGGGCCTGACATCGGGTCGCGGTGCGGGTGGCTGGAGTCCCGGGGGCTGGTCAGCCGATCGGGTTCACCCCTGGGGGTGAGTCGCGGGGGAGGACCTCACCGGTCCAGGGGGTGGCGGGTCAGTCGGGCGGCGCCCACCAGGCACCGTTGCGCTGTACCAGCCCGATGCGCTCCTCGCGGCCGTCGACCGTCTCGACGAGCACCGTGATCGCGGCGATCGCGACCTCCAGGCCGTCGTCGTCGACGACCACCGTCCCGCTGGCCAAGGGGATCGGTGGCATCACCAGCGCGTCCCCGCTGGACGTCGCGTCCATGTCGCGCGCTCCTGTCTCGATGATCGTCGGTGCGATCACCGTAGGGCCCCGACTGCGGCGTGGCACCCGGTGCCCTCCCCGCACACGCACCGAGGCCCCGCCGTCCGGGTGGACGACAAGGCCTCGGCGGGTGGGTCAGCGGGCGTCAATGGCGACGTACGGCCGCTCGGTCGCGCCGGTGTACAGCTGTCGCGGGCGGCCGATCTTGGTCTGCGGGTCGGCGATCATCTCGCGCCACTGGGCGATCCAGCCGGGCAGCCGGCCCAGGGCGAACAGCACGGTGAACATCCGGGTCGGGAAGCCCATCGCGCGGTAGATCAGGCCCGTGTAGAAGTCGACGTTCGGGTAGAGCTTGCGCTGGATGAAGTAGTCGTCGGTGAGCGCGACCTCCTCCAGCTGGCGGGCCAGGTCGAGCAACTCGCTGTTGCCGCCGAGCTTGTCCAGCACGCTGTCCGCGGTCTGCTTCACGATGGCCGCACGCGGGTCGTAGTTCTTGTAGACCCGGTGCCCGAAGCCCATGAGCTTGACGCCGGGCTCCTTGTTCTTGACCCGCTCGACGAAGCTGGCGATGTCACCGCCCTCGCGCTGGATCGACTCCAGCATCGTCAGCACCGACTGGTTGGCCCCGCCGTGCAGCGGGCCGAACAGCGCGTTGATGCCGGCCGAGACCGAGGCGAAGAGGTTGGCGTGCGAGGAGCCCACCAGCCGCACCGTCGACGTCGAGCAGTTCTGCTCGTGGTCGGCGTGCAGCACGAAGAGCATGTCGAGCGCCTTGACCAGCTCGGGGTCCTGCTCGTACGGCTCGGCCGGGGTGGCGAACGTCATCCGCAGGAAGTTCTCGGTCAGGCCGAGGGAGTTGTCCGGGTAGATGAACGGCTGGCCGACCGACTTCTTGTAGGCGTAGGCCGCGATCGTGGGCAGCTTGGCCAGCAGGCGCAGCGTGGAGATCTCCACCTGCCGCTGGTCGAACGGGTCGAGCGAGTCCTGGTAGAAGGTGGACAGCGCGCTGACCGCCGAGGACAGCACGGGCATCGGGTGCGCGTCCCGGGGGAAGCCCTTGAAGAACTGCTTGAGGTCCTCGTGCAGCAGGGTGTGGTACCGGATCGACTGGTCGAACTCGGCCAGCTGCTGGGCCGTCGGCAGCTCGCCGTAGATCAGCAGGTAGGACACCTCCACGAAGCTGGAGCTGGCCGCGAGCTGGTCGATGGGGTACCCGCGGTAGCGCAGGATCCCGGCGTCGCCGTCGATGTAGGTGACGGCCGAGGTGCACGCCGCCGTGTTGACGAAGCCGATGTCGAGGGCGACCTTGCCGGTCGTCGCCAACAGCTTGCTCACGTCGTAGCCGTCGGATCCCTCAGCTGCGGGGACGACGGGCAGGTCGAGTTCTCCACCGGGGTAGCGCAGGGCTACGTCTGAGTCGCTCACCCTGCGGAACGCTACTCAGGTCCGGGTGTCCCCGGGCAGGTGGGCGTCGGGCACGCGCACCGGGTCGAAGCTCCAGACGGCGCCGGCGCGACCGTCGTCCCAGGTCCTCCCCCGGGGGACCACGGCGAGCACGTCGTCGTCCAGCAGGCTCGGCGGGTCGAGCTCGTCGCGCAGCTCGACGTCCAGGTCGGGGCCCGCGGCGAGGGCGGCCTCGGCAAGCGGGATCATCGCCTCGAGCTCCTCGGGTGGGACGACCAGGACGAATCGCAGGGCAGCCCCGTGGGCCTGCACGTCCCGGAAGGCCGCGACCGTGGCCGCGACCTCTGCTGCATCGGTGCGGGGGGCCGCGAGGGCGCTGCTCCTCGGCGGAGCCCACGCGTGCACCTCCTGCCGCAGCCGGTCCACCGCCTCCGGGGCGTGCGCCCGGTCGGTCAGGGGGACGTCGTCGTCGGCCGTCGCGCCGGTGCGCAGTTCCAGCAGCCGAGCGGCCGACAACCACACGGCATCCAGGACGGCAGCGCTGTGCTGCGAGGCGAGGTGCACGTTGTGCAGCACCGCTGCGCTCGCCAGGGCGTTGGACTGCGCTCGCAGCTCCTGGCCGGGCTGGGTGAGGAACCCGTTGCGGCGACCCCAGTCGATCAGTCGCGGCCAGTCGCGCGTGCCCCGCGTCTGGAGCCGTTCCCGCTGGGACTGCTGGCCGGGGTGTTCCCGGAAGGAGCTGAGCGGCCGGGGTTCGTAGAAGGCGTCGCCGCGGGACAGCAGCCGCAGCCACAGGGCGAGGTCGCCGAGCAGCTCCAACCGCCGGCCGTCGACCTGCCACAGCCAGGTCAGGTCGACGTCGGAGCGCCGGAACATGGCGGTGGTGAGCTCGCCGACCGGGTTGACGAGGTTCATGAGCGCGTGGTTGCCGATGTCCCGCCCCGGCAGCACACCGGCGGTCGCGGTCATCGGCGCGGTGTCCGAGCCCTCGACCGGCGCGCCCGTCTCGTCGATGGCGGCCCGGTGGGAGAAGGCCAGCGTGACGCTGGGCGACCGGAGTCCCTTCATCAGCCGCTCGACGCACCCGGGGGCGAGCAGGTCGTCGTGCAACAGGAACTTGACGAACTGGCCTCGGGACTGCTCCAGGGCGGACACCGGGTTGCGGAAGGCGCCCGTGTTCCGCTCGTGCCGGATCAGCCGCACTCGTCGGTCCGTCGCTGCGATGGCCTCGACGATCCCGGGCGTGCCGTCGGTGGAGGCGTCGTCGGCGACGACGACCTCGATGTTGCGGTGGCTCTGCTTCAGCGCCGACCGCAGGGTCTCGCCGATGAACCGCGAGCCGTTGTAGGTGGGCACCAGGATGCTCACCAGGGGTCCGGTCACGGCCGGAACGACCGGATGGAGTCGATGACGTGCACCTGCTCCTGCTCGGACAGGTGCGGGCCCATCGGGAGGCTGAGCACCTCCCTGGCGAGGGCCTCGGCGACGGGCAGCTCACCGTGCGTGAGGAGGGTCGCGAAGGCCCCTTGATGATGCGGCGGCACGGGGTAGTGGATCACGGTCTGCACGCCGAGGGCGGCCAGGTGGTCGTGCAGGGCGTCACGGTGCGGCGTCCGGACGACGTACTGGTGCCAGGCGTGCCGGGCCCAGGGGGCTGTCCCCGGGAGGGTCAGACCGCAGTCGCCCAGCGCGTGGGCATAGCGCTCGGCGACGACCGCTCGGCGCGCGTTGTGCTCGTCGAGCCGACGCAACTTGACGCTGAGCAGTGCGGCCTGGAGCTCGTCCAGCCGGCTGTTCCAGCCGATCTCGTCGTGCACGTACTTCTCGGTCGAGCCGTAGTTGCGCAGCGAGCGCAGCCGGTCGGCCACGGCCGGGTCCGACGTGGTCACCGCCCCGCCGTCACCGACGGCGCCGAGGTTCTTGCCCGGGTAGAAGCTCCACGTCGTGGCATCGCAGAGCCCACCCACCGGTCGTCCGCGGTAGCGGGCGCCGTGCGCCTGGGCGGCGTCGTCGAGCACCACGAGCCCGTGGCGTCGGGCGATGGCGAGCAAGGGGTCGAGGTCGACCGGGTGGCCGTAGAGGTGCACCGGGATCATCGCCCGGGTGCGGGGCCCGACTGCGGCTCCCACCGCGTCGGCGTCCCACAGCCCGGTGCGGTCCGAGACGTCGACGGGGACGGGTGTGGCGCCCACGTGCACGACCGCCAGCCAGGTGGCGATGAAGGTGTGCGCCGGGACGAGCACCTCGTCGCCCGGTCCCACGTCGAAGGCGCGCAGTCCGAGCGCCAGCGCATCCAGTCCGTTGCCCACCCCGACGCCGTGGGCCGCGCCGACCTGGGCCGCCCACGCCTGCTCGAAGGCCGCGAGCTCGGGACCCAGCAGGACGCGCTCGCTGCCGAGCACGCGCAGAGCGGCGGAAGCCAGCTCGTCCCCGAGTTCGGCGTGCAGCGCCGAGAGGTCGAGCAGCGGCACCTGGGTCAGGGGTCTCACAGGCTCTCCTCGACCGTCTCCGCGCGCCGCGCGGCGACGAACTCGTCGTAGTCGCGGTAGTAGTCGCTCTCGTCGTACCGGTTGGAGGCCAGCACCAGGCAGACGCTCCCGCTCGAGAAGTTGTCCAGCTCGCGCCACGTCATCCGGGGCATGTACAGCCCGTAGTACGACCGGTTGAGGAAGAACCGCTCGGTGGTCTGCCCGTCGTCGACGACGACGTCGAAGCTGCCGTTCGCGGCGATGATCAGCTGCTCCAGCTGCCGGTGGGCGTGGCCCCCGCGGTGCTCTCCGCCGGGCACGTCGTACAGGTAGTAGACGCGCCCGATGTCGAAGGGGACGTGGCTGCCGCCCTCGATGAAGGTCAGGTTGCCCCGGGTGTCGTGGACGCGGGGCAGCTCGACGATGCGGCAGCCCAGGGCTTCGCCGCCCTCGGGCCAGTTCTTGTCCGCCGAGCGGCGCCCCCAGGGGCGGGCCCGGCGCTCGACGGCCTGGTCCACCGGGCCGTCGGGGCTGGTCGCGAGCCGAGCGTCAGCGAGGGTCATGCTACTAATAGAACAGGAGTGGCCACGAATCGTAGTCACCTGTGGAGCGAGAAGATGACGAGCCTGGATCGGCTGCTTGGTGGAGGGTTGCTGTTCTGTGACGCGCTCTTCCACGACCTCAACGACGTCCCGCCGACGGCGCGGTGGCGGTACGAGCACCGGGTCGACGACCGGTTGGTGGGCGTCCTCGACGGGGTCGTCTCCGACGGCGTCCTGACGTCCGGGCACAGTGCCCCCTTCGGGGGTGTCGACCTCGTCCGCGACGACCCGGTGCTGGAGGACGTGGTCGGACTCGTCGCCGGTGCCCGCGCGTCGATGGTCGCGTGCGGGCTGCGCTCCGTGCGGGTGCGCTGCCGGCCCGCGGAGTACTCGCCGGCCGAGCCGATGATCGAGTACGCGCTGCTCTCCGCCGGTTACACCGTCGAGCACTGCGACCTCAACCAGTACGTCGACCTGCGGCGGCTGGCCCCGGACGGGGACCCCATGACCCTGCTCGGGAAGAAGCGGGCCAGGGACGTCCGCGCCGACCTCCGCCTGCCCTTCCGGTTGGACGAGGTCGTGAGCGCGGCCGACCTCGCGGTGTGCTCGTCGATCCTGGACGCCAACCGGGCAGCGCACGGCCGCCCGGCGGGGTTGCCCCTCGAGTACCTGGACCGTGCCCGCCGGGCACTGCCCGACCGGGTCCGGCCCTACGTGCTGTCCTTCGACGGGCGGCCGGTCGCGGCCGCTGTCGTGTACCGGGTCCTCGACGACGTCGACCTGCTCGTCGCCTGGGGGGACGCCGGTGACCACGGGCTCCAGCGCTCGCCGATGAACCTGCTGGCCCACCGACTGCTGGAACGCTCGATCGCCACCGGTGCGCGCCTGCTGGACCTGGGTCCGTCGAGCGAGAAGGACGGGACGCCGAACTTCGGTCTCGCCCACTTCAAGCGGAGCGTCGGCGCTGCCCCGGGGACACGCAAGGTGTTGGTAGCGTCACTCTCCTGATGGCACACGACTACTCGGATCTCTACGATCCCGATGCTGACTTCGACCGCCACTACACCGCGGCGACGGGCACCCGGATCCGGCGGTGGTTCCGCCCCGGTGACCGCGTGCTCGAGCTGGGCTGCGCGACCGGCCTGATGACGTCGTCCTTCGTGGCGAGGGACGTGCTCGTCGACGCCGTGGAGCGGACGCCGGCCTACCACGCGAGGGCAGCCGCCCGAGGGCTGCCGCGCGCGACGTTCCACCTGGCCGACATCGACGACTTCCGCTCGGTGCACCGCTACGAGCAGGTGGTCGCTGCCCACCTCGTCAACGAGCTGCCCGACCCGGTGGCCCTGTTGCGGCGCATCCGGGAGGAGTGGCTCGCGCCCGGCGGCCTCGTGCACGTGTCCCTCACCAACCCACGGTCCCTGCACCGCCTGATCGCCATGGAGATGGGGGTGCTGGCCTCGCCCGCCGGCCTCAGCGACCGCGGGCGGTCCCTGGCCACGGTCGAGATCTTCGACGCCGATCGCCTGGAGGAGCTCGCCGGCCAGGCCGGCCTGGTCTGCGTGCACCGCGAGCCGGTGCTGCTCAAGCCCTTCACGAACGCCCAACTCGCCGTCCTGCCCGACGAGGTCATCGTCGGGCTGGACCGTGTCGCCCACCTGTTCCCGGACAACGGGGCGCTGAACTACGCCATCTTCGTGGCAGATGACTGATCGCGGGGGCGCCCAGGTCGTCGTGGGGGGCACGGTGGCCGCGCTGGTGGCCGCTGACGCGCTGGCCGCCACAGGGCGCCCGGTCCGGCTGTCGCTGCCGCGCAAGGGCGTCGGCGGGGGGTTCATGCCGGTGGAGCGGGACGGCCACGTGCTGGAACTGGGCATGCGGGTGCTCGAGCTCGGCTACGAGGGCGTCGGGGCATCGCCGCCGCTGGCCGAGTACCGGGCTGACGGGGACGGGCACCGGCCGTTCGTGGGCCTGGTCGACGCGTGGGTGCGGGACCTGGTCGGGGCCGGTGCCGTGGTGCCCGTGGACCCACCCGCGTCCTTCGCGGCCGGGCGGACGGGGCCGGAGTTCCTCCTCGGCTCGGACGTGCGGAACGCCGTCGAGCTGGTGGACACAGACACCGCCCGGGACATCTCCACGCAGGCTGCCGAGGTCGTCCGCGTGCACGGTGATGCGGGCCTGCTGCAGGACGGTGAGCGCGCCCGTCTGTGGCGCACCGACTTCGACACCGCGTCGGTGCACCAGCACGGGTCCCTCTTCCACGAGCAGCTCCTGGCGCCCTTCCTGCACAAGGTCCGCCCCACGGGCGGCAGTGACCTCGTCGCCGCACTGAGGCGCAAGCTCTGGCTGCCGCTGTTCTGGCCCCGCACCGTGGCGGAGGCCTTCGCCGGTCGGCCCGTCCAGTTCGTGCCCGACCGGCCGCTGTCCGTGGTCGGCGCCGGCGGCATGGGGTCCGTCGTCCGTGCGCTCCTGGCCCGGCTCGAGACGGCGGGGGTCGACGTGGTCCGCTACGACGCTGTGGACCGCGTCGAACGAGGGCGGGGAACGGTGCGCATCTCCTTCTCCGACGGCCGGGTGGAGGAGGCCGTGCGGCCGGTGCTCGGTCTGGCGGCCGGCGAGCTGCTGGCGGCGACCGGCATCGTCTACGAGCCCTCGCGGGTGCACTCGGTGCTCACCTGGTTGCTGGCCCACGAGGACGACATCCGGCACCTGCCGGGCTTCCTGCACGTGCTGGACCCGGAGGTGGCCGCGTACCGGGTCACCCCGGGCGAGCGAGACGCCCGCCTCGGGACGCGCGTGCTGTGCGTCGAGCTCGCTCACCACGTCGAGAAGGCCGACGCCGCCGGGACGGCGCGCACCGTCCTGGAGCAGGTGGGGATGGTGGCCGGTGGTGCGGACCTGCGCGAGCTCGGCGTCTTCTCCGGACCGACCTTCACGGACCCGACGGCGGACAGCCTGGAGAGGTTCGAGGAGGCGGTCGGACGGCTGCGTGCGCTGGAGCTGGACGCCGTGCTGGTCGGTGGGGTCCGGGCCTTCGGGGTGGACGCCTTCAACGACCAGGTCGTGCAGGGCCTGCAGGCGGCAGAACTGACGTCCTGATCCGTGCCCGGTGAGATCGGGGCCTCCCCGGGCACGGATCACACGACGAGCTCGGTCGGCCCCGGCTCGGGGTCGACGCGGCTCACCGACGTCAGGGGTGCGTCATCGACAGCACGTCGAGGGCGGCGTCCAGCTGCTCCTCGGTGAGCTTGCCGGCCTGCACGTAGCCGCGCTCCACGACCACCTGCCGGATGGTCTTCTGCTTCTTGAGCGACTGCTTGGCCACGATCGCGGCCTCCTCGTAGCCGATGTACTTGTTCAGCGGCGTCACGATCGAGGGTGAGGACTCGGCGAGCTCGCGGCAGCGCTCGACGTTGGCGGTGATCCCGTCGATGGTGCGGTCGGCCAGCACGCGGCTGACGTTGCTGAGCAACCGGATCGACTCGAGCACGTTGCGGGCCATCAGCGGCAGCGTCACGTTCAGCTCGAAGGAGCCGGTGGTGCCGGCGAAGGCGACGGCGGCGTCGTTGCCGATGACCTGCGCGGCCACCTGGATCGCGGCCTCGGGCAGCACCGGGTTCACCTTGCCGGGCATGATCGAGCTGCCGGGCTGCAGGTCGGGCAGCGCGATCTCGCCCAGGCCGGTGCGCGGGCCGGAACCCATCCAGCGCAGGTCGTTGCAGATCTTCACCAGCCCGACGGCGATGGTGCGCAGCTGGCCCGATGCCTCGACCAGGCTGTCCCGCGAGCTCTGCGCCTCGAAGTGGTCGCGGGCCTCGGTCAGCGGCAGCTGCATGTCCGCGGCGAGCTTCTCGATGATCGCGGCGGAGAACCCGGGCGGGGTGTTGATCCCCGTGCCGACGGCGGTGCCGCCCAGCGGCAGCTCGCCGATGCGCGGCAGCGAGGACTCGAGTCGCTCGATGCCGTAGCGGACGGTCGCGGCGTACCCGCCGAACTCCTGCCCCAGCGTGACCGGGGTGGCGTCCATCAGGTGGGTGCGCCCGCTCTTGACCACCTCGGCGAACTCGTCTCGCTTGCGGGCCAGGGCGTCGGCCAGGTGCCGCAGCGCCGGGACCAGGTCGACGACGATCGCCCGGGTGGCGGCCACGTGGATGGCGGAGGGGAACACGTCGTTGGAGGACTGCGAGGCGTTGACGTGGTCGTTGGGGTGCACCGGGCTGCCCAGCGCCTCGGTGGCCAGGGTGGCGATGACCTCGTTGGTGTTCATGTTGCTCGACGTGCCGGAGCCGGTCTGGAAGACGTCGATCGGGAAGTGGTCGTCCCAGTCGCCGCGTGCCACGGTGGCGGCGGCGTCGCCGATCGCCCGGGCGATGTCGGCCGGGACGACGCCGAGGTCGGCGTTCACCTGGGCGGCCGCGCCCTTGATGGCGGCCAGTGCGCCGATCAGCTCGCGCTCGATGGGGGTGCCGGAGATCGGGAAGTTCTCGACCGCGCGCTGCGTCTGGGCGCGCCACTTGGCCCAGGTCGGGACCCGGACCTCTCCCATCGAGTCGTGCTCTACGCGGAATTCCGGCTCGGTGGCCATGGTGCGCTCCCGGTGGTGGAGGAGGGACGTGTGCGGCAGCAGCGACCCTAGACAACCCCCGGAGGGCGACGCGCCGGTGCCTCCGCACCGGGACGGGCCCCCGGGACGCCGGCGGCCCTACGCTGCGCCGGACCCGCGTTCCCCGGGGCGCCCGCTCCCTCGACCGGGGGACGCGCCACCGCACCGGTGGACGCACGATCAGCCTGCCCTGCCCTGCGAGGAGCCTTCCTCGTCCCAGCCGAGGAGTCTTCGATGTCCCAGCCTCCGTCGGACCCGCCGCCGTACGGTCGGCCCCCGGACGGGGCGCCCCAGTACGGGCAGCCTCAGTACGGGCAGACCCCGTACGGGGCGCCCCAGTTCGAGCAGCCTCAGTACGGGCAGCCTCAGTACGGGGCGCCCCAGTTCGGGCAGCCCCAGCACGGCTCACCGCAGTACGGCTCACCGCAGTACGGCCAGCCCCAGTACGGCCAGCCCCAGTACGGCCAGCCCCAGTACGGGCAGTACGGGCCCCCGTCCACACCGCCGGGGCGGTCGCGCCAGGTGCTGATCTGGAGCATCGCCGGCGGGGTGGCGCTGGTCGCCGTCATCGTGACGCTGGTGGTCCTGTTCACCGGGTCCGGCGGGCCCGAGCCCACACCCGCGGCCACCCGGGAGCCGACCGGTCTGGGCGACGACCCGGTGCTCGACGAGCTGGCCCGGTCCTGCTACGACGGGGACATGGGCGCCTGCGACGACCTGTACCTCGAGTCCGAGTTCGACTCGGCCTACGAGCGGTACGGCGACACCTGCGCGGGGCGCAAGGACGCCGGCACGTGGAGTCTCTGCACCGACGACTTCGAGGACGCCCCGGCCGGCGGGGGCCGCTAGGCTCCGCGCGCGCCGCAGGCCCCGGCACCCGCCCCACGAGCGGTACGCCGGCGATGCCGACCCGGAGGCCACGGTCACCCGGTTGCACACCGCCGTCGGCGAGGGCCGGATCGACCTCGACGAGTTCGCGCAGCGGGTGGACGCGGGCTGCTCCTCGACGACGACCGCCGAGCTGCCGGTCCACCTCGCCGACCTGCCGGCGAGGGGTGCGCGGGTGAAGATCGTCGGGCAGGTGCAGACCCCCGCGTTGCCGGCGACGAGCGTGTTCGGCGACATCCGCGTGTCCGGTGCGGCGGTGCCACCGGCGCGCGCCCGCACCGTGTTCGGCGACGTCCGCGTCGACCTGCGTGACCTGCGCACCGACGCCGACGCGGTCGAGGTGCAGGTCGGCAGCCTGGCACCGGGGGAGTCGCCAGCCGCTGGCTGGCGGTGCTGGAGCCTGGCCACCTGCGCGGCAACGCCTTGATCGGGCCAGCACCCGCCGCTGGGGTGACCACGGCTCACTCGCAGTCCTCGGCCGGAGTCAGCTGACCCTCAGGTGGCTGACACGAGACGAGCCGGCTGGGTCCAGCACCGGGGAGCTGGCGCTCAGCCGGGTGCCACCACTGCCAGACCATGGAAGGCCGCTGCGTCGGACAGTTGGCTGTCGTACGTGAGCAGGGTGTCCACAGCCGCTGATTCGGCCGACACCAGGTGCACCGCGTCCAGGGTGCCCAGCAGGCGTCCGGGTGCTGCCGGCACCCGTCCGGCTCGGCGCAGCAGCTCGGGTGTGACGGTGATGACGTGCACCGGCCCGAGCACGGCGTCGATCGCCGACCGAGGCAAGCCGTAGGCGAGCCCCGCCCGGTACATCTCGGTGTGCAGGAGCGCTGAGCCGAACAGTCGGCGTCGCGCAGCAGCCAACCAGGCCAGCAGTGCTGGTGTGTCCGCCTCGCGCTTCACCAGCTTGAGCAGTGCCGAGGTGTCGATGTAGACGTTCACCGACGGCCGCGCAGCTCAGCGATGAGCTCCGCGGTCGACGGCCCCTCCAGGTCCATCGGCTCCGGCAGGGCTGCGACGTCCAGCTCGTGCGCTGCCGGGATGATCTCCCCGGTCGCCACCATCTCGTCGAACCGGGACAGCGGCGGCCGAGGTGGCGAGAGCAGGGCCGCAGGCTCTCCGTTGTTGGTGATCACGAAGCTCTCGCCGGCGGCCACCCGACGGAGCACCTCTGAGCTGTTGTTGCGCATCTCCCGGTGACTGATCGACTCCATCAGCTCAGCGTACTACGCCGTAGCACGCCTGGCGGGCCTCACTCCCCGTCGAACGGCACCGCGGAGTAGGCGCGCAGCTTCTCCAGCGAGTGCAGGCTCTCGATCGAGCGGATGGTGCCCGAGCGCGAGCGCATGACCAGCGACTGCGTGGTGCAGCCGCCGGCCCGGTACTGGACCCCGCGCAGCAGCTCGCCGTCGGTGATGCCGGTGGCGACGAAGAACACGTCACCGCGCACCAGGTCGTCGATGTCCAGCACCCGGTCCAGGTCGTGTCCGGCGTCGACGGCCTTCTGCCGCTCGGCGTCGTCCTTGGGCCAGAGCCGGCCCTGCAGCGCGCCGCCCATGCACTTCAGCGCGCAGGCGGTGATGATCCCCTCCGGGGTGCCGCCGATGCCCAGCAGCAGGTCGACGCCGGTGCCCTCGCGGGCGGCGGCGATGGCGCCGGCGACGTCGCCGTCGGTGATGAACTTGATCCGGGCGCCGGCCTCGCGCACCTCGGTGGCCAGCTTCTGGTGCCGCGGGCGGTCGAGGATGCAGACCGTGACGTCGCCGCGGGACACGCCCTTGGCCTTGGCGACCCGGCGGATGTTCTCCTTGACCGGCAGCCGGATGTCCACGACGTCGGCGGCGACCGGCCCGGTGGCGATCTTGTCCATGTAGAACACCGCGGACGGGTCGTACATCGCGCCCCGGTTGGCCACCGCCATCACCGCCACTGCGTTGGGCATGCCCTTGGCCATCAGGGTCGTGCCGTCGACCGGGTCGACCGCGACGTCGTACTCCGGGCCGGTGCCGTCACCGACCTCCTCGCCGTTGTAGAGCATCGGCGCCTCGTCCTTCTCGCCCTCGCCGATGACCACCACGCCGCGCATGCTCACGGTGCCGATCAGCGCCCGCATGGCGTCGACGGCGGCGCCGTCGCCGCCGTTCTTGTCCCCGCGGCCCACCCAGCGGCCGGCGGCCATCGCCCCGGCCTCGGTCACCCGGACCAGCTCCATGGCCAGGTTGCGGTCGGGCGCGGGACGGTCGGTGAGCCGGGTGTCGGCCCGTCGGGTGACGACGCCCACCGGGTCGCTGGCCGTCAGGGGCGCCTCGGGCAGGGGCAGGGACACGCAGACCTCCTAGGTGGAACAGTGCTGCGATCCTAGGGGAATGAGCGACACCGTCCCCGACGACCACCGTGCTGCTGAGCACACCCCGGACGGGGGTGCGACCTCGGCGGACGCGCCCGCCGACGGCGCGACGCCGCCCGCGCAGTCACCTGCGATGGAACGGCTGGGCCGGTTCACCGCGGCCAACATGCTGCGCTCGATGCTGCCGCTGATCGTCATCTGCCTCGTGCTGGCGGGCGTCGCCGCGCTCAAGCAGAACAACGTGGACCCGGTCACGGAGGTGGAGACCGCGACGACGGTGCAGTTCGCCGCGCGGACGGCCGACTACGAGCTGGAGGCACCGGCCGGGTTGCCCGACACCTGGCGGGCGACCAGCGCCCGCACCGACGCCGGGCAGGCGAGCCCGGGCGACCCGGTCACCCTGGAGCTCGGCTACTACACGCCGGAGGGGGAGTACGCCGGCTTCGTGACCAGCGACGACGCTCGCGACCCGGCGCTCACCCGGGTCACCGACGGCGACACCGAGCAGGGGTCGGAGGAGATCGGCGGCCAGACCTGGACCCGGGTGGAGACCAGCCGCGGCGAGACCGCCTTCGTCCGGGACGACGACGGCGCGACCCTCGTGGTCACCGGTTCCGCCGACGAGGACGAGCTGCGCACCCTCGCCGCCGCCGTCCAGCCCCAGCCCCGCACCTGACCCCGGCCCTTTCCGCGAAAGTGGCCGCTGGGTGCCTGTCCAGACCGGCCCTTCCCGCGAAAGTGGCCGCTGGGTGCCTGTCCAGACCGGCCGTTCTCGCGACAGGGGTCGGGGTCGGGGTCGGGGTCAAGGGGCGTCCGGGGGTGCGGCGACGGCCAGGCGCTCGCGGGCGCGGTCCAGCCAGTGCTGGCAGACCTCGGCCAGCTGCTCGCCGCGCTCCCACAGCGACAGCGACTCCTCCAGGGTGAGCCCGCCGGCCTCCAGCCGGCGCACCACGTCGGCCAGCTCCTCCCGGGCCTGCTCGTAGCTCTGGCTGGGCTGCTCCTCCGACGTCACGGTGTCGCATCCTCCCCGGCGCCCGCGGGCTGCACGCGCACGGGTAGCCGGCCGCCGGCCACCCGCACCGCGAGCAGCTCGCCGGCGGACACCTCCGCTGGGTCGCGCACCAGGGCGCCGTCGGCCCGCTGCACGACGGCGTAGCCGCGCTCCAGCGTGGCCGCCGGGGAGAGCGCCGCGACGCGGGCGCGGGCGTGCTCCAGGTCGCGCTCGGCACCCTCGACGCGGTGGGTGAGCGTGCGCACCGCGCGGGCGCGCAGCGCGACCACCTCGTCGGCCCGGCTGCCCAGCAGCCGCTGCGGCTCGGCCAGCACCGGCCGGCTGCGGGTGGACTCCAGCCAGCGCTCCTGCTGGTCCAGCCGCGCGCTGAGCAGGGCCCGGGCGCGGGCGCGCAGCCCGTCGACCAGCCGGCGCTGCTCACCGATCTCCGGCACCACCCGGTGCGCAGCGTCGGTGGGGGTCGCGGCCCGGACGTCGGCGACGTGGTCGACCAGCGTCGTGTCGGTCTCGTGACCGACCGCGGTGACCACCGGCGTGCGGCAGGCGGCGATGGCCCGCACCAGGCCCTCGTCGGAGAACGGCAGCAGGTCCTCCACCGACCCGCCACCCCGGGCGATGACGATGACGGCGACCTTGGGGTCGGCGTCCAGCCGGCGCAGGCCCTCCATCACCGAGGCGGCCGCGGTGGGGCCCTGCACGGCGCAGTGGTGCACCGCGAAACGGATCGCGGGCCACCGCCGGCGGGCGGTCACCAGCACGTCGCGCTCGGCGGCGCTCTCCCGGCCGGTGATCACCCCGAGCACGGCCGGGGCGAACGGCAGCGGCCGCTTGCGCACGGCGTCGAACAGGCCCTCGGCCGCGAGCAGCTGGCGGATCCGCTCGATCCGGGCCAGCAGCTCACCGAGGCCGACCGCCCGGATCTCGGTGGCCCGCAGCGAGAAGGAGCCGCGGGCCACGTAGTAGTCCGGGCGGGCGCGCACGATGACCCGGGCGCCCTCGGTGAGCTCCAGGCCGGGACGGTCGGCGACGTCCCGGTGGCAGGTCACCGGCACGGACAGGTCGGCCGCCGGGTCACGCAGGGTGAGGAACACCGTGGCCGCCGCTCCCCGCCGGGACAGCTGGGCGACCTGGCCCTCGACCCAGACCTCCCCGAGCCGGCCGATCCACTCGGCCACCTTGCGGGCGACCGTGCGGACCGGCCACGGCGACTCGGGGGACGACGGGCTGGTCACCGGATGGCCGTCAGCTGTCGGCCTGCAGCCGCTTCAGCCGGTTGCGCAGCATCGTGACGTAGGGCGCCCGGCCGCGGGTGGCCTCCTCGTACTCCAGCAGCGCCTGCACGGTCTCGACGCTGTACCGGCGCAGGTGCCCGCGCAGCGAGGCGATGCTGAACTGGTCGTAGCCGTCGACCGGCTCGCTGTGCGTCCCGGCCGCGACCGGCTCCTCCGGCTCGTCGGTTGCGGCGTCGGGCTCGGCGGTGGCGTCGTCGGCATCCGGCGTCCCGGAGGCCGGCTCCTGCGTGCCGGCCTCCTCTGTGGGATCGCTGTCGGGGACGGCGTCCGTCGTGGGGGTGCTGTCGGAGATGGCGTCGGTGCCCAGGGGGCCGGCGGTGTCGTCGGCGAGCACGGCGGCCTCCGTGCTCTCGGAGATCTCGCCGGTGTCCGGGACCTCCTCCAGCGCCGCGGCGACCTCGGTGCTCACCGCGTCGGAGGTCTCGGCGGCGGGGTCCAGCACCGCCTCGGGCGCGTCCGCGGGGGCGCGCTCGTCGCCCGGCGCCGAGGTCGCGTCCCCGGCGTGCGCGTGGTGCCCGTGCGGGTGCTCCAGGTGCTCCTCGGCTGCCACGACGCGCTGGTCCAGCGGCGCCTCGAGGCCGATCTCGTCGGCCACCTCCTCGACCGCGTCGATGACGGCGTCGGCGATCGGGTCGTCGGGCAGGCTCTCCACGACGTCGTCGGTCAGGCTCGCCGCGCGGCGGGCGGCCCGCTCGTCGATCTCGGCGTCGTCCTCCAGCAGGCCGTCCAGCGTCACGTCACCGAGCACGGCGGCGTCGAGGGCGGCGTCCGCGTCGGACCGCACGGCGTCGTCGGGCGCGGTGCCGGCAGTGGCGGTGTCGACCGGAGCGGTGTCGACGGGAGCGGTGTCGTCGGTGGTGCTGTCGTCGGTGGCGGTGTCACCGAGGGCGAGGGTCAACTCGTCGGCGGCGGCAGCGTCCGGTACGACGGCGAGCTCGTCGGCCGTGCCCTCCACGACCGCCAGCGCCACGGCGACGTCGTCGACGTCCAGGCCCTCGACCGAGGGGTCGGCGGCACCCTCGACGACCTCGGCGGCCACGTCGTCGGCCAGCTCGTCGAGCAGCTGGTCGGTCAGCTCCTCCTCGGTCTCCTCCGGGACGTCCTGCACCAGGTCGAAGGACGACGTCCGGTTGCCCAGCCCGGCGCCGCGCGGCGGGGGCGGCGGCAGCTCGTCGTCGTCGTCGAAGGTGGCCAGGCCGCGGTCGGAACCGCCGCGCAGCTCGTCGAAGAGCTCGTCGCCGCGGGCGACCAGGCCGGAGTACTGCTGCTGCAGGCGCAGCGAGGTCTGCAGTGCCAGCCCGAGCACGCGCACCGGCAGGCCAGGCAGCTCCTCGGGCAGCTTGCGGACCTCGTCGACGACGGTGGCGGCCAGTCCTACGGCGGCTCGGAGGGCCATGGGGATCTCGGGCATGCCCCAAGAGTGCCTCAGGACGGCGACCGTGGCAGGCCGACGGTGCTCCGCTCCACCCCCCGAGTGACGCACGTCGCGGCTCGGGTCGTCCGGCGCCACGGCTGCGCCGGCGCCCCTACCATGGGGTCATGGCTGAACAGCGCGGACGCGTCCTGCTCGCCGATCCCCGGGGGTACTGCGCCGGTGTCGATCGTGCGGTGATCGCGGTGGAGCGAGCTCTGGAGATCCACGGGGCCCCGGTCTACGTGCGCAAGCAGATCGTCCACAACAAGCACGTGGTGGCGACCCTGGAGCGCAAGGGCGCGGTGTTCGTCGAGGAGACCGACGAGGTGCCCGAGGGCTCGGTCGTCGTCTTCAGTGCCCACGGGGTGTCCCCGGCGGTGCACGAGCAGGCACGTGAGCGGCAGCTGCGCACGATCGACGCCACCTGCCCGCTGGTCACCAAGGTGCACATGGAGGCCAAGCGCTTCGCGCGCGACGACTACGACATCCTGCTGATCGGCCACCGCGGGCACGAGGAGGTCGAGGGCACGATGGGCGAGGCCCCGGCCCACACCCAGCTGGTCGACGGCGCGGACGACGTCGCCTCGGTGCAGGTGCGCGACCCGGACAAGGTGGTGTGGCTGTCCCAGACCACGCTGTCGGTCGACGAGACGCTGGCCACGGTCGACCAGCTCAAGGGCCGGTTCCCGGGTCTGCAGGCGCCGCCGAGCGACGACATCTGCTACGCCACGCAGAACCGGCAGCAGGCCGTGAAGCAGATGGCCGCCGACTGCGACCTGGTCGTCGTGGTCGGCTCGACGAACTCCTCGAACTCGGTGCGGCTGGTCGAGGTCGCCCTGGAGGCCGGTGCCCGCGACTCCCACCTGGTCGACTACGCGACCGAGATCGACGAGGCCTGGCTGGACGGGGTCTCCACGGTCGGTGTCACCAGCGGCGCCTCGGTGCCGGAGATCCTGGTCAGCGAGGTGCTGGACTGGCTCGCCGCGCGCGGCTACGCCGACGTGGAGACCGTGGTGGCGGCCGAGGAGCGGCTCGTGTTCGCCCTGCCGCACGAGCTCAAGCCGCGCCGCGCGGCGCTGGCCGTCGACACCGAGGCCGCCACGGCCGACTGAGCACCAGGCAGCCCCAGGCCCAGGCCCAGGCCCAGGCACGACGACGGCCCGGCCCCTCCGTGGAGGGGCCGGGCCGTCGTCGTGCGGACCGGGTCAGCGGCGGGCGGCCATCCGCAGCAGGGCGATGACCAGGGCGGCGCCGGTGGCGAGGGCCATCGCGGGGAAGCCGCGGATCAGCAGCGTCGCGATGCCGGCCAGGCCCACCGAGGAGGTCAGCGCGGTGCCGATCAGCGCGGCGGCGATGTAGACCAGCGGGGGGGACACGACGACGGTGGCGAGGTCGCGCCGGCGCACCAGCAGGGTGGCCAGTGCGGCGGCGATCACCAGGCCGGCGGTCGTGATCAGGCCCAGCCCGGTGCTGAGGTAGGAGTCGACCACCGCGGTGAGCAGGGTCATCAGCAGCATCGCGAGCACGGCCAGTGACCCGCGCAGCCGGGAACCGGTGGGTTCGGGCCGGGCGGGCTCCACCCGGCCGCGGCCGGTGCTGCGCAGCGGGCTGGACCCGTGGGCGACCTCGTCCGAGGCCCAGGACGACGCGCGGTCGTCCGGTCGGGCCTGCGGGCGTCCACCGGCAGCGGGTCGTGGCCCGCGCGGCAGTGGCGGCACCGGGTGTGGGCGACCGGCAGCCGGTCCGCGCTCTGGGCGCACGCCGACCTCCCTGCTGACGTCAACAGCACGCATGGATGCGATGGTGCCCCTCCTTCGACCTGCGACGGCAGAGGCCGACCGCTGCTCAGGGAGAACCGTAACTGCCGACGCTGAGAACTGGGTGCACGTTGCCGGGAGTGGCGGCGCCCTCGTGGTCCGCCGTGCGTGACGGGGCGGACGGGTGGGGCGCGGCGTGACCGCTGGGGATGCCGGGCCGGGTGGGATCAGCCGGTGGCGCCGTCCGGAGCCCGGTGGGATGGCAGGTCGTGCGGTGCCCGCTCACGGCCGGCTGGGTGGTCTGGCAGATGTTGTGCGAGAGGCCCGGTGCCGGTGGCGCCGGGTGCGGGCGGCGGCGGCACCGCGCGCAGCGGCCGCACGCCGGTGTCGACCGGGGTGGGGGCGGGCACCGGCGACTCGGCGACCCCCAGGTCGTCGAAGCGTCGGGCGGCCACCAGCACGGAGTTCTCGTAGGAGCCGACGGTGTCGTTGTAGCGGCCGACGGCGGAGCCGAGCGCGGAGCCCAGCCGGGTCAGGTGGCCGGACAGGGTGGCCAGCCGGGCGTGCACGGTGCGGCCGACCTCGAGCACCGCGGTGGCGTCGCGGGCCAGCCGCTCCTGCCGCCAGGACCACGCCACGGTGCGCAGCAGGGTGAGCAGCGTGCTCGGGGTGGCGATCACCACGTCCCGGGCGAAGGCGTGCTCGAGCAGGGCCGGCTCGGCCTCCAGTGCGGTGATCAGGAAGCCGTCGGAGGGCACGAACAGCACGGTGAACGGCGCCGCGGAGCTGAACGCCGACGGGTAGTGCCGGGCGGCGAGCACGTCGACGTGGGCGCGCAGCTGCCGGGCGTGGTCGGCGACCCGCTGGGCCCGGACCGCCTCGTCGGTGGCCTGCACCGCCTCGATCCAGCCGGCGAACGGCACCTTGGCGTCGACGAGCACCTGCCGGCCGTCGGACAGGGTGACGACCAGGTCGGGGCGCACCCGGGCGCCGTCGGAAGTGGTACCGCCGGGCTGCTCGACGAAGTCGCAGTTGTCCAGCAGGCCGGCGACCTCGACCAGCCGGCGCAGCTGCACCTCGCCCCACCGCCCGCGCACGTGCGGGGTGCGCAGCGCGGTGACCAGGGCGGAGGTCTCCTGCCGCAGCAGGGCGGAGGTGGCGCCCACCGTGCTGACCTGCTCCCGGAGCTCGCCGTGGGCGGTGGCGCGGTCGCGCTCGATGCCGGCGAGCAGGCGGTGCAGGTGGTCCAGCGACTCGTGCACCGGCTCCAGGCCGGCGTCGGCGGGCTGCCGGCGGCCGAGCAACGAGACGAGCCCGAGGGTCACCGCGGTGGCCAGCAGGGCCCCGACGACGAGCCCGAGCAGCAGGGAGGTCACGTCCATGCCGCGAGGGTGCCCGACCCCTCCGACATTCCGGTGTCGCCGGACCGGTGTGGGCCGAACGGCTGCTCACACCGGGACGGCGGCGTGCGCGGCCTCGTGGTCGAGCAGCCAGCGCTTGACCGGGGTGCCCCAGCGGAAGCCACCCAGCCCGCCGCCGGTGGCCAGCACCCGGTGGCAGGGCACGAACAGCGCGGCGGCGTTCCGCGCGCAGGCGCCGGCCGCAGCCCGGATCGCTGCCGGCCGGCCGCAGCGCACGGCGAAGGCGGCGTAGGTGTCCGGCGTCCCGGCCGGGACGGTCCGCAGCACCTCCCAGGCCTCCTGCAGGAACGGCCCGGACCGCTGCCGCACGACCACGTCGTCGATGGCGGCCACGGAGCCGGCGTGGAAGGCCTCGACGACGTCCATCACGTCGAGCCGGTCGACGCGCTCCACCGACGCCGGGCGCAGCGAGGCGTGCACGACCGGCACCAGGTCACCGACGTCGGCGGTCCAGCCGCTGGCCAGGACGACGTCGCGTCCGTCGTCGTCCGCGGTGACCAGAGCGGTGAACGGGCCGGGCGGCGTGGCGACGGTGGTGAAGCGGGCGGTCATGACGAGCTCCTGACAGGACGGGGATGGCGGGTGAAGAGGGAGGGCACGGCGAGCGCCCAGAGGTGCTGGACGGCGTAGGAACGCCAGGGCCGCCAGCGGGTGGCCGCGTCGGTGTCCGAGCTGCCGACCAGGGCCAGGCTCTTGCGCACCGCGAGGTCGCCGGGCAGCCAGACGTCGGGGTCGGCCAGCCCGCGCATGGCCACGATCGCGACGGTCCACGGGCCGATGCCCGGCAGGGCGAGCAGGTCGCGGGAGGCCTCGGCGCGGTCGGCGCCCGGGTCGAGCGTCACCGTCCCGTCGGCCAGCGCGGCGGCGAGGATGCCGACGGTCCGCCGGCGGGCGCCGGTCAGCCCGACCGTCGACAGGTCGGCGGAGGCCAGGGCCGCGGCGCGCGGGAAGACGTGGGTCAGCGTGCCGACCGGTTCGGCGAGCGGGGTGCCGGCGGTGGTCAGCAGCCGGGCGGTCAACGTGCGGGCGCCGGCGACCGACACCTGCTGGCCCAGCACCGCCCGCACGGCCAGCTCGTCGGCGTCCGGGGAGGCCGGCACCCGCCGCCCCGGCGCGGCGGCCACGAGCTCCCGCAGTGCCGGGTCGGCGCCGAGCACCTCGTCGACGGCGACCGGGTCGGCGTCCAGGTCGAGCAGGCGCCGGCAGCGGGACACCGCGGCGCCCAGGTCGCGCAGCTGGGAGAGCCGCAACCGAGCGCTGATGCCCCCGGCGGTGGGGGAGAGCTGCACGACGGCGGGGCCGTGCGGCAGGTCGAGCACCCGGGAGAACGTCGTCCCGTCCCACTCCTCCAGGCCACCGACGGCGTGCGCCCCGAGGAAGAGCAGCACCTCCTCGGCCGGGTAGGGCGCGCGGGCGGCCAGCCGCAGGGTGAGCCAGCCCGGTGCGCCGCCGTCCACCCGCGGGGTCGCCGGGCGCAACGCCGACGGGGTGGTCGCGAAGACCTCGCGCACGGTGTCGTTGAACTGCCGGATGCTGGCGAACCCGGCGGCGAAGGCGACGTCGGCCATCGGCAGCGTGGTGGTCTCGATCAGCAGCCGGGCGGTCTGCGCGCGCTGGGCCCGGGCGAGCGCGAGCGGGCCGACCCCCAGCTCGCCGACGAGCAGCCGGTTCAGCTGCCGCTCGGAGTAGCCCAGCCGGCCGGCCAGCCCGGGCACGCCGGCCCGCTCGACCTCGCCGTCGGCGATCAGCCGCATCGCCCGGGCGACGACGTCGGCGCGGACGTCCCACTCCGGCGACCCGGGGACGGCGTCGGGGCGGCAGCGGCGGCAGGCCCGGAACCCGGCGTGCTGCGCGGCGGCGGCGGTGGTGTGGAAGGTGACGTTGCGGGCCAGCGGGGTGCGCGCCGGGCACGACGGGCGGCAGTAGATCCCGGTGGTGTGCACCCCGGTGAAGAACCACCCGTCGAAGCGGGCGTCGCGGCTGGCCACGGCGCGGTAGCAGCGCTCGGCGTCGAGGCCCTGGAGGATCACGTCACCGAGCATGCCAGCGCCCCGCACCTGCTACTGGCGGTTTTCGGACGTCACCGTGCGAGCTCGGGGTGGGCCGCGACCAGCCGCTTCGGCGCCCGGGCCAGCCACGCCTCGGTGACCAGCTCGGTCAGCAGGTCGGCGTCGAGCTCGTCCAGCCGCACCAGCACCGCGGCGAACCCCTCGAAGGACCGGACCGTGAAGCAGACCTCCGGCTCCTCGACCAGCAGCGCCTCCTTGGCCCCCAGGTCGGGCACCCGGACGGCGAGCACCGGGCCGGTGGGCGCGGCGGCACCCAGGTCGGCCAGCTCCTTGGGCCGCATCAGCCGCTCCCACGCGAAGGCGGGCCGGCCGGCGACCGACCAGCCCCGGGTGCGGTGCACGGCGCTCACGGCGGTCTCCGGCAGCGCCAGGCAGGCCCGCTCGACATCGTCCCAGGTGGCCATGGAGGTCAGGTCGGCCGGTGCTCGGCCACCAGGCGCTTCGGCGCCGTCGACGCCCACGCCTCCTCCACCAGCTCGGCGAGCAGCTCGGGCCCGAGTTCGTCCAGGCGCACCAGCACGGCGGGGTGGCCGTCGAAGTGGCTGGTGGTGAAGCAGGCGGCAGGCTCCTCGGTCAGCAGCGCCTCCTTCACGCCGACGTCGGGCACCCGGACGCCGAGGACCGGGCCGGCCGGGGCGGCGTCGCCCAGCTCGGCCAGGTCCTTCTTCCCCAGCGGGCGCTCCCACACGAAGCTCTTCCCGCGCACCGCCCAGCTGCGCTTGCCGTAGGAGGTGCCCTCGGCCGTCTCCGGCAGCGCCAGACAGGCCCGCGCGACGTCGTCCCAGCTCGACATGGCCGGACGCTAGCGCTTCTGACCGACGAGGACGCCGATCCCGTCGAGCAGTCGGTCCAGACCGAACTCGAAGGACCGGCGGGGATCGCCAGCCCCGAGCTCCTCGCCGGCGACCGGGCCCACCCGGGCGGCGGTGGGGAAGCGCTCGGCGTCGAGGACCTGCGCGACGTACGGCTCGGTCGCCGCCCACCACTGGTCCTCGGTGATGCCGGTGACCCGCTCGGCGTCGGCCTTCTCCTGTACCCCGCCGACCGCGCCGCGCACGAAACCGGTCACCAGTGTCACCAGCAGGTCCATCTCGACCTCGGGCAGGCCCAGCCCGTCGACGGCGCGCAGCTCCAGCTCGTACTTGCGCATCAGGTGCGGGCCCAGCGGCGGCCGCCCGGTGGCCAGGTGCAGCGCCCAGGGGTGCCGGACGAAGAAGTCCCAGTTCGCCCGGGCCACGGTCGAGAGCCGGTTCCGCCAGTCGCCGGCGACCACCAGCGCCTCGTCGGGGTAGAGCTCGGCCAGGACGGCGTCCAGCATGAGGTCGACCAGTTCGCCCTTGCCCGGCACGTGGCTGTACAGGGTCATCGCGCCGACACCCAGGTCGGTGGCCACCCGGCGCATGGACAGGGCGGCCAACCCCTCCGCGTCGGCCAGCCGCACAGCCGCGGCGACGATCCGGTCGACGTCCAGGGTCGGACGGGGTCCTGGCCGGGCGGCACCGTTGAGCGGGACGCGCCACAGCAGCGCCATGCTGCGGGCCGGGTCGCCGGTGCCGGTGAACTCCGTCGCCATGTCTCCCACTCTCCCGCACGAGGTCCTGGCGGAGTGACTCCGTACGGCGTACGGTACTCCTCGGACCTGATGACGTACAGCGTACGGAGGTAGCCGGTGACCGGTGCGATCTCGATCCAGGGACTCGCCAAGAGGTACGGGGAGAAGGTGGTCCTCGACGGGATGGACCTGCAGGTGGCGCGGAGGTCGGTGTGCGCGCTGCTGGGCCCGAACGGGGCGGGCAAGACGACGGCGGTCCGGGTGATGACCACCCTGGTGCGGCCGGACGGCGGAACGGTGCAGGTCGCCGGGTTCGACGTGCGCCGCCACCCGCGGGAGGTGCGGCGGCGCATCGGCCTGGTCGGGCAGCAGCCCGCGGTGGACGACGTGCTGGGCGCGCGGCAGAACCTGGTGCTCTTCGCCCGGCTGCACCACCTGGACCGGCGGGCGGCCGGGGTGCGCGCCGACGAGCTGCTGGCCCAGGTCGGACTGCTCGACACGGGGTCGACGCCGGTCCGGGACTTCTCCGGCGGGATGCGACGCCGGCTGGACATCGCGGCCGGGCTGGTGCTGGCGCCCGAGGTGCTGTTCCTCGACGAGCCGACGACCGGGCTGGACCCGGCCGGACGCCGCGACGTGTGGGAGGCGATCCGAGCGCTGGTCGCGCGCGGGACGTCGGTGCTGCTCACGACCCAGTACCTGGAGGAGGCCGAGCAGCTGGCCGACGACGTGTGCGTGCTGGACGGCGGCCGGGTCGTCGCCCGCGGCACTCCCGGCGAGCTGACGGCCGCGGTCGGCGGGGACCGGCTGGAGCTGGTGGTGGCCGACCCCCGGCGGGCCCAGGAGGCGGTGCTGCTGGCCGAACGGGCGGCGGGCAGCGCCCCGGGTTCAGCACCGCCCGGCACGGGGGAGCGGGTCGTCGTGCCGGTCGCCCGGCGGCACGGCGTCGTCGGGGCGGTGGTCCGGGCGCTGGACGAGGCGGGGATCGCCGTGGACGACGTCGTCCTCCGCCCCACCACCCTGGACGAGGCCTATCTCCGGATCACCGGCCGGGACGACGAGCGCGCGGAGGTGTCGGCATGACCGCGGTCCTGGCGGGGGAGACCCTCGGTGCGCGGGTCCGGTGGGCGGTCACCGACGCGCTGACGGTGGCCGGGCGGGACGTCGCGCACTGGCGCCGGCAGCCCGCCGCCGTCCTGGTGGGCGCGCTGTTCCCGGTCCTGCTGCTGCTGATGTTCACCTACCTGCTCGGCGGCGGCATGGTGGTGCCCGGAGGCGGTGACTACCGGGACTTCCTGGTGCCCGGCATGCTCGCGCTGTCGATGGTCTTCGGCGTCGAGGCGACGATGACCGCCGTCGTCACCGACACCGCGCGCGGCATCACCGACCGGTTCCGGTCGCTGCCGATGGCCCCGTCGGCGGTGGTCGCCGGTCGCTGCCTGGCCGACATGGCGTCCTCCGCCGTCGGGCTGGTCGTGCTGATGCTGGCCGCGCTGGCGATCGGGTGGCGGCCGGCGGGCGTCGTCCCGACTCTGGCGGCCGTCGGGTTGTTGCTGCTCCTGCGGCTGGCGTTCCTCTGGATCGGCATCTGTCTTGGCCTGCTCGCCCGCGACCCGTCGATGGTCGTGGCCGTGCAGATCCTCGTGTGGCCGTTCGCCTTCCTCTCCAACGCGTTCGTGGCGGCGTCGTCCATGCCGGGCTGGCTGTCCACGATCGCGGAGTGGAACCCGGTCGCGGGCACGGTGACCGCAGTGCGCGAGCTCCTCGGTGCCCCGGTCGACACCGCCGGCGGCTGGGCGACCGACCACGCCATGACCCTCGCCGTGGTGTGGCCGATGGTGCTCACCGCGGTCTTCGCGGTCCTGAGCGTGCGCCGCTTCCAGGGCCTGTCCCGGTGAGCGTCGTCGGTACCCGGTGGGATGCTCCGGCCGTGATCACTGACGCCGGCTACGGCTGCATCCAGGTGCGCGGCGCGCGGGAGAACAACCTGCGGAACGTGTCGGTCGACATCCCCAAGCGGGCGCTGACCGTCGTCACCGGGCTCTCGGGCTCGGGCAAGTCCTCACTGGTGTTCGCCACCATCGCCGCCGAGTCGCAGCGGCTGGTCAACGAGACCTACCCGCCGTTCCTGCAGTCGCTGATGCCGCGGTTCGGCCGGCCCGACGTCGACGCGGTGGAGAACCTGTCGGCGGCGATCGTGGTCGACCAGGGCCGGATGGGCACCAACGCACGCTCGACGGTGGGCACCGCCACCGACGTCTCGGCGCTGCTGCGGGTGCTCTTCTCCCGGCTGGGGCTCCCCGCCGTGTGGCCGGCCTCGGCGCTGGGCGCCAACGACCCGGCCGGCATGTGCCCCGAGTGCGAGGGCCTGGGGCGCACCAGCCAGGTCGACGTCGACGCGCTGGTCGACCGTGACAAGTCGCTCGACGAGGGGGCCATCGACTTCCCCAACTTCGCCGTCGACTCCTGGTTCTGGACGATCTTCGCGAAGTCCGGCTTCTTCGACCCGGCCGCCAAGCTGCGCGACTACACCCCCGACCAGTGGGACACGTTCCTGTACCGCGGCGAGGGCAAGGTGCAGAACGGCAGCATGAAGTCCACCTACGAGGGCCTCATCCCGAAGCTCCGACGGCTGTACCTGTCCAAGGAGGCGGCCGACCTGCAGCCGCACGTGCGGCGGGCGGTCGAGCGCATCACCACCACCGGCCCGTGCCCGGAGTGCGGCGGCACCCGGCTCAACGAGGCCGCGCGGAACTGCCGGATCGACGGCGTCTCGATCGCCGACTGCTCGGCGATGCAGGTCGACGGCCTGCTGGAGTTCGTCTCCTCGCTGCGGGCGCCCGGGCTGGAGCGGGTGGTCGACGGCCTGGCCGCCTGCCTGCGCGACCTCGCCGACATCGGGCTGGGCTACCTCAGCCTCGACCGGGCGTCCTCGACGCTGTCCGGCGGGGAGAGCCAGCGGGTCAAGATGGTCCGGCACCTCGGCTCGGCCCTTACCGACATCACCTACGTCTTCGACGAGCCGTCGGTCGGGCTGCACGCCCACGACGTGCAGCGGCTCAACGAGCTGCTGCTCCGGCTGCGCGACAAGGGCAACACGGTGCTGGTCGTGGAGCACAAGCCGGAGGTCGTGGCCATCGCCGACCACGTCATCGACATGGGTCCCGGTGCCGGCACCGGCGGCGGTCAGGTGGTCTACGCCGGGCCGGTCGAGGGTCTGCCCCGGGCCGACACGGTCACCGGCCGGCACCTGGCGCGGCACCAGGCGGTCGCGGCCACCGGGCGCACCCCCACCGGTCACCTGCGGATCAGCGACGCCCGGCTGCACAACCTGCAGGGCGTCACCGTCGACGTGCCCACCGGCGTGCTCACCGCCGTCACCGGGGTCGCGGGCTCGGGCAAGAGCTCGCTGGTGCTGGGCTGCCTCCCGGCCCAGCACCCGGGCGTCGTCGTGGTCGACCAGAGCCTCACCCGCGGCTCGACCCGGTCCAGCACCGCGACCTGGACCGGCATCCTCGAGCCCATCCGCAAGGCGTTCGCCAAGGCCAACGGGGTCAAGCCCGCCCTGTTCAGCGCCAACTCCGAAGGGGCCTGCCCCGAGTGCAACGGGCTCGGGCTGATCTACACCGACCTGGCGTTCCTGGACACCGCGGTGAGCGTCTGCGAGACCTGCGAGGGCCGCCGGTTCACCGCCGAGGTGCTCACCTACACGCTGCGCGGCAAGGACATCAGCCAGGTGCTGGCCATGCCGGTGGTCGAGGCCCGGGAGTTCTTCCCGGAGAAGGTGATCGCACCGGTGCTGGCCGCCCTGGAGGACGTCGGGCTGGGCTACATCACCCTCGGCCAGCCGCTGAGCACCCTGTCCGGCGGCGAGCGCCAGCGGCTCAAGCTCGCCGTCGAGATGGCCGGGGACAGCGCCGTCTACGTGCTCGACGAGCCGACCAGCGGCCTGCACATGGACGACGTCGACCGGCTCATCGGCCTGCTGCACCGCATGGTCGACAGCGGCCGCACCGTGGTCGTGGTCGAGCACAACCTGGACGTCGTCGCCCGCGCCGACTGGGTGATCGACCTGGGCCCCGGCGCCGGGCACGACGGCGGGCGGGTGGTCTTCGAGGGCACGCCGGCTCAGCTGCTGGCGGCGACCGGGTCGCTCACCGCCGACCACCTCCGGATGCGCGCGCCGACAGCAGGCTGAACTCCACCGTCCACCGTCCGGTGGACGGTGGACCCACGACCCGGTCGTCCCGATCACCTGCCGCGCCGGGCGAGGCTCGGTGCATGACGACGACAGAACGAGAGCCGGTGGTCGTGGACACCGTCCGCGACGCACCGGCGGTGTGTGTGCGGGGCCTGCGCAAGAGCTACGGCGGGCGCGCGGTCCTGGACGGGCTGGACCTCGAGGTGTCCCACGGCGAGTGCGTCGCCCTGCTCGGGCCGAACGGAGCGGGCAAGACCACCACCATCGAGATCCTCGAGGGTGTCCGCGCCCGCGACGCGGGTCAGGTGCTGGTGCTCGGTGAGGACCCGGCCGTCGCCGGGCGCGGCTGGCGGGCACGCGTCGGGGTGGTCACCCAGGGGGAGGCTGCCGGTCAGGCGCTGACTGTCCTCGAGACGGTGGAGCACTTCGCCGTCTACCACGCGCGCCCGCGACCGACCGCCGACCTGCTGGAGGCGGTCGGGTTGCAGGAGCAGTCCGGCACCCGGGTGGCGCAGCTGTCCGGCGGCCAGCGCCGCCGGCTCGCGGTCGCCCTCGGCGTCCAGGGGGACCCGGACCTGGTGTTCCTCGACGAGCCGACCACGGGCATGGACCCGGTGGCGCGCAGGCAGTTCTGGGAGCTGGTCCGCGGCCTGCGGGCGGCGGGCACGACGGTCGTGCTCACCACGCACTACCTGGACGAGGCCGCCGAGCTGGCCGACCGGGTGGCGGTCGTCTCCGCCGGTCGCCTGGTCGAGGTGGCACCGCCGCGGGAACTCGGCGCGTCCCTGCGCCGGCAGGTCACCGTCACGTGGACCGAGGACGGCAGGCCGCGCCAGGTGCGCACCGAGAAGCCCGAACCGCTGCTGCGCGACCTCCTGCTCACCCACCGCCACCAGTGCGTACCCGATCTCACCGTCACCCGGCCGACGCTGGAGGACGTCTACCTGCAGCTGATCGGCGCCACCGGACCCACCGAGGAGAGACCATGACCGCGACCGTTCCCCCGCCGAGTGCCGACCGGGCGTCCCGGCCGGCCGGCCCACGCCCGTCCCCGCCTCCGCTGGCACGCATCTCATGGGCCCGGGTCGGGCTGGAACTGCGGTTGTTCGCCCGCGACCGGCAGCAGGTGGTGTTCTCCTTCGCCTACCCGGTGGTGATGATGGTCGTGTTCGGGTCGGTGCTCGGCGGGGACGACTCGCCCGGTGGCGTCCCGTTCCCGCAGTACTTCCTGGCCGGCATCGCCGCCACCGGCATCATGCTCACCAGCTTCCAGGCCCTGGCCACGTCGATCGCCGTGGAGCGGGAGAGTGGCCAGCTGGAGCGGCTGCAGCTCGTCGGCACGCCTCCGGTGGCCTACTTCGCCGGCAAGGCCGGTCAGGTGCTGGTCACCACCGTGGCGCAGGTGGCGCTGCTTCTGCCGGTGGCCCGGTACGGGTACGACGTGCCGATGCCCGCCGACGCCGGCCGCTGGCTGACGTTCGCGTGGGTGGCGGTGCTCGGTGCGCTGGCCGGGACGGTCGTCGGCATCGCGGCGTCGGCGCTGCCCGGTTCCGCGGCGTCGGTGGGCACCGGGGTGTCGGCGGTCGCCGTCGTCCTGCAGTTCTTCTCCGGGGTGTTCTTCGCCTTCTCCGAGCTGCCCGAGTGGATGCAGACGGTGGCCGGGCTGTTCCCGCTGAAGTGGATGACCCAGGGCATGCGCTCGGTGTTCCTGCCCGACGAGGCAGCGGCGTTCGAGTCCGGCGGGGGCTGGGACCACGCGGGGATCGCCCTCACCCTTGCCGCGTGGGCCATCATCGGCGTCGTGATCTGCGCGCGGACCTTCCGCTGGCGGCAGGGGCGCGAGTGAGCTGGGCCGCCCGCCTGCGAACCGCCGTCGGACCCGCCCGGGGCGGGGACGACGGCGGCCCGCCGCTGTCCGAGCGCGGCTGGCGGACGACCGTCGTCGGGGTCCACGTGGTCTTCGTGGTGATGCTGCTGATCGCTGCAGCCGCCACTCGGGTCGACGCCTTCGACGGCCCGCGCACCGCGACGCTGGCCGTCCTGGCCGCGCTCGGCGTCTCCTACGCCGTGCTGGGCGCGCCGGCGCTGAGCGGGGACCACCCGTGGCGGGCGATCGGCTACCTGCTGACCCTGGTCGTGGTGCTCGGCCTGCTCAGCCTCTGGGCGTCCCAGCTGCTGTTCCTGCTGTTCCTGGCCTACCCGCAGGTGTGGTTCCTGGTGGAAGGCGTACGGCCGGGCGTCTTCTGGACCGTGCTGCTCGCGCTGGCCAGCAGCGCCGGACCGGTCGTCGAGGTGGTCCGGGGCGAGCAACCGGTGTCCGGGGTCGTCGACTCCGCGGTCGGCCTCACCTTCAGCATCGCGCTGGGGGTGTGGATCAGCCGGGTGCTCGCCCAGAGCCGGGAGCGGGCCTCGCTGATCGAGCAGCTGGAGTCGACCCGGGCCGAGCTCGCCACCGCGCACCGTGAGCAGGGGGTCGTCGCCGAGCGCGAGCGGCTGGCCCGCGAGGTCCACGACACCCTGGCGCAGGGGTACACCAGCATCGTCGTCCTCGCCCAGACTGCCGCCGTCCAGGTCGACCGCGACCCGGCGGGAGCCCGGGAACGGCTCGCGCTCATCGAGGAGGTCGCCCGCGAGAACCTCGCCGAGGCCCGCGCGATGGTGGCGGCGTTCTCGCCGGTCGCACTCGACGGTTCGACGCTGGTGGAGGCCCTGCAGCGGCTGGCCGACCGGTTCGGCCGGGAGACCGGGACGTCCGTCCGGGTGGACGCGGTCGCGCTCGGCGACGGGGCGGTGCTGCGTCGCGACGAGGAGATCGTGCTGCTACGCGGCGCCCAGGAGGCACTGACCAACGTCCGGCGGCACGCGGCCGCCTCCGCCGTCGTCGTCCGGCTCTCGCGGGTGCGCGGGGTGGTGTCGGTGCACGTGGAGGACGACGGGGTGGGCTTCGACCCGTCCCGGGCGCACGGCGCGGGCCTCACCGGCCTGCGTGACCGGGTGGGACAGGTGGGCGGCTCCGTCGAGGTGGCGTCCGCGCCGGGGGAGGGGACCCGGGTGACGGTGCGGGTGAGCGGGGCGTGACGATCAGGGTGCTGGTGGCCGACGACCACCCGGTGGTCCGTGGCGGGCTGGTCGGCTGGCTCGACGCGCAGCCCGACCTCGAGGTCGTGGGCGAGGCAGCCGACGGGGTCGAGCTGCTGGCCGCCGTCGCCGAGCACGCGCCGGACGTCGTCCTGATGGACCTGCGGATGCCGCGGATGGACGGCGCGACGGCGACGGCTCGGCTGGCCGCGGCGCACCCGGCGGTGCGGGTGCTGGTGCTCACCACCTACGACACGGACGCCGACATCGTGCGCGCCGTCGAGGCGGGAGCGACGGGGTACCTGCTGAAGGACACCCCGCTGCCCCAGCTGGCCGAGGCGGTGCGGTCCGCGGCGCGGGGGGAGACGGTGCTGGCCCCGCCGGTGGCGGCCCGGCTCCTGTCGCGGCTGCGGGCGCCGGCGGCCGACGCCCCCACCGCCCGCGAGCTCGAGGTGCTCGCCGGCGTCGCCCGGGGGCTCACCAACGCCGAGATCGGCCGGGAGCTGTTCATCGGTGAGGCCACGGTGAAGACCCATCTGCTGCGGGTCTTCGCGAAGCTGGGGGTCGACGACCGCACGCGCGCCGTGCTGGTGGCCGTGGAGCGGGGCCTGCTGCCGCCGCCCGGCGGCTGAGAGGCGGCGGCCGGCACCTGCGGGCGCGCCGGGTGGGTGATGCTGGGTGCGTGACCACCACCGGACTGCAGCCGCCCCCGGCCGCGACCGACCGGGCCGCGCTCACCGTGCGCGGCCTGCGCAAGCAGTACGCCGGCCGGTCCGTGCTCGACGGCGTGGACCTGGAGGTGCGCGCCGGGGAGTGCTTCGCGCTGCTCGGCCCGAACGGCGCCGGCAAGACCACCGCCATCGAGGTGCTGGAAGGCGTCCGCAGCCGGGACGCCGGGGAGGTGACGGTGCTCGGCGAGGACCCGGCCACCGCCGGGCGGGCGTGGCGCGCGCGGATCGGGGTGGTCAGCCAGGGCGAGGCGGCCGGCCCGGCACTGACCGTCCAGGAGACCCTCGACCACTTCGCGGCCTACCACGCCACCCCGCGCAGCACCGCCGACCTGCTGGACGCGGTGGGACTGGCCGACTCGTCCGGCACCCGGGTGGCGCGGCTGTCGGGAGGCCAGCGTCGCCGGCTCGCGGTGGCGCTGGGCGTGCAGGGCCGGCCGGAGCTGGTGTTCCTCGACGAGCCGACCACCGGCATGGACCCGGTGGCCCGGCGGCAGTTCTGGCAGCTGATCCGCGAGCTGCGGGCCGCGGGCACCACCGTGCTGCTGACCACGCACTACCTGGACGAGGCCGCCGAGCTCGCCGACCGGGTGGGCGTGATCGCCGCGGGCCGGCTGGTGGAGGTGGCGCCGCCGGACGAGCTGGGCGCGGCGCTGCGCCGGCAGGCCACCGTCCGCTGGCTGGACGACGGCGCCTGGCGCGAGGTGCGCACCGAGCAGCCGGCCGCGGTGCTGCGCGACCTGCTCGCCGAGCACCCGCACGGTGAGGTGCCGGGGCTGGCCGTGACCCGGCCAGGCTTGGAGGACGTGTACCTGCAGCTGGTCGGTGCCGGGGCGCCGGAGGTGGACGCGTGAGCCGCCCGGCACCGCCGTCCGCGGCCCGGATCGCCCTGGCGCGGGTGCGGCTGGAGCTGCGGCTGTTCGCCCGGGAACGCCAGCTGGTGGTGTTCTCCTTCGCCTACCCGGTCGTGATGATGGTCGTGTTCGGGTCGGTGCTCGGCGGCACGACCACACCCGGCGGCATCCCCTTCCCGGCCTACTTCCTGGCCGGCATCGCCGCCACCGGGATCATGCTGACCAGCTTCCAGGCGCTGGCGGCGTCGATCGCGGTGGAGCGGGAGACCGGTCAGCTGGAGCGGCTGCAACTGCTGGGCGCCCCGCCGGTGGCCTACTTCGCCGGCAAGGCCGGGCAGGTGCTGGTGACCACGGCCGCGCAGCTGCTCGTGTTGCTGCCGGTGGCGCGCTACGGCTACGACGTGCCGATGCCACCGGACCTCGCGCACTGGGTCACCTTCGCCTGGGTCGCGGTGCTGGGGGCGCTGGCCGGGACGGTGCTGGGCATCGCGGCGTCGGCGTTGCGGGGGAGTGCCGCGTCGGTGACCACCGGGGTGTCGGCGATCGCGATCGTGCTGCAGTTCTTCTCGGGCGTGTTCTTCGCCTTCCCCGAGCTGCCCGGCTGGATGCAGCAGGCCGCCGCGCTGTTCCCGCTGAAGTGGCTCACCCAGGGCATGCGCTCGGTGTTCCTGCCCGAGCGCGCCGCGGCGTTCGAGGTGGCCGGCGGGTGGGAGCACGGCCGCACCGCGCTGGTGCTGCTGGCCTGGGTGCTGATCGGCCTGGCTCTCTGCAGCCGTACCTTCCGCTGGCGCCGGTGATGCTCACGCATCATCCAGCATGATGCTATGATGCGTCCGTGCGGACGACCGTGACCCTTGACGACGACACGGCGCAGCTCCTGCAGGAGCGCATGCGCCGGCACGGCATCTCCTTCAAGCAGGCGCTGAACGACGCGCTCCGAGCCGGCTTGACGGCGGATGCGCATCGGCCGGCCTTCGAGGTCAGGTCCGTCGCCATGGGCGCGCCGCGAGTGGACCTGGACAAGGCGCTGGCGGTGGCGGCCGACCTGGAGGACGACGAGCTGATCCGCAAGATGGCCATGCGCAAGTGAAGGTCGTCGACGCGAACGTCCTGCTCTACGCGGTCAACACCGACAGTCATGGCCATGCGCGCTCGAAGGCCTGGCTGGAGGCCGCCTTCTCCGGGCGCGAGGTCGTGGGCCTGCCGTGGGTGGTCATCCTCGCGTTCCTGCGGATCTCCACCCGGGCGGGCTTGTTCGACCGTCCGCTCACGGTGCCGGAAGCCATGGAGCACGTCGAGTTGTGGCTCGCCCAGCCCGGCTGCGTCGTCATCGAGCCGACCGCCCGACACCTGGCTGTGCTGCAGGGTTTGCTGGACGACGTCGGGACGGGCGGCAATCTCGTGAACGACGCGCATCTCGCTGCGTTGGCCGTCGAGCACGGCGCCACGGTCGTCAGCTGGGATCGCGACTTCGCGCGCTTCGCGGGTGTCCGGACCGAGCTGCCCGGCTGATCGGGAGCGGCGTTCCGGGCCGTACCCTCGACTCCCGTGGCTCTCTCCATCGGGATCGTCGGTCTGCCCAACGTCGGCAAGTCGACGCTCTTCAACGCCCTGACCAAGAACGACGTGCTCGCGGCGAACTACCCGTTCGCGACGATCGAGCCGAACGTCGGGGTGGTCGGCGTGCCCGACGACCGGCTCGGGAAGCTGGCCGAGGTGTTCAGCAGCCAGAAGACCATCCCGGCCACGGTGAGCTTCGTCGACATCGCCGGCATCGTGCGCGGGGCCAGCGAGGGGCAGGGCCTGGGCAACAAGTTCCTGGCCAACATCCGCGAGAGCGACGCCATCTGCCAGGTGATCCGGGTGTTCACCGACCCGGACGTGGTGCACGTCGACGGCAAGGTCTCACCCGCCGACGACATCGAGACGATCAACACCGAGCTGCTGCTGGCCGACCTGCAGACCCTGGAGAAGGCCGTGCCGCGGCTGGAGAAGGAGATGCGCAAGGACAAGGAGCGCGCGTCGCTGCACAAGGCCGCCGTCGAGGCGCAGCAGGTCCTCGACACCGGGAAGACCCTGTTCGCCGCCGGCGTCGACGCCGAGCCGCTGCGCGAGCTGGGCCTGATGACCACCAAGCCGTTCCTCTACGTCTTCAACATGGACGCCGACGAGCTGGGCAACGAGGAGCTGGTCGCCGAGCTGCGCGCGATGGTGGCGCCGGCCGAGGCGATCCTGCTGGACGCCCAGACCGAGAGCGAGCTGGTCGAGCTGCCCGCCGACGAGGCCGCCGAGCTGCTGGCCTCGATCGGGCAGGACGAGCCGGGCCTGGACCAGCTGGCCCGCGTCGGCTTCCGCACCCTCGGCCTGCAGACCTACCTCACCGCCGGCCCCAAGGAGTCCCGGGCCTGGACGATCCCGGTCGGCGCGACCGCCCCGCAGGCGGCCGGCGTCATCCACTCGGACTTCCAGCGCGGCTTCATCAAGGCCGAGATCGTGAGCTTCGACCAGCTGATGGAGGCCGGCTCCATGGCCGCCGCCAGGACCAGGGGCTGGGTGCGCATCGAGGGCAAGGAGTACGTCATGGCCGACGGCGACGTGGTGGAGTTCCGCTTCAACGTCTAGCGGATCACCAGGTGGGCAGCTGACCTGCGTGACGTCCCGCTCTGACCTGCGGCGACGAGGTGTCGGCAGTCAACGGTCCGTGGCGAAGCGGCGGACGTCGTCCGCGGTGAGCCGGGCCTGGTACGGGTCCCTCAGCGAACGCGGGATGGTCGGGCTGGCCCACTCGCCGACCAGCGCGAACGTCTCGTCGTCGGGGTCGTCGGCCCTCAGTCGTCGTGGCAGCTCCAGTGCGTCGAGGGCTGCCGTGACCTCCTCCCGATCAGGGAGCAGGAGGTGGTAGGCGGTCCAGGCGCGCAGGAAGGAGTCGAGGTCCTCGCCGAGGATGCCGAGGCACCCAGGTTCGAAGACCGAGCCCACCCCCACCACGAGTGGGCGCCCGGGCGTGGCGGCCGGCACCCAGAGTCCGATCGGGTCCCCTCCACCGCCGGTCCCGATCAGCACCAGTTCCTCCGGCACCGGCCACTCCCACCCGCGGTACGTCGTCGACGCACGGGCCACGGTCAGGTCGTGTTCACGCACCAGGGGGAAGAGGACGAGGTCCCCCGCGAGCCAGGAGCCGCCGTCGTGTCGGGCGTACAGCTCCCGGAACGCCGGCGGCATCCGCCGTCCTGATGCTCGCTCGACCTCGGCCAGGTCTCGAGGTGACCCCGGGCCCCCGGGCTCGTGCAGCCCCGCGCTCGCCGTCCACGCCGCCAGGACCCGCTGATCGAGCATGCGGGAACCCTAGGAGGCCGACCGGTCGCGCCGTCGTCGCCGTCCATCACCGTCGACAGCGAGCAGCAGGTCCGGGTCGGCAGGACACGCACGGATCAGCCACGGCGACGCGAGCTCCCGGGTGAGGATGGGGCATCGTCGGAGGCCCGCCGGCACACCCGTCGGGCCCTGGGAGTCGGAGGCACCGTCATCACCACGACATGGACCTGGACGGCGAGGTGGGTGCTCGTCTGCACGGTGCTCGCCGGCTGCGGTGCGGCGACCGAGGAGCAGGCCGGCGGCCCGGCGCGACCGGTGGACCAGGTCGTCCCGGACGCCGCCCTGGCCACGTGCGTCGCCGACGCCGCCGGCCTGCCCGACGCCACCGCGACGGCGACCGACGCAGCGCTGGCCGAGATCACCGAGCTGCACTGCGACGGCCAGGCGACGGGGCAGCGGATCGCCTCGCTCGAGGGAGTGCAGGCGTTGACGGCGCTCGGCGAACTGGACGCCCCGCGCAACGCCATCGCCGACCTGACGCCGCTGGCCGAGCTGCCGGCCTTGGGCACACTGACGCTCACCGACAACGCGGTGAGCGACCTGTCGCCGCTGGCCGGACTGGGGCTCTCCGACCTCGGTCTCTCGCTGAACCCGATCAGCGACCTGCGCCCGCTGGCCGGGACGACGACGCTGCGCGCCCTCGGAGTGGCCTCGGCGCAGGTCACCGACATCAGCGCACTCGCCAGCCATGACGGGCTGGCCTCGCTGGACCTGTCCGGCAACGCGATCACCGACGTGTCGCCACTGGCCGGGCTGCCGAACCTGGACACCCTGCGCCTGTCCCGCAACGCCGTCGTCGACCCCGCGCCGCTGGGCACCGTGCCCACGCTGCTGGTCCTCGACCTCTTCGGCAACCAGATCAGCGACGTCACCGGCCTGGCCGGCGCACCCCTGCTGCAGGAACTGCAGCTCGGCGCCAACCCGCTGACCGACCTCACCCCCCTGGTGCAGGTCCGGACGCTGGTCAACCTGGGACTGGACGAGACGGACTCGATCGGCCTGACCGGCATCGAGCAGCTGCGGGCGGCCGGGGTGTCGGTCAACGGCCTGGCCTGACGGCGTCCCCCCAGGGGGCGGCCGACCAGCCACGCGCCACGGCCAGGACCGTCGCAGCAGCTCGGCCACCTCGCCGGCATCCCGTCCCACGGCGGTCCCGCGGTGGACGGCGTCAGGAGATCGACAGGTCCTGCAACCCGGTGATGCTCTCCAGGGGCACCGCCACGCCCTCACCGCCTCGGGTGTCGAAGACCTCCAGCTCGAGGACCCGGCCCGAGGCCACGTGCAGGACGACGTCGACGTGTCCGAGCGCGCGGGACCGGACGGCGAGCACGTCGTCCCGGCCGGTGCCGGACAGCTGGGCCACCCGCTGCGGGGGGATCGCCGGTGCGTCCGTCCGGAGTGCCACCGAGGAACAGCCGCATCCACAGACGGCGGTGACCAGCGCGGTGCGGACCTGCTCGTGCAGCAGCGGCTCGTCGACGAACGCGGCGAGCTCGGCGAGCAGCCGGGTCTCCTCCGGACCGGGACACCGAGGCGGGTGGAGTTCGTGCCACACGGGCGCCCTGACGCCGGGCGGGTCGGTCACCGGCGGACCGTGGGACGTGGCCACCGCGTCGGCAGCAGACCGGCCGGAGCGGCCGTCGCGAGACCGGTGACGGGCGCGGGCATCACCCGGGATCGCCCACCCGACCAGGAGGTGACGTCGCCGCGCACAGCGTGGACGGTACGTGCCCGACCGGCGTCCCCGCAGGTCGTCGGGCCGGCTCAGGCAGCGAGGGCGTGGTGGTGGCAGCGGCCACTGCTGCCGGCGCGCGCGGCGCAGGGCGCGCCGGCGCGGGTCAGCCCACCGGTGTCGCCGCACCGGACCGGCTCGCCCGACGCCACGGCGACGGGGGCGACCAGGACCGGCCGGGTGAAGGGCAGCACGACGGCGTCGTGGCCGGTGTCCTGCACCGACGGGACCTCGACGACCGCGAGCTGACGGCGGGCCGACATGCCACGCAGCGCCGCGGCTGCGGTCAGTCCGGCGGTGAGGGCGGCGACGGCGGTGGCGACGTGGCTGGTGCGCATGCGCTGTCCATCGGCAGTCCGGGCGTCAGGTGGTACCGGTTCCCCGAGCCCGAGCCCGAGCCCGAGCCAGAGCCCGAGCCCGAGCCAGTTCAGCCCAGCAGTGTGAGCAGGTTCTGCGCCGACCGGTTCGCCTGGGCCAGCATCGCGGTGGCGGCCTGGGTGAGCACCTGGTTGCGGGCGAGCACGGTGGTCTCCCAGGCCATGTCGGCGTCCCTGATCCGGGACTCCGACGCCGCGGTGTTCTCCATCGCCACGCCCAACCGGCTGATGGTGTGCTCCAGCCGGTTCTCCAGCGCACCCAGCTCCGCGCGGGTCGACGTCACGTGCGCGATCGCCCGGTCGATGACCGCGATGCCGCCGCTGGCCCCGGTGTGGCCGCTGTAGGTGGGGGTCAGCCGGACGGCGTCCGCCGCGGTCGACGCCGGGCCCGGGACGGCGCCGGTGAAGGTCAGCCCGCCGGCGCTGCCGGTGAACGGGGTGTGCCCGGTCTGGAACACCGGCATCGCGGCCGCGGTGAGCCTGGTGAGGAAGTCCGTCGAGGTCACCGCTCCGGTGTAGTCGACGCTGCCCAGGTCGAACGTCTTCCCGTCGTAGGTCAGGGTGCCGCCGAGCGCGGCGAAGCTCGCCTCGTAGACACCCGGTGTCACGTGGTCACCGGCCAGCACGAGCCGGCCGGAGGCCGGGACGCCCTGCGCCGCGGACACCGCCGGGAACACCGTCGCGGCCAGGTCCACCGGTGCTCGGGTGACCGACACCGCTCTGACGCCGAGGCCGTCGGCGCCCATGCCGGACCCGGGCCGGCCGATCCGGATGGGGATCGTCTCGCCCACGTCGGCCCCGACCTGCAGCACCGTGTCGAAGCTGCCGTCCAGCAGGGGCGTGCCGTTGTACGTGGTGGCCGCGGCGACGCGGGACAGCTCCTGCTGCAGCTGGGTGACCTCGCTCTGCACGGCGGCCCGGGCGCCGGCGCTCAGCCCGCCGTCGTTGGCGGCCTGGACAGTCAGCGCGCGCATCCGCTGCAGGATCGTGGTCGTCACGTCCAGCGCGCCGTCGGCGATGCGGACGATGCTGATCCCGTCCTGGGTGTTGCGGATGGCGCGCGCCATGCCGTTCACCTGGGAGCGCAGGCCCTCCGCGATCGCCAGGCCGGCGGCGTCGTCGGCGGCCCGGTTGATCCGCTGCCCGGACGAGAGCCGTTCCAGCGAGCGGGTCATCGAGTCACCGGCCCGGGCGAGCGACCGCTGCGCGCCCAGCGCTGCGACGTTGCTGACGATGCTCATGGGCACGGCGTCCACCTCCTGTCCGGCTCCCTCGACCGGTCATCGGCCGCCCACGAGCTGGTCGGTACCGGAACGGCCAGGTGCCTGTGCTGATGACGGCGTGCCCCCGGCGCACCGGCCCGGCTACCGTCCTCGACGTCCGCGACCAGCAGCCGGGTGGCCTCGCCACCGCGGGTCCTGCACGTCGGGTCGCGGACGGTGCCACATGTGCAGGCGTCTTTCGGAACGCACGGGTTCGAGTCCTGAGAGCCGTCCGGCACGTGGTCGTCCCGGCATCGGCGGTCTGTGGCGCTGCGCGCGCCCCCCCCCGTCCGGTGCCCGACCGCGTGCCGGACGGTCCGTGCCGACCGGGCGCACACAGCAGGAGAGGAGCGGGTCGTGCGGGTCGTCGTGCAGGAGTGGGAGCGGGTCCTGGTGTACCGGGACGGCCGCTTCACGACCGAGCTGGGTGCGGGTCGGTACCGGCTGCGGCGGCGCCGGCACGCCGTCGTCCGGGTCGTCGTCCGGCCGCGGCTGGTCGTCGTCGGTGGGCAGGAGGTGCTCACCGCCGACGGGCTGTCGGTCCGGTTGAGCCTGGCGGTCACCTCCCGGGTCGTCGACCCGCGGCGCTGGCACGAGGCCGTCGAGGACGCCGACGGCTTCGCCTACGCGGGCCTGCAGGTCGCCCTGCGGGACGCCGTCGCCGACCGCACCCTCGACGAGCTGCTCGGTGCCCGGGGCGAGGTGGGCGAGCGGGTGCGCACCCTCGTGGAGCCCACCGTCGCGGCCGTCGGCGTCCAGGTGGAGACCGTGGCGCTGCGGGACGTGATGGTGCCGGCGGAGCTGCGGCGGGCCGCGGCCGAGGTGGCCACCGCCCGCGCGCAGGGCCAGGCGGTACTGGAACGGGCCCGGTCGGAGGTCGCGGCCACCCGGGCGTTGGCCAACGCCGGGCGCATGCTGACCGGCAACCCGGGCCTGCTGCAGCTGCGCACCCTGCAGGCGGTCGAGGCCGGTGGGGCGACGGTCGTGCTCACCCCGGGCCCAACCGGGGTGGGCCCGGCCTGAGCCGGTGCCCCGCGGCGCCGTCCGGACGACGGCGGCGCGGGGTCGCCGGACCGTCGGGTGCCGGACGCGCGCCCGTCACACCCGGCACCTACGCTCCGAGCGACGACGCCCACGCACCGTCAGGGGGACAGCTGTGGAAGCCGGCACGGACACGCTGCAGAAGGCGCTGCAGATCAACCTCGACCCGCGCTGGTACGGCACGATCGCCGAGATCGGCGCCGGTCAGGAGGTCGCCCGCTGGTTCTTCCGCGCGGGCGGCGCGGCCGGCACGGTGGCCAAGTCGATGTCGGCCTACGACATGTCGGTCAGCGACGCCGTCTACGGCAAGAGCGACCGGTACGTGTCCAAGGGCCGGCTGCAGGCCATGCTCGATCACGAGTACGAGCTCAACGTCGACCGCCTCGGCGACGAGCGTGGCGACGAGACGGCGTTCTTCGCCTTCGCCGACACCGTCGTCGCCCGCAGCTACCGCGGCGGCAACGAGTGCCACGGCTGGATGGGCGTGAAGTTCCAGTCGCACCCCCGCGACGAGGCCAGCCAGATCGTGCTGCACGTGCGGATGCTCGACGACGAGGCGGCGCTGCAGCAGGAGGCGCTCGGCGTCGTCGGGGTCAACCTGCTGCACGCCGCGTTCTTCACCCACCACGAGCCCGAGCGCCTGGTGGAGAGCCTGCTGGACCGGCTGACCACCGGGCGGATCGAGATCGACATGATCGAGCTGCGGGGCATCGAGTTCCGCGCCGTGGACAACCGGCTGATGGCGCTCAAGCTGGTGCAGGTCGGGCTCAGCGGGGCCGCGATGTTCGCCCCGGACCGCCAGGTGCTCCAGCCCAGCGAGGTGCTGCGCAAGAAGGCGATCCTGGTCGAGCGGGGCAGCTTCCGGCCGCCCACCGTGGTCAACATCGACATGCTGGAGGCGGCGCAGGCGCGGTTCGAGGCCGACCCCGCCGTCGCCGGGCGCGACGTCCTGGTGCTGACCGAGCTGACCATGGCCAACCTGCGGGCCGGTGGCGACGTCGACCGCCGCGACTTCCTCGCCCGGGCCGACCTGCTCGCCGCCTGCGGGATGACCGTGCTCATCTCCGACTTCGCCGCCTACCACCGGCTGGCCGCCTACCTGGCCTGGCGCACCGACGGGCGGATCGGCATGGTCATGGGCCTGCCCAGCCTGATCAGCCTGTTCGACGAGGCCAGCCACGCGCAGCTGCCCGGCGGCATCCTGGAGAGCTTCGGCCGGCTGTTCAAGAACGAGCTGCGACTGTTCGTCTACCCCATGCTGGACGACGGCGAGGTGGTCACCGTCGACACCGTCCGGGTGTCCCCGGAGCTGCAGCCGCTCTACGACTACCTGGCCGGGCGCGGCAGCTTCGTCGGGCTGGACGAGTACAAGCCGGAGTACCTGCCGATCCTCAGCCGCGACGTGCTCAAGCGGATCCCCACCGAGGACGAGAGCTGGGAGTCCATGGTCCCGGTCGAGGTCTCCGAGCTGATCCGCAAGCGCGGCTTCTTCGGGTACAACCGCGCTCGCTGACGGAACACCCGGCCCGCGGCGTGGGGGCGGGGCATAGCATCGCCCGGTGAGGCCCTTCCTGCTGCTGGCCTCCCGCGCCGAGGACGAGGCCGCGCAGGACGAGTACGCCGCCTTCCTCCGCGCCACCGGCCTGGCCCCGGAGCAGCTGCGGCACGTGCGCATGGAGGCCGCGCCGCTGGGTGACCTGCGGCTCGACGACTACTCCGGCGTCCTGCTCGGCGGTGGGCCGTTCAACTCCAGTGACCCGCCGCAGACCAAGTCGGCCGTGCAGCACCGGGTCGAGGCCGAGCTGCGCACCCTGCTCGACGAGGTGGTCGACCGGGACCTGCCCTTCTTCGGCGCCTGCTACGGGATCGGCACGCTGGGCGTGCACCAGGGCGGCGTCGTCGACCGGGTGTTCGGCGAGCCGATCTCGGCGGTGCCGGTGACGCTCACCGCCGAGGGGCTCGCCGACCCCGTGCTCGCCGGGATGCCCGAGCGCTTCGACGCCTTCGTCGGGCACAAGGAGGCCTGCCGGGTGCTGCCGCCGTCGGCGGTGCTGCTGGCGTCGTCGCCGGCGTGCCCGGTGCAGATGTTCCGGGTTCGGCGCAACGTGTACGCCACCCAGTTCCACCCCGAGCTGGACGTCGCCGGCATCCTCACCCGGGTGCGGGTCTACCAGCACGCCGGCTACTTCCCGCCCGAGGAGCTCGACACCCTGGTCGAGCGGCTCTCGCCCGCGGTGGTGACCGAACCGGCCCGCATGCTGGCCGCCTTCGTCGCCCGGTACGCCTGATCCCGGCCGGTCGTGGCGTGCCCGGCGGGGCCCGCGACTGCCGATGAGGGACAGCGGACCCTGCGCCGCCGGGTGCCCCGTCGCCGCAGGAGGAGATCAGCATGGCCGGTCGGATCCGCCCGATGCTGTGGGCGTCAGGGGTCGACGTCGACGCCGCCGAGCAGCACCGGGAGACCCGCCGGTACGCGACGTTCGGTGCGCTGATCTGCCTGATGACGCTCTGGTCGGCCGGCGCGATGTTCACCACGGCCCGGTTCACCCTCGGCCTGGCGCTGCCGCTCGCGCTCGCCGCGGCCGCCGTGTTCGGCGGGGTCATGTTCAGCATCGACCGGCTGATCAGCCAGATGACCATCGAGAAGGACACGCTGCGCTACCGGGTCGGGCACGTGCTGCTGGTCCGCGGTCTGCTGTCGGTGGTCATCGGGATGGTCGTGGCGCACTCCAGCCTCACCTTCCTGTACGCCGCCGACATCCGGCACCTGGTCGCCGTCGACGCCGCCGCGGCCGCGTCGCGGGAGGTGGCGCTGGTGGCGCAGAGCGCCCCGGAGACCGAGCGGATCGCGGCGCTGGAGGCCGAGGTGGCCCGGCTGGACGCCGAGGTGGCCGCCGCCTACGCGCGCACCGACGAGCTGAAGGCGGCCTGGGTGGCCGACGCCATCCCGGTCAACGGCACCAACCGGGCCGCCAACGGCAACTACGCGGGCCCCGGCGACGTCGCCGACCCGCTGCGGCGGGAGTGGGAGACCTACCGCGACGTCGCTCTGCCCGCCGTGCTGGCCGCGCGCGACACCGCCCTGCCCGGGCTGCAGGCGCAGCTGGCCGAGCAGCGGCAGGCGCTGGGGCAGCGCCAGGACGCCGCCCACGACGCCGCGACCACCACCGGTCTGAGCGCGGAGAGCCGGGCCTTCCTGCAGCTGCTCGGCGACGACCCGACCGTGTGGCTGTGGCTGCTGTTCTTCGTCGTCCTGGACCTGGTGGTGGCCGGCCTCAAGGCGTTCTGGCCGGCGTCGGAGGTGGACAAGGCCAAGCGCGCGGTCATCGCGGAGACCGCCGCGCAGGCCGAGTTCAACCGCACCGACACCGCGATGGCCGCCGCCTATGCCCACCGCGCCCGCCGCGCGGCCGAGGTGTACATGGCGCTGACCGACGCCGACGCCTCCCGGGAGATCGCCGCGGCGGTCGCCCGGGAGCAGCAGGGCACGACCGCCGCCGCGCGGCTCGGCGGGCGGCAACCGGAGACCCGCGAGCTGCGTCCCCGCCGGGGCAGCCGGCTGCCCTCCCGCGGCTGACGCCGCGGCCAGGCCCACCACGGGCGTTGCCAGCTCTCCCGAGCTGTCGTGGGTCGTCGCCGGCCACGCCCTCGCAGCGGGTCAGCCGCCCGGGACGGCGGCGCGGTCGCGCTCGGTCTCGCCCACGGCGGACGACAGCACGTCGGCCGGCCGGGTCAGCCGCAGCAGGTGCAGGACGGCCAGCATCGCCACCGCCCAGCCGGCCAGCACGAACAGGTCGCCCAGGTGCACGCCGTGGTTCCACGACAGCCGGGTGACCACCGGACCGTCTTCCAGGTACTCACCGGTGACGAGCAGTACGGCGAACCCGGACACGACCGCCGCCAGCACCACGGCACTCGCCCAGCGCAACATCCCCCGACCGTAGCGCGCTCAGCAGGGCGCCGGTGGCGCCGTGGACACCCGCCCCCCTTGTCCGGGGCGTCAGGCCTGCCCGGACCGCCGGCGCAGGCTGCTCCCGGTCACCGAGGCGACCTGCTGCAGCAGGCTGGCCGCAGCGCGCCGACCACCTCCGGTGGCAGCTCCAGCCCGAGGACCGACGGCTCCCGGGACAGTGCGGCCAGCGCCCGGCGCTGTGCGGTCAGCTCGGCCAGCAGCCGCTGGTCCGTCCGCATCCCCGGGGCCGTGGCCCGCGAGGCGGGTGGTCGCAACGGGCGCGCGGGTGCCGGGGGCGCGGGCCGGCGCAGCCCAGGGTCGTCGGCGTCGAAGCGCACGGCTCGGCTCCGAGCGGCGAACCGGAGCCGCACCACCTGGTGCAGGACCGGCGGCACCAGGCCGCGGCCGCCCGGGGGTGCCGCCACCCGGCTGCGGAACACCTCGCCGGCCGCGGTGCGCACCTCCACGGTCCACTCCTGCCCGGGTCCGGCCGGAACTGCGACGACCACGCCGGTCGCCGTTTCCCAGCGCTTCCAGAACACCTCGGCTGCCTCCTGCGTGTCGGCCGCGTCGACGCGGGTGCCGGCCATGGTGGCAGCCCGGACAGCACGACGGGCGGGCACCCAGGGAGGGTGCCCGCCCGTCGGCAGGGGTCAGCTCAGCTGGCCGGCACGGCGTTGGCGCGCAGGGCGCCGAGCAGGTCGTGGTTGAGCCGGGAGATGGTCTCCATGGAGATGCCCTTGGGGCACACCGCGGAGCACTCGCCGATGTTGCTGCAGCCACCGAAGTCCTCGGCGTCCTGCTGCGCGACCATCTTGATGACCCGGGCGTCCCGCTCGGGCTGGCCCTGGGGCAGCAGGCCGAGGTGGGACACCTTCGCCGCGGTGAACAGCATGGCCGAGCCGTTCGGGCACGCGGCCACGCAGGCGCCACAGCCGATGCAGGTGGCGGCGTCGAAGGCGGCGTCGGAGTCCTTCTTGGGCACCGGGGTGGCGTGCGCCTCGGGCGCGGTGCCGGTCGGTGCGCTGATGAACCCGCCGGAGGCGATGATCCGGTCGAACGCCGAGCGGTCGACGACGAGGTCCTTGATCAGCGGGAACCCGCCCGAGCGCCACGGCTCGATGTCGATCTCGTCGCCGTCCTTGAACGACCGCATGTGCAGCTGGCAGGTGGTGGTCTGCTCCGGCCCGTGCGCGTAGCCGTTGATCATCAGCCCGCAGCTGCCGCAGATGCCCTCACGGCAGTCGTGGTCGAAGGCGACCGGGTCGTCGCCGGAGAGGATCAGCTGCTCGTTGAGGACGTCGAGCATCTCCAGGAACGACATGTCCGGGGACACGTCGCTGACCTTGTAGGTCACCATCTTGCCCTTGGCGGTGGGGTGGGGCTGCCGCCAGACCCGCAGGGTCAGGTTCACTTGTAACTCCGCTGAGCGAGGTGGACGTACTCGTAGTTGAGGTCTTCCTTGTGCAGCACGGGCGGCTCGCCCTCCGGCGTCCACTCCCAGGCCGCGACGTAGGCGTAGTTCTCGTCGTCGCGCAACGCCTCGCCCTCCTCGGTCTGGCTCTCGACCCGGAAGTGGCCACCGCAGCTCTCGTTGCGGTGCAGCGCGTCGATGCACATCAGCTCGGCGAGCTCGATGAAGTCGGCCACGCGGCCGGCGTGCTCGAGGTTCTGGTTGAAGGTGCCCTGCTCGCCGGAGACCTTGACGTTGGTCCAGAACTCCTTGCGGATCTCCGGGATGCGGTCCAGCGCCTTGCGCAGGCTCTCCTCGCTGCGCTCCATGCCGCAGTAGTCCCAGACCAGGCGGCCGAGCTCGCGGTGGAACGAGGCGACCGTGCGGGTGCCGTTGATCGACAGCAGCTTCTCCGACTGGGCCACGACGGCCTGCCGGGCCTCCACGACCGCCGGGTCGTCCTCGGCCACCTTGGGGAAGGGGCCGGCGGCGAGGTAGTCGGTGATCGTGTTGGGCAGGACGAAGTACCCGTCGGCCAGGCCCTGCATCAGGGCCGAGGCACCGAGCCGGTTCGCGCCGTGGTCGGAGAAGTTGGCCTCGCCGATCACGAACAGGCCCGGGATGGTCGACTGCAGGTCGTAGTCGACCCACAGACCGCCCATCGTGTAGTGCACGGCCGGGAAGATCCGCATCGGGACCTCGTACGGGTCCTCGCCGGTGATCCGGGCGTACATGTCGAAGAGGTTGCCGTACTTCGCCTCGATGGCCTTGCGACCCAGGCGCTGCATGGCCTCGTCGAAGTCCAGGTAGACACCCAGACCGCCGGGGCCCACGCCGCGGCCCTCGTCGCAGACGTTCTTGGCCTGCCGCGAGGCGATGTCGCGGGGCACCAGGTTGCCGAACGCGGGGTACTTGCGCTCCAGGTAGTAGTCGCGCTCGTCCTCGGGGATCTGCCGCGGGTCGCGGTCGTCGCCGCGCTCCTTGGGCACCCACACGCGACCGTCGTTGCGCAGCGACTCGCTCATCAGCGTCAGCTTCGACTGGTAGTCACCGCTGGTCGGGATGCAGGTCGGGTGGATCTGGGTGTAGCAGGGGTTGGCCAGCAGTGCGCCCCGCTTGTGTGCCCGCCAGATCGCCGTCGCGTTGGAGCCCTTGGCGTTGGTGGACAGGTAGAACACGTTGCCGTAGCCGCCGGTGGCCAGCACGACGGCGTCGGCCATGTGCGTGGTGACCTCGCCGGTGACCAGGTTGCGCGCCACGATCCCGCGCGCCTTCCCGTCGACGACGATGAGGTCCAGCATCTCGGTACGGGCGTGCTGCTCGACGTTGCCCAGGCCCATCTGCCGCTCCAGGGCCTGGTAGGCGCCGTAGAGCAGCTGCTGGCCCGTCTGGCCCCGCGCATAGAAGGTGCGGGACACCTGCGCGCCACCGAAGGAGCGGTTGTCCAGCAGGCCGCCGTACTCGCGGGCGAAGGGCACGCCCTGGGCCACGCACTGGTCGATGATGTTGGTGCTGATCTCGGCCAGGCGGTGCACGTTGTTCTCCCGCGAGCGGAAGTCCCCGCCCTTCACCGTGTCGTAGAACAGCCGGTGCACGCTGTCGCCGTCGTTGCGGTAGTTCTTCGCGGCGTTGATGCCGCCCTGCGCGGCGACGCTGTGCGCGCGGCGCGGGCTGTCCTGGTACCAGAAGGACGTGACCTTGTAGCCGGCCTCGGCCAGGGTGGCGGCGGCTGAGCCACCGGCCAGACCGGTGCCCACCACGATGACGTGCAGCTTGCGGCGGTTGGCCGGGTTCACCAGCCGGCCGCGGAACTTGCGCTCGCTCCACCGCTCCCCGATGGGGACGTCGGTGGGGGCCTTGGTGTCGGCGATCGGGTCGCCCTCGGTGAACAGCTCCAGTGCCATGTCTGCGCTCCCGTCAGTTCACGAAGTCAAGGGCGACGGCGACCGGGGTCACCAGGTACAGGGCGATCAGCCCCGTCGCGAAGGTGGTGGCGGTGATGTTGAGCAGCCGCTCGCGTCGCTTGTTGGTCTGCCCCAGCGTCTGGGCGGCGCTGAAGATGCCGTGGCGCAGGTGCATGCCGAGCAGGACCAGCGCCAGCACGTAGAAGGCGGTGATGAACGGGTTCTCGAAGCTGGCGACCAGCCGGTCGTACGGCGTCGAGTCGGTGCCGTCGGGGTTGACCGCGCCGAAGGTCATGTCCAGCAGGTGCCAGATGATGAACAGCAGGATGATCACCCCGCCCCAGCGCAGCGTGCGCGAGGCGTAGCTCTGCTGGACGCGCTTCTTCGTGACGTAGGCGACCGGGCGTGCCCGCTTGGCCTGACGCCAGAGCGAGAAGGCCGACCACATGTGGGCGACCACGGACACCAGCAGACCGATCTCGATCAGGGTGAGCAGGGTCCGGTGGGGGAGTGCCGGCTCGCCGAACTCGCGGAGCCACTCGGAGTACTCGTTGAACGACTCGGCACCCTGGAAGACGTGCAGGTTGCCGATCGCGTGGGCCACCAGGAACAGCACCATGAGGATGCCGCTGATGGCCATGACTGCCTTCTTGAAGACCGAGGAGGATCCCCGCCCGGTCTTCGCTGCCCTGCGCTGGGCTGTCTGCGTTGCGGTCGCCACAGGGCAACGCTACGTCGTGCACAGACGGACGCCCATGTGAACGTGACGTGACACGTCTCATGTAAGGCCGTCCTCATCCGTGGGTGGTCCGTTGTGCACCACCAATCTCCCACGTCACAGGCCCCGGCGCTCGCCCCGGGACGGGCGTTCCCGCGTCCGACGAGGCAAGATGCACCCGCACCGGCACGACGGCGAGGGGACGACGACGATGGCTGGACCGACCCGGGGCTTCCTCGGGCGAGCACGCACCCCGCGCGACGCGCGACTGCCCCCGGGCCAGTACGACACCGGCAGCGACTGGCCGGTGCTCACCGCCGAGCCGACCCCCCGGATCAGCCCGGAGACGTGGAGCATCACCGTCGACGGGCAGGTCGAGACGCCCACCACCTGGTCCTGGGACGAGGTGCACGCGCTGCCCGCCGCCGAGTACCGGGGCGACATCCACTGCGTGACGACCTGGTCGAAGTTCGACACCCACTTCGCCGGCGTCAGCGTCGACTCGCTGCTCGAGGTGGCCCGGCCCACCGAGGAGGGCCGGTTCGTCATGGCCACCGCCAAGACCGGCTACACCACCAACCTCCCGCTGGACGACGTCCGGGGCGGGAAGGCGTGGCTGGTGTGGGAGTTCGACGGCCGGCCGCTGTCGCTGGAGCACGGTGGCCCGGTGCGACTGCTTGTGCCGCACCTGTACTTCTGGAAGAGCGCCAAGTGGGTCACCAGGCTGACGCTGATGAAGCGCGACCAGCAGGGGTTCTGGGAGCGCAACGGCTACCACGACCGCGGCGACCCGTGGCTCCAGCAGCGCTACCAGGGTGACTGAAGGAGGACCCCGTCCCTCCCCACGACGTGCTGCGCACGCCGCGGGCCCCCGGGACGGGGCCGACGGGTGGCGGACGGAGGTGACCCCGTGACGCGAGCGAGCCGCGGCGGGTGGCGGACGGCGACCGTGGCGGGGGTGCGACGTCCGGTGGCCCGGGGCGTGCAGCTGCGTCTGGACGTCGCCGACCGGGTCGACCACCTGCCCGGGCAGCACTACGTCGTCCGGCTGACCGCGCCCGACGGGTACACCGCGCAGCGGTCCTACTCGGTGGCCTCGGCGCCCTCGGACCCGCTGCTCGAGCTGTTCGTCGAGCGGCTGGACGACGGCGAGGTGTCCGGGTACCTCGCCGACGTCGTCGAACCGGGCGACGAGCTGGAGGTGCGCGGCCCGATCGGCGGCTGGTTCGCCTGGGACGGCGTCTCCCCGGCGCTGCTGGTCGGCGGGGGCAGCGGCGTCGTCCCGCTGGTGGCGATGGTGCGGCACGCGGTCGACACCGGCCGCACGGACCTGCTGCGGGTGGCGGCGGCCGGGCGTACCCGGGCGGGACTGCCCTACGCCGACGAGCTGGTGTCCGCCGGCGCGGTGCTGGCCCTCTCCGGGGAGGCCACCGGCGTCCGCCCGGCGTCCCGGCTGACCGCGGCGGACCTGGTGCCGCTGTGGGAGCCGGGCCAGACGGCGTTCGTCTGCGGTTCCACCGCCTTCGTCGGCGCGGCCACCCGGCTGCTCACCGACGACCTGGGCATGCCGGCCTCGGCGGTGCGGGTGGAGCAGTTCGGGCCGAGCGGCTGACGACGGTGCCCGCCGGCCCGGTTCCGGGCGGGCGCGCCGGGTAGTGCCGCCGGGCAGGCGTCGAGCCACGGACCTGCTCTGCGACCGAGGAGGCACCGTGGTCGACCAGGCGCGGGTGGAGCTGGGCAGCACCGACGCCCCGGCCGAGGACGAGGTGCAGGAGGCCTTCGAGCTCATCGTCAGCGAGGGCGCGCAGCGGCTGCACCGCACGTGGCGGGAGGTGCTGGCCACCGGGCTGGCCGGCGGGGTGGAGGTGGCGACCGGCGTCCTGGCGCTGCTGGCCGTCTACACCGAGACGCAGAGCCACCTGCTCGCCGGGTTGGCGTTCAGCATCGGCTTCATCGCGCTGCTGCTGGCCCGCAGCGAGCTGTTCACCGAGGGCTTCTTGGTGCCGGTCACCGCCGTCGTGGCCGGCCGGGCGGCACCGGGCCAGCTGGCCCGGCTGTGGAGCGGCACGCTGGTCGGGAACCTGGTCGGCGGCTGGTTGATGATGTGGGTCGTCGTGCACGCGTTCCCGCAGTACCGGGCGACCGCGGTCGAGTCGGCGGTGCACTTCGTCGACGCGCCCTTCGACGTCACCTCGGCGTGCCTGGCCTTCCTCGCCGGGGCCGCGCTGACCTTGATGACCCGCATGCAGCACGGCACGACGTCGGACCCGGCGAAGATCGTGGCCGCCGTCGCGGGGGCGTTCCTGCTGGCCGGCCTGCAGATGTTCCACTCGATCCTGGACTCGCTGATCGTCTTCGCCGCCCTGCAGTCCGGCGCCCCGTTCGGCTACGGCGCGTGGCTGGGCTGGTTCTGGTGGACGGCACTGCTGAACATGGCCGGCGGCCTGCTCGTGGTGACGCTGCTGCGGCTGGTGCGCAGCAAGGACCTGATCCAGCACGAGCGCGCCGAGGCCGGCGCCGGGCGGTGACCGCTCAGCGGCCGGCGGCGGCCCGGCGGATCGCGCGGGTGTACAGGCCCAGCGCCAGGGGCGGCACGTGCGTGCTCACCGGGCCGCCCAGCTTCGCCAGCCGGCTGGCCATCCGGGCGAAGGCGCGCATCGTGAACACGACCTCGCCGGAGGGCTCCAGGCTCACCACGAACGACTCCTCGCCGCTCTCCGGGTGGCCCGGCAGCGTGCCGTAGCCGAAGCCGCGGCGGTCGGGCTGCTGGACCACCCACACCACCCGGCACGGGATGTCCAGGCCGAGGCGGGGCAGCCCGATGGTGAGCAGCACCAGCGAGCCGACCTGGCTGGCCGGCCCGGTGGCCCGCACCCGCAGCCCGGAGCCGCGCTGGGCCTGCCAGTCGAACACCGCGGCCGCGGCGCGCTCGAAGTCCTCCCGGCCGGAGCCGACGACCTCCCGGCGCTCGATGTGCTGGTACCCCTCCGGCAGCTCGGCCCGCTGCGTGGCGCCGATCTCGGGGTAGGTGAGCGCCAGGTCGGCCATCCGGGACAGCGACGTGGTGCGTCCGATGCCCATCAGGGCGCGCCCATCAGCATGGGACCCATCAGTGCGGCGGCGTCGCGGGCGGGGCGGGAGTCCTCACCGGCCCAGTGTCCCCGGGGCCTCCGGAAGGCGCGCGCCGGTAGGGTCGCGGCATCGTGCTGCCCGCCGTCACCGCCACCCGCTACGTCACGCCGCTGCGTGAGGGCGGGTCGCTGCCCGGGCTCATGGAGGCCGACGACCTCGGCACCTACGTGGTCAAGTGGCGGGCTGCCGGCCAGGGCGTGCGCGTGCTGGCGGCCGAGGTGGTCTGCGGCGAGCTGGGGCGGGCGCTGTCCCTGCCGGTCCCCGCGCTGGTCACCGTGGACGTCGCACCCGAGCTGGCCGTGGGTGAGCCCGACCAGGAGGTGCAGGAGCTGCTGCGGGCCTCCGCCGGGGTCAACCTCGGCATGGACTTCCTGCCCGGCGCCCTGGACTTCGAGGCCGGCGCGGCCGGGGTGGACCCGGAGCTGGCCGGCCGGGTGCTGTGGTTCGACGCGCTGATCGGCAACGTGGACCGCTCCTGGCGCAACCCCAACATGCTGTTCTGGCACGGCCGGCTGCAGCTCATCGACCACGGCGCCGCGCTCACCTTCCACCACTCCTGGGCCGGTGCCCCGGCGGCCGTCGCCCGGCCCTACGACGCCGCGCAGCACGCGCTGGTCGAGTCGGCCCCGGACGTGCGGGCCGCCGACGCGGCGCTGGCCCCGCGGGTGACCCGGGACCTGCTGGTCCCGGTTCTCGACGCCGTGCCCGACGCCTGGCTGGAGGGGCCCACCGGGGAGGAGCCGGCGGCCCGGGTGCGGCAGCGCTACGTCGACCAGCTGCTGGCCCGGCTGGCCGCCCGGGACGCGTGGCTGCCCGGGCTCGTCGAGGCCGCCGCGGCCGGGGGAGCCGGGCGGCGCGCCGCCCCGCGCGGGCAGAACCGCCCGACCTGGCTCGGGCCGCCGCCGCCGGACGGGGTCACGCAGCGGTGAGGCGGGAGACCTTCGAGTACGCGGTGCTGCGGGTGGTGCCGCGGGTGGAGCGGGGGGAGGCGATGAACGCCGCGGTGCTCGTCTACTGCCGCCAGCTGGACTTCCTCGGCGCCCGGGTGCACCTCGACGTCGACCGGCTGCGCGCCCTGGACCCGACGGCCGACCCGGGGGCCATCGGCCGGGCGCTGCAGGCCGCCGCCGACGTGTGCGCCGCCTCCGCCGCCGCGGGTGCCGCCGGCCGCGAGGTGCTGGGCTCCCGCTTCCGCTGGCTCACCGCACCGCGCAGCACCGTCGTCCAGCCCGGGCGGGTGCACACCGGGCTCACCGCCGACCCGGCGGCCGAGGCGGACCGCCTGCTGCAGCTGCTGGTCCTGCCCGTCCCGGCCTGAGGAGGACCTGAGCAGGGCCTGAGCAGGCCTGCGGGGGCCGGGCCCTACCGCGTGCGGGTGAACGACCGGTGGACAGGAGGTTCACGATCGGCACGTCGCTCGTCCACCTCCCGGTCGTCCGGGCTGCCTAGCGTGCCGCCCTGTCAGGCCCCCGAGACAGGAGAACGATGAGCGAGTACGGCGACGCCTCCGAGAACGTCGGCACCAACCCCACGACCGCGACGCACATGAGCGCACTGATCGACGCGCGCCTGTCCCGTCGCAGCGTGCTGATGGGCGGTCTGGCCACCGCGGTCGGCTTCATGAGCGCCTCCGTCGTGACCGCCGGCTCCGCCGCAGCCGCGCCCGGCAAGGGCAACGGGAACGGCAAGGGCAAGGACCGCACCGGCCTGCTCGGCTACACCCCGGTGCCGCTGGCGTTCGGCGACCAGGTCGTCGTCCCGGCGGGGTACAAGGCGACGCCGTTCCTGCCCTGGGGCACCCCCCTGCTCGGCAGCTACCCGGCCTTCCGCCCGGGCCAGAACACCGCTGCCGAGCAGGAGCAGCAGGTCGGCATGCACCACGACGGGATGCACTTCTTCCCCGACCACGGCAGCAGCACCCGCGGCACGCTGGTGGTCAACCACGAGTACACCGACGAGCAGCTGCTCCAGGTCGGCTCCAAGGCCACGCCCCGCCCGGGCAAGGACGTCATCACCGCCGACCAGGTGCGCAAGTCGCAGGCCGCGCACGGTGTCAGCGTTGCGCGCATCGAGCGGGGCAGGGACGGCGCCTGGGCGCTGGTCCGCTCCGCGCAGAACCGGCGGATCACCGCCAACACCCCGATGGCGATGAGCGGGCCCGCCGCCGGTCACCGGCTGGTGCGCACCCCGGCCGACCCGGACGGCCGTCGTCCGGTCGGCACGCTGAACAACTGCTCGAACGGCGCGACCCCCTGGGGCACGTACCTGACGTGCGAGGAGAACTTCAACGGCTACTTCGCCGTCGAGGGCACCCTCGACCCGGAGGCGGAGGCCCTCAAGGCCCGCTACGGCATCGGCGGCGACAACTACTACTGGGCCGCCCGGGACGCCCGGTTCCGGCTCTCTGCCGGCAACTCCAACGAGGTCAACCGCTTCGGCTGGGTGGTGGAGATCGACCCGGCCGACCCGCGGTCCACCCCGGTCAAGCGCACCGCGCTCGGGCGCATCAAGCACGAGGGCGCCTTCGTGCACACCACCAAGGGCCAGCGCGTCGTCGTCTACATGGGTGACGACCAGGTCAACGAGTACGCCTACAAGTTCGTCAGCAGCGGCAACTGGAAGAGCCTGCGCGCCCGCGGCAAGAGCCCACTGGACGAGGGCACGCTGTACGTCGGCAAGTTCGGCGAGGACGGGCGCGGCACCTGGCTGCCGCTGGTGCACGGGACCCCCGGGCTCACCGCGGCCGAGGGCTTCGCCGACCAGGGCGACGTGCTGGTCAAGGCCCGCCTGGCCGCCACCAGCGTCGGCGCCACCCCGATGCACCGCCCGGAGTGGACCTCGGTCGACCAGAACACCGGTGCGGTGTACCTGACGCTGAGCAACGACGGCGGCTCGGCGTCGGCGGTCAAGAACGCGGCCAACCCCCGCGTCCCCAACAAGTGGGGCTCGGTCATCCGCTGGTACGAGGACGGCGACGACCACGCCGCGACGTCCTTCACCTGGGACCTGCTGCTGCTGGCCGGCCCCGGCCGGGACGCCGTCGGGGTCGCCCCGGACGGCTCCACCGTGCTCGCCGAGGACGCCTTCGGCTCGCCCGACGGTCTGTGGGTCGACCGGGACAGCCGGGTCTGGGTGCAGACCGACGGCACCCAGCCGCTGGGCGCCAACGACCAGATGCTGGCGGTCAACCCGTTCGTGACCGACGCCGACGGCCGCCCGGAGATCAAGCGCTTCCTCACCGGCGTCCGGGGCTGCGAGGTCAGCGGGGTCATCGACACCCCCGACCAGCGGACGATGTTCGTCAACCTGCAGCACCCCGGTGACGGCGTGCCCGAGGCGACCTGGCCCGGGCTCGACGGCGTGACCGTGCCCCGGTCCGCCACCGTCGTCATCACCAAGGACGACGGCGGGGTCATCGGCAGCTGAGCCGGCGCCGACCGCCGCCGGACCTCAGGGGAAGGGTCCGGCGGCGGTCGTGCGTCCTGTGCCGTCGGGAGCAGGGTCCCGACGGCACCCGTGCGGGTCAGCGGTCCGGCAGGTCGACCACGTCGGCCAGCAGCGCACCGGCCTCGGCGTGCCGGTCGGCGGCCGGGCTGTCGTGCACGACCAGCAGCCGCCGGGCGCCGTCCGGGCCGGTCTCGTCCAGCACGGCGATCCCCTCCGCGTGGTCCTGGCCCTCGCCGTGGGCCAGTTGCAGCACCGCCGGCAGCTGCTCCCGGCGGACCACGGCGGGCGCGTCGGTGGCGCACCCGTCCAGCCAGCGGTGCACGCGCACCGGGCCGGACAGGCTCATGCTCGGACCGGCGAGCACCAGCAGGTCGGGCCCGTCCGGGCAGAGGTCGCGCACCCCGAGCCCGTCCAGGTCGAGCAGGTGCAGCCGGTACCGGCCGCCCTCGGGCAGCTCCCGGAGCCGCAGCCGGTGCGGGTCGCCGGGGGAGGTCTCCGGCCACACCTCGGCCACCACCGCCCAGCCGCGCAGCACCGGGCCGCGGAAGCCGACGTAGAGCCGGTCGCCGTGCACCGCGATGCCCTCGACGTCGACGCCGTTGTCCTTGCTGGGGATCGACAGGAACGGGGCGAGCAGCGGGTCGCGGGCCATCTCGTCGGTGAGCGCGTCGCCGCGCCCGCCGAGGACCGCGGCGGTGAGCACGCCGTCGGGGCCGGCCACCCGTCGTGCGGGCAGCCCGGTGGCCGGGTCGACCGGCAGCCGCATGAGCACGAAGCGGTTCGGCTCGCGCACCACCTTCGCCAGCCGTCGCCGGGCCTTGGCGTCGTCGTCGCCCGCGCGCAGCCGCTTGCGCTTGAGGCTGTGCGAGCCGACGGCCCACAGCCACGGGCCCTGCCGGGCGATGCCCTCGACGTCGACCTCGTCGTCGGCGGCGGGCAGCTCGACCAGGTCGGCGAGCCGGACGCTGTGCTGGTCGGACCAGCCAGTGGCGACGCCGTCGGTCGTGCGCACGGTCAGCCGCTCGAGCGTCGCGGTCTCGTCCCCGGCCACCCACAGGTGCGGCCCGTCCTGCCGGACGGCGGACAGGTTCACGTGGGTGGCCGCGGCGCGTGACCCCTCGGTGAAGTGCAGCGCCACCTGACGCACGACCGGGGCGGGGGTGATCATGCCGGCAGCCTGCCAGACCACCGCCGGGCGCCCGTCGATCTGTCGGTGGGGTGCGGTAGGACCTGGGCATGGAACTCGCTGCCGTCGCCGTGTCCGCTGCCGACCTGCCCCGTGCCGTCGCCTTCTACGAGCTGCTGGGCTTCTCGTTCCCGCCGCTGCAGCCGGGGGAGCAGCACGTGGAGTCGACCGGGTCGCCGAAGCTCATGATCGACGACCACGAGATGATGACGGGGCTGCTCGGCGAGCCGCCGCGGCCGGGCAACCACGCCGCCATCGCCCTGCTCTGCGGTTCACCGGCCGAGGTCGACGAGGCGGTGGCCGCGATCGGGTCGCTGGGCACGGTGGTCACCGCCGCCTGGGACGCGCCGTGGGGGCAGCGGTACGCCACCGTCGCCGACCCCGACGGCTACCGGGTGGACCTCTACGCCCCGCTGCCGGGCTGAGCGGGCGGCCGGCGCGCACGGGTGCGCTGCTCGTCGGTCCGGTCGAGCGCCCGCGGGCCCTGGTCCTCGCCGAGCACCCGGTCGATCTCGCGGGCCAGGCGCAGGTCCAGCTCGGTGACACCGCCGACGTCGTGGGTCGTCAGGCCGACGTGCATCGTCCGGTACCGCAGGTCGACGTCCGGGTGGTGGTCCATCTCGTCGGCCTCGGCGGCGATCTCGACCACCGCCTCGGCCGCGGCGAGCATGCTGGGGAACCGGCGGGACCGGCTGATGCCGTGCTCGTCGCCCTGCCAGGCCGGCAGCCCGGCGAGCGCGGCGGCGACCTCGGCGGCACCCAACGCCGTTGGCCTCGTCCTCGGGGCCCGCGGCGTGCGGAGCGCGTCGTGGGGAGGGACGTGGTCCTTCTTCAGGTGTGCAGCCCGCACTCGGTCTTGCCGTTGCCCGCCCAGCGGCCGGCGCGCGGGTCCTCGCCCGGGGCGACCGGGCGGGTGCAGGGCGCGCAGCCGATCGAGGCGTAGCCGATCTCGGCGAGCGGGTTCACCGGCACCTGGTGCTCGGCGGTGTAGCGGTCGACGTCGTCCTGGGTCCACGCGGCCATGGGGTTGACCTTCACCATGCCGAGCTTGGCGTCCCAGTCGACCAGCCGGGTGCCGGCGCGGGTCGGCGACTCGTCGCGGCGCACGCCGGACCCCCAGGCGGAGAGCCCGGCCAGCGCCCGGGCCAGCGGCTGCACCTTGCGCAGGTCGCAGCACCGGTCGGGCTCGCGGTCGTGCAGCCGGGGCCCGTACTCGGCGTCCTGCTCGGCGACGGTCTGCGCCGGGAGCACGCTCTGCACCTGGATAGGCATGACCGAGGCGATCCAGTCGCGGGTGCCGATCGTCTCGGCGAAGTGGTAGCCGGTGTCCAGGAACACCACGCGAACCCCCGGGACGGCGCGGCCGGCCAGGTGCGCCAGCAGCCCGTCGGCCATCGAGGAGGTGATCGCGAACGAGTCGCCGAAGGTCTGCCCGGCCCAGGTGAGCACGGCCAGCGCCTGCTCGACGGGCTCGGCGATGCCGGAGAAGCGGGCGTCGGCCTCGGCGGCGAGCTCGGGGCCGGGCTGGGTGAGGGCGACGGTCACGGTTGCTGCACTCCTGTCCCGGTCAGGCGGAGGGTGAACGTCCGCAGGCAGGACCCGCAGTGCCACTCGCCGTCGTCCTCGCGCGGCCGGAGGGTCTCCTCGCCGCAGTACGGGCAGTGGAACGGGGGCAGCTGCCGGGTTCTTCCCTCCGTCGGTGGAGGCGGGGTCAGCGCAACCACTCCTCGTCGGCCCGCGCGGCGTACGCGGCGAAGCGCTCGCCGGGCTCGCGGTGCTCGAGGTACCCGCGGAGCACCCGCTCGACGTAGTCGGCGGTCTCCTCGGCGGTGACCTTGTGGCCGCGCAGCTTGCGGCCGATCGAGGACTCGAAGCCCAGGTGGCCGCCCAGGTGCACCTGGAAGCCCTCGTCGCCGCGCACGACCATGCCCTTGAAGCCGATGTCGGCGGTCTGGAACCGGGCGCAGGAGTTGGGGCAGCCGTTGACGTTGATCGAGATCGGCTCGTCGAAGTCCGGCAGCCGCTGCTCCAGCTCCGTGGTCAGCGTGCGGGCGCGGCCCTTGGTCTCCACGATCGCCAGCTTGCAGAACTCGATGCCGGTGCAGGCCATCGTGCCGCGGCGGAAGGCGCTGGGCCGGACCTGCAGGTCGTGCACGGCCAGCTCGGTGACCAGGTCCTCGACGTGGGCGTCCGGCACGTCCAGGATGACCAGCTTCTGGTCCGCGGTCGTGCGGATGCGTCCGGCACCGAACCGGTCGGCCAGGTCGGCGACGGTGCCGAGCAGCTCGCCCCCGATCCGGCCGGTGTGCAGGGCGAAGCCGACGGCGTTGGTGCCGTCGACCTGGCGGGCGACACCGACGTGGTCGCGCTGGTCGGTCGCCGGGCGCTCGGGGGCCGGGCCGTCGGGCAGTGCCTCGTGCAGGTACTCGTCCTGCAGCACCTGGCGGAACTTCTCCGTGCCCCAGTCACTGATGAGGAACTTGATCCGGGCGTGGGTGCGCGAGCGGCGGTAGCCGTAGTCGCGGAAGACCGCGCACACCCCGGCCCACACGTCGGAGACCTGCTCGGGGCGCACGAAGACGCCGAGCCGCTGGGCGAACATCGGGTTGGTGGACAGCCCGCCGCCGACCCACAGGTCGTAGCCGACCTCGCCCGCGGCGTTGCGCACACCGACGAAGGCGACGTCGTTGATCTCGTGGTTCGTGCAGTGGTGGCTGCAGCCGGAGATCGAGGACTTGAACTTGCGCGGCAGGTTGGAGAACTGCGGGTCACCGACGTACTTCTCCACCGTCTCGGCGATCGCGGCAGTGGCGTCGACGACCTCGTCGTCGAGCACCCCGGCCAGCGGGCAGCCCAGGACGACGCGCGGGGTGTCGCCGCAGGCCTCGGTGGTCGACAGCCCCACCGCCTCCAGCCGCTCCCAGATCTCCGGCACGTCCTCGATCCGGATCCAGTGCAGCTGCACGTTCTGCCGGTCGGTCACGTCGGCGACGCCGCGCCCGAACTCGGTGCTGATCCCGGCGATGACGCGCAGCTGGTCGGCCGACAGCTGCCCGCCGTCGATCCGGACGCGCAGCATGAAGTAGCTGTCCTCCAGCTCCTCGGGCTCCAGGACGGCGGTCTGGCCACCCGGGATGCCCGCGGCTCGCTGCGTGTAGAGGCCCATCCAGCGCATCCGGCCGCGCAGGTCACCGGGGTCGATGGAGTCGAAGCCGGCCTTGGAGTAGATGTCGATGATCCGCTGGCGCACCTCGAGGCCGTCGGAGTCCTTCTTCATCCGCTCGTTGGGGTTCAGCGGCTCCCGGTAGCCCAGGGCCCACTGACCCTGCCCCCGCGTGGGGGCCTGGCCGGGGCGGCGAGTGGGGGAGTAGGTCACGACGGCACTTCTTCCTGCGCCGGGTGCGGCCCCAGGGGCCGGGCTCGGGCGCTGACGGAGCGGACGCGGCGGGGCCGCAGGGGAGGCGGCGGGGCCGCGGGCGGGGCGGTGCTGTCAGCCGGCGGCAGGACACGCGGCGCTGGAGACGCGCCCGAGGTCGACGTGCAGGCGCGCGACGAGGACGAGGTCACGGCGCGGCACGGGCCCATGGTGCCACAGCGGGGACCGGCTGCCGCCCCTCGTCCGGGTGCACCGGTGACGGTGCGCTGCTCAGCGCCGGGCGCCGGCCTGCGCGCGGTCCCCCTGCGCGCGGTCCATCGCCTCCCGGATCAGCGCGACCGACCCGGACACCGGCGTGCGGGAGGTGTCGATGGTCAGCTCGGGGTCGACCGGCAGCTCGTACGGGTCGCTGATGCCGGTGAACTCGCGGATCTCACCGGCACGGGCCCGGGCGTAGAGACCCTTCACGTCACGCTCCTCGCACACCTCCAGCGGGGTGGACAGGTGCACCAGCAGGAAGTGGCCGTGCTCCTGGACCAGCGCCCGCGCCTGCTGCCGGGCCTGCTCGTAGGGCGCGATCGCGGCGACGACGACCGTGCCGCCGTGCCTGACCACCTCGCCGGCCACCCAGCCGATCCGCCGGATGTTCAGGTCGCGATCCGCCCGGCTGAAGCCCAGCTCGCTGGACAGGTGGGTGCGCACCACGTCGCCGTCCAGCACGGTCACCGGCCGGCCCGCCGCGGTCAGCTCGGCGACCAGTGCGTCGGCCACCGTCGACTTGCCGGCGCCGGACAGGCCGGTGAGGAAGACGGTGACGCCGGGCGGCGGCGGGGTCCAGGGTGCGGCGGACGGGGCGCTCATGCGCACAGTGTCGCCGAGCCGCTGGTGGGTGCGGTCAGTCCCGGCGCTCGGGGTCGCCGAAGGACCGCCAGGCGCTCTCCACCTCTGCGAGCTCCGCGACGGCGGGCGGCAGGGTGCCGGACACCACGTCGGCCAGCGTGACCTGCTCCAGGACCCGCCGGTAGCTGTCCCGGGCGGCCACCCAGACGCTGGTCAGCGCCTGCGCGCTGCCCGGGTAGGCGACCTCCTCCGGCCGCTGGCCGTGCACCTCGGCGAGGAAGCCCTGCTCCACCCGCATGACCCGGGCGATGGACACCTCCTCCGGCGGCAGGGCCAGCCGGTAGCCGCCGTCCCGGCCGCGCTGGCTGGTGACCAGCCGGGCGTGCTGCAGGTCGCCGAGGATGGCCTGCAGGAACCGGGAGGGGATGCCCTGTGCCTGGGCGATCCGGTCGCAGGTGAGGGCGTCCGGGGCGGCGGCGGCCAGCTCGATGGCCGCCCGCACCGCGTAGTCGACCCGGGCTGTGATGCGCATGACGCCCATCGTGCCCTGCGTGCGGCGCGGGCTGGTGGCCGGCAGCCCGCGCTGGGAGGCTGCCGGGGTGGTCCACCTGCGGTTCAGCACCCTGGTCCAGGCACCGACGACGGTGGCCTTCGACGTCGCCCGGGCCCTCGGCCGGCCCTGGCGGGCGCCGTTGCAGGAGGTGGAGTCCCGTCGTCCGCACCGGGACGTGTACGCGGGTGGCCCGGGCCCGCGGGTGGTGCACACCCGTGAGTTCACCGCCACCGGCGCCGGCACGCGCGTCGAGGAGCTGGTGGACTGGGACGCAGGGCCGCTGGACCAGGTGGTGCTGCGCCGGCGGGTGGTCCGGGCGATGCGGGCACACCTGGACGGCTACGCCGCCGCGGCTGCCACCCGCGCCCTGGACGTCGTCCAGGTGGTGGGTGCGGCGGTGGTGCGGGGCGACCGGGTGCTGGTGGCGCAGCGGCGCGGCGGGGCCTTCGACGGCCGGTGGGAGTTCCCCGGCGGCAAGGTGGAGCGCGGCGAGCACGACCTGGACGCCCTGGTGCGGGAGTGCCAGGAGGAGCTCGGTGTCCGGGTCGAGCCGGGCGCGTTCGTCGGCGAGGTCGTGCTGGACGCGCGCATCGGTGGCGGTCCGCCGGGCACCTCGACCATGCGGGTGTGGGCCGCCGGGCTGGTGTCCGGCGAGCCGGCGGCCCGCGAGCACGCAGACCTGCGCTGGGTGGGTGCCGGGGAGCTGGCCGCGCTGGACTGGATCCCCGCCGACCGTCCCCTGCTCCCCGCCGTCCGCGCCCTGCTCGGCTGACCCGACCGCCGACCCTCATCCCGAGCCGGTGCGCCCACCCGAGACCGACTACTCCGGGCTCGAGTCCGGTCTCTGCGCGACGTGGGAACCCGCTCCAACGGACTTTTTCGGGCTCAAGTCAGGGAGCGGGTGACACGGCCGGCCTGACCTGTGGACGACGCCAGCAGGGAACGGCTCCGGCACCCCATGATCCGTCGCGTGACCCCAGATCGTCGGGAACTGCACGGCGTCTTCCTCGGCACTCACGCGGTCGCGGCCGGGTACGTGACCCGCCCGCAGCTGCGCCGGTACCGCCGGTTGATGCAGAACGTCTACGCCGATCCGGCGCTCAACGCCGACCACGAGCTCTACAGCCGGGGGGCTGCACTCCTGCTGCCGCCGGGCGCAGCGCTCGGCGGCCGTTCGGCTGCGGCGTGGTTCGGGGCGCCGTTCGCTTCGGCGATCGAGCCGGTGCTGGTCGTGGCACCCCGGGGCTGTCCGTGGGACGGGCCTCGCGGGGTCCGGGTGCACAAGACCGACGTCGCACCGGGAGAGATCTGGACGACCGACGACGGCATCCCGCTCACCCGGCGCGGACGCACCGCCTGGGACGTCGCGGCGATCGAGACGGTGGCCACGGCCGTCGGCCTGCTCGACGCCATGGTGCGCAGCGACGGCGGGCTCGACCTTGCCGGCGAGCTCGCGCGACGCCGCGGACGGTGGCGCTCGGCCCGGGTCGGCCGAGTGTTCCCGCTGGTCGACGGCCGGGCCCAGAGTCCCCCTGAGTCGTGGGTGCGCGTCGCCTGCCACCGGGCCGGACTGCCGGCTCCGGTCCCGCAGTTCGTCGTCACCGAGGGGGGCTGGTCCGCGCAGGTGGATCTCGCCTGGCCGGAGGCGAAGCTGATCGTCGAGTACGAGGGCGAGTACCACTTCGACGAGCTGCAGATCCGCCGGGACGACCGGCGCTACGCCCGGCTCGTCGCCGCCGGCTGGCGGGTCATCCGACTCAGCGCCAACGACCTCCGTGATCTCGACGGCGTGGTCAGCCGGATCCGTGTGGCACTCCGCGAGGCACCGATCGCCGGTTGACCCGAGGCCCGGGGTGCCGTCCGGCGGTGCTGCCGGGCAAGCCCGCTACGACCGGGGCCGACCCGGGGCTGCTCCACGGCGGTGACCGGCCACCACTGCCCGGACAGGGCGATCAAGCTGCCCGGACCGGTGACCTGAGCCCGAGATAGTCAGCAGCAGGGGAGGGGCAGGCGCGAGGGCGGTCACTTGAGCCCGAAAAAGTCAGGGAGGGGGCGCGCGGGGCGACCGGGGCCGGACGCACGAGGACGCCGTCGGCGTACCGACGGCGTCCTCGTGCGTGCTCCGGCGTCAGCCGCCGGACGGGGTCACTTGAAGACGTCCTTGAGCTTCTCGCCGGCCTGCTTGACGTTGCCGCCGACCTGGTCGGCCTGGCCCTCGGCCTGCAGGTCCCGGTTGCCGGTGGCGTTGCCCGCGGCCTCCTTGCCCTTGCCGGAGAGTTCCTCGGCCTTGTTGTTCAGCTTGTCCATGGCGCTCATGACTGCTCCTCGGGTGGGCGGCGTGATTGCGAGCTCCTACCCGGGGTGGGCGGCGGTCACACCTGTCGACCGCCTGGCAGCAGGCGCCGGCGGCGGGATCGACCGTCCGCCGGGGGCGTCCCCCGGCGCGCGCTCAGGCGTCTCGTGGGGCCGCCGGACGATCCGGTCGTGAGTCGACGATTGGCCGCAAGACGTCCTGGACAGGGGGTGTCCAGGTGGACGTTCACAGGCCCAGCTCCCGGATCGTGAGGCAAGGTCACAAATCGGACACGGGCATGGACTGCCTTCTCCGCTGGTGCCTAGGGTCCTCGCAGTCGACCTCGGCCGGCAGTGTCCTGCCAGGTTCGTCCCCAGCTCGTCCCAGCCAGCCGTCTGCCCCGCACGCGGACTGGTCAGACACATGAAGTCCCCCCGCGCGAGCGGGCAGAGGAGGCATTCGAACGTGAGGTTCAGCAAGCAGAGCGCTGGGCTCGTCGCCGTCGGGCTGATCAGCGCCATGGCGCTGACCGCCTGCGGTGGCAGCGACGACGGTGGCGGCGACAGCGAGAGCGGTGCCACGGGCACCGGCACCGTGGTCTTCGGCGAGTCGACCGACTTCCCGGAGAACCTGTACCAGTTCATCTCCGCCGGCAACGCCACCTCGGTGCAGAACATCATGGGCCGCATCCTGCCCAGCACCTACAACGTCGCCCCCGACTTCTCGGTGGCCTGGGACGAGAACGTGCTCGCCTCGGAGCCGACGCTGTCGACCGACGGTGGCACCCAGGTGAACACCTACGAGATCAACCCGGACGCGGTGTGGAGCGACGGCACCCCGATCACCGCCGACGACTTCGCGTTCACCTGGAACGCCAACCGCAGTGCCGACCCGGCCGACGGCGGCTGCGAGTCGGTGCTGTCGACCAACGGCTACGCCAACATCGCCTCGGTGGAGGGCAGCGGTGACGGGAACAAGACCGTCACCGTCACCTACGCCGAGCCGTACGCCGACTGGCAGTCGCTGTTCACCGGCATGATCCCGGCGCACCTGATGGCCAACGAGGACCCGGTCGCGCAGTGCGCGACGACCACCGCCGGCTGGCCGATCGACCAGGGCATCGTGGGTGACATCTCCGGTGGGCCGTTCCAGCTCAAGAAGGAGAACATCGACGTCGGCAACCAGGAGGTCACGCTGACGCCGAACCCGGAGTGGTGGGGCGAGCCCGCAGGCGTGGCCTCGCTGGTCGTCAAGAACATCGGCAATGACCCGACCACGGCCGTGCAGGCGCTGCAGAACCAGGAGATCGGGGTCATCTACCCCCAGCCGCAGCTGGACCTGGTGAGCCAGATCGAGAACCTCGAGCCCAACGTCACCTCCGACATCACGTTCGGTCTGTCGTTCGAGCACCTGGACTTCAACACCACCGACGTGCACCTGGCCGACCCGCTGGTGCGCCAGGCGTTCGGTCAGGCGCTGGACCGCCAGGAGATCGTCGACCAGACCGTCGGCCAGTTCTCCGACGACGCGCAGGTGCTGAACAACCGGCTCTACGTGAACAACCAGCCGGAGTACCAGGACAACGCCCCGGAGCAGTACAAGCAGGCCGACCCCGAGGGCGCCAAGGCGCTGCTCACCCAGGCCGGCTACACGATCGGTGCCGACGGGATCGCCACGCACCCGCAGCGCGGACCGCTGAACATCCAGATCGACACCACGGCCAACAACCCGCTGCGTGAGACGACGATCACCGTCATGATCCCGCAGCTGAAGGCCGCCGGCATCAACGCGACCTTCAGCGCCAACCCGGACATCTTCGCCGATGTCGACAAGCCCCGGAGCCTCGTCGCCGGTGGGTTCCAGGCGGCGCTGTTCGCCTGGGTGTCGACGCCGTTCGTCTCGTCCAACCAGTCGATCTACTACTCACCGGACAACGGTCTGGGGCAGAACTACTCCCGCACCGGCACCCCGGAGATCGACGCGCTGCTGGCCCAGATGGTGTCCCAGCCCGACCCGGCCCAGGCCGCCGACCTCGCCAACCAGGTCGACGTCGCGCTCTGGGAGCAGCTGGCCACCATCCCGCTCTACCAGAAGCCCACGTTCATCGCGTACCAGAGCAGCATCCAGAACGTGGAGGACAACGCCAGCCAGGCGGGTCCGCTCTGGAACGCGGAGAAGTGGACCGTCGCCGAGTGACCTGAGGTCGGCGCCCCGTCCGCGGGGCGCCGACCACACCCCGGCGTCTCCCCGCGACGTCCGGGTGCACCATGTGAGTGATGTCCGCAGTGCCCACGACCCCCGGCGCCCCGCCCCGGGGGTCGTGGCATGTCCGGGTTGTGTGTCGGCTGTGTGACGACCACGTACCGACGTCGGGACCTGCGCCGGAGCGCTTCCGGTACACCGCCGTCCGAGCTGAACCGTTGCCCGTAGAGAGCTAAGGTGCGTTGATGTTCTTCTTCACGATCCGGCGGGTCGTCAGCTCCGTCTTCGTGCTGCTCGCCAGCTCGCTGCTGGTGTTCGCGCTGTGCGCGGCGAGCTTCGACCCGCTGGCTCGCGAGCGGATCCGACAGCCACCGCCCACGGCGGAGTACCTTGCGAGCCGGGCAGAGGCGTTGGGCCTGAACGACCCGTTCTTCCAGCGGTACTGGGACTGGCTGTCCGGGGTGGTCCGCGGCGACTTCGGCACGACCGTCAACGGCACCGAGGTCGCCGACCAGCTCGGCGGACGCATCCTGGTGACCGGCCGGATGATCGTGCTGGCCATCGTCGTCGCCGTGCTGCTGGCGATGGTCGTCGGCGTGATCGGGGCCGTGCGGCAGTACAAGCCCTCGGACTACGCCTTCACCTTCCTGGCCTACCTGCTCATCGCGCTGCCCACGTTCTGGTTCGCCGCGATCCTCAAGGAGTTCGTCGCCGGCGGGGTCAACGACCTGTTCGGCAAGCGGCTGCTCTACACGATCGGCGAGCAGTCACCGGGCATCAGCGCCACCGGGGCCGATGCGTGGACCATCTGGACCGACCGGTTGGGCCACCTCGTGCTGCCCACGCTGAGCCTGGCGCTGCTGTCCTTCGCCGCCTGGAGCCGCTTCCAGCGCTCGGCCATGCTCGACGTGCTCGGCTCGGACTACATGCGCCTGGCCCGGGCCAAGGGGTTGAGCTACCGCCGCACCGTCTGGAAGCACGGGCTGCGCAACGCGCTCATCCCGCTGACCACCGTCGTCGCCTTGGGCGTCGGCACGCTGTTCGGCGGCGCGGTGATCACCGAGCAGGTGTTCGTCTGGAACGGCATGGGCCGCTACCTGCTGCAGGACGGCATCGGGGACGGCGACATCAACGTCGTGCTCGGCTGGCTGCTGGTCAGCGCCGTGTTCGTGGTGCTGTTCAACCTGATCGCCGACATCCTCTACGCGGTCCTCGACCCGCGCATCCGCCTGGCCTGACCGGGCCGACAGCGAGAGAGAAGACACCTCATGGCCACCACCCAGGCCACCACCGAAGCGCCCGTCCCGGCCGAACCCGGCCTGCCCCCGGGCGGCGGCGTCGAGCGGGAGTTCACCGTCAAGGCGCGCAGTCAGCGCCAGCAGGTGCTCCGCCGGTTCCGGCGCAACAAGGTCGGGATGACCGGGTTGGTCATCTTCCTGGCCATGCTCGCTTTCGGTTTCCTCGGACCGCTGTTCTACGACGTGGACTACGCCACGCTGGACCGGAACGCCCAGTCGGTGCCACCGGGGGAGCAGGGCTACCCGCTGGGCAGCGACGAGATCGGCCGTGACCTGCTGGCCGGGCTGATGAGCGGCGTGCAGCGCTCGATGCTCATCGTGCTGCTGTTCGTGGCCATCGCCCTGCCACTGGGCCTGCTCGTCGGCGCGCTGGCCGGCTACTTCGGCAAGTGGGTCGACAGCCTGCTCATGCGGCTGGTCGACCTGATCCTCACCGTGCCGCTGCTCGTCGTGCTGATCGTCGTGGCCAGCAACTTCCCCGAGGCGCGCACGCCGCTGGGCGTGGGCATCCTGCTGGGCCTGTTCGGCTGGCTGGACCTGGCCCGCATCGTGCGCAGCCAGTTCCTCTCGCTGCGCGAGAAGGAGTACGTCGAGGCGGCGCACGCACTCGGGGCGTCGAACTCCCGGATCATCTTCCGGCACCTCATCCCGAACGCCCTGGGCTCGCTGATCGTCTGGACGACGCTCGCCGCGGCGACCGCGATCATCCTGGAGGCCTCGCTGACCTACCTGGGCGTCGGCGTCAACGGCGCGGGGGAGACCTCGCTCGGCCGCCTGGTCTCCGACGGCGTACAGGCCACCACGACGCGCCCGTGGCTCTTCTACTTCCCCGGCATCACCCTGCTGATCATCGTGCTGTCGATCAACCTGATCGGCGACGGCATCAGGGACGCCTTCGACCCCAGCAACCGCCGCGTGCGGGCCTGAGCAGGAGTTCCCATGTCCAGCCACGGCGCCACAGCCGTCACGCCCTCGTCCCGGTCCACCGGCGGCCTCACCGCCGGCGGCACCCGCGCCACCAGCCTGCCCGGCTTCGACGCCTCCGCCCCGCTGCTGGAGGTGACCGACCTCGACGTCCGGTTCCCCACCGAGGACGGCTCCGTGCACGCCGTGCGCGGCGTCGACTACTCGCTGCGCTCCGGTGAGGTGCTCGCCATCGTCGGGGAGTCCGGCTCCGGCAAGTCCGTCACGTCGCTGGCGGTGATGGGCCTGCTGCCGGGTTCCGCCCGGGTCACCGGCTCGGTGCGCTACCGCGGGCAGGAGCTGCTCGGCCAGCGTGACCGGGCGATGTCCGGGGTGCGCGGCAAGGGCGTCTCGATGATCTTCCAGGACCCGATGACGTCCCTGGACCCGGTCTACAAGATCGGCTACCAGATCGAGGAGACGCTGCGCCAGCACGACCGGTCGCTGTCGAAGAAGGCAGCCGGTGCCCGCGCCGTCGAGCTGCTCGAACTGGTCGGCATCCCGAACGCCGCCGACCGGGTGCGCTCCTACCCGCACGAGTTCTCCGGCGGCATGCGCCAGCGGGTGGTCATCGCCATCGCCATGGCCAACCAGCCCGACGTGATCATCGCCGACGAGCCCACCACCGCCCTCGACGTCACCGTGCAGGCGCAGATCCTCGAGGTGCTGCAGACGGCCCTGCAGGAGACGGGTGCGGCGATGGTGCTGATCACCCACGACCTCGGCGTGGTCGCCGGCATCGCCGACCGGGTGCTGGTCATGTACGCCGGCCGGCCGGTCGAGATCGGCAGCGTCGAGGACATCTACTACGAGCCGCGGATGCCCTACACGCTCGGGCTGCTCGGGTCGCTGCCGCGGCTGGACGCACCGCCCGGGCAGCGGCTCATCCCGATCACCGGCTCGCCGCCCTCGGTGGTCAACATGCCCCCCGGCTGCCCGTTCGCACCGCGCTGCCCGCTGCACGTCGCCGACTGCGACGTCGCCGAGCCCGAGCGGCTGCTCGTCGGCCCGGACCACACCGCGGCGTGCATCCGCACCGAGCAGGTCGCCGCGGCCGGCGGCGACGCGCACGCCGTGTTCGCCGAGACCGCCAGCGACGCCGGGCTCGTCGGTGTGGACCAGACCTCCCCGGCCGCGCCCGAGCCGGAGCAGTCCGAGCACACCGGCGGACCCACCGGCACCGGCTCCGTCGTCTCCGGCGTCGGCAGCCCCACCACCTCGACGGGAGACCGGGCATGAGCGCCCCCACCACCACAGGGCGGGATCCGGGGGCAGGGCGGGAGACGCACCGCGCCGCCGGCGGCGTCGACCGCACCGGCGAGCCGATCCTGAGCGTCCGCGGCCTGGAGAAGCACTTCCCGATCAAGGGCGGTGGGCTGATCAAGCGCACCGTGGGTGCCGTGCGCGCCGTCGACGGCCTGGACCTGGACATCCACCCCGGCGAGGTCGTCGGCCTGGTCGGCGAGTCCGGCTGCGGGAAGTCGACCACCGGCCGGGCGATCCTCAACCTGCAGCCGGCCACCGGCGGCTCGGTGAAGTTCCAGGGCAAGGAGCTGGTCGGTCTCAACCGCTCCCAGATGCGGTCGCTGCGCCGGGACATCCAGATCGTGTTCCAGGACCCCTACGCCTCGCTGAACCCGCGGCTGCCGGTCTTCGACATCGTCGCCGAGCCACTGGTCATCCACGGCCTGACCAAGGACGCGAAGGAGCTGCGCGAGCGGGTGCGCACCCTGGTCGAGACCGTGGGCCTGAACCCGGAGCACACCAACCGCTACCCGGCGGAGTTCTCCGGCGGCCAGCGGCAGCGGATCGGCATCGCCCGGGCGCTCGCGCTGCAGCCCAAGCTGCTGGTGCTCGACGAGCCGGTGTCGGCCCTGGACGTGTCGATCCAGGCCGGCGTGATGAACCTGCTGTCCGACCTGCGCGACGAGCTGGGCCTGGCCTACCTGTTCATCGCGCACGACCTGTCCGTCGTCCGGCACATCTCCGACCGGGTCGCGGTGATGTACCTGGGCCGGATCATCGAGATCGCCGACCGGGACGAGCTGTTCGAGCGGCCGGCGCACCCGTACACGCAGGCCCTCATGTCGGCGATCCCGCTGCCGGACCCCCGGCGCGAACGCGCCCGCCAGCGGATCATCATCTCCGGCGACGTGCCCAGCCCGGCCAACCCGCCCTCGGGCTGCCGGTTCCGCACCCGCTGTCAGAAGTTCGCCCACGTGCTGGACGACGGGCGACGCGAGACCTGCATGACGGTCGACCCCGTCCTGGAGGACCGCGGCGCCGGGCACCTCAACGCCTGCCACTTCGCGGAGCCACTGAAGGTGCTGTAGCGCGGGAGGGCAGCGCGGCCCCCTGGTCGCGCTGCCCTCCTGGTCGCCGGGATGTAATGGTGGGGTGATCCCCGACCGGCGTCTGTTGCTCGTGCACGCCCACCCGGACGACGAGACGATCAACAACGGCGCGACGATGGCCCGCTACGCCGCCGAGGGGGTCGGCGTCACCCTGCTCACCTGCACGCTGGGGGAGGAGGGCGAGGTCATCCCGGACGAGCTCCGCCAGCTGGCCGCCGACCACGCCGACCAGCTCGGCGGGTACCGCATCGGCGAGCTGGCCGAGGCCATGGCGCACCTGGGTGTGACCGACCACCGGTGGCTCGGCGGCGCCGGGCGGTGGCGCGACTCCGGGATGCTGCACACCCCGCCGAACGAGCACCCGCGGGCGTTCTGGCGCGCCGACCCCGCCGAGGCGGTGGCCGCGGTGGTGGCCGTGCTGCGCGAGGTGCGCCCGCAGGTGGTGGTCACCTACGACGAGAACGGTGGCTACGGCCACCCCGACCACGTCCAGGCGCACCGGGTGACGATGGCCGCCGTCGACGCGGCTGCCGACCCCGCGGCGCACCCCACGCTCGGTGCGCCGTGGCAGGTGTCGAAGGTCTACTGGACCTGCCTGCCGGTGTCGGTGCTCCGGCGTGGCCAGCAGGCGCTCGCCGAGGCGGGGCAGGAGACCGGCTTCGCGATCGCCCTGGACGCCGGGGAGCTGGGCGACGCGACCGCCGACGAGCTGGTCACCGCCGAGGTGGACGGCGAGGCGTTCCGGGCGCACAAGGAGGCGGCGATGCGGGCCCACGCCACCCAGATCACCGTGCGCGGGTCGTTCTTCGCGCTGTCCAACGGACTCGGCCAGGAGCTGCTGGCCACCGAGCACTACCGGCTGGCGCGGGGCGAGCCCGGGGTGGCGCAGGGCCGGGAGCAGGACCTGTTCACCGGCATCGACCCCGCGTGAGCGTGCTGCGGGTGCTGGGCTGGGCGGTGCTCGCGCTCCTCGTGCCCGCGTGGCTGGCCCTGGTGGAGGTGCTGTGGCTGAACTGGCGGGTGGCCGGTGTGCCGGTGCCGCTGTCGGTGCCGGTCGCCGTGGTGGGCAACCTGATGCTGGTGCCCCTGGCCCACCGGCTGTCCGGCTCGCGCCTGGTCGGCGTGCTGCCCGCGCTGGCCTGGCTGGTCGTCGCCGTCCTCTCCTCGGTGCGCACCTCCGAGGGCGACCTGCTGCTCACCGGCACCCCCGCCGGGCTGGTGTTCCTGCTCGCCGGCGTGGTCGCGGCGTCCTTCGCGGTGGGCCGCGTGGTCGCGGGGGGCCCGCGGCCCGGCCGGCCGGCCGTCTCGCCGCCGGCCGCGGGTCAGGTGACCAGCCGGCGGTAGTGGTAGCGGTGGTGCTCGATGTGGCCGAGGCGCCGGTAGAGCGCCCGGGCAGCGGCGTTGTCCTCGGTCACCTGCAGGTAGCTGCTGTGCGCCCCCCGCGCCACCGCCCAGCCGCGCAGGGCCTCGGTGAGCGCGGTGGCCAGGCCCCGCCGCCGGTGCTCGGCGGCGACGCTGAGGGCGCTGGTGCCGAGCCAGCCGTCGGTGAGCACGCCGCGGGCCACGGCGACCACGGGACCGGGGCCGCCCACCGAGGCGAACACGACGTCCTCCGGGCCGGTCAGCACCTCGAGGGCCCCCGCCGGCAGGGCGCCGTCTCGGTGGCGGGCCAGCCAGGCGTCGTCCGGGGCGGGGCGCAGGTCGACCGGCACGGACGGCGGGACCGCCGGACCGAGCGGCGCGGTGAGCACCAGCGTCCGGTCCTGCGCCTGCCAGCCGGCGGCCGCGAACGCCGCGTCGGCCCGGCGGGACGCGGTGCCGGGCAGCATCGCCGCCGGGGTCAGCCCGCGCTCGGCGTACCAGCGGGCGACGGCGTCGACGGCGTCCGGCAGCGGCAGGCCGGGGTCGCCGACGACCAGCACCGAGTTGGCGCGCCCGGTGAACCCACCGGCCGCGCGCAGCAGCCAGTCGCCCAGCGGGGCCTGCTCCGGCGCCGGCCACCCGCGGGCGGCGAGCCGTTGGAGGTCCTCCACCCCGAGCGGTGAGCGGCGCTGTCCCATGCCGGGATCCTCCGGCCCCGTCCGCCGCCACCGCGCACCGGCCCCCGTGCGGGTGGCACCGGTGCACCCGTCGCGCTGGATGCCCGGGTGCCGGGTGATACTGATGACGATCGAACGCACCCCTGGCCTGCCAGGGAACCCGCACCCGGAGGAACTCGTGACCTACGTCATCACCCAGGCCTGCGTCGACGTCCTCGACAAGGCGTGCATCGACGAGTGTCCGGTGGACTGCATCTACGAGGGCGACCGGATGCTCTACATCCACCCCGACGAGTGCGTGGACTGCGGGGCCTGCGAGCCGGTCTGCCCGGTGGAGGCCATCTACTACGAGGACGACGTCCCGGACAAGTGGAAGGACTTCTACAACGCCAACGTGGAGTTCTTCTCCGACCTGGGCAGCCCCGGTGGCGCGGCCAAGACGGGCAAGATCCCCAAGGACCACCCGCTGGTCGCCGCCCTGCCCCCGCAGGGCGAGGGGCACTGACCACGGTCCCGGGGGCGGGGCCGCACGCGCTGCCGGACTTCCCCTGGGACTCCCTCGCCGGGGCGCGGGCACGGGCTGCCCAGCACCCCGGCGGGGTGGTCGACCTGTCCATCGGGACGCCGGTCGACCCCACCCCGGGCGTGCTGCGGCACGCGCTCGCCGCGGCCGCGGACGCGCCCGGCTACCCCACGGCCCTCGGTACCCGGGAGCTGCGGCAGGCCGCCGCCGGCTGGCTGCAGCGCCGGCTCGGGGTGCAGCTGGCCGACCCGCTGGGCGCCGAGCCCTCGGTGGTGCCCACCGTGGGCTCCAAGGAGCTGGTGGCGCTGCTGCCCACGCTGCTCGGGCTGCGCGGGCGGGGCACGGTCGTCGTCCCGGAGGTGGGCTACCCGACCTACGAGGTGGGCGCGGTCGTGGCCGGCCTGGCCGTGCACCGCACGGACACCCCGCCGGAGCGGCCCGGGGACACCGTCCTGGTCTGGCTGAACAGCCCCGGCAACCCGCACGGCCGGGTGCTCACCGACGCGCAGCTGTCGGACTGGGTGGCCTGGGGCCGGGCGCACGGCGTGCCCGTGGTCGCCGACGAGTGCTACGTCGAGCTCGGCTGGGACGTCGTCCCCACGTCGGTGCTGCACCCGCGGATCGCCGGCGCCGACCACACCGGCCTGCTCGCCGTGCACTCGCTGTCCAAGCAGTCGACGGCGGCCGGCTACCGGGGCGGGCTGCTGTCCGGTGACCCCGCGCTGGTGCGCCGGGTCTGGGAGGTGCGCCGGCACCTCGGCCTGCTCGTGCCCACGCCGGTGCAGGCCGCGATGGCCGCGGCGCTCGCCGACGACGCGCACGTCGCCGCCCAGCGCGAGCGCTACCGTGCCCGCCGCGAGCTGCTGGCCGCCGCGGTGCGTGCGGCCGGTGCCCGGATCGACCACTCCGAGGCCGGGCTGTACCTGTGGGTCACCCGCGACGAGGACTGCTGGACGACGATCGACTGGCTGGCCGGCCTCGGCGTCGTCGCCGCGCCCGGCGCCTTCTACGGCCCGGCCGGTGCCCGCCACGTGCGGCTGGCCCTGACCGCGAGCGACGAGCGGATCGCCGCCGCCGTGGAGCGCCTCACCGCCTGACCGGCCGGCGCCTCAGGTGGCCAGGGTGACGGTGAGCTGCGGGCCCGCGGCGGCGGACTCGGCCCAGCCGTCGCCCGGCGTCCAGGCCCAGCCCGCCAGCCGCACCTCGGCGAGCTGCAGCCGCTCGGCGTGCGCCACGGCCCACTTCGCCGCCGCCCAGCCCCCGCCATCGAGCCGGACGACGCCCTCGGGCAGCGGCGTGGTGATCAGGCCCAGCTCGCGGCCGGCGACGGTGGCCACGGCCGCCGCCCTGTCGTCGACCGGGCCGGTGGCGTCGGGCGGGGAGTAGGTGCAGGACAGCCGCCCCGGGACGTCGGAGAGCAGCGCGTCGGTGACGGCCTGGGCGACCGGCTCGTGCTGCTGGTAGGCCTCGGGGAACCCAGACCGCTGCACCGACTGCGCGACCTCGGTGAGCCGGCCGGTTTCCCAGCCGCGCACCTCCACCAGCCCGTCGAAGAACTTGCCGGCGCTGTAGACCGGGTCCTGCACCTGCTCTGGGCTGCCCCAGCCCTGCGAGGGCCGCTGCTGGAACAGGCCCAGGGAGTCGCGGTCGCCGTAGTCCAGGTTGCGCAGCCGGGACTCCTGCAAGGCCGTGGCCAGGGCGATCACCGTCGCCCGGTCGGACAGCCCGCGGACGCGGGCGACGGCGGCGATCGTGGCGGCGTTGGCCGCCTGCGCCGTCGTCAGGGTGATGGCGGTGTCGGTGACGGTGCACCGGCCGGCGACCGGTGGCTCGTCACGCCGGTCGGTGTCCCAGGACAGCGCGACGGCGATGCCCAGCACCACCAGCAGCGCCGGCCACGCCCGGGCGATCCGCACCAGGGGGTGCACCCGGCGGCCGGGACGCCGCGCCGGCGGCCGGCCGGCCGCGCGCCGGGGAGGGGCCCCGCCCCGGACGCTGCTCATCCCGGCCAGGGTAGGACGGCAGGCTGGCAGGAGCCGGGACGTCGGCCCCCGCGGTGTCCCGGCTGCGAGCGGCGGGGCCTACCGTGCTCGGCGACCGGAGCCCCGAGCGAGGAGAGCCGATGAGCACCGACGCGCTGCTGCCGGGGGTGACCGCCGAGCGGGTGACCACCGCACGGCTGACCCAGCAGGTCCTGCACCCCGACGGCGTCGACCCGCGGGCCGGTGGCGAGGCCGTGCTGCTGGTGCACGGCAACGTCAGCTCGGCGCTGTTCTGGCAGCCGGTGCTGCTGGCCCTGGACCCGGCGCTGCGCCCGCTGGCGGTCGACCTGCGCGGCTTCGGCGGCACCGACCCGGAACCGGTGGACGCCACCCGCGGCGTGCGGGACTGGGCCGACGACCTCGACGCGCTGCTCGACGCCCTCGACGTCACCCGGGTGCACCTGGTCGGCTGGAGCATGGGCGGCGGCGTGGTGCTGCAGCACCTGCTGGACCACCCGGAGCGGGTCGCGTCGGTCGCGCTGGTCGCGCCGGTGTCCCCCTACGGCTTCGGTGGCACCACCGGCCAGGACGGCCGGCTGGTGCACCCGGACGGCGCGGGCTCCGGCGGCGGGGCTGCCGACCCGGCCTTCGTCGCCGCCCTCGCCGCGGGCGACACGGGCGACGGTGGCCCCTCCAGCCCACGGTCGGTGCTGCGCGCGTTCTACGTGGCCCCGGGCAGCCTGCCGCTGGACCCGGCGCTGGAGGACGTGTTCGTGGCCTCCATGCTCACCACCCGCACCGGCCCGGACCACTACCCGGGCGACGCGAGGGCCAGCGACGGGTGGCCGGGCACCGCGCCGGGCGGGCGGGGCGTGCTCAACACCATGGCACCCACGGTCTTCGACGTCTCCGGCATCACCGAGGTGGATCCCAAGCCGCCGGTGCTGTGGGTGCGCGGGGACGCCGACCAGGTCTGCAGCGACACGTCCGCCTTCGACCTGGCGTTCCTCGGCTCGGTGGGCGCCGTGCCCGGCTGGCCGGGGGCCGAGGTGTGCCCGCCGCAGCCGATGGTCACCCAGACCCGCGCGGTGCTCGACCGGTACGCGGCCTCCGGCGGCGCCTACCGGGAGGTCGTCGTCCCCGGTGTGGGGCACGCGCCGCACCTGGAACGGCCCGCCGACGTCGTCGCCGTGCTGGTCGAGCACCTCACCGCGCCGCCGGCGCCCCCCGACCGCTTCTGGTGACCCGCCCGGTCCCCGGCCCCTGACGATCATGGACCTGGGTGAACGACACGCCGGCGTGTCGCTCACGCAGCTCCATGATCACCGGGAAGAGGTGGGGGGTGGGGGGTGGGGGGTGGGGGGCAGGGGTGGGGGTCAGATGTGGTTGCGCCAGGAGTGTTCGGGCTCGTAGGCGAGCACCTGGCGGGCGCGGTCGATGCTGAGCAGGGTCTCGTGCTCGCCGAGCTCCCTGGTGACCGGCACCCCGGGGAACTGCTCGGCGACCAGTTCGGCGCTGGACCGGCTCATCACCGTGTCCGCGTTGGCGATCACGAACAGCTCCGCGCCCGTGCCGTCGTGCAGCAGGGCCCGCTCCACGGCCTGGGCCCCGTCCCGGGCGTCGATGTAGGCCCAGGCGTTCCACCGGCGCAGCGTGGCGTCGGCGTCGAAGGAGGGGAACCGGGCGTAGTCCTCGACGTCCATGACGTTGGAGAAGCGCAGCCCGATGATCGACAGCCCGGGACGCCAGCGGGCGAACTGCCGGGCCATCTCCTCCTCCAGCGTCTTGCACAGCGAGTAGGAGCTCTCCGGGTTCGGCCCGGTGTCCTCGTCGACGGGCAGCCGGTCGGGCGGGGTCTCGAAGGGCAGCCCGAGCACCGTCTCGCTGGAGGCCCAGACCACCTTGTCGATCCCGGCGAGCTGGGCAGCCCGGAAGACGTTGTAGGTCGTGGTGACGTTGTTGTGGAACAGCGCCGCGTCCGGGCGCAGGCCCGGGGCGGGCAGCGCGGCCAGGTGCACCACCGCGTCGGGGGTGCCCCACCGGTCGTCGACACCGGTGAGCGCACCCACCGCCTGGCCGTAGTCGGACAGGTCGGCCCGGGTGGCCGGCACGTCGGTGCGGTGCGGGGCGGCCAGGTCGACCACCGCCACCTCGTGCCCGCTCGCCACCAGCCGGTCGACGACGGCCCGGCCCAGCTTCCCGCTGCCCCCGGTCACCACGATGCGCACGGCTGCGTCCCTCCCGGGGTCAGTTGGCGTGCAGGGCGGCGTTGAGCGAGCCCCAGGTGCCCTCGCGGGCCAGGGCCTCGAGCGCGCCGCTGACGCTGTTGCGGCGGAACAGCAGCCCGTCCCGGCCGGACAGCTCCGCGGCCTTGACCACGGAGCCGTCCGGCAGCGTCACCCGGGAGCCCGCGGTGACGTAGCACCCGGCCTCGACGACGCACCGGTCGCCCAGGCTGATGCCGATGCCGGCGTTGGCCCCCAGCAGGCAGCCGCTGCCGATGGAGACGACCTGCTTGCCGCCGCCGGACAGGGTGCCCATGATCGACGCCCCGCCGCCGATGTCGGAGTCGGCGCCGACGACGACGCCGGCGCTGATCCGGCCCTCCACCATCGACGGGCCGAGCGTGCCGGCGTTGTAGTTCACGAAGCCCTCGTGCATCACCGTGGTGCCCTCGGCCAGGTGGGCGCCCAGCCGCACCCGGTCGGCGTCGGCGATCCGCACCCCGGCGGGGACGACGTAGTCGACCATCCGCGGGAACTTGTCCACCCCGAAGACGGTGAGGTGGCCCAGCCGCGCCCGCAGCCGGACGGCGGAGAAGCCCGCAGCCTCGACCGGGCCGGCGCTGGTCCACGCCACGTTGGTGAGCAGACCGAACACCCCGCTCATGTCCATCCCGTGCGGGCGCACCAGCCTGTGGGAGAGCAGGTGCAGCCGGAGGTAGACGTCGTGGGCGTCGACCGGCGGCCGGGCCAGGTCGGCGATCACGGTGCGCACGGCGACGACCTGCACGCCGCGGGCGTCGTCGGTGCGGGTGAGACTGCCGTAGTCCGGGCCGAGCTCGCTCTCCAGCTCCAGCGTGCCCAGCTGCGTGGTGCCGGTCGCGGCGCCGTCGGGTGCGCCCAGGCGGGGGGCCGGGTACCAGGTGTCCAGGACGACGCCGGCGGTGGTCACGGTGGCCAGGCCCACCGCCACGGCACCGGGGGCGGGATCTGCAGCAGAGGTCACGGGTGTCCACGCTACCGATCCGCGCGCGCAGGGGGTTCCGTAGGCTCGGTCACCGTGAGCACCGCCTACCAGCTGGACCTGTCCACCGACGTGCTCGCGCTGACCCGGGCCCTCGTCGACGCCCCGTCGGTGTCCGGCAGCGAGGAGCCACTGGCCGACGCGGTGGAGGCCGCGCTGCGCGGCCTGGGCGGGCTGGAGGTCGAGCGGGTGGGCAACTCCGTGCTGGCCCGCACGTCGCTGGACCGGGACACCCGGGTCGTGCTGGCCGGTCACCTGGACACGGTGCCGATCGCCGACAACGTGCCCAGCCGGCTGGACGAGGCCACCGGCCGGCTCTACGGCTGCGGCACCAGCGACATGAAGTCCGGGGACGCGGTGATGCTGCGCCTGGCCGCCCGGTTCGGGGTGCCGGGCGCCGAGCCCGCGCACGACCTGACGTTCGTCTTCTACGACAACGAGGAGGTCGACTCCTCGCTCAACGGCCTGGGCCGGGTGGCCCGCGAGCGCCGCGGCTGGCTCTACGGCGACCTCGCGATCCTGCTGGAGCCGACCGACGGGCAGATCGAGGGCGGCTGCCAGGGCACCCTGCGCGCCGTCCTCGAGGTGAAGGGGGTGCGCGCGCACAGCGCGCGCAGCTGGCTGGGCAGCAACGCCGTGCACGGCGCCGCCGGCATCCTGGCCACCCTGGCCGGCTACCGGGCCCGTGAGGTGGACATCGACGGCTGCCTGTACCGGGAGGGCCTGAACGCCGTGCGGATCACCGGCGGGGTGGCCGGGAACGTGGTGCCCGACGAGTGCTCGGTGACCGTCAACTTCCGGTACGCCCCCGACCGCGACGAGGACGCCGCCGAGGCGCACGTGCGGGAGGTCTTCGCCGAGGCGATCGCCGCCGGCGTCACGCTCACCGTCGTGGACAACGCCGGCGGCGCGCTGCCCGGGCTGTCCGAGCCCGCGGCGGCGGCCTTCGTCGAGGCCGTCGGCACGCCGGCCCGGGCCAAGCTGGGCTGGACCGACGTCGCCCGGTTCGCCGCGTTCGGCATCCCGGCGGTGAACTACGGGCCGGGCGACCCCAACCTGGCGCACACCCGCGAGGAGCACGTCGTCGTGGCGGGGCTGCAGCCTGCCGAGGACGCACTCGTCGCCTACCTGAGCAGGAGCGCCCGATGACCGACGAGTCCGCCCGCCCGCCCGGCCGGCCCACCCGGCACCGGGGGCCGGTCACGCTGCGCGGCGGCGAGCCCGACCCGCGCACCGAGGGCACCACCACCGACCAGCGGCTGCTGGACGCCCGCGGGCCCAGCGACTGGGTGCACGCCGACCCGTGGCGCGTGCTGCGCATCCAGGCCGAGTTCGTGGAGGGCTTCGGGTTGCTGGCCGACCTGCCCCGCGCGGTGAGCGTGTTCGGCAGCGCGCGCACCACCCCGGACGACCGGTTCTACGCCGCCGGCGTCGAGCTCGGCGCGGCACTGGCCCGGGCCGGCTACGCGGTGATCACCGGTGGTGGCCCCGGTGCGATGGAGGCGGCCAACCGGGGCGCCTGCGAGGCCGGCGGCATGTCGGTCGGGCTGGGCATCGAGCTGCCGTTCGAGCAGGAGCTCAACGAGTGGGTCGACGTCGGCATCTCCTTCCGGTACTTCTTCGTGCGCAAGACGATGTTCGTGAAGTACGCCCAGGCCTTCGTGATCCTGCCCGGCGGCTTCGGCACCCTGGACGAGCTGTTCGAGGCGCTCACCCTGGTGCAGACCACCAAGGTGACCCGCTTCCCGGTGATCCTGTTCGGGACGGCCTACTGGAGCGGGCTGATGGCCTGGGTCCGGGACACCCTGGTGCCCGCCGGCACCGTCTCCGCCCGGGACGTCGACCTGCTCACCGTCACCGACGACGTCGCCGAGGTGATCCGGGTGATCCAGCAGGCCGACCGGGCGCGGGCCGGCGGGGCGGACGCCGCGAAGCCGGTCCCGACCCACCCCGCCACCGGGGACCCGGCCGCGGCGGACCCGGCCGTCGTGCCGGGAGCGCGGCCGGGGGCGGTCGACCCGGCCGGTCCGGCGCCGGCCGGCTGATCGGTCCGGCGTGGTCACCTTCGTCTTCTTCGTCCTCGGCCTGGTGCTCGTCGGGGGCCTGCTGTTCGCCGGTGCGTCCCTGCTGCTGGGCCGGGGGGAGACCCAGCCGCCGCAGGAGCTGGACCGCTCCCCGGTGGAGCTGCCCGGCGACCGGCCGGTGGTCGCCGACGACCTGCGCCGGCTGCGCATCTCGGTCGCCGTGCGCGGTTACCGGATGACCGAGGTGGACTGGCTGATCGAGCAGCTGGCCACCGCCCTGGACGAGCGGGACCGGGAGCTGGCCGCCCTGCGCGGCACCCCAGCGGGGCCCGACGACGAGCTGCCCACCGGGCCCTCGGCGCAGGAGCTGGACGACGCCGACCCGCCGGCGGACGGCGACCCGACGGCCGGGGCCGGGGCCGGAGCCGGGGCCGGGGCGCTGACCGGGCACGCCACCCGGGTGCCGGCGGGCCCGGCCGGGACCGGTGCGCACGCTGCCGGCCGGTCCGAGGCGAGCGCGGCGGATGATGGGCACCGCACCGACCCGGTGCCCGGATCCGAGGAGCTGCCCCGTGCCTGACCGCACATCCCCGACGGACCCCCGCTGTGCCTGAGCTCGAGCTGCGGGTCGACGTCGACGCACCGCCCGCCCGCACGTTCGCCGCGCTGGTCGACTGGGAGCGGCAGGGCGAGTGGATGCTCGGCACCGACGTCTCCGCGGTCGACGGCGACGCCCAGCAGGTGGGCGGCCGGCTGGCCGCCGTGACCGGGCTGCCGCTGCCCGGCGGGAAGCACCTCGGCGTGCTGGACACCATGGTGATCACCGCCTGGGAGCAGGACCACCGGGTCGACGTGCTGCACACCGGCCGGGTCGTGCGCGGCACCGGCAGCTTCGTGGTGCTGCCCCGCACCGGCGGTGGCTCCACGTTCGTATGGGGCGAGCAGCTGGACCTGCCGCTGGGCGCCCTCGGCCGGCTCGGCTGGCCGCTGGTGCGGCCGTTCTTCGTGGCCGGGGTGCGGCTGTCGCTGAAGCGGTTCGCCGCCTTCGCGCGCGACCACACGGGCTGACCGGAGCTGCTTGACGAGGCGGATGTGAGCGCTCACACTCGCCGCGGTGAGCGTCTCCACGTCCCCAGCCGCGCGGCCGCCCGGCGCGGTCTGAGCGTGGACACCCCGCTGCCCGACCCGGCGGGCCCGGGTCCTGAGAGTCCCCGGCCCGCTCGGGCGGGCCAGGGCCGCGCCGGCCGCCCGGCGGTCATGATCGACGTCGCCCAGCTGGCCGGTGTCTCGCACCAGACGGTCTCCCGGGTGCTCAACGACCACCCGCACGTGCGGGAGGAGACCCGGGTCCGGGTGCTCGACGCCATGCTGGAGCTCGGCTACCGGCGCAACCTCACCGCGCGCGCCCTGGCGACCCGGCGGACCGACACGATCGGCGTCATCGCCTTCGACACCACGCTGTACGGCCCGGCCCGCACCCTGTTCAGCATCGAGCAGGCCGCCCGGGCGCGCGGGTACGTGGTGCACATGGCCACCGTTCCCGACCCGGAGGAGGACGCGTTCTCCGACGCGCTGCGCCGGCTGCTGGAGCAGTCGGTCACCGGCGTCGTCGTGCTGGCCCCGCAGCGGGCCGCCGTCCGGGTGATGGGCGGGTTGCCCGCCGACCTCGCGGCCGTCGCCGTGGAGGGCGGGGCGGTGCCCGGCCTGCCGTCGGTGGTGGTCGACCAGGTCGACGGCGCGGTGCAGGCCACGGTGCACCTGCTGGAGCTCGGGCACCGGGAGGTGGTGCACGTGCGCGGCCGGGAGGACTGGATCGAGGCCTCGGCCCGGCACCAGGGCTGGCAGCAGGCCCTGGTGACCGCCGGCGTCGCCGTGCGCCCGGCGCTGCCGGGTGACTGGAGCGCGCGGTCGGGCCACGAGGCGGGCCGCCGGCTGCTGGCCGAGCACCCCGGGGTGACGGCCGTGTTCTGCGCCAACGACCACATGGCGTTGGGGCTCGTCCGGGCGCTCACCGAGGCCGGGGTCTCGGTGCCGCACGACGTGAGCGTGGTCGGCTTCGACGACATCGCCGAGGCCGAGTTCCTCTGCCCGCCGCTGACCACCGTGCACCAGGACTTCGCCGAGGTGGGCCGGCGCTGCGTGGACGTGCTGCTGGAGCGGGTCGAGGCCGACGGCGGCTGGTTCGACGGGCCGCCGGTCGTCGTCCCGTCGGAGCTGGTGGTGCGTGCCTCGACCGCGCCCCCGGGCGCGGGCATCCCGGCCCGCTGACCGCTCAGGACGACGGCGGCCCGGGGGACAACGGCTCCGGCGACGACGGCTCCGGCGACGACGGCTCCGGCGACGACGGCGCGCGCCGCACGGCGACCACCGCCCAGACCACCGACGCCGCCAGCACCGCGGCGACCAGCACCAGCAGGTTCCGGCCGTAGCCCCGCGGCAGGAAGGAGGGGTTGGTCGGCTCGTAGCCGTAGCCCAGCACGAAGGGCAGCGCCACCAGCACCAGGACGCCGCTGACCAGTGCCCCGGTGACCACCGCCGGCCGGGCCGCGCGGGGCGCGAACCGCGCCACCAGCCAGCCACCGGCCATCCACAGCGGCGCGATCAGCAGGTCGTGCACCAGGGCGCTGCCGACGAACCAGGTGGCCCACGGCAGCAGCGGCACCCGGCCGCCGGCGCCGAGCAGCCCGACCGTGCCGTAGGCCACCGCGGCCAGGCCGGGCAGCAGGAACAGCCAGCGCCACCACGGCCCGCGCAGCGCCGAGGCGACCGGGCGGGCCGCGTCCGGTCCGCTCATGCCGGGGCCACCCGGGTGACCCACTTGGTCTGCATCACGCCGGGCCGGTTCGGTGCGATCAGCCGCACCGGGGAGCCGTGGTCGACGTCCAGTGGCTCGCCCGCCAGCTGCAGCGCCAGCAGGGTGCGCGGGCTGCGCGCGTGCGGCGGGGCCACCGTGGACACCCGGTACAGCCCGCCGGTCTGCAGCGACTCGACGGTCACCTCGGTGTCCCGGGGCAGACCGGCCGCCGCCAGCACGTCGCCCAGCCGCACCCCGGTCCAGGTGGCGTCGGCGCTCCAGCCCTCCACGCAGGCGATCGGCAGCCGCTCGGTGTGCTGCGGGAAGGCCTGCAGGTCCGCCAGGGTCAGCCGCAGTGGCGTCGGCCCCTCGACGGTGAGCCGGTAGCCCGGGTCGGCGGCGGACTCCAGCACGCCGGCCGAGCGCCCGGTCTGGCGCACCGGCAGCCCCTGCGGACCGACCCCGGGGATGCGCGGGGCGAGCAGCGACACCTGGCCGAGCGGGGACAGCGACTGCCCGACGGTGGCCAGCGTGACGGCGCCGACGCCCAGGCCGGTGGCCAGCACGAAGGCCCGGCGCGGCACGGCGGCGGTCTCGGCGGCGTCGTCGACGGCGGTGAGCTCGGCGGCCTGCTCCGGGGTCAGGCCGGCGACCGAGCCCGGCGAGCCGCGGCGGGCCAGGCCGCGCCGGATCTCCGGTGCCTTCGCGGCCACGTGCACGCCGACCGCGCCGATGGCGATCCAGCCCGTCCAGTAGTGCGCGGCGGTGAAGAAGAAGCCGAACGGGTACCACTCGGAGATGTTGATCAGCCCGGTCGCCAGCTGCATGGTGGCCGCGCCGACCAGCACCAGCAGCGACAGCCGGCTCAGCAGCCGGGCCGGGGTGGCGGCCGGCGGCCAGGCGAACAGCGCCGGGTAGACGCCCCACAGCTTCACCAGCAGCAGCGGGACGGCGGCGATGCCCACCGCGACGTGGGTGCCCTGGGTGACCCGGTACAGCCAGGACGGCGACGCCGGCCAGACGAACCAGGACGGCGGCTGCTGCACCAGGTGGCTGAGCAGCCCGGTGAGGAAGCAGACGGCGAACGCGGCACCCAGCCAGACGCCGACCCGGGAGGCGCGGCGCTCGGAGTGCAGCGGGCTGGTGAACGCGCCGTCCCGGAAGGGTCCGCGGCGCAGCGCCTCCGGCGGGTCGGGCAGGCGCGCGCCGAGCAGCCGGTCCAGCGCGGGGGTCACCCGGGACCGGCCCCGTCGGCGAGCTCGGCGGCGACCTCGCCGACCACGCGGTGCGTGCGGCTGCCCGGGGGACAGAGCCGGGCCACGGCCAGGGCGTCGGGGAAGTGGTCGACGTCGGTGAGCACGGGCAGGTCCAGCACCTCCAGCCCGGCCCGCTCCAGCGCCGCGCGGGTGAGCGCGGCGGTGTCGTCGCGGCTCATCGGCACGGCGGGCAACACCGCGGCGGCGCCGGGGGAGTGCACGCCGAGGGCCCACCAGCCGCCGTCCGGTGCCCCGCCCAGGACGGCGGTGCCGGGCCCGGCGGACAGCAGCTGGTCCAGGCAGTCGGCGAGCAGGTCCGGGGTGACCTGCGGGGTGTCCATGCCGATCAGCAGGGTCGCGGCCGGGTCGTCGCCCGGCATCGCTGCGGCGAAGGCGGCCGCCAGCCGGGTGCCGAGGTCGCCCTCCACCTGGGGCACGACGTCGCAGCCGGAGAGGTCCAGCGCGCCCGGGTCGCCGTCCAGCGCGACCACGCGGCGCCCGACCGGGGTGGCGCGCACCGCGTCCAGGGTGTCCCCGACGGCGGCCTCCGCGATCCGGCTCGCCTGCAGCGGGGTGCACGGCGGGGTGAGCCGGGTCTTGCTGCGGCCGGGCACCGGTGCCTTGGTGATCACCAGCAGCTGCGCGTCGGCGAGCAGCTCGGCGTCGACGTCGGGCGGGGTGTCGGCGTCGTCCTCGGGTGGGAGGGTGGTCATCGGGCCAGCACCCGGCGCATGTCGCGCACGGTCCGCACGGTGCCGCGGACCGTGCCGGTGACCTTGGACCTCGTGCCCTCCGCGCGCGGGTGGTAGTCGACGTCGACCTCCCGCACCCGCCAGCCGGCGTCCGAGGCCCGGGTGACCATCTCCAGCGGGTAGCCGAAGCGCCGGTCGGTGATGCCCAGGCCGAGCAGGGCCTCCCGGCGGGCGGCCCGCATCGGCCCCAGGTCGTGCAGGGACAGGCCGGTGCGCCGGCGCATCAGCACGCCGAGGGCGGTGTTGGCCACCCTCGCGTGCGGCGGCCAGGCACTGCGGTGGCTGGGGCGGCGGCGGCCGAGGACCAGGTCGGCGGTGCCGGCCAGCACCGGGTCGGCGACCAGCGGCAGGTCGCCCGGGTCCATCGAGGCGTCGGCGTCGCAGAAGCACACGACCTCGTCGGTCGCCGCCTCCAGCCCGGCGTGCGCCGCCGCGCCGAAACCCCGCTGCGGCACGTGCACCACCAGCGCGCCGTGGTCGGCGGCGATCTGCGCGGATCCGTCGGTGGAGCCGTTGTCGGCGACGATCGCCCGGTAGCCCGCGGGCAGCCGGGTCAGCACCCAGGGCAGGGCGCCGGCTTCGTCCAGGCAGGGGAACACGACGTCGGGCACCCCGCGGACGGTACCCAGCCCGGCCGTGCGGCGGAGGTCCGGCGCTTACCCTCGGTGCGCGTGAGCACCTCCGTGTCGCCGGCGCCGGCCGTCGCGGCGTCGCCGTCCCGCCGGTCGCTGCCACTGATGGCGGTGCTGCTCACCGGTCTCGCGGTGCTGGGCATCGGCTGGCAGGGCTCCCGGTTGGCCGCCGACGGCGTGACGCTGCACCTGCTCGGCGGGTACGTGCTGCGCGGCGGCTTCGACGTCGTCTGGTCGGGCCGGGTGGTGGGCCCGGTCGTCGTCGGGCTGGCCGTGGTGCTGCTCGGGCCGGGCCTGGCCGCGCGGGTGCCGTGGCGGGTGCTGCTGCCGGGGTCGGCGGCGCTCGCGGCACTGTGGGCGGTGGTGCTCGCCCTGACCAGCGGCACGCACCGGCTGACCGAGCCGCTGGCCTCGCGCTTCGAGTACCCGCACGACGTGCCCCGGGTCGGGTCGGTGGGTCGGCTGCTGGCCACGTTCACCGACTCGGTGCCGGCCGACTCCGCCGACCCCTGGACGACGCACGTGGCCGGTCACCCACCCGGTGCCCTGCTGGCCTTCGTGACGCTGGACCGGCTGGGGCTCACCGGCCTGGGCTGGGCCGCCGCGCTGTGCATCGCGGGTGGGGTGCTGGCCGTGCCGGCGGTGCTGGTGGCCGTGCGGGCGGTGGCCGACGAGGAGCGGGCCCGGGTGCTCGCGCCGTTCCTGGTGCTGGCGCCGCTGGTGCTGTGGGTGGCCACCAGCGCGGACGCGCTGTTCGCCGGCGTCTCGGCCTGGGGCATCGCCCTGCTGGCGGCGGCTGCGGCCCGCGCGCCGGGCCGGCGCAGCGACCTGTGCGCGCTGGGCGGCGGGCTGCTGCTGGGGCTGGCGCTCTTCCTCTCCTTCGGGCTCGCCGCGCTGGGCCTGACGGCGATCGCGGTGGTCGCCGTGCAGCTGCCCCGGCTGGGCTGGGCCGGGGTGCTGCGGGTGCTCGCCGTCGGCGGGGTCGGCGTGCTGGCCGTGGTGGCGCTGTTCGCCGCCGGGGGGTACTGGTGGCTGGACGGTCTGGCCGCCGCCGACGACCGGGTGCGCTCGGGCCCGTCGTACGCCGACCGCCCGCTGGGCTACTTCGTGTTCTCCAACCTGGCGGCTGCCGCCGTCGCACTGGGGCCGGCCGTCGTCGGCGGGCTGGCCGCGCTGCGCCGCAGCCGGCTGGCCGTGGTGCCGCTGGCCGCGCTCGCCGGCCTGCTGGTCAGCGACGCCACCGGCCTGGTGCGCGGGGAGACCGAGCGGATCTGGCTGCCGTTCTACGTGTGGATCGCGGTCGCCGCCGCCTTCCTGCCGGCCCGGCACCGGCGGGTCTGGCTGGCCGCCTCGGCGGTGCTGGCGGTCGCCGTCGAGGTCGTGGTGCGGACGGAGTGGTGAGCCCTGCGGACCGGCCCGGCGGGTGAGCGCGGGTCGGCGGCCGGTGCCGGGTCATGATGGCCGGGTGTCGTGTGGCGGCTGTCCAGCAGCGGGTGTCCGGTCGAGGTGGGTGCGGTGAGCCGGCGCGGCTGGGTGCTGTTCCTCGCCATGTCGGTGATCTGGGGGCTGCCGTACCTGCTGATCAAGGTGGCGGTGGATGAGGTGTCGCCGGCCGCGGTGGTGTTCGTCCGGTGCGCGCTGGCCGCCGCCCTGCTGCTGCCGTGGACGATCGCCCGCGGGCAGCTGCGCCCGGCGCTGCGGCACTGGCGGGCGCTGCTGCTGTTCACCGTGCTGGAGATGACCGGCCCATGGCTGCTGATCAGCTGGGCGGAGCAGACGCTCACCAGCTCGCTGGTCGGGCTGGCCATCGCCGGCGTGCCGCTGGTGGCGGTGCTGACCGCCCGCCTGTCCGGGGACACCGACCGGCTGGACGCGGTGCGCCTGGCCGGGCTGGCGCTCGGGGTGCTCGGCATCGCGCTGCTGCTGGGCCTGGACCTGGACGGCGCGCAGCTGCCCGCCCTGGGCGCTCTGGTGCTGTCGATCATCGGGTACGCGACCGCGCCGATGGTGGTCAACGGGGCGCTGGCGGAGGTGCCCGGGGTGGCCGCCAGCGCGATCGCGCTCACCGTCACCGCGCTGGTCTACGCCCCGTTCGCGCTGCCGCAGACCGCCCAGGTGCTGGACGCCTCCACCGGGGCGCTGGCCTCGCTGGCCGGGCTGGGGCTGGTCTGCACCGCGGCGGCGCTGGTGCTGTTCTTCGCCCTGATCCGGGAGACCGGCCCGCAGCGCGCCCTGGTGATCACCTTCGTCAACCCGGTGGTCGCGGTGCTGCTCGGCGTCCTGCTGCTGGACGAGCCGCTGACGCTGGGCCTGGCCGTCGGGCTGCCGGTCACCCTGGTCGGGTGCGTGCTCGCCACCCGCCGGAACGCACCGGTCTCGGAGACGGTCGCGGACCGACCTACCGTGTGAGGGAGTGCGACGTGGGTCGCACCCGGTGCGGGGAGACGGTGTGGACGACGGTGGGCGGTCAGGTCGAGGTGTGTCGAGGCGTGCGGTGCTGATCGGTGCCGGTGCGCTGCTGGGTGCCGCGGCGGTGGCGTCGACGGTGGCGCTGACCACCGGCTCGGACGGCGACGACGGCTACGACCCGGCCGAGCCGCTGATCCGGCAGCGGGCGGACCCGTTCGTCGTCCGGGCCGAGGACGGCCGGTACCTGTTCACCGCCTCGGTGCCGGAGTACGACCGCATCGTGCTGCGCGGCGCGGACACCGTCGAGGGTCTGCGGACGGCGGAGGAGCGCACGCTGTGGACCCGGCCCGGCACCGGGCAGATGGGCGGCTACATCTGGGCGCCCGAGCTGCACCTGGTCGACGGCGTGTGGCACGTGTACTTCGCCGCCGGGGACGCCGACGACGAGTTCCACATCCGGCCCTACGTGCTGGTCGCCGACGGGCCCGACCCGCTCACCGCCGGGTGGAGCGTGCTCGGGCAGATCGAGACCGCGTGGGACAGCTTCTCCCTGGACGCGACGACGTTCACCCACCGCGGCACCCGCTACCTGGTGTGGGCCCAGCAGGAGGACGCCGTCGGGCCGGGCACCAACCTCTACATCTCCGCGATGTCCGGTCCGGCCACGCTGACCGGCGAGCAGGCGCGGATCGCGGTGCCCAGCCGCGAGTGGGAGACGATCGGCTTCCGGGTGAACGAGGGCCCGGCGGTGATCGTCCGCGGCGACCGGGTGTTCTGCTCGTTCTCCGCCAGCGCCACCGACGCCAACTACTGCATGGGCCTGCTCACCGCCCCGGCCGACGCCGACCTGCTCGACCCGGGCAGCTGGACGAAGTCCGACCAGCCGGTGTTCCGGTCCAACCCGGCCACCAGCCAGTACGGGCCCGGGCACAACAGCTTCACCGTCGCCGAGGACGGCAGCGACCTGTTCGTCTACCACTCCCGGGACTACGAGCAGATCGACGGCGACCCGCTGTTCGACCCCAACCGCAACACCCGGGTCCAGCAGCTGCGCTGGACTGCCGACGGCACCCCCGACTTCGGCGTCCCCGAGGCCTGAGGGCGCTGCTGCCCTGTCAGGGGGCCGGGCGCAGGGGGGCGGTGGCGAACTCGCGCATGCCGTCGGCGAAGGCGACCTGCGCGGTGTGGCCCAGCTCGGTCCCGGCCCGGGCGGGGGAGGCGACGACGTGTCGCACGTCGCCGATCCGGTACTCGCCGGTGACCTGCGGGTCGGGGCCGCCGAAGGCGTCGGCCAGCGCCCGGGCCATGTCGCCGACGGTGTGCGGCACGCCGGAGGCGATGTTGTAGGCGCGCAGCGCGGCGTCCGGCGGGTCGGCCTCCAGTGCCAGCAGGTTGGCCCGGGCGACGTCGGTGGCGTGCACGAAGTCGCGCATCTGGCCGCCGTCCTCGTACACCGACGGCGCCCGGCCGGCCTCCAGCGCGCTGCGGAAGATCGAGGCCACCCCGGCGTAGAAGGTGTCCCGGGGCATGTGCGGGCCGTAGACGTTGTGGTAGCGCAGCGCCACCGCGCCGCCGCCGGTGGACCGGGCCCACGCGGCCGACAGGTGCTCCTGGGCCAGCTTGGTCGCGGCATAGGTGTTGCGCGGGTCCAGCGGGGTGTCCTCGCCGACCTCGCCCCAGGCCAGCGGTGCGCCGCACACCGGGCACGGCGGCTCGAAGCGGCCGGCGTCCAGGTCCGCGCGGCGGCGCGGGGCGGCGGGCACGACGCCGTGCTCCGGGCACTCGTAGCGGCCCTCGCCGTAGACCACCATCGAGCTGGCCAGCACCAGCCGGGACACCTGCGCCCGGGCCATGCCGGCCAGCAGCACCGCCGTCCCCAGGTCGTTGATGCCGGCGTAGCTGGGCATGTCCTGCACGTCGATGCCCAGGCCGACCATCGCCGCCTGGTGGCAGACGGCGTCCACGCCGTCGAGGCAGCGCTCGACGGTGTCGGCGTCGCGGACGTCGCCGACGACGACGTCGACGCCCTCGGTGCCGGGCGGGCCGTCGGGGTAGGGCGGGTGCACGGCGGGCAGCAGCGCGTCGAGCACCCGCACCTCGTGCCCGGCCTCGCGGCAGGCGGCGACGACGTGCGAGCCGATGAAGCCCGCTCCTCCGGTGATCAGGACCCTCACGGGTGCAGACGCTAGCTTCACGCCCCATGGAGCGCCCCGCCGACGACCTGCCCCGCTGCGGCTGGGCGACCAGCGCGCCCGAGTACGTGCGCTACCACGACGAGGAGTGGGGCGTGCCGGTGCACGGGGACGACGCGCTGTTCGAGCGGCTGTGCCTGGAGGCGTTCCAGAGCGGGCTGAGCTGGATCACGATCCTGCGCAAGCGCCCCGCCTTCCGGGCCGCCTTCGCCGGCTTCCGGGTGGACGCGGTGGCGGCCTTCGACGACGCGGACGTCGAGCGGTTGATGGCCGACGCCGGGATCGTGCGCAACCGGGCCAAGGTGCTGGCCGCGATCGCCAACGCGCGCGTGGTGCAGCAGCTGGACGTCGGTCTGGACGAGCTGCTGTGGTCCTTCGCCCCCGCGGGTCCGCGCTCCCGGCCCGGCACGCTCGCCGAGGTCCCGGCCATCACGCCCGAGTCGACCGCCATGGCCACCGAGCTCCGCCGCCGCGGTCTGCGCTTCGTGGGCCCGACCACGGCGTACGCGCTGATGCAGGCCACCGGGATGGTCGACGACCACGTGGCCGGCTGCTGGCGCGCCGGCGGTGCCGACCACCCGTCCAGGTGAGCACGGGGTCACCCGCTCGGGCCCCCGGTTGGTCGTTGCCGGGGCATGCGGGAGAATGGGGCGTACAGCTGAGGCAATTGCACGACCAACGCCACACCGCGGCCGCACCGGTTCGCGGGTGGCCGGTGAAGGAGGCACGCATGGCGGCCATGAAGCCGCGCACGGGTGAAGGTCCCCTCGAGGTCACCAAGGAGGGCCGCGGCCTGGTCATGCGCGTCCCTCTCGAAGGTGGCGGGCGGCTGGTGGTCGAGCTCTCGCCCGACGAGGCAGCAGCCCTCTCCGAGGCCTTGAAGGGCGCGACGAGCTGAGCGCCGCCGCGAGCCTGCCCCCGGGCAGCCCCGCGGCAGACGACACGGCCCCGACCACCGGCACCACGCCGGCGGCCGGGGCCGCGCCGTTCCCGCAGGTGCACTTGCGCACCGACCTGCCGGAGTTCGCCGAGGACGACGTCCTGGCCGTGCCGGTGGGCGCCGCCGGTGCCCTGCCCACCTGGTTCGCCGCCCACGGGCCGGTCGACGCCGGGTTCCTGGCCGGCGCGCTGGCCGACACCGGCAACGGCGGCAAGCCGGGCGGGATCACCAACGTGCCGGTGCCCGGGCGCCGGCCACGGTCGCTGGTGGCCGTCGGCGTCGGCGACGCGACGCTGCCGCACCTGCGCAGCGCCACCGGGGTCGCCGTGCGGCGCGGGCAGACCCTCGCCGAGCACGGCGCGCGCCGGCTCGTGCTGCCGGTGGACTCCCGGGCGGGTGCCGACGGGGTGCGCGCCGTCGTCGAGGCCGCGCTGCTGGCCGGGTACCGGTTCCGGCACACCTCCACCCCGCACCCACCCCGCCTCGCCGAGGTGCTGGTCGTCACCGCCTGCGCCGGCGAGCCGCAGGTCGTCGCCGCCGCGCAGGCCGGCCGGGTTACCGCCGGGTCGGTGGCCTGGGCCCGGGACCTGGTCAACACGCCCGGCAGCACCAAGGACCCCGGCTGGGTGGCCGAGCGGGTGCACGAGCGGCTCACCGCCGAGCACGTGCAGGTCACCGTGCTGGGCGCCGGTGACCTGGCCGCCGGCGGCTTCGGCGGCGTGCTGGCCGTGGGCGGCGCCTCCGCCTCGCCGCCGTGCGTGGTCGTCGCCCGCTACGACCCGCCGGGCGCAGGCGCCGGGCACCCGGTCCTGGTCGGTGCGGGCACCACCTTCGACACCGGCGGCATCTCGATCGCGACCACCGCCGTGATGCGGCACGCGCACACCGACGTGGCCGGGGCAGCCGCCGTGCTCGCCGCGGTGGACGCCGCGTCCCGGCTGCGGTTGCCGGTGCGGGTCACCGCCGTCGTCCCGCTGGTGGAGAACCACGTCGGCGCCGGCGGCTACCGGCCGGGCGACGTCGTCCGGCACGTCGGCGGGCGCACCACCGAGGTGCGCCGCACCGACGCCGAGGGTCGGCTGCTGCTCGCCGACGCACTGGCCTGGGCGCGACTGGAGCTGGGCGCCTCGGTGCTGGTCGACGTCGGGACGCTGACCCGGGCGGTGTCCACCGCGCTCGGCTCCCGCACCGCGGGCCTGTACGCCGGCACCGACGGGCTGGCCGGTGCGCTGCAGGCCGCGGCCTCCCACACCGGTGAGCGCCTGTGGCGGATGCCGCTGACCGAGGAGCACGTCGGGCACCTGCGGGCGCAGCTGCACTCCGACGTCGCCGACGCGAACAACGCCCCGGGCGACCCCGGCGCCACGACCGCGGCGCTGTTCCTGCAGCCGTTCGCCGGTGACCTGCCGTGGGCGCACCTGGACGTCGCCGGACCCGCTCGCGCCGCCGCCGACGACGCGGAGGTGGTCAAGGGCGGCAGCGGGTTCGCCACCCGCACGCTGCTGCGCTGGCTGGAGGCCGGCGCGCCGACCGACGCCGAGGTGGCCGTCGCCTGACCGGTTGAGACCGGTGCATCGGGGGCACGGTCGCAGGGACGTCGCGTCACCCGGCGCGATGCTGACGTGAGGAGCACCCCATGGCCGGACTGGCCGACAAGGCGAAGGACTTCCTGAACAGCGACAAGGGCGAGACGGTCAGCGACCAGGGCCTGGAGAAGGCCGGCGACTTCGCCGACCAGCGGACCGGTGGCACGCACGACGCCCAGATCGACAAGGGCCGGGACCTGCTCGACGGCAAGATCGGCGACCAGTAGCCGATCGGGTGGACGGGCCGGGTGGCGACCGTGAACGTGGTCGCGGCCCGGCCGCCGCTCTTGGCTGACGCGCCCTACCGGGCCGGGCCGACCAGACCGGTGACGATCTCGGCGGACAGCAGCACCAGCGGCAGCCCGCCACCGGGGTGCGCGGACCCGCCGACCAGGTAGAGCCCGGGCAGCGGTGAGGCGTTGGCCGGCCGCAGGAACGCCGCCCGCGCACCGTTGCTGGACGTGCCGTAGATCGACCCGCCGACGCTGCGGGTGTCCCGGGCCAGGTCGGCCGGGGTGCGCACCACCCGCCAGCGCACCCGCGACCGCACGTCCAGCCCGCGCTCGGCCAGCACCGCGAGCACCCGGTCGGCGTAGGAGTCGGCGAGCCCCGGGGTGTCCCAGTCCACGCCCCGCCCCGGCTCGTGCCGCGGTGCGTTGACCAGCACGAACCAGGACTCGCTGTCGTCGTCCGGGCGGGTGGCGGGGTCGTCGGGGGCGCTCACGTAGACGGTCGGGTCGGCGACCGGCCGGGGCGGGCCGCCGCGGCCGAACAGCGCGTCGAACTCGGCGTCGTAGTCCTGCGGGAACAGCACCGTGTGGTGCGCCAGCCCGGGCGTGCGGCCCTGCAGCGCCAGCAGCAGCACGAAGCCGGAGAACGACGGGGTGGTCCGGGCCAGCTGCGCCCGCGCCGCCCGGACGGGGGCGCCGGCCGGCAGCAGCCCGGCGTACAGCGCCTCGGCGTCCGCGTTCGACACCACGACGTCGGCAGCGATCCGCTCGCCACCGGCGAGCTGCACGCCCCGGGCACGACCGCCTTCGGTGAGCACCCGGGCGACCGGCGCCGACGTGCGCAGCTCGGCACCCCGGTCGGCCGCCCGCCGGGCCACCGCCTCGGCCACCCGGCGCAGCCCGCCGCGCACGTACCAGGAGCCGAACGCCTGCTCCACGTAGGGCACGGTGGCCAGCGCCGCCGGGGCGCGCCGCGGGTCGGAGCCGGAGTAGGTGGCGTAGCGGTCCAGCAGGGTGCGCAGGTGCGGGTGCTGCAGGTACCCGGAGCCGAGCCCGCGCAGCGACCGCCAGGGCGCGATCGTGGCGACGTCGCCGGTGCTGCGGGCCAGCCGGGCCAGGGTCGCCGCGCCGGCCAGCGGGGAGCGCAGGAACGGCTGCTCGGTGGCCTGCCACATCCGCTCGGCGCGGTCCAGGAACGCCGTCCACTGCGTGCCGGCGCCGGCGCCGAGGGCGTCGTCCAGGGCGGCCGGGATGCCGGCCGGGTCGCCGGGCAGCTGCAGCCGGGTGCCGTCGGCGAACCGGTAGCCGGTGGCCGGGTCCAGCCGGAGCAGGTCCAGCTCGCTCTCCAGCGGTGCGCCGGTGGCGGTGAACAGGTCGCGCAGCACCTGGGGCAGCGTGACCAGGCTGGGGCCGGTGTCGAAGCCGTGCCCGTCGCGGGCGTACCAGCCGAGCTTGCCGCCCACCTGGGGTGCCTGCTCCAGCACGGTGACCTGGTGCCCGCCGGCGGCCAGCCGGGCCGCGGCGGCGAGCCCGCCCAGCCCCGACCCGATGACGACGACCCGGGACATGCGGCCCACGGTAGGTCAGTCCGGGCGGCGCAGCCGGTAGACGACGTGGTCGCGTGGGTCGACCGGGTTGTCCGGGGTCATCCCGCCCTCGGCGACCCGCGCAAAACCGGCCGCCTCCAGGCTGCGCCACGACGCGGCGTTCCCCGCAGCCACCGGCACGACGACGTCCTGCGCGTGCGGGTGGGCCGCCCAGCACAGCTCCACGAACGCGGCGACCATCCGGCCGCCGAGCCCGCGTCCGCGCGCGGCCGGCTCGCCGATCAGGTAGTCCACGCTGATGGCGCCGGGCGGCACGGGGTACACGGCGTCGAGCTCGGCGGCGTCCTCGGGGTAGGAGGTGATCTCGTAGCGCTGGATCAGCCCGAACGGTCGGCCGGCCTGCTCGGCGAGGAACACCTGGGTGGGCTCGGCGCCGTCGATGCAGGGCCCGTAGTCGCGTTCCAGGGTGGCCGGGTCGTGCTCGTCGTGCCACCACCGGTGCACCAGGGGCTCGGCGAGCCAGCCGGCCAGCAGCGGGAGGTCGCTGCGGCGCAGCGGGCGGAAGGTGATCGGCTCGTCGGCCATGCGCGCAGGGTAGGAGCGCCGAGGAGCAGGGGCGAGCGAGTTGCCCTTACCGTGACCCGGTGCGGTGGCCGGGCAGTGCGCGCCGCACACCGCTGGAGTGGGCGCCCGGTCGCTCGGCGTCGCTCTTCCACCGGGAGCGCGGCCGGGGCGGGGTGCCGGTGGTGCTGGTGCACGGGCTGGGCATGTCCAGCCGGTCGATGCTGCGGCTGCTCCGCCGGCTGTGCGGGCAGGGTCGTGTGCTCGCCCCCGACCTGCCGGGCTGTGGCCGCACCCGCGGCGGGCGGCGGGTGGTCACCGCCGCGGAGCTGGCCGCGGCGCTCACCGCCTGGCTGGACGCGCTCGGGCTGGACGACGTGGTGCTGGTCGGGCACTCCCTGGGCGCGCAGGTGTGCTGCGAGGTGGCCGTTCGGCAGCCGGCCCGGGTGCGGGCCCTGGTGCTGGTCGGCCCCACCCGGGACCCGGCCGCGCCCACGGTGGCCCGTCAGGTGCTGCGGCTGGTCGCCGACGTACCGCGCGAGCACCCGGGCCTGTGGGCCGTGGGTGCCCTGGACTACCTGCGTGCCGGGCCGCTGCGGATGCTGCGGGTGCAGGCCGCGGTGCTCCGCGACCCGGTCGAGGTGCCGGCCGCCCGGATGCGGGTGCCGACCACGGTGGTGCGCGGCGCGCGGGACCCGGTGAGCGGGCAGGCGTGGTGCGAGCGGCTGGCCGCGCTGGTGCCGGGTGCGGTGCTGCGGGTCGTGCCGGGTGCGGCGCACGGCGTGCCGTTCTCGGCACCCGGCGCGCTGGCCCGGCTGGTCGGTGAGGTGCGCGCCGCCGACGGGTCGGGTCAGGCGACGCCCACCGGCAGCGGCGGGAACAGCACGTCGGCCGGCTGCGGCCGGTCGAACAGGTAGCCCTGCAGCTGGTCGCAGCCCAGCTCCACCAGCGCATCGCGCTGCTCGGCGGTCTCCACGCCCTCGGCGACGGCGATCATCCCCATGGCATGGGCCAGGTGGACGCAGCTGGCCACGATGGCCCGGTCGCCCACGCCGGTGGTGAGGCCGGCGACGAACGAGCGGTCGATCTTCAGCTCGTCGACCGGGAACTGCTTGAGGTAGGTGAAGCTGGAGTACCCGGTGCCGAAGTCGTCGACGGCCAGGTCCACCCCGACGGCGCCGAGCTGCTCCAGGGTGCGCAGTGCCAGCTCCGGCGAGCTCATCAGCGCGGTCTCGGTGATCTCCAGGACCAGCCGTGCGGCGGGCAGCCCGGCCCGGGCGAGGACGCCGGCGACCCGGTCGGCCAGCCCCGTCTCGGCCAGCTGGCGGGCGGACAGGTTGACCGAGACGTGCAGGCCGGCGGCGTCGCCACCGGCCCGGTCCCAGCGGACCACCTGCTCCACCGCCTCCTGGAGCACCCAGGCCCCCAGCTCGCGGATCAGGCCGGAGTCCTCGGCGGCGTCGATGAAGGCCGACGGCGGCAGCAGCCCGCGGGTCGGGTGCTGCCAGCGCACCAGCGCCTCGACGCCCGCCGTCCGGCCGGTGGCGGCGTGCACCCGGGGTTGGTAGTGCACCCGGAGCTCGCCGTCCCGGAGGGCCACGCGCAGCTGCTCGAGCAGGGTCAGCCGGTCGGTCGCCGGGTCGCTGTCGCCCGGCTGGTGCGCGGCCCAACGACCGCGGCCCTGGGCCTTGGCCCGGTACATCGCGGTGTCGGCTCGGCGCAGCAGCAGCTCCGCGGTCGCTCCGGCCTCATCGGGGGCACCCGGGAGGGCGGCGGCGATGCCGATGCTCGCGGTCGGGACCACCTCGACGCCGGCCAGCTCGACCGGCTCGGCCAGCGCCGCCAGGAGGCGTTCGGCGACCGCCGGCGCTGCCGACGGCGGGAGGTCGTCGAGCACCACGAACTCGTCTCCGGCGAACCGGGCGACGGCGGCCCCGGCGCGCGCGGCAGCGGTCAGCCGGGCGCCGAGCACCTGGAGCAGCTGGTCGCCGACGGCGTGCCCGAGGTCGTCGTTGACGGTCTTGAACCCGTCGAGGTCGATGAACAGCACGGTCGGCACGGCGTCGTCCGGGCCGGTGCCGCCGGGCGCGGTCAGCCGGGTGTTCAGCGCGCGCCGCAGCCCCGGGCGGTTGAGCAGGCCGGTGAGGGAGTCCCGGTGCACCAGGGCCTGCAGTCCGGCCTCGGCCTCTGCGATCTGCGCGGCCCGCTCCTCGGCGCTGCGCCGGGCCGAGAGGAGCTCCTGCTCGTAGCGGCGGCGCTGCTGGGCGTCGACCAGGGTGATGCGCACCTCGGGGCCGGCGGCGGTGGTGACCCGGCTGGCGCTCATCAGCACCGGGTGGCGGGCGCCGTCGGCTCCGCGCACCTGCACCGACACCTCCGCGACGCGGCCGGTGGCGGTCAGCTGGGCGACGCACCGGGTCGTCCAGAGGATCCGGTCACCGGCCGGCAGCAGCTGGGCGAACGGGGTGCCCAGCGCGGCCGCGGGGGTGTGCCCGGTCCAGGCGGTGAACGTGGCGTTGACCGCCTGGACGAGCCCGTCGTCGCCCAGCAGCAGGTGGGCGCTCGGGGCGTTCTGCCACAGCTCCTCGAAGTCCCGCCCGGTCGCGGTGGTGGACCCGGCGGGTGCCGGTGCGTTCACGGCGTCCCGAGCAGGTGGGCACGGATGACCGCGGCGGTCTCCGCGGGTGCGCTGACGTGCGGGCAGTGGCCGATGGCCTCCAGGCGCACCAGCGTCGCGTCCGGGATCCGGTCGGCCACGTGGTCGCCCACCGACAGCGGGGCCATGGCGTCGTCCCGGCACTGCAGGACGACGGTCGGGACGCCCACCTGCGGCAGCAGGGGGCGGAAGTCGGTGGTGAAGGCGGTGCGCATGAGCCGCCGGGCGATGTCCGGGTCGGCGCGGCAGAAGCTGGCGGTCAGCTGGTCGCCGAGCTCGGGCTGGTCGGGGGTGCCCATGATCACCGGGGCGAGCGACTCCGACCAGGCGAAGTAGTTGCTGTCCAGGGACTCCAGCAGGTCGGCGAGGTCCTCGGGGGTGAAGCCGCCGTCGTAGCCGTCCGCGGGGTCGGCGAGGTACCAGGGCGACGGCGCGACGAGCACCAGCTGGCGGAAGCGGCCGGGCTGGGCGATGGCGGCGATCGCGGCCATCATCGTGCTGACGCTGTGCGCGACCAGGGTGACCTCCTGCAGGTCCAGCTCCTCGCAGATGGCCAGGATGTCCGCGGCGTAGCCGTCGAAGCCGGCGTGCCGGACCGGATCCCAGGCCGAGCTGTCGGAGCTGCCGGCGCCGATGTGGTCGAACAGGACGACGCGGTGGTCGTCGGTGAAGGCCGGCACCACGCCGCGCCACATGTCCTGGTCGCAGCCGAAGCCGTGGGCGAACACGATCGGGGGGCCGTCGGGGCGGCCGGTGATGACGACGTTGTGCCGGGTGGCCACGCTGCTGGACGGCCGGGTGACTGCTGGGACTGACATCTGACCGCCTCGGGGCGTTCGACTGCTGCGCCCTGTTCTCGAGCGTTGGTCATCTGGTTCATCGGCGCAGCGGCCGGCTGGGCCGAGCGACACGGGGTGGACCTCACCCCGAGGGGTGGCCGGCAGGTGGGTGCGGGCCGCAGGTGCGGTGGCCGTCGAGGTGGCAGGGTGTCCGCGTGAGCAGCCTCCCCGCCGTCGCGTACCGCTGGGAGACGGGGGTGCGCGACCTGCTGGCCCGGTTCGCCCGCCGGCGCGGCTGGACCCCGACGGTGCTGGCCCACCCCGGCTACGGCAGTGGCGGTCGGGTGCGGGTGCTGGGCCGGGTCCTGCTGGCCCCGGCCGGCGCCCGGCCCGAACGCCGACGTCCGCTGCCGGGCTGGCAGCGGCTGCTCACGCTGGAGAGCCCGGGCACGCAGGTGCAGGTGCACGTGGGTGGGTACGTGGCGCAGACCGTCAGCGACCGCAACGGGCTGGTCGACGTGACCGTCGACCTGCCGACCGAGCTCCAGGGCCGCGGTCAGGTGCCGGTGGTGCTGCGGGTGGAGGGGCGCTCGGCCGGGACCGTGGCCCACCTGGCCGCCCCGGGGGCGGCGCAGGGCGTGGTGTGCGACCTCGACGACACGCTGCTGGTCACCGGCATGACCTCGCCGCTGCTGGCCGCGTACCGCACGCTGGTGCAGCTGCCCACCCGGCGCCGGGCCGTGCCGGGGATGTCGGAGCTGCTGCGGGAACTCACCACCGCAGCGGTGCCCGTGCCGGTCGTGTACCTGAGCAACGGGCCGTGGAACTTCGCCGGCAGCCTGGCCAGGTTCCTGGACCGCAACGGCTTCCCGCCGGGGGCGCTGCTGCTCACCGACTGGGGCGTGCAGCCCGACCGGTGGTTCCGGGACGGCCGGGCGCACAAGCGGGCGTCGCTGCGGAGGCTGGTGGACGACGTGCCGTCGGTGCGGTGGACGCTGCTGGGTGACACCACCGAGCACGACCCGGTGCTCTACCGCGAGTTCGCCGCGCAGGCGCCCGACCGGGTGCGGGCCATCCTGCTGCGCGACCTGGCCGTGCCGGACGGGCCGGCGCGGGTGGAGTGGCTCGGGTCCGTGCCCGTCGTCTCGGGCCCGGACGGGCTGGTGCTTCGGGACGCCGTGCGCGCTCTCGGCGGCCGGGACCAGCCGGTCTGAGGACCGCCGTCCAGGTCCCGTCCAGCTGACGTCCAGCGACGTCCAGGTCGGCGTGGGCACACTGCCGTGCGCCGGGCGACGCCGGGTGGGTGCCGGACGACCGGGGAGTGGACGACGTGGACGTGCTGCAGGCTGTGGTGCTGGGCGTGGTGGAGGGGTTGACGGAGTTCCTGCCGGTGTCCAGCACCGGTCACCTGACCATCGCGGAGCAGCTGCTGGGTCTGCAGGTGGACGACGCGGGGGTCACCGCGTTCACCGCGATCGTCCAGACCGGCGCGATCCTGGCCGTGGTGCTCTTCTTCCGCGCGGACATCGGCCGCCTGGTCGCGGGCCTGCTCCGGGGGCTGGTCAGCGCGGAGGCCCGCCGGCTGCCTGCCTGGCGCGAGGCGTGGGTGGTGGTCGTCGGCTCGGTGCCGATCGGGGTGGTGGGCCTGCTGGCGCAGGGCCTGGTGTCCGGGCCGCTGCGCAGCCTGTGGGTGGTCGCCGTGGCGCTCGTCGCGTGGAGCGTGGTGATGGTGCTCGCCGAACGGCACGGGCGGCAGGACCGCGGGGAGGGCTCCGTGGGTGTGCGGGACGCGCTGGTCGTCGGGCTGGTGCAGTGCGTGGCGCTGGTGCCCGGGGTGTCCCGGTCCGGGGCCACGATCAGCGCCGGGCTGGTGCGCGGGCTGGACCGGGTGGCGGCGACGCGGCTGTCGTTCCTGCTGTCGGTGCCGGCGTTGCTGGCCGCCGGTGCGCTGGAGGCGGTGCGCGAGGGTGGCGCGGTCTCCGCCGGTGTCGGGTGGGGGCCGACCCTGCTGGCCACCGCGGTGAGCTTCGTGGTGGGGTACGCCTCGATCGCCTGGCTGCTGCGGCTGGTCGCCCGGTACCCGATCACCGTCTTCGTCGGGTACCGCGTCGGGCTGGGGGTCCTGCTGGCCGGGCTGCTGACGACGGGAGTGCTCAGCGCCACCTGACGCGCGCCGGTCGGGTGGACCGTGCCGGAGTCCTACGCGCGGACGGCGACGCGGGGGAGTGCGTGCCGCCGGCGCGTTGTCTGCCGGGGGTGTGGAAGGTGCGTGCCGACTGCGGGCTGTGTGGCGCGGGGTGGCGGAGGTGCGTGCCGACGGTGACGCGGATGGCTCGCGGGGCGGTCGGGTAGGGGACGCCCATGGTCCTGCGCAACGCGGCGGTCGCGGCCGCCGGCCAGTGGGTCGACCCCGACGACGGTGTCCGGTACCCCGGAGGTGAGGTGCACGCCTGGGAGCGCGGCCGCAACGAGACGGTGTGCGGCCTGTCGCTGTACCGGTCCGGGCTGGCCCGGTTCCCGCACGTGCCGTGGAGCGACGTGCAGCCGGAGTCCGGCCGGCACGCCGAGGAGGTGCAGGAGGTCTGCCGGCGGTGCCGGGCCGCCCTGGGGGTCCGCCGGGACGATCGCGGCTGGACGCGCAGCAACCCGCGCCTGCGCTGACCGCCGTCGCCGGGACGACCGGCTTCCGGCTGGGTGGGCGACGGCCACCCCGATGACGGTCACCGGCTGGTCGATGGTGGTGCACGGAGATGCCGGCAGCCGGCCGACTCAGAACGGCGGCGTGTCGGTGTGGGCGCCCGGCGGTGTCCCGGGGCCTGGTGGCGCGTCGACGTAGCCCGGTGGGCGCGTGGTGGTGGTCAGCCCGGTGGGGGTCGTGACGGTGAGCCGGCCGTCGGCGTGCAGTTCGTGCTGCCAGCCGGGGGCCTGGTGCTTGCCGCGGTGGTCCCGGGTGCAGTAGCCGCCCAGGTTGGCTGCGCTGGTGGGCCCGTCAGGGTAGGGCACGGCGTGGTCGAGCTCGCCGCCGAGCGGCACCCGGTTGCGGCAGCCGGGGAACCGGCAGCGCCGGTCGCGGGCGCGCACGAAGCGGTCGAGCTCCGCCCCGGGCCGGTACCCCGGCGTCGGCGGTGGCGGGAGGAGACCCGGCCGGTCGGTGAGGTCGTGGGTGCAGGGCCGGGTGCGGCGGGCGCAGGCCCGTCGGCCGCAGTGAGCCAGACGGCGAAGCCGTGGTGCATCGGTGAGGGCCAGCAGGGTGCCGGTGAGCGCGTCGACCACGGCCAGCCGCGGCCGGTCGACCAGACCCCCGCCGCCGGTACGCAGCAGCAGGTCGCCGACGGTGGCGCGCTGATCGGCCGAGAGCAGGGTGAGCGCCTCGACGCTGGTCCGGGCGTCGGTCAGGCGGCCGGCCGGCGAGCCGGCGTGGGCGCGCTCGTCGGCGGCGGCGCGGTGTTCGGCGGTGGCGACGTCGTGGCGGGCTCGGGCGATCGCTCGTCGGCTGTCCTCGAGCAGTCGGCTGGCGGCCTGGACGACGTCGTCGACGGCTGACCATCCCGGGAGGTCGGTCTCCGTGCCGCACGCGGGTGCTGTGCTGCGGGCGGCGGACCGACCGGGGCAGGTGGACTCGTCGCCAGGACCTGCCAGGGGGCTGCGCGGCCGCCGCGGGACCGGGTCGGGGAGGGGCTCGGCGTCCCAGGCGCTGGTCGCGGCGGCGATCTCCCGGGCACGCCAGTCCTGCCAGAGCGCAGCCCAGCCGGCGTCGTCGTCGACGTCGGGGAGGTCGGAGTCGGCGAGCTCCGGGGGCAGCTGCTCGCGGACCGGCCACCGCTGCTGGTCCACGGGTTTGCGCTCCTCCGCCTGCACGGCGGCGAGCAGGCGGCGCTCCTCGTCGCTGGGGGCGGCTCCCCACTGTGCGCCGACCAGGTCGTGCCCGCTGTGGTCACCGGTGCGTACTTCCTCGTCCGGCCAGCTCGCGCCCCGGCGGGGGGACCCCGAGATGCCCGCTCGTGGGTCGGCGCTCTCGCCTGCTGGGGCACCGACGGCATCCTGATCGGGCGTTGCAACGCCCGCCGGGGGTCTCGGCTCGGGCAGCAGACCGAGTCCGCGGGCGAGGTGCCGGACCATCTCCGCGGGTACGACCTGGCCGTCGACCTCGCCGGGGGCGTCACCGCCGGCGAGCGTCTCGACGGTGGCCACGACCGTGAGCCGGGCCTGGACCGGGGGCAGGTCGACGGCGCCCGGGCGCAGGACGAGGTCGAGCAGGACGTCGACCATCTTCTGCGCCCGGGTGCGCGGGGAGGCGGCGTCGGGGTCGTCGGGGAGCAGGTCGGCGTAGGCGCCGAGGACCTGCCAGCAGGCCCGTGCCTCGGGCGTGGTCAGCACCGCGGTCAGCTGCTCCATCCCGGCTTCCCGGTCTGCGGACAGGTACACGCCGCGCGAGCGGATGGCCCGCTCCAGCCGGCGCGCAGCGGCGGTGGCGTCGAGCCGGAGCACGACTCGCTGGGCCCGGTCGGCGAGCTGGGCGGGGGTGGTGACCTGCCCGGCCGACCAGGCGATGAGGTCGGCCTCGACGGTGCTGCGCACCGCCGCGTCGTCGATGGGCGCGACCTGCTCCAGGAACACCCGCAGGTGCCCGGCGTGTACGGTGCCGCACTCCAGTGCCACGAGCGTCGCGGGCAGCCGGTCGACCAGCAGCAGGGCGTGCTCCAGCAGGCGCTGCGCTGCCGCATGGCCGATGGACAGCGCGATGGTGAGCTCCCGCGGCGCCCACTCGCTCACGTCCTGCAGGGCGGTGGGCCGGGCCGCCCGGGTCGCGGCGGACATGGCGCCGAGCGTGCCGGCCGGACGGTCGAGGCACGCCGGGCGGGTGCGGGCGAAGGCCGCCGCAGCTCGGTATCGCGCCGCGGTCAGCCGGCCGATCTCCCACTCCGCTGCCTGCAGGTCGCCCAGCTGACCGCTCGAGCGTCCGACCGGCGGGCCGGTCCGTGCGGCCGGGACGGCGTCGACGGCTGGGCCGACGTGTGGCGGGACGGGGACGCGGCGGCGTGCCGTTCGAGGAGGTGCCGTCGCCGCCATGTGTTCGATCATATGTTCGAATTGTCCGAATGGCAAGCCTCTGAGCTGCACGGACTGCGCTGTGGAGGCGGGCGCAGACTGTCACTAGCTCGTGTTGAGGTGGTGTGCGCCCCCGCGTGTCTCGCTCTGCCAGCGGGTCGTCCGGGGGGCAGGCCGGGCAGCAGCACAGGCGGGATGCGGGTGCAGCGGTCCGCCCGGTGGTGGCCGGCAACGCGCGGGGGTGATCCGGTCCGGACACCTTCCGTGACCTCCCAGCGCACCCCGGTCGCGCCTCCTCGGGTCGTCTGCTGGGTGGGCGACGAGGGAGTGCGGGTCAACCGGCCGCGGCCGGTCCGCGGCCGTCGTCGCTGTCGTCGTCGGACGACCAGCACCGGACAGCCGGCCGGGACACGAGGACGGTGGTCGCGACCGCGGGGACCACGAGGAACGCCACCGCCCATGCGACGCCGACCGGGCCCTCGGAGGCGAGCTCCGGGTCCGTGGCGCAGCCCAGGACGACGATCGCGGCCGTCGCTGGCATCGCGGCCAACAGGGTCGACCGCCCGCGGCGCAGGGCGAGCACCAGCACGCCGACCGCCGTGACCACGCCGGTGGCTGCGGCTGCGACCGCGAGGCCCCGGACGTCGGTGAAGACCGCCACCAGTGCGGTCATCGGCAGGGTGCAGATGCCGCCCGCCGCGGCCAGGACCACCTCACCGGGCCGTCCCCGCACCGGCGTCGGTTGCGTCGTCACCCGAGCAGTCTGCCCCGGTCGAGCGCGCGCCGACCGGAGGAGGAGTGCCGAGCGAGGCCACCGTCTCCCGAGCACCGCCCCGCTCCGCGGGCCGCCGTCTACGGTGCCGGGGATGACCAGCAGCGACCCGTCCCCGGCCGTCGCGGCCGCGGTGGCCGACAACGTGGCCTGGTGCGAGGCGGTCTGCCGTTCCCTGGGCCGGCGCACCGGCCGGACGGCGCACGTGTGGTCCTCGCCCGACCCGCCGCGCTGGTTCTCGCACCGCATCACCCTGGGCCCCGGCACGACGGCGGAGCAGGTGCTGGCCGGCCTCGACGGGCAGGCGTCCTGCTGGGTCGAGGACAGCCACGCGTCGCTGGCACTGGACGAGCACGGGTTCGTGCCCGTCGTCGACGCCTGGTGGACGTGCCGCCCGCCGGGCGCCCCGGCCGGGACACCCGACTGGACGATCGTGCGCTCGCCGGACGAGCCGGACGAGCCGGACGAGCCGGACGAGCCGGACGAGCTGGACGAGCCGGACGAGCTGGCCGCGTGGACGTCGCTGACCGGCCTGACCGACGTGGTCACGCCCCGGCTCGCGGCCTGCCCCAGCGTGCGGCTGGTGACCGTCCGGGAGCGTGGCCGACCGGTGGGGGCGGCGGCGTTGAGCACCGGCGCCGACGTCGTCGGGGTGTCCTGCGTCGTGTCCCACGGCCAGGACCCGGACGCGACGTGGGCGGCGGTCGTGCACGCCGCCACGCAGCTGTTCCCCGGGCGCCTCCTGGTCGGCTACGAGAGCGGCGAGGACCTCGACGCCGCCCGGCGGGCGGGCTTCACGCCCACCGGGCCGGTGCGCATCTGGCACCGGCCGTAGGACGCGTCAGAACGCGTACCGCACCCGCAGCCACGGGGCGTGCTGGTCGATCAGCTCCTGCAGCCGCTGCACCCCGGCCCGCTTGACGTCGTTGCGGTACCGCACGTTGAGCTGACCGTTCTGCGAGCGCTTGGGCTGCTGCAGGTCCGGGCGCCACAGCGCGTCCTCGGCCTTGGGGTGCCAGCCGAGGTTGACGGTGTGCAGGTCGGCGTTGTGCGTCAGCATGATGACCTCCACCGCCGCCTGCGCCTTGGTGGCCTCGGACAGCTCGTCGTCCAGCTGCTGCAGCAGCGTCGTCCAGTCGGCCTCCCAGCCCTGGCGCAGCACGACGGGGGAGAAGTTGACGTGCACCTCGTAGCCGGCCTCGACGAAGTCGTCCATCGCCGCGATCCGCTCGGCGATCGGGGAGGTGCGCACGTCCAGCAGCTTGGCGTCGTCGTGCGGCATGAGGGAGAAGCGCACGCGGGTGCGTCCGGCCGGGTCCAGTTCGAGCAGCTGCCGGTTGACGAACTTGGTGGCGAACGACGCCTTCGCGGTGGGCAGCGTGCGGAACAGGGCCACCAGGTCGGCGACGTTGTCGCTGACCAGCGCGTCGACCGAGCAGTCGCTGTTCTCCCCGAGGTCGTACACCCAGGCCAGCGGGTCGCACTGGTCGGGCTCGGGCTTGACCCCCTGGCGGGCGACGTGCCGGCGCAGGTAGCCGGTGATCTGCTCGATGTTGGTGAACACCGTGATCGGGTTGGCGTAGCCCTTGCGCCGCGGCACGTAGCAGTAGGCGCAGGCCATGGCGCACCCGTTGGACGTCGACGGGGCGATCCAGTTGGTGGAGCGGCCGTTCTCCCGGGCGGTCAGCGACTTCTTCACCCCGAGCACGAGCACCTCGCTCTTGACCCGCACCCAGCGCTCGACGTTGCCGGCGTTGCCGTGCAGCTCCGGGATCTGCCAGTGGCTGGGCACCTCGACGACCTCGGCGTCGGGGAAGCGGGCGAGGACCTGCTGCCCGCGCGGGGAGGCGAGCGCCGCGGGTTCGGCGTACACCTCGCGGACCCGCAGCAGGCGGGGGAGGTCGGTGCTGGGCGGGGGAGGGGTCTGGTCGGGCAGGGAGTCGAAGAGGGTCAGCGGCAGGTGGTCAGCAGCGGCCGGCACGCCCTGTGCAGCGACCGGACCGGCAGCTGCATTCCGGTGCGCCGGGTGTGTCCCGGACCCACCGGGACGTGGTGTCCTTCTGGCGGTCCGCCGTTCGTCCACTGCGCAGAGGATGGCGACCGACGCCGCCCACAGCCCCCGAGGAGATCGACGTGCCCACCTACGCAGCCATCCTGTACAGCAGCCGTGACGCCGACTGGACCGCCCCCGAGGAGGGCCCCGTGATGGCCGAGTACGGCGCCTTCAGCCAGGTCGCCGGCCCGGCCGTCACCGGTGGAGCCGCACTGTTCCCGACGTCGACGGCCACCACCGTGCGCGTCCAGGGCGGCAAGGGCGGCGACGTGCTCACCACCGACGGCCCCTTCGCCGAGGCCAAGGAGGTCCTCTCCGGCTTCTTCCTGCTCGACGCCCCCGACCTGGACGCCGCGATCGCCCTGGCCGCGCAGATCCCGGCGGCGTGGGACGGCGCCGTCGAGCTGCGACCGGTCATCCCCATGGCCGGATGACCAGCGCTGGACAGCAGCAGGCCGCCCAGCGGCTGGCCGACGTGGTGCGGGACGAGGGGCGCCGCGTGCTGGCGACCCTCGCCCGCACCACCGGCAGCCTCACCGTCGCCGAGGACGCCGTCGCCGACGCCGTCGAGACGGCCCTGCGCCGGTGGCCGGTGACCGGCGTGCCCGACGAGCCGCGCGCCTGGCTCACCACCGTGGCGCGCAACAAGGCCCTGGACACGCTGCGCCGCGAGGCCGCCCGGGTGGGCAAGGAGGCCGACGCCGTGGAGGTGGCCGCGCTGAACGCACCGGAAGGCCCACCGGAGGCCTCCGTCGTGCGCGACGACCTGCTGCGGCTGGTGTTCACCTGCTGCCACCCGGCGCTGCAGGTCGAGGCCCAGGTGGCGCTCGCCCTGCGCACGGTGTGCGGGCTGGCCACCGCCGACGTCGCCCGGCTGCTCGTGCTGCCGGAGGCGACGGTGGCCAAGCGGCTCACCCGGGCCAAGCAGAAGATCGCCGTCGCCGGGATCCCGTACCGGGTGCCGGACGCCGAGGACCTGCCCGCGCGGCTCACCGCCGTGGCCACCGTCGTGCACCTGGTGTTCACCGCCGGGCACAGCGGCGGCGAGACGCTGGTGCGCCCGCAGCTGTGCGACGAGGCGCTCCGGCTGGCCCGGCTGCTGGTCGAGCTGATGCCGGACGAGTCCTCGCTGCAGGGGCTGCTCGCCCTGATGCTGCTCACCGACGCGCGCCGGGCCACCCGCACCGACGCCGACGGCCGGCTGCTCACCCTCGCCGAGCAGGACCGCAGCCGCTGGGACGCCGACGCGATCGCCGAGGGCGCCCGGCTGGTCGAGGCGGCGCTGCGGCGCAGCCGGCTGGGCGCCGGCCGGTTCGAGCTGCAGGCGGCGATCGCGGCCTGCCACGCCTGCGCGCCGAGCCTGGAGCAGACCGACTGGGCCGACGTCGTCGCGCTGTACGACGCCCTGCTGCGGGTGGAGGACACCCCGGTGGTGCGGCTGAACCGGGCCGTCGCCGTCGGTGAGCTGGCCGGCCCGGCCGCCGGGCTCGCCGCGCTGGAGGCCGTGGGCGGCCTGGGGCGGCTGCACCTGTGGCACGCCTGCCGGGCCGAGCTGCTGGCCCGCCTCGACCGCCGCGGCGAGGCCGTGGCGGCGTGGCAGCAGGCACTGGACTGCCGGCCCTCGCCCCCGGAGGAGGACTTCATCCGGCGCCGGCTGGCCGGTACGACCGGCTGAGCGGTGCGGGAGGATGCCGGCATGAGCCGGATCAACGACGTCGGGGGCGTGGTCGGCTTCCCCGCCGTGGTGCAGGAACCCGACGAGCCGCCGTTCCACGCCGACTGGGAGGCGCACGTCTTCGCCCTCAACGGCGCGCTGATCAAGGCCGGGGTCTACAACCTCGACGAGTTCCGGGACGCGCAGGAGCGGATGGACCCGCAGGCCCACCTGGCGGCGTCCTACTACGAGCGCTGGTTCACCGCGATCACCACGCTGCTGGCGGAGAAGGGCGTCGCGACGCCCGCCGAGCTCGGTGGCTGACCGCTTCGTGCCCGGTGACCGGGTGCGGACCCGCTCGGTCGACCCGGCTGGGCACACCCGGCTGCCGCGCTACGCCCGCGGGGCCCTCGGCACCGTCGTCGAGCGGGCCGGTGTGCACCCGCTCGCCGACGACCGGGCGCGCGGCCTGCCGGGCGCGGCCGAGCCGGTGTGGCACGTGCGCTTCGAGGCGACGGAGCTCTTCGGGACGGGCGACCACGCGGTCACCGTCGAGGTGTGGGACAGCTACCTGGAGGCGGTGTCATGAGCTCCGACCACGGCAGCTCGGCGATCAGCGAGCGGGTGCGCCGGGTGGAGGCGCTGCTCGAGCAGCGGGGCGTGATCGCCGCCGGTGAGGTCGACCGGCGGATCGAGGAGTTCCTGGCCGGCGGCTCCCCAGCCAACGGGGCGCGCATCGTGGCCCGGGCCTGGGTGGACGACGGCTTCCGCGACCGGCTGCTGGCCGACGCCAACGCGGCGCTGCCCGAGGTGGGCCTGTCGATGGCCGGTGGGATCCAGGAGCAGCGGCTGAAGGTGGTGGCCAACTCCGCCACCGAGCACCACGTGCTGGTCTGCACGCTGTGCTCCTGCTACCCGATCGCGCTGCTCGGCCCGTCGCCGAGCTGGTACAAGAGCGAGGCCTACCGCTCACGCGTGGTGCGCGACCCACGCGGCGTGCTCGCCGAGTTCGGGACGACGCTGCCCGACGACGTCCGGATCTCGGTGTGGGACGCCAGCGCCGAGTCCCGGTACATGGTGCTGCCGGTGCGCCCGGCGGGCACCGGCTCGCTGTCGGAGACCGAGCTGGCCGCCCTGGTCACCCGCAACGGCCTGATCGGTACCGCCCTCCTCTGACCCCGGCGGCTCGACCGTGCGGTCCGGGTCGACACGGGCGGCGTGTCCGCCCGTGTCGCCGACCCGACCGCGCACTCGAGCCTCAGCCGGCGAGCCGCTGGGCGACCGTGTGCACCTGCTCCAGGCCGGCGTCCTGGTCGGCGGGCCGGCCGGGGCCGCGCGGGGTGCTGGTCACCCGGGCGATCGGTGCGTCCCGGTGCCCGGTCAGCTGGACGACGACGTCGTTGCCCCAGCTGCGGCGCCCGGCGGCGGTCACCGCGGCGAACCGGCCGGCCGCGACGTCCACGTCGGTGACCTCCGCGGGCAGCGCGCGCAGGACGGCGACGATCCGGTCGGGCAGGTCGGGGCGGGCGGTGACCGCGACGCTGGCCTCCTGCGCCCGCACCGGCTGCTCCCGGGCTGCCGCCCCGCGCCGCAGCAGGAGCATCCCGGCGCCCACGGCGACGCCGGAGAGCAGCCCGAACAGCAGCCCGACGCCGACACCGGTGCCCACGCCGACCCGCGCGGAGTCGTACGCCGCGCCGGTGACCACACCGGTCAGCAGCCCGAACAGCAGCCCGCCGACAGCCACGACCAGCAGGGAGGCGCGGAGGGCGTGCACGCGTCCATCCTCGGCGCCGCAGCCGGTGCCGTCGACCCGGTCAGTCCCGCAGGTGCTCGGCGACCGCGGTGACGCTGCGGTACCCGCGGCCTCCGTCGGCATCGACCGGCCAGTGCGGTGTGCTCGTCACCCGGGCGGTCCACCGGTCGTCCGGTCCGGCCACGAGCGTCACCGCGACCTCCTCGCGGGTGCCCCAGCGCCCGGCGGTCCTGGCCACGAAGCTCCTGGACACGGGGTCGGCCGACGTGACCTCGGCGGGCAGCGACTCCAGCACCCCGACGATGCGGTCAGCCAACTCGGGGTCTCGGTCGACCAGCACGGTCCGCTCTTGACGCGGGGAGATGCTCACGCCCGCCGGGACGTCCCGGGTGCGCCACAGATGCGGGCCGATCGTGATCGCCGTCGTGACGAGGATGAACAGCACCGCCCGAAGGAGCACATCGAGCCACGAGAACGGGATGTCGCCGAAGAGGGCGGTGAACACGCCGAAGAAGACCCCTGCGGGCACCTGCCGCACCAGTGCTCGGCCGGTGCAACGCGCCGCGCGCCGCTGCCGGGACGCGCGGTCGCCGGCGACCGGGCTGGTCCCCGCTGACAGCATGCTGCTCAGGCGCGCGCGGCCAGCACGCTCGCGTAGACGTCCATGGTCGCCCGCGCGACGGCCGGCCAGCCGAACTCGGCGAGCACCCGCTCCCGCCCGGCCGCACCCATGGCGGCAGCCCGGGCCGGGTCGGCGAGCAGCTCGGACATCCCCTCGGCCAGGCCGGCCTGGAAGGCGACCGGGTCGTCGGGGTCGTGGTGCACCAGCAGGCCGGTGCGCCCGTCCGCGACCACCTCGGGGATGCCGCCCACGTCGCTGGCGACCACCGCGGTGCCACAGGCCGCGGCCTCCAGGTTCACGATGCCCAGCGGCTCGTACACCGACGGCACCACGAACACGGTCGCCCGGGTGATCAGCGGCACCAGCTTCTCCCGCGGCACCATCTGCTCGATCCACACCACCCCGCTGCGGCGGGCCTGCAGCGTCTCGACGGCGTCGGCCACCTGCTGGCGCTCCGCCGGCGTGTCCGGGGCGCCGGCGCAGAGCACGAGGGCGGCGTCCGGCGGCAGCTGCTCGGCAGCGGCCAGCAGGTGGGTCAGCCCCTTCTGCCGGGTGATCCGGCCGACGAACAGCGCGTAGGGCCGGTCCGGGTCCACGCCCATCGAGCGGACGACGTCCGGGTCGTCGACCGGGTGGTAGGCCTCCGCGTCGACGCCGTTGACCACCACGTGCACCTTCGCCGGGTCCAGGTCGGGGTAGGCGTCCAGCACGTCGGTGCGCATGCCGTTGCTGACCGCGATGACGGCGTCCGCGGCCAGGTAGGCAGTGCGCTCCACCCAGGAGGACAGCCGGTAGCCGCCGCCGAGCTGGTCGGCCTTCCACGGCCGCCGCGGTTCCAGCGAGTGCGCGGTGACCACGTGCGGGACGCCGTGCACCAGCGAGGCCAGCTGCCCGGCGAGGTTGGCGTACCAGGTGTGCGAGTGCGCCACGTCGGCACCGGCCAGGGCCGCGGCCATCTCCACGTCCACCCCGACCGCCTGCAGCGCACCGTTCGCACCGGTCAGGCCCGGCGGGACGGCGTGACCGGTGGCGTCGTCCCGGGCACCGCCGAAGCAGTGCACGTCGACGTCCGGGCCGCCCTCCAGCTGTCGCAGCGCCGCGACCAGGTGCTCCACGTGCACACCTGCCCCGCCGTAGACGTCCGGCGGCCATTCCCTGGTGATCACTCCGACGCGCACGTCCGTCACCCTAGGGCGAACGGGTGGTGCCAGCCGGGCGAGATCGCGCTGCGGCCATGATCCGGTTAGGTTCGCCCCATGCGCGGTGGTCCTCGGGTACTCGGAATCGTGCTCGCCGGTGGCGAGGGCAAGCGCCTGTCGCCCCTCACCCAGGACCGGGCCAAGCCGGCGGTTCCCTTCGGGGGCAACTACCGGCTGGTCGACTTCGTCCTGTCCAACCTGGTCAACGCCGACATCCGGCGGATCGCGGTGCTCACGCAGTACAAGAGCCACAGCCTCGACCGGCACATCACCACCACGTGGCGGATGTCCAGCCTGCTGGGCAGCTACGTCACCCCGGTCCCCGCCCAGCAGCGCCTGGGCCCGCGCTGGTTCACCGGCAGCGCCGACGCGATCTACCAGAGCCTCAACCTGATCTACGACGACCGGCCCGACATCGTCGTGGTGTTCGGCGCCGACAACGTGTACCGGATGGACCCGGCGCAGATGATCGAGCAGCACGTGGCCAGCGGTGCCGGCGTCACCATCGCCGCGCTGCGGGTGCCGCGAGCGGACGCCACCGAGTTCGGCGTGATCGACGCCGGCGAGGACAAGAAGATCCGGGCGTTCCTGGAGAAGCCGGCCGACCCGCCCGGGCTGCCGGACTCCCCGGACGAGAGCTTCGTGTCGATGGGCAACTACTGCTTCAGCACCGACGCCCTGCTCGAGGCCCTGCGCGCGGACGCCGAGGACGAGGACTCCGTGCACGACATGGGCGGCTCGATCATGCCGATGCTGGTGTCCACCGGCGACGCCTACGTCTACGACTTCTCCACCAACGTCATCCCCGGCTCCACCGAGCGGGACCACGGCTACTGGCGCGACGTCGGGACCATCGACTCCTACTACGACGCCCACATGGACCTCGTGTCCGTGACGCCGGTGTTCAACATGTACAACGACAAGTGGCCGATCTACACGCTGCCGCCGCAGTTCCCGCCGGCCAAGTTCGTGCTCGGTGGCCGCGCCGAGGAGTCCATGGTCAGCGCCGGGGTGATCCTCGGCGGTGGCTCCGTGCTGGGGTCCGTGCTCTCCCCGGGCGTGCGGATGGACCGCAGCTCCCGCGTCGAGGACAGCGTGCTGATGGACGGCGTGCAGATCGGCGAGGGCGCCGTGGTGCGCCGGGCCATCCTGGACAAGAACGTCGTCGTGCCGCCGTGGGCACGGATCGGGGTCGACGAGGCCGCCGACCGCGAGCGCTACCACGTCAGCGCCGGCGGGATCACCGTGCTCGGCAAGGGCGCCCGGGCCATCGTGTGACGCCGGGCGGCGACGCCGCGGCCCCGCTGGTGGTGACCCTGCTGCTCCAGGAGGAGGCGCAGGCGCGGTTCGACCGGTTGCGGGCCCAGCACTTCCCGGTGAGGCCCCTTCCAGGGGCCCGCCGCGAGCGTGCGAGTGGTGGAGGGGAAGGGGTGTTTCGACTCGCCGCGCACGTGACGCTGTTCCACGCGCTCCCGGGGGAACAGCTGGCCGCCGTGGACGCCGATCTCGCGGCCGCGGCGGACCGCGCGCCCTTCGACGTCGCCGTGACCGGGGTGCGGATGCTCGGCCGGGGCGTGGCCTACGACCTCGCGGCACCCGAGCTGACCGCGCTGCGGGACGGGCTGGCCGTCGGCTGGGCGCCCTGGCTCACCCGGCAGGACGCGCAGCGGCTCCGTGCGCACATCACCGTGCAGAACAAGGTGACCCCGGCGCGGGCCCGCGCGCTGCACGCCGAGCTCACCGCCGGCTTCGTGCCCGAGCGGGTACCGGCCCGCGGGCTGGGCCTGTGGCGCTACCTCGGCGGGCCGTGGGAACCGGTCGCCGAGCACCCGTTCACCGGCTGAGGAAGCCCCCGTGACCGGTCAGCCCCGGCGGGACGCCACCAGCAGGCCGGCGCCGACCGGCAGCACCGCGGTGAGCAGGTCGTCGTCCTCCCGCAGGGTGCGGGTGACGTCCCGCCAGGCCACCGTCTCCGGGTCGCGGGCCGAGCGGTCGGCGATCAGCCCGTCCGCCAGCAGCCCGTGGCACACCAGCGCGCCCCCGGTGCGCACCAGGCCGAGCAGCCCGGCCAGGTGCGGGCGGTACTCGGTGGGCGGGCCGCAGCAGGTGACCAGGTCGTAGGCGCCCGGCGACAGCCGCGGCAGCACCTCGGCGGGGGTGCCGAAGATCAGCCGGGTGCGGCCGGACGGGATGCCGGCCTCGCTGAACGCGCGGCGGGCCGAACGCAGCTGCTCCGGGTCGCCGTCCAGCGCGGTGAGCACGCCGTCCGGACGCATGCCCTGCAGCAGCCACAGCCCGCTCACCCCGCCGGCGCTGCCGATGGACACCACCGACCGGGCCTGCACACCGGCGGCCAGCACCGCCAGGGTCGCGCCCACGGCCGGCTCGACCAGGGCGCGCCCGCCGAGGGAGGCAGCGCGGTGCCGGGCCGCGAGCTGCGCGGTGGTCTCGGTGGCGAAGCGGTCGGCGTAGGCGGCCGCCACCGCCCGCACCTCGGCGCCGGGCCCGGCCGGGGTCGCGCGGGGCGGTCCACCGGCGCTGGTCACCGGGAGAGGGTAGTGGGCAGGTCCGGCGGGCGCCGGACCTGTGGGTTGCCTGGGCGTCGGCGGGGAACGGGAACACGTTCCGGCGCGCCGACCGTTGGACCGGGTGTGCGCCTGAGCCCTGGCCCCCTGTCCACCGACACCCCCGGTGGGGAGGTCGCCGCCCCCGCCGTCTGCGATCCTGGTGCCGTGCCCGAACCGACCGTGCCTGCCGAGACCACCGGCCAGGCCGCACCGCCGTCCCCCGACCAGCCGGTCGCGGGCACCCGCGTCGCCGGCGCGGTGACCGACGGCGTCGACGGCTGGGTCGCTCCCAGCTGGGAGCAGGTCGTGCGCGAGCACTCGGCCCGCGTCTACCGGCTGGCCTACCGGCTCTCCGGCAACGCGCAGGACGCCGAGGACCTCACCCAGGACACCTTCGTCCGGGTGTTCCGCTCCCTGGCCGACTTCTCGCCCGGCACCTTCGAGGGCTGGCTGCACCGGATCACCACGAACCTGTTCCTGGACATGGTCCGGCGGCGCCAGCGGATCCGCTTCGACGCCCTGCCCGAGGACACCGAGCGGCTGCCCGGCAGCTCGCCGAGCCCCGAGCAGGTCTACAGCGACACCCACCTGGACCCGCAGGTGCAGGCCGCGCTGGACGCGCTGAGCCCGGAGTTCCGCGTCGCCGTCGTGCTCTGCGACATCGAGGGCCTCACCTACGAGGAGATCTCCGCGACCCTGGGCATCAAGCTCGGCACCGTGCGCAGCCGCATCCACCGCGGCCGCGTGCAGCTGCGCGAGGCCCTCGCCCACCTCGACCCGCGCCGCGTGCCGGGCCCGGCCGTGGTCGAGCCGGCATGAGCCTCCCGGTCACCCACCTGTCCCAGGACGCCGTCGCCGCCCTGGTCGACGGCGAGCTCAGCTGCGGCGCGGCCGGCCGGGCGGCGCGGCACCTGAGCGGGTGCGCGCAGTGCCGGATGGCGGTGCAGGCGCAGCGGGAGGCCAAGAGCGCCCTGCTGGACACCCGGGACGTCGCCGTCCCGACCGACCTGCTGTCCCGGCTGCGGGACATCCCGTTCACCGCCGACGTCGGCGGCAGCCCGTCGGTGCTGTCCACCGACGGCAGCGCGCTCACCGCCTCCGCCGGCGGCTCCTCCTGGTCGCTGCCGCTGACCGCCAGCGCGCCCGAGCCGCAGCCCGGTCACGCCCGCTGGTTCCGGCGCAGCATGATCGGGGTCGTGACCGGCGTGGGCATCGGGGTGGCCGCGCTCGCCGCCAACCTGCCCACCGGCGTGCCGTGGGACCCGCCGGTCTCCGTGGCCGGCCCGGGCGCCTCCACCGACCGCACCGAGGTCGTGCCGCCGGTCGTGCGCACGATCACCGTCACCCGGTCGCCGGCAGGCGGCACACCCTGAGCGAGCGGGCGGACCACCAGGGCACGGGACGAGCGCAGGACCCACCCGCCGGGGAGACTCGACCGGTGACCGACCCGACCCGCCCCGGCGCCACCGCTCCGTCCGGTGCCGAGCAGGAGTACGCCCGCCCCAGCGGTGCGCGCGGCTCCTTCGACCTGCCGCCCGAGCGCCGCCCCGCCCCGCCGCGCCCCCCGCTGCCTCCCGCGCCCGGGCAGCAGACAGCCTTCGGCCGGCCCGAGCGCGTGCGGGGCTCGTTCGCCGGTGACCGGCCCGGTGGCCTGCCCCGTCCCGCCGCACCGCCGCCGCCCCCGGAGGCGGTGCTGCGCGCCTTCGCCCCTGGCCGGCCGGGTGAGCGCGGCCTGGGCGACCCACCCGGTGGCCGCGCCCCCCGCCGGCGCACCGCCAGCGCGCCCTGGTGGAAGCCGGACGCCGCCGCCGACCCGTGGCGCGACCCCTACGCACCCGCCTCGCTGGGCGCCCCGGCCGAGTACCCCGACGAGGACGAGCAGCCCGGGCCGCTGGTCACCGACGCCCGGGGACGCACCCGGCTGCGGGTGCGGCAGCTGTCGATCCCGCTGTCGATCCTCACCGTGCTGGTGATGCTGTTCTCCGGTGCGGTCGGTGGCAGCGCCGGCTGGCTGCTCACCCGCACGGCCGACGAGGAGCCACTGCTCAGCCCGGACGCCCAGCTGTCCCAGACGTCGGAGGGCATCACCCGCGAGCCCGGCTCCGTCTCCGACATCGCCGGCCGGGTCAGCCCCGCGGTGGTGTCCGTGGAGGTGCGGGTCGGGGAGGCCGGCGCCACCGGCTCCGGCGTGGTGATCGACGCCGAGAACGGCTACATCGTCACCAACAACCACGTCATCTCCGGGGCCGCCGACGTCGAGGGAGCCGAGATCCGGGCGGTCTTCAACGACGGCAGCGGGTCGGCCGCGCGCATCGTCGGCCGTGACCCGGCCAGCGACATCGCCGTGATCAAGGTGGAGAAGCCGCAGCTGCTGGCCGCCACCCTGGGCACGTCGGACAGCGTCGTCGTCGGTGACCCGGTGGTGGCCATCGGCTCCCCGCTGGGGCTGGCCGGCACCGTGACCAGCGGCATCGTCAGCGCCCTGGACCGGCCGGTGCGGCTGTCCGGTGAGGGCAGCGACACCAACGCGGTGATCAGCGCGGTGCAGACCGACGCCCCGATCAACCCGGGCAACAGCGGCGGCGCGCTGGTCGACGCCACCGGGGCGGTGATCGGCATCAACACGGCCATCGCCTCCCTCGGCGGCAACGGCACCACCGGCGGCTCCATCGGCCTCGGCTTCGCCATCCCCATCGACACCGTCCGCGACATCTCCGAGCAGCTGATCACCACCGGCGAGGCGGTGCACGCCAGCCTCGGCGTCAGCACCCGGTCGGTCACCGACGGCACCCGGGACGGCGCCCTGGTGCTCAACGTCGACCCCGGTGGCCCCGGCGAGCAGGCCGGCATCGACGAGCAGGACGTGATCATCAGGGTCGGTGACACCCGGATCGGCAGCTCCGAGGAGCTCGCCGTCGCCGTCGACGCGCAGGACCCCGGTGAGCAGATCGAGGTCGAGCTGGTCCGCGGCGGCGCCTCCCGCACGGTCACCGCCACACTGGGCACCGCCTAGCGTCAGCAGTGCCCCCAGCCGGGACACCTACGCTGGGCGCGACCACGGGGGCACGAGAGGAGCTGGGGTGTTCGACTCGATCGGCTGGGGCGAGATCATCGTCCTCGGGCTCGCCGCGCTCTTCATCTTCGGCCCCGAACGGCTGCCCAGCCTCGCGAAGGACGCCGCCGACGGGCTCAAGCGGGTCCGCTCGGCGGTCACCGGCGTCCGCGGGCAGCTGCACGACTCGCTGGGCGAGGACTTCGACCAGCTGCGCGACATGGACCTGCGGCAGTACAACCCCAAGACCTTCATCCGCAAGCAGCTGCTGGACGACGACGACGACGGCCCGCCCGTGCGCCGCGGCAGCGGGCCGGGGTCGGCCGGCGTCCCCGGCGCGGCCGCTGCTGGTGCCGCAGCCGGTGCCACGCGCGCCGTCCGCCGGGACCGCAGCGTCCCGCCCCCGTTCGACCTCGACGCCACCTGACTGCGGGCCCGGGCGGCGGCGCGACGCCGAGGCCGCCGCGGCCCGGGTCGACCCCACCGACCGGACGGGGCTCCCGGGACGCAGAGTCCGTCACAACCGGACAGTCCGCCGGCATCGTCTTCGTGCACCTCTCCCGCTGAGCCGCCGCGCAGCAGCCCCGACTCGCTGGGATGCTGAGCCAGCCGCCGATCCGGGCACGGCCCGCCGTTGCCCGGGTCGCCGGCGTGGCGTCGGCGGCCGCACGCCGACCGTCGTGGTCGGCGACAGGACGGGCGGGAGGCGACGAGTCCGCGGTCCGCGAGCCGTGTCCACGGGCACCGCTGTACCCCGGACCGCATCGAGCGGCCGACGACAGGAGACGCATGTCCACCCGTGCCGCCCGGCTCCCCGCGCTCACCGCTGCGACCCTGACCGCGCTGACCATCGCGACCATGACACCCGCCGCCGCCCGCTTCACCACCGGCGGCGAGGTCGAGGGCCGCGGCCCGGTCTACCTCTTCAGCGGTGCGTTCAACGTCGACGGCCAGGCGCAGCGGGGCATCCTCTTCGGTGAGGACGACGACCTGGCGTACGTCGGGGACTGGTACGGCACCGGCCGCGACCTCCCCATGGTCCGCCGTGGGAACACCTTCCACGTGCCCGGCCGGGTCGACCCGTCGGTGACGGCCACGGTGTTCAGCTACGGCGACGTGCAGGACGACGTCCACGTCGGCGACTGGGACGGCGACGGCATCGACAGCCTCGCCGTCCGCCGGGGCAACACGTACTTCGTCAAGAACGACGTCCGGACGTCGGGCGTGGCCGACACGGTGTTCACCTACGGCGACCCCGAGGACCACGTGCTCGTGGGCAACTGGAACGGCGAGGTCAGGGCGCCGGCACCCGGGGTGACGGGCAAGGGCGACACCCTCATGGTGGTCCGAGACGGGCACTTCTTCGTCAAGAACGACCTGAGGACCGGCACGGCCGACGCCGACTTCCTCTTCGGCAACCCCGACGACGCCGTCTACGCCGGGGACTGGGCGCCGCAGACCACGGTCGGCGGCAAGCCCACCGCCACCGACGCCGACGGCGCCGACCAGCTGGCCGTGCGCCGCGGCAACCAGTACTTCCTGTCCGCGGAGCTGCCGACCTCGGGCGGGGCGACCAACCCCCGGACGACGCGCGTCCTCACCTACGGCAACCCCGACGACGCGGTGTTCGTCGCGACCTCCCCGACCCTGGTGGACGCGAACGGGGACGTCACCGAGGACGACACCACGGCCACCGGCGTCATCACCGGCGACGGGCTGGGCGTGCGGCGCCTGCTCAGCTGACGGGCGCCGGCCGGAGACGGCGACGGCCGGTCCCCGTGTGGGGGACCGGCCGTCGTGGTCGTGCGGCCGGAACTACTTGCGGACCGGGGTCAGGCTCAGCGACATGCCGGACAGGCCGCGCTGGCGCACGGCCAGGCCGTCGGCGATCTTCTGCAGCGCCTGGGCGGCCGGGGCGTCCGGCTGGGCCAGCACGATCGGCGCACCGCTGTCGCCGGCCTCGCGCACCCGGGTGTCCAGCGGGATCTGGCCGAGCAGCGGCACCCGCGCGCCCAGGGTCTTGGTGAGCGCGTCGGAGACGGCCTCACCGCCACCGGAGCCGAACAGCTCCATCCGGCTGCCGTCGGGCAGGTCCAGCCAGGACATGTTCTCGATGACGCCGACCACCTGCTGGTGGGTCTGCGTGGCGATCGCGCCGGCGCGCTCGGCCACCTCGGCGGCGGCCTGCTGCGGCGTGGTGACCACCAGGATCTCGGCGTTCGGCACCAGCTGGGCCACCGAGATCGCGACGTCGCCGGTGCCCGGGGGCAGGTCCATCAGCAGCACGTCCAGGTCGCCCCACCACACGTCGGCGAGGAACTGCTGCAGCGCGCGGTGCAGCATCGGCCCGCGCCACACCACCGGGGTGTTGCCCGGGGTGAACATGCCGATCGAGATGACCTTGATGCCGTAGGACTGCGGCGGCATGATCATGTCGTTGACCTGCGTCGGCTTGTCGTCCACGCCGAGCATGCGGGGCACCGAGTGGCCGTAGATGTCGGCGTCCACGACGCCGACGGACAGGCCCTTCTTGGCCAGCGCCGCGGCCAGGTTCACCGTCACGCTGGACTTGCCGACGCCGCCCTTGCCCGAGGCGACCGCGTACACCCGGGTCAGCGAACCGGGCTGGGCGAACGGGATGACCGGCTCGGCGGCGTCGCCGCGCACCGTCCGGCGCAGCTCGGCGCGCTGCTCGTCGTCCATCACGTCCAGCTCGACCTGCACCGAGGTCACGCCGGCGACCGCGGAGACGGCCTGGGTCACCCGGTTGGTGATCGTCTCGCGCATCGGGCAGCCGGAGACGGTGAGGTACACGTCGACCCGCACGGCGCCCGGGTCGCCGCCCACGCCGATCTGCACGTCCTTCACCATGCCCAGCTCGGGCAGCGGACGGTTGATCTCGGGGTCCTGGACGGTGGCGAGGGCCGCGTTCACGGCGTCCAGGGCCGGAGAGCCGGTCAGGGTGTCGGGCATCTGCGGTGTGTCTCCTTCGACGGGGAGGCCAGGGGATCGAGGAGTCGCCGCATCGGCGGCGACCCTCGCACCGGGCCTCCTCCACTGTACGGCGGCGCACAGGGGGCACCTGGGCGCGGCGGTGTGACGACCGTGGCACCGGCGCCGGGGGGTGCTGCCTAGGGTCGGGGGCGTGCCGTCCACCCGTGCCCAGACCGTCCGCGACGCCGTCGGGCTCGGGGTCGCGGTCGGCCTCTACGGCGTGGCCTTCGGAGCCGCCGCCGACGCCGCCGGGCTGGACGTGTGGCAGGCGCTGACGCTGTCCGCGCTCATGTTCACCGGCGCCTCGCAGTTCGCCCTGGTCGGCGTGCTCGGGGCCGGTGGGGGAGCGCTCGCCGCGGTCGGCAGCGCGCTGCTGCTCGGCACCCGCAACACCGTCTACGGCGTCCGGCTGCTGCCGCTGCTGCAGCCGCGCGGCACCCTGCGCCGGCTCGGGACGGCGCACTGGGTGATCGACGAGACGACGGCGCTGGCGCTGGCCGCCCCGGACCGCGACCTGGCCCGGCTGGCGTTCTGGACCGGCGGCGCCAGCCTCTACCTCAGCTGGAACGCGATGACCGTCGTCGGTGCCCTCGGCGCCGCCGCCCTCGGGGCCACGGCGCAGGCCGCCCTGGACGCCGTCGTGCCCGCGGCGTTCCTGGCGCTGCTGTGGCCGCGGTTGCAGCGGGGCTGGGACGAGGCGCCCGCGCAGCGCCGGGTGGCCCTGGGCGGTGCGCTGGTCGCCCTGGCGCTGACGCCGGTGGTGCCGGCCGGCGTGCAGGTGGTGGCGGCGGTGGTGGCGGTCGCCCTGGCCGGGCGGGGGCGCCGGTGAGCACCGTGTGGGTCGCCGTCGTCGTCGGCGCGGTGGGCTGCTACCTGCTCAAGGTGGCCGGGCTGTCGGTGCCGGCCGCGTGGGTCGAGCACCCGGTGGTCGCCCGGGTGGTGGAGTTCGTGCCCGCGGCGCTGCTCGGCGCGCTGGTGGCCGTGCAGGCCGCGACCTCCGGCAGCGAGCTGGTGCTCGACGGCCGGCTGGTCGGGCTGGCCGTCGCGGCGCTGGCCCTGGCGCTGCGGGCGCCGTTCGTCGTGGTGCTGCTGCTGGCCGGTGCCGCCGGGGCGCTGGTGCAGGTGCTGACCGGCTGACCTCGGCGGGCCCGCAGCGGTCAGGCGGGCGCGGACAGGAAGGCGGCCCGGGCGGCGTCCAGCATCGGCGCACGCTCCTCGGCGCGGAGGTACCCCTGCCGGACCTGCTCGTCCACGGCCGCTGCGTAGCGTGCGAGGTAGTCGTCCACCGTGCCGTACCGGGTGGCCAGCTCGCCGGCCGTGAAGGGCTGCCACCCGCCCCAGTTGCCGCAGACGTCGAGGATGTTCCGGGTGCTCACCGGGGGCAGCGCGACGGGCAGCGGCCGGCCCAGCGGCACGGTCGCCTCCGGGAAGCGCACGCCGCCCAGCGGCTGCGCGGTGTCCGGGTCGACCCGGGGCACCGACAGCGCGACGCCGGGCAGCGCGTTGAAGGTCGCCGAGGCGGCCGGGGCGGCGGTGAGCTCGAACAGCGCCGACGGCGGCAGCGCCCGCCGGGCGCCCGCGCCCGGGTGGGTGAGCGCCGTCGCGAACTGCGTCACCAGGGTGCGCAGGTGGGGCCGGTAGTCGATCGGGTTGCGCGGTACCACCGAGCCGTCGTTGCAGCGCAGCAGGCCGAACACCACCGCGTCGGGGAAGCTGGTCCCGGCGTGCGGGGACGGCCAGTCGTAACGGCGCGCGTCCGGTCGCCGCGGCGCCTGGTCCGAGACGCTGGCGCGCAGCCGGTAGAAGTCGGTGTAGTTGGCGACGTCGACGTACAGCGGGTCGCTGCGGTGCCGGGTGAGCAGCTGGTCGATGGTGACCGGCACGCCGTCGGGCAGCAGGTACGGCTGCTGCGGCGCCGTGCCGGCGAGCCGGTTGATGGCCAACCGGTTGCCGGTGCCGTCGACGGCCAGGGCCCCGTCGAACACCCGCCGGCCGGTGCGCGGGTCGGCGTTGAACCCCTCGTCGACCAGCGTGTTCACGAACCACGCGCTCTGGCTCACCCCGGCCAGCAGTGAGGCGCCGAACACCGGCAGCCCGCGCCGGTCGGCCACGCCCCGGTCGGTCCCCTCCAGCAGCCGGCCGAAGTCGCGGGTGATCACCTCGCCGATGCCCTGCGCGGTCGCCGGCACCCCGGCGGAGATGCCGGTCTCCCACTGCACCCGGGCGTAGGAGACCCCGACCGACTGCAGGAAGCCGTTGCCCAGCCCGGGCGGCCAGTTGATGGCCCGCGGGCTGGTCGGGGAGCCGACGGGCAGGGTGAGGTCCTGGAGTGCGCCGAGCACCAGCGGTGAGCCGCGGTTCTCCGCCTCGACCAGCACGAGGTCGGCCCGGGTCGCCCCGGTGGGCGCCAGCACCTCGAACTCGGACGTGTAGTGGTGGCGCCCGGCGGCGTCCACCGGCAGGCCGGCGAGCCCGGCGACCTGCTCGCGCGGGTCGACCACCCCGCTGACCGTGCCCACCGTGCGCGTCCAGGAGGCACCGGCCAGGGTCAGCTGCGTCGTGGTGGCCTCGATGCCGGTGACGGCGGACACCAGCGGGGACCGGTCGCCTGCCTGGGCCCCCGGCATGCCGACGGTGACCGCGGTCACCAGCCCGAGGACGGCGGCGAGGGCTCGGGCCGGGCTGCGTCGGTGCATCGTCCGGGATCTCCTGGCTGTGTGCCGGCAAGTGACGCCGGCCACCCTACCCACGCGCCGGGTCCCGGCCGGCGGGGCGACCAGGCGGCCGGCGCCGCTCGGGCATGCTGACCCGGTGCTGGTGCTCATCGGTGGGCTGCCCGGGGTCGGCAAGACGACGCTGGCCCGGGAGCTGGCCGGCCGGCTGCGGGCCGCGCACGTGCGGATCGACGCCGTCGAGGCCGCGCTGGTGCGCAGCGGCCTGGTCGCCGGGCAGGACGACGTCGGCGGGGCGGGGTACGAGCTGGCGCTGGCCATGGCCGGCACCTGCCTGCAGGCCGGCACCGACGTGGTGGTCGACGCCGTCTTCCCGGTCGCGGCCTCCCGCGCGCCGTTCGCCGAGCTGGCCGCGGCCACCGGCACCCCGGTGCGCTGGGTGCGGCTGGTCTGCGGCGACCGGGCCGAGCACCGGCGCCGGGTGGAGCAGCGCCACGCCGACCTGCCGGGGCACGTGGTGCCGAGCTGGCAGCAGGTCGCCCGCCGCGACGTCGACGCGTGGACCGAGCCGCACGTCGTCGTCGACACGGCCGGGCCGGACCCGCTGGGGGCGGTCGAGGCGGCGCTGACGGCCGCCCTGACCCCGGAGGCCACCCGGCGCACCGGCCGGATCGCCGCGGCGACGGTCCACCGGGAGGGCAGCGCCGACCCCGGGGAACTCGGTGGTGCCGGCGACGCCGAGCCGGTAGGCAGAGCACCGTGATCACCATCCGCGACTACGCACCCGCCGACTGGCAGCGGGTCACCGAGGTGCACGACGCCGCCCGGCTCGGCGAGCTGGCCGCCTCCGTCGGCGTCGAGGCCTTCCTCACCCTGGAGCAGACGTACGAGGGCGAGGGCCTGTTCGACGGCGACCTGTGGGTGGCCGAGCTCGACGGCCGGGTGGTCGGTTTCCTGGCGTTCTCCGACGCCGAGGTGACCTGGATGTACGTCGACCCCGCCTGCCACCGGCGCGGCGTGGGCCGGGCGCTGCTCCGGCACGCGCTGGAGCGGGCCGGTGCCGAGGTGGAGCTCACCGTGCTCGACGGCAACGACGCCGCCCGGGCGCTCTACGAGAGCGAGGGGTTCGTGGTCACCAGCACCACCACCGGGCGGCTGGTGGGCAACGAGGCGTTCACCGCGACCGGGCACGAGATGCACTGGTACCGGGAGCGCACGGTCAGCTGAGGGGTTCCTCCCGGCGCCGCGGCGGCCGCCGGTCGGCGGTGGACGACGACCCGGAGCGGGCCGCGGCCGCCGCGGCGGCGGCCTCGCGCTTCTTCTTCTGCTTCTTCTTGCGCTCGGCCGCGGCGGCCGCCGCGTCGCCCTCGTCGCCGCCGATGGCCCGCTGCAGCTCCCCGCGGATGAAGTCCCGGGTGGCCAGCTCACCGACGGCCACCCGCAGCGAGGCCAGCTCACGGGCCAGGTACTCGGTGTCGGCCCGGGTGCTCGCCGCGCGGGCCCGGTCCTCCTCGGCCTGCACCCGGTCGCGGTCGGTCTGCCGGTTCTGCGCGAGCAGGATCAGCGGCGCGGCGTAGGCCGCCTGGGTGGAGAAGGCCAGGTTCAGCAGGATGAACGGGTACGGGTCCCAGCGCAGCTGCACCGCGAAGACGTTGAGCGCGATCCAGACGACCACGATCATCGTCTGGATCGCCAGGAACCGCCCCGTCCCCAGGAACCGGGCGATGCCCTCGGCGAGCCGGCCGATGGTGTCCGGGTCCAGCCGCACCAGGTTGCCCAGGCCCCGGGCGGCCCGCGGCTGGTCCAGCCGGCGCGCGCCCTCGCGGGGGCCGTCAGCCACGCCGGGCCTGCTCGCGCCAGTCGTCGGGCAGCAGGTGGTCCAGCACGTCGTCCACGCTGACCGCGCCGACCAGCCGGCCCTGGCTGTCCACCACCGGGGCGGCGACCAGGTTGTAGGTGGCGAAGTAGCGGGTGACCTCGTTGAGGGTGGCGCCGGGGCGCAGCGGCTCCAGGTCGTCCAGCACGCCGCTGACCAGCGTGGAGGGTGGCTCCCGGAGCAGCCGCTGGATGTGCGCCAGGCCCAGGTACCTGCCCGTCGGGGTGGCCGAGGGTGCCCGGCACACGTACACCTGGCTGGCCAGTGACGGGGTGAGCTCGGGCTCGCGCACCCGGGCCAGCGCCTCGGCGATCGTGGCGTCCGGGGTGAGGATCACCGGCTCGCTGGTCATGATCCCGCCGGCGGTGTCCTCGTTGTAGGCCAGCAGCTGGCGCACCGACTCAGCCTCGTCGGGCTCCATCAGCTCCAGGTAGCGCTGCTGGTCGGCCCCGGGCATCTCGTTGAGCAGGTCGGCGGCGTCGTCGGGGTCCATCTCCTCGAGCACGTCGGCGGCCCGCCGGTCGGCCAGCGTGCCGAGGATGCCGATCTGCTCGGCCTCGGGCAGCTCGCCGAGCACGTCGGCCAGCCGGTCGTCGTCCAGGGCCTCGGCGACCTCGTGCCGGCGCTTGACCGGCAGGTCCTGCAGGGCGTGCGCCAGGTCGGCGGCGTTGAGGTCGCGGTAGGTGGCCAGCAGCGTCTCGGTGCCCTGCCCGCCCTGCGGCAGGGCCAGCCCGCTCACCTCGTCCCAGGCCAGCTGGCGCAGCTGCCCGCGGCGCCCGATCCGGCCCGGCTCCTGGACGGCGACCCGGGACAGCACCCACTCACCGGTCCGGGTCTGCTCCATGCCGGCGTCCACGACAGTGGCCGGGCGGTCGTTCTCCAGGATGCGCACCGAGCGGTCCAGCAGCTCCCCGAGCACGAGGGTCTCCCCGGCCCGCTGCTCGAAGCGCTTGAGGTTCAGCGTGCCCGAGCCCAGCACCACCGAGCCCGCGTCCAGCCCGGTGACCCGGCCCATCGGGATGAAGATCCGGCGGCGGGCCACGATCTCCACGACCAGGCCCAGCACCCGCGGCGGGGCGGAGTCCACCCGCAGCGCCACGACGACGTCGCGCAGCTTGCCGACCCGGTCGCCGTTGGGGTCGAAGACGGTGAGCGCGGCCATCCGGGAGACGTAGGCCCTGCTCACCGTGGTCACGAGGAGCGAGGTTACCGTCGCGCCATGGCGGATCCCCGTGCGCGCGGCGTCGGTGACCACGGTCTCGGCGAGGCCGGCCTCCGCTACGAGGTGGTCGACGTCTTCGCCCCGCGCCCCTTCGCCGGGAACCCGCTGGCCGTCGTCCTGGACGCGGGTCACCTGACCGCGGCGCAGTGCCAGTCCATCGCCTCGGAGTTCCACCTGTCGGAGACCACGTTCGTCTCCGACGTGACCGCGACCGGGTACCGGGTGCGGATCTTCACCGCGTCGGTCGAGCTGCCCTTCGCCGGTCACCCCAGCGTGGGCACCGCGCACACGCTGGTGCGGCTGGGCCTGCTGCCGGCGGGCACGCTGCAGCAGCAGTGCGGCGTCGGCGTCGTGCCGGTCGAGGTCGGCCCGGACGGTGCCCGGCTCACCGGCGGGCCGGTGTCGCTGCGACCCGCGCCCGACGCCGCCGACCTGGCCGCCGCCGTCGGCCTGACCGCCGCGGACCTCACCGGGCGCCCCGCGCACCTGGTCGGCTGCGGCATCGACTTCGCCCAGCTGGAGGTGCGGCCCGAGGCGCTCGCCCGGGCGGTGCCGGACCGCACCGCGCTGGCCCGGCTGCTGCCCGACGTGGAGGGCGGCATCTCCCTGCTGGTCTGGGACGCCGCCACCCGCACCGGCACCGTGCGGGTCTTCGCCGGAGGCATGGCGTGGGAGGAGGACCCGGCCACCGGGTCCGCCGCGCTCGGCACCGGGGTGTGGCTGGCCGCGGTCGGCCTGGTGCCCGACGGCACCACCGACTTCGTGCTGCACCAGGGCGAGCAGATCGCCCGGCCCTCGGTGCTGCGCTGCACGGTGACCAGCAGCGGCGGCCGGGCCGAGCGGGCCACGGTCGCCGGGGACGTCCTGCCGGTCGCCCGCGGTGTCATCCGGGTGCCGGCACCCGACGGGGCATGAGCGCCGCCGACAGCGTCACCGCGGCGCCGGCGTGGGCGCTGCACCGCCCCGGGGGGCGCGACGTGCTGCTCATGGGCATCGCCGTCGTCGGCATCTCGCTGTCCGGGCCGCTCACCGCACTGGTCGTGGCACCGGTGCTGGCCATCGCGTTCTGGCGCAACGCCGCCGGGGCGGCCGCGCTGCTGCCGGTGCTGCTCACCCGGGAGCGAGGCACGCTGGCCGGCCTGCGGCCCCGCGACCTGCGCAGTTCGGTGCTCGGCGGCGTGCTGCTGGCCGCGCACTTCGCCGCGTGGCTGCCCAGCCTGTCGATGACCACGGTGGCCGCGTCGGTGGCCCTGGTGACCACCACCCCGATCTGGACGGCGCTGGCCGCGCGGCTCACCGGCGTGCGGCTGCCGGCCGCGGTGTGGTGGGGCCTGGTGCTCGCCGTCGTCGGGGCGGGGCTGATCGCCGGGGTCGACGTCACGGTGTCCCTGCGGGCACTGGCCGGGGACGGGCTGGCCCTGCTGGGCGCGGTCTGCGCCGCCGGGTACGTGCTGGCCGGGGCGCACGCCCGGCAGCGGCTGGCCACCTCGGCGTACGCGGTGGTCTGCTACTCGACCTGCGCGGTGGTGATCGCGGTGGCGGCGCTGGCGGTCGGGGTGCCGCTGACCGGCTTCAGCGCGCAGGACTGGTGGCTGATCGCGGCCATCACGTTCGTCGCCCAGCTGCTCGGGCACACCCTGTTCAACCTGGTCGTGTCCTCGGTGGGGCCGACCATCGTGGGCCTGGCGATCCTGCTGGAGGTGCCGGGGGCGCTGCTGGTGTCCCTGGCGCTGGGCCAGGCGGCGCCGCCGCTGCTGGCGCTGCCCGGCATGGCCGCCGTCGTCCTCGGGGTGGGTCTGGTGGTGCGGGCCAGCCGGCCGGTCGTGGCCGAGCCGGTCGGCTGACCGGGTCCCCATCGCGGGTGAGCGCGCGCTGTGGACCGCCTCACGTCTGGCCGCTGGGATGCCGCCCGAGGCGGGCCGCGTGGTTACCCTCCGGCGACGCCGGACCTTCCCGGTGTGCCGTCATGACCGTGCAGCACCACCCCAGCAGGAGGCATCGTGGCCGAGCTCCGTCCCCGTCGTTCCAACCTCGCCGTCCCGGGCAGCAACCCCCGGTTCCTGGAGAAGGCCAAGGGCCTGCCGGCCGACCAGGTGTTCCTGGACCTGGAGGACGCCTGCGCCCCGCTGGCCAAGCCCGGCGCCCGCAAGAACATCGTCGCGGCGCTGAACGAGGGCGGCTGGGGCGACAAGATCCGGGCGGTCCGGGTCAACGACTGGACGACGGAGTGGACCTACCGCGACGTGGTCGAGGTCGTCGAGGGCGCCGGGGCGAACCTGGACGCGATCATGCTGCCGAAGGTGGCCGACGCCGCCCAGGTGCGCGCGCTGGACATGCTGCTCACCCAGATCGAGAAGAGCAACGGCCTCGAGGTCGGCCGGATCGGCATCGAGGCGCAGATCGAGACGGCGCAGGGCCTGATCAACGTCAACGACATCGCCTTCGCCAGCCCGCGGATCGAGACGATCATCTTCGGCCCGGCCGACTTCATGGCCAGCATCAACATGAAGTCGCTGGTCGTCGGTGCACTGCACCCGGACTACCCCGGCGACCCGTTCCACTACATCCTCATGCAGATCCTCATGGCCGCCCGCGCCCGCGGCGTGCAGGCCATCGACGGGCCCTTCCTGCAGGTGCGCGACGTGCCGGCCTTCGAGGAGGTCGCCAAGCGCGCCGCGGTGCTCGGCTTCGACGGCAAGTGGGTGCTGCACCCGGGCCAGATCGACGCCGCCAACGCCATCTTCGCGCCGTCGCAGGAGGAGTACGACCACGCCGAGCTGATCCTCGACGCCTACGAGTACGCGACGTCGGAGGCCGGTGGGAAGAAGGGTTCGGCCATGCTCGGTGACGAGATGATCGACGAGGCCAGCCGCAAGATGGCCCTGGTCATGGCCAACAAGGGCCGGGCCGCCGGTCTGACCCGCACCTCGGTCTTCACGCCGCCGGACGCCTGAGCCGACCGGGCCGGGGCGTGCTGCCCCGGCCCGCTCAGCCGCCGACGGCAGCCGCCGGGAGCAGCGCCAGCCGCTGGGCGATCGAGCCGCCGGCGGCCAGCACGGCGGCCTGGTCGCTGCCGATCAGCACGGACAGCACCGACCCGCGCGCCTGGCCCACCACGACCTGCAGGAACCCGGTGCTCAGCTGGTAGGCGACCCGGAAGTTCTGCGGCGCCAGCCCGTCCGCCGGGGGCGTCTGGACGAAGGTGTAGTCCTCCGGCGGGCAGCCCTGGAAGGCCGCGGCCAGCTCGGTGAGGGCCAGTGACGCGCTCTCCGGGGAGTCGTAGGCGATCGCCTCGCTGGTGATCCCGGCCGCGCCGGAGGGGTCGACGCCGACCACCGGGTACTTGGCGGTGCGCCGGTCCTCGGAGGTGAAGGCGTAGCCGCAGATGCCGGCCAGGCTCTGCCCGAGGTCACCGGCCACGACCGGGTTGGCCTGCACGCTCCAGCCCGCGGGCAGGTCGGCCGCGCGCAGCGCGCTGGCCAGGGCGGCGCCCGCGGGGTCGGTGGCGGCGGCCGGGTCGGCGGCGGCCGCCGCGGACGCCTCGGCCGCGGCCACGGACGGCTCGACGGCGGTGGGCGTGGCCGCGGCGGTCGGCCCGTCCGGCACCGCACTGGTCGAGGCGGCGGTCGCGTCGGCGGGGTCGGGTGCGTCCCCGCCACCGCACCCGGCGAGCAGCAGCATCGCGGTGGCGGCGGCGGCGGTCAGGGCGCGTGTCGGTCGGGTCGTCACCGCCACGACGCTAGCCGCCCGTGCCCAGCTGGGGTGACCGTGAGCAGGGACACCCCGGCGCGGGCGTCGTCGTCGTCCATACTCGCCGGTAGCCCGGACACCGGAGTCCCCGGAGGAGACCTCATGACCCGCTTGGCCCAGACCCTCGACCTGACCGACGTGCAGCAGGAGATCCTGTCCACGGTCAAGCGGTTCGTCGACAAGGAGATCATCCCGCGGGCGCAGGAGTTGGAGCACTCCGACACCTACCCGCAGGAGATCGTCGACGGCATGAAGGAGATGGGGCTCTTCGGCCTCATGATCCCGGAGGAGTTCGGCGGGCTGGGCGAGTCGCTGCTCACCTACGTGCTGGTGGTCGAGGAGATCGCCCGCGGCTGGATGAGCGTCTCCGGTGTGATCAACACCCACTTCATCGTCGCCTACATGCTGGTGCAGCACGGCACGCAGGAGCAGAAGGAGCGCTTCCTGCCCCGGATGGCCACCGGCGAGGTGCGCGGCGCGTTCTCCATGTCCGAGCCGGGCCTGGGCTCCGACGTCGCCGCCATCCGCACCAAGGCGAAGCGGGACGCGAACGGTGACTACGTCATCGACGGCCAGAAGATGTGGCTGACCAACGGCGGCAGCTCCACGCTGGTCGCGGCCTTGGTCAAGACCGACGAGGGCGCGGAGAAGGCGCACCAGAACCTCACCGCGTTCCTGGTGGAGAAGCCGGCCGGCTTCGGCGAGGTCAAGCCCGGGCTCACCATCCCCGGCAAGATCGACAAGATGGGCTACAAGGGCGTCGACACGACCGAGCTGGTCTTCGACGGCTACCACGCCAGCGCCGACGACGTGCTGGGCGGCGTGCCCGGCAAGGGCTTCGCCCAGATGATGGACGGCGTCGAGGTCGGCCGGGTCAACGTGGCCGCCCGCGCCTGCGGCATCTCCATCCGGGCCTTCGAGCTGGCCGTCGAGTACGCCCAGCAGCGGGAGACCTTCGGCAAGCCGATCGCCCAGCACCAGGCGATCGCGTTCCAGCTCGCCGAGATGGCCACCAAGGTGGAGGCCAGCCACATGATGATGGTCAACGCGGCCCGGCTGAAGGACTCCGGCCAGCGCAACGACGTCGAGGCCGGCATGGCCAAGCTGCTGGCCAGCGAGTACTGCGCCGAGGTGACCACGCAGTCCTTCCGCATCCACGGCGGCTACGGCTACTCCAAGGAGTACGAGATCGAGCGCCTCATGCGCGAGGCGCCGTTCCTGCTCATCGGCGAGGGCACCAGCGAGATCCAGAAGACGATCATCAGCCGCGGGCTGCTCAAGGAGTACGCCAGCAAGCGCTGACCGCCGGGCGGCGCCGATCGGGGTGATATCCAGGCGCGGACCGTCGGTGGGGCGCTCTAACGTCCGGCGCGGGCCCCACGGGTGGGCCGGACACGAGCCGGGCGGAGGTGGGGCGGGTGCGGCAGCACGCGCCGCGGGGTCTGCGGCGGCTGGCCGGCCCCGGCACCGTCGTCGCGTTCGTGCTGGCGGTGACCGCCGCCGTCATCGAGACGGTGGGGACGGTGGTCACCGGGCGCATCGCCGAGGATCCGACCGCCGGCCTGGTCGGGGTCCTCGCCGGCCTCCTGGTCGTGGCCGCGGCCGGTGAGGTCGTGGGCCGCACCCTGTTCGCCACCGCGGTCGGCCGGGCCGAGGGCGTGCTGCGGGCCGACCTGCTCGACGCTGTGCTGCACCAGCCGCTGACCACGCTGGAAGGACAGGGCGTGGGCGAGTTGCTGGACCGCGTGGACGACGACACCCGTCAGCTCGCCACCCTGCTGCGGATCAGCGGCTGGGCGATGGGCCGGGCGGTGCTGCGCTCGGTGCTCGCCTGGGTCACCGCCGGTGTGGTCTGGTGGCCGGCCTGGGTCGCCTTCCCGCTGGTCGCGGTGGTCGTGCTGGCCGCCGTCCGCCGGTTGACCCCGGAGCTGGCCCGGTCCAAGACCGTGGAGGAAGAGGCCTGGTCCGACGGAGCGGCGCAGCTGGAGGAGGCGGTCGCCGGTCGCGACGACGTCCGTACCTCCCTGGGGCAGGCGCACGTGCTGGCCCAGTTCGCCCAGCGGTCGGCGGAGATCCTGCGCCGGAACGGGCGCACCTCCCGGGTCGCCGCACGGGTCGCGCTGCGCAGCGGGCTGGTGCTGCACGGGCTGCTCGCGGCGCTGGCGCTGCTGGCGATCGCACTCGTCGACGGCGGCACCCTCGACGTCGCCACCCTGGTCACGCTCTGGCTGCTGGTCACCACCTTCGTCGGCCGGCTCGACGAGGTGAACCACCACCTGCCCGAGATGCACGAGGGCCTGGGCGCCCTCACCCGCATCCGCACGCTCATGGCCACCGCCCCCGAGCCGACCGGCGGCGCGCCGCTCCCCGTCACGGACAACACCGTGGAGGTGCGGGAGCTCGACTTCGCCTACGACGGCGAGGGCCACGCCGAGCCGTTCCACCTGCGCATCGACGGGTGGGTGGTGCCCGCCGGGACCACCTGCGCGCTGGTCGGACGCAGCGGCGCCGGCAAGTCGACGCTGGCCAAACTGCTCTCCCGCGCGGTGGAGCCGCCACCGGGCACCGTGTGGGTCGGGGGCCAGGACGTGACGGGTACCGACCTGCAGCAGCTGCGAGCCGGCGTGGGCGTGGTCACCCAGCGCACGGAGCTGCTGGGCGCCACCCTCGCGGAGAACCTCACCCTGTTCGCCGACGTGCCCCGCGACCGGGTCGAGGCGGCCGTGGCCGAGCTGGGCCTCACCTCCTGGGTCGACTCGCTCCCTGACGGCCTGGACACCCAGATCGGACCCCGGGGCACCACCCTGTCCGCGGGGCAGGAGCAGCTGGTGGCCTTCGCCCGGCTGCTGCTGCGCGACGTACGGGTGGTGGTGCTCGACGAGGCCACTGCCCGGATGGACCCGGCCACCGAGCAGCTGGTCACCCGAGCCACCCGTCGGCTGCTGCGCGACCGCACCGGCATCGTCGTCGCCCACCGGCTGGGCACCACCCGCTGGTGCGACGCGGTCGCCGTCCTGGACGCCGGGCGCATCGTGCAGCACGGCCCCCGCACGGAGCTGGCGACCACCCTCGGACCGTTCCGCGACCTCCTCGTGGCGGCCGGCGCAGGCGCCGGGGGCACGCTGGACGCCACCACGCCCGAGCCGCACCTGGCCGAGCCGCACCTGCCCGCGCCGCACCTGCCCGAGCCGCACCTGCCCGAGCCGCAGACGCCCGCACCGCACGGGCCCGGCCCCACCGTCACCGGGGAGCGGGCGGCCCGCGGCACGCCGGACACGGGACCGGCCACCGCCGGGGAGCGGCGGGAGCCTCGACCGCCGCCCGACCCGCCCCGGGTCCGGCTGGCCCGCACCGTGACGCGGGCGGTCCTCGCCCACCCGGCCTGGGGTCTGACCGCCGGCCTGGCGTTCTGGCTGGGGTCGGTCACCGGCACCTACGGGGTCCTCACCGGCGCGCTCTGGGGCGAGCTGGTCGCCGGGCTGGAGCGGGGCGAGGGCCCGGCCGGGACGGCGATCGCCCTCGCGTCGTCCCTGGTGGTGTCCTCGGTCTTCGTCGGCTTCGCCTTCCGCTGGTTCCCGCTGTGGTGGACCGGGGTCACCCTGCGGCTGCGGCTGGCCGTGCTGCGCGGGCAGACCGAGCAGCGCCGGCTGGCCCGCACCCCACCGGGGGAGGTGACCGCCCGGGCGCTGGACTCCGACCGGCTGCTCAACCTCACCGACCGGTGGATCGACGTCGTGCTGGGAGCCGGCGCCACGGTGCTGACCGTCGTCGTCACCGGTCAGCCCGTCGCCGGCCTGGTCGCCGGCGGCGTCATCGTCGGGTCGGCTCTGGTGGCCGCGCTGGGCGCACCGCTGGCCGGCCGCGCCGGGCGGGTGGCCGGTGACCTGCGAGCCGACTTCGGCCGCCAGCTGGTCTCGGCGCTGGAGGCCGTGCGCACGGTGAAGCTGGCCGCGGCCACCGGCCCGGTCCAGCGTCACCTCGAGCAGGTAGACGCGCGTCGGGTCGGCGCCACCGTGCGGGAGACGCGGATCCGCACGCTGTTGGAGGGCGCGCCCGTGCTGCTGGTGCAGCTGGCCGTCGTCGCCACGTGGACGCTGCACCTGACCGGGGCCTGGGACCTCGCCACCGCGTTGACGGTGAGCACGGCCGTGGCCGGTTTCGGCTGGTACGGCACCACCGCCGGGCTGGCCGTCGTCGAGCGGCCGATCGCCGGGGCATGGCTGCGCGAGGCGACCCGGCTGGCGGGCCGGGAGGACCTGGTGTCCGTCCCGCCCGGAGTCGACCTGGTCGCCGGCAGCGCCCCGGCACCGGCGGTGGGAGACCGAGTCCGGCTGGAGCGGCTGCGCCTGTCCGGGGTGACGGTGGTGCACGACGACGGGACGGTGGGTGTCTCCGAGGTCGATCTGGACGTGCCGGCCGGGTCGCTCACCCTGCTGGTCGGCCGGGTCGGCTCGGGCAAGTCGAGCCTGCTGGCCGCGCTGGCCGGACTGGCCGACCACGAGGGCACCATCCGCTGGAACGACACGGTGGTCGGCGACCCGCAGCTGTTCCTGCGGCCCGGCCAGGTGGCGCACGTGGCCCAGCTGCCGCGCGTGCTGTCGGGGACCATCACCGACAACGTCGCCCTGGGCCACGACCGGGAGGTCGACGGGGCGCTGGTCGCTGCCCGGATGCAGACCGACGTGCTGGCCGCGGGCGGGGTCGGCACCCTGGTCGGCCACCGGGGGGTGCGGCTGTCCGGCGGGCAGGCGCAGCGGCTCGCGCTCGCCCGGGCACTGGCCACCGACGCCGAGCTGGTGCTCGCCGACGACGTGTCCTCGGCCCTGGATGCGCGCACCGAGCTGGAGCTGTGGGCGGCGCTGCGCGACCGCGGGACCACGGTCGTGGGCGCCACCGCCAAGCGGGCCGCGCTGGCGCTGGCCGACCAGGTGGTGGTGCTCGAGGGCGGCCGGGTGGCGGCGACCGGCAGGTGGACCGACCTCGCCGAGGCGTGGGGCCACCTGGCCGGGTGAGGAGCACCGTCGGTGTCCGGCCCGGCGACGTCGCGGAGGCCGCGCGGACCCGACGTCCCGTCCGGTCAGGCGGTGATCGTGACCCGGGTGCCCAGCGGCAGCCCGATGTCCTCGACCATCTGCCTGACCACCTCGTTGGTGACCCGGATGCAGCCGTCGCTGACGTCGGTGCCGACGGTCTCCGGGGCGTCGGTGCCGTGGATGCCGATGACGCCCTCCCCGCCGGAGTAGCTGGTGAACACGGTGGAGAAGCCGGACAGACCGTAGGCGTACGGGCCGTAGCCGCCGTCCGGGTCCGGCGGCTGCAGCAGCTCCTTGAGGTAGTACGTGCCGCCGGGGGTGGGCGCGTCGGCGGCGCCGACCCCGACCGGGGTGTCCAGCAGGACGGCGTCGGCCTGCCGCACCAGCATCCGGTGCTCGGCCAGCCGCACCTCGATGCTGTAGTCGTGCGAGGTCAGGCTCATGTCGGCGGCACGCACCCAGCCGGTGGAGCCGTTGGGCCGGGTCGGCAGCTGGACCTGCAGCCAGTCGCCCTGCTGGCTGTCGACCACGAAGGTCAGCTGCCCGGAGAGCTGGTCACCGGCGTCCAGGGACTGCACCGGCGCCGCGCCGGCGTCGGGCCCGGCGAACACGTCCACCTCGTCGACGACGGCCGCGGCGACCGTGGTCGGGAACGTGGCGGCGGGGGTCTCCGGGGGTGCGTCCGGGACGGCGGGGGAGGCGCTCGCGGTGGTCGGCGTCGGGTCCGCGGTCGGCCGGGTGACCGGCTCGTCCCCGGGCAGCAGGACGGCGAGCAGCACGGCCAGGGCCAGGACCACCACCGTGCCGGCCGCGACGAGGCGGCGGCGGGTCGTACCGAGCAGCGCTGTCCACGAGGTCACGAGCACCGACAGTAGTGCCGCGTCACGCAGCATCACGAAACGCTGGCCGTGTCGCACGGCAGGTCACCAGTTGGTCACCAGTATTGACATAGCTTGTGCCTCACAGGGCGGAACGGGGCCCACCCTCCACACAGACGGACGACCAGACATGCGACGTATCACCACCGTGCTGGCAACATCTGCCGTCCTCTGCGGGATGGCCGTGTTCAACCCGCTGAACGCCAGTGCCGCCAACGTGCCGCTGAGCAGCGCCGACATGGCCGGCCTGCGCGCCGCCGTGTCCACCGCCAACGGCACCGCCGAGGCGGACACCATCACCATCGCGCCTGCCGGTGCCTTCACGCTGTCCGCGGGTGCTGCGAGCGAGGACGCCAACGCCGGCGGCGACATCGACGTGATCGGCCAGCTGGTGGTGGACGGGAACGGGTCGGTCTTCAACGCCGCGGGCGTCGACCGCCTCTTCGACGTGCTGCCCGGGGCCTCGCTGACCCTGACGAACATGACGATCACCGGCGGCGTGGCCCCGGCGACCGAGAACGGCGGCGCCGTCCGCGTCGCCGCCGGCGGCGCGCTGACCCTGACCGGCGTGACGATCCAGAACAGCACCGCGCTCAACCCGGGCGCGCCCGCGGCAACCGCCGGCAGCGGCGGTGCCGTCGCCACCGCCGGCACGCTGACCGTCACCGGCAGCACGTTCACCGGCAACACCGCCACCCGGGCCGGTGGCGCCGTCGAGGTGCTGGCCGGCGGGAAGGCCGCCGTCACCGGCTCGACCTTCACCGGCAACAACGGCGGCGCGGCGCCCGGCAACGGCGGTGGGCTGCACATCACCGGTGCCGGTTCCGCCACCGTCGCAGGCTCCACGCTGACCGGCAACGCCGCCGCCGAGGGCGGTGCGCTGTGGAACTCCGCCACGGGCACGCTGGCCGTCACCGGCAGCACGATGCGGCAGAACGTCGCCAACGGTGCCCTCGCCGACCAGGGCGGTGGCGCAGTCTTCACCGAGGGCGGGGCCGTCACGGTCGACGCCTCGACCATCGACGACAACGACGCGACCGGCGCCGCGGGCTCCGGCGGCGGCATCCTCAGCGTCACCGGCCGGGTCACCGTGACCAAGTCCGCGATCACCCGGAACACCGCCGTCCGCGCCGGTGGAGGGGTGGAGGCCGGCCCGCTGCTGGCCACGGCCACCGCGCCCGCCCGCGCGGATGCCACCACCACGACGCTGACCGGCGTGGACCTCTCGGACAACGTGGTCACCGGCCCGCCCGGCAACGGTGGCGGCCTGCACGTCACCGGTGCGGGCACGGTCACCGTCGACGCCTCCACCGTGCGCCGCAACACCGGCGTCGAGGGCGGCGGCCTGTGGAACTCCGCGGTCGGCGAGATGGTCGTGACCAACAGCGAGATCACCGACAACACCGCCACCGGCGCCCTGGCCGACCAGGGTGGTGGCGGCGTCTTCACCGAGGGTGGCGCCGTCGCGATCAGCGGCTCCCAGGTCCGCGGCAACCGGGCGACCGGCACGCTGGGCTCCGGCGGCGGCATCCTGAACATCACCGGCGAGGTGCTCGTCGACTCCTCGACGGTCGCCGGCAACACCGCGGTGCGCGCCGGTGGCGGCATCGAGGCCGGGCCGCTGCTGCCCACGGCCACGGCGCCCGGCCGCACCGACGAGACCGCGACCGTGCTCACCGGCGTCGCGCTCAGCGGCAACGCCGTCACCGGCCCGCCCGGCAACGGCGGTGGCCTGCACCTGACCGGGGCCGGCGACGTGCTCGTCCAGGGCTCCACGGTCAGCGACAACACGGCCGTCGAGGGCGGTGGGCTGTGGAACTCCGCCACCGGCTTCCTGGCGGTGCTGGAGTCGACGCTCAGCGGCAACTCCGCCACCGGCACCACGGCGCCCGTGGGTGGTGGTGCCGTCTACAACGACGGTGGCGAGGTCGTCGCGATCAACTCCACGATCAGCGGCAACACCGCCGCGAGCCAGGGCGGCGGCGTGTACAGCGTCGCCGGCACGGTGGACCTGCTGCACGCCACGGTCACCGGCAACTCCAGCGGCATCACCGGCGCCGCCTCGATCGCGAACACCGTGCTCGCCGGCAACACCGGCGCCGACGTGACCGGCCCGGTCGTCTCCTACGGCGGCAACGTGCTGAAGGCGGCGCTGCCCTACGGCCCGGGCCGCCTCGCCGGGGACGTCGACGTCACCGGGGTGAGCGACCCGCGCCTGGGTGCGCTCGCCGCCAACGGCGGGCCCACCGCGACCCGGCTGCCCGCGCCGGGCAGCCCGGTGATCGACGCCGGCGTGCTCGTCCCCGAGGCGATGGACGAGGCCGTGGAGGGCGTGAACCTGATGACCGACCAGCGCGGGGTCACCCGCCCGCTGGACGGCAACGGCGACGGAACCGCCCGGGTCGACGCCGGCTCGGTCGAGGCCCCGGCCGTGGCCCGCACCGTCGCTCCGGTCACCGGCACCAGCCCGCGGGCGACCCCGGTGAAGGCCCGTCCGGACTACACCGGCTGACCCGGTCCCCGCGGCACCGACGGCCCCCTCGCCCAGGCGTGGGGGCCGTCGTCGTGCCGGGGCCGGCCGGGCGGGTCAGCCGGCCGGCTGGGTCAGGTCGTAGAGCGTGACCCCGTCGACGGTGGTCGCGGTGAAGGTCGCGGCGACCCAGGTGCTGATCTCGCCGGCCGTCCCGCCGCCGCCACGACCGCCGGCTCCGCTGCCGCTGACGTACCAGTGCACCTCGCCGTCGGCGACGTACTGCTGGAACTGCGCCAGCGTCGGTGAGGGGTCGCTGCCGCTGAACCCACCGATGGCCATCACCGGGTCGCCGGTGGCCAGCTGGTAGCCCGCGGCGCTGGTGGAGCCGGTGGTCGCCGCCGCCCAGGTGTAGGAGTCGGCGTCCTCGGCGACGAGGGTGGTGACCTGGTCGCTCACCTGGCCCTCGCCGCCGGGCCCTGCACCGCCGCCCGGTCGGCCCGCGGCTCCGGCGCCGTCTCCGGTGCCGGCCCCGCTGGGTGCGTCCACGCCGGGCGGCGGCTGCATGCCCGCCGGCGGGCCGCCCCCGGCGCGGCCGGGGCCGCCACCGAAGCCCCCGCCGGTGCTGGCACCCGCGGGACCGGCGGTCACGACCGACCCGGTGAGCGGCGTGCTGACGGTGCTGGCGGCGTAGGCGGCGGGCCCACCGAGACCCACGACCAGCAGGGCCGCCACCAGCCCGGTGAGCACGCCCCGGCGTCCCAGCACCGGCAGGTGCCCGACGGTCAGGGCCACGGCGGCCAGGACCCCGGCCACGACGACGACCCAGCGCAGCCAGGGCAGGTGGTCCGGGGTGCGGGACAGCAGCACCGCCGACCACACGGCCGTGCCCAGCACGGTGCCCGCGAGCACCAGTCGCGGCCACGCCTGCGCCCGGCGCTGCCACAGCAGCCGGCCGCCGATCCCGACCAGGGCGGCGATCGCCGGGGCCAGGGCCACGGTGTAGTACTGGTGGAAGGTGCCCTGCATGAAGCTGAAGACGGCGGCGGTGACCAGCAGCCAGCTGCCCCACAGCAGCAGCGAGGCCCGGCGCAGGTCGGTGCGGGGGGCCCGGCCGACGGCGACCAGGCCGCCGACCAGCAGCACCAGGGCCGCGGGCAGCAGCCAGGCGATCTGGCCGCCGACCGAGCTGTCGAACATCCGGGTCAGCCCGGTGTCCGAGTTGAACCCGCCGGCACCGCCGCCGCCGGCCGCGGAGCCCTCGCCGAAGATCCGGCCCAGGCCGTTGTAGCCCCAGATCAGCTCCCAGGTGGAGTTGCCCTCGGAGCCACCGATGTAGGGGCGGCTGTCGGCGGGCACCAGCTCGACCACGGCGATCCACCAGCCACAGGAGACGCAGAACGCCGCCCCCGCGACCAGCAGGTGCCTGACCCGCGCCCACAGCACGGTGGGTGCGGCCACCAGGTAGGCCAGCGCGAAGCCGGGCAGCACCAGCACCGCCTGCAGGGTCTTGGTCAGGAACGCGAGGCCCAGCAGCACCCCCACCCCGACCAGCCAGCGCAGCGAGGCCCGCTCCACCGCCCGCACCGTGGCGTAGGCGGCGGCCGTCATCAGCAGCACGAGCTGGGCGTCCGGGTTGTTGAACCGGAACATCAGGACGGCGACCGGGGTCAGCGCCATGACCAGCCCGGCGAGCAGGCCGAGGGCGGGGCCGCTCACCCGGCGCACCGCGAGGTACACCAGCCCGACGGTCGCCACGCCCATCAGCGCCTGCGGGGCGAGCATCGACCAGGAGCTGAAGCCGAACACCCGGCCGGAGAGCTCCATGATCCACAGCGACCCCGGCGGCTTGTCCACGGTGATCGAGTTGGCGGCGTCGGAGGAGCCGTAGAAGAACGCCTCCCAGCTCTGCGTCCCGGCCTGCACGGCGGCGGCGTAGAAGCTGTTGGCGTAGCCGTTGACCGACAGGTCCCACAGGTACAGCAGCCCGGTGCCGGCCAGCAGCCCGGCCAGCGACGGGCGGACCCACGCCGGGTCGTCCACCCGGCCGCGGAGCAGGCGCTGCAGCCGGGAGCGCGGTGCCGCCGGCGGCGCGGCGGGCAGCCCGGGTGAGGCGGGACCCGCCGGGCCGGGGGGCGCGGTGGTGACGGTGCTCATCGGGCGTCCTCCAGGTCGCTGCGGGTGGTCGACGACGGGGTGCCGCCGTGCGGGGTGCGGTGCCGGAACACCCAGGCCCGCAGCAGCAGGAAGCGCACGAGGGTGGCCAGCGCGTTGGCCACCACCAGGACGGCCAGCTCCAGCAGCCGGCTCGGGGTGCCCGCGCCGGAGTGCAGCAGGGCGAGCGCGCCGCTGGTCAGCGCGAGACCCAGGCCGAACACGACCAGTCCCTGCAGCTGCGCGCGGGCGCGGCCGCCGGAGCCGCGGATGCCGAAGGTGACCCGCCGGTTGGCCGCCGTGTTGGCCACCGCGGTCACCAGCAGCGCGAGCAGGTTGGCCACCTGCGCCGGGCTGACGGTGCGCAGCAGCACGAAGAGCACCAGGTAGGCCAGCGTGGAGAGCACGCCGATCACGGCGAACCGGACGAGCTGGCCGACCAGCCCGGTGGGCACGCCGGGCACCGGGTCGGTCAGCGGGCGGCGGCCGATCTGGGCCCGCAGGTCGGCGACCGGGAGCCGGCCGGTGCTCAGCGCCCGCAGCATCCGCGCGATGCCGGCGAGGTCGGCGCGCGCGGTGGCGAGCACGTCCACCCGGCTGTCCGGGTCGTCGACCCAGTCGACCGGCACCTGGGCGATCCGCAGCCCGCTGCGCTCGGCGAGCACCAGCAGCTCGGTGTCGAAGAACCAGCCCTCGTCCTCGACCAGCGGCAGCAGCCGGTGCGCGACGTCGCGCCGCACGGCCTTGAACCCGCACTGCGCGTCGGACAGCCGCGTGGCCAGCGTGCCGCGCAGCAGCAGGTTGTAGCTGCGGCTGATGAACTCGCGCTTCGCCCCCCGCACCACCCGGGAGTCCCGGGCCAGCCGGGTGCCGATCGCCAGGTCCGAGTGCCCGGAGATCAGCGGGGCGACCAGCGGCAGCAGCGCGGCCAGGTCGGTGGAGAGGTCGACGTCCATGTAGACCAGCACGTCGGCGTCCGAGGCGAGCCAGGTGGTGCGCAGCGCGCGACCGCGGCCCGGCTCGCGCAGGACGACGACGTGCACCCCGGTGAGCTCGGCGGCGAGCCGGCGTGCCACGGCGACGGTGCCGTCGGTGCTGGCGTTCTCGGCGACGGTGATCCGGAAGGGGTAGGGCTGCTGTGACAGGTGGTCGTGCAGCCTCCGCAGGCAGGGCTCCAGACCCGCTTCCTCATTGTGCACGGGGACGACGACGTCGAGGACGGGTGGACGGGCAGGGGCAGGGGTGACGGCGCGGGCCTGCGCGCCGAGGCTCACGGCTGACATGGGTCCGTCGGTGGCATGTCGCAACCGTCGGGCGCCCGCCTGGCGGCGCACCCAGGCGCGGCTGAGCATGCCCTGTGCGACCGGCGTCCCCGTGCTGGCACGGAGCGGGATCGCGCACCGTCGCCAGACGCACGCGCCAGGTCAGCGGACCTGGGGCGTGTCACGACTGGGCTGTCGACGCCGTCCGGTCCGGGTCATCCTGAGGGCACCGACGGCGCCGGGGCCATGCCCCAGTCCCGGCGTCGGAGGACCCCGCCCGGCCGTGCTGCCCGGCGGGCGCCTCTGGATCCGGGCAGCTGCGGCCCGGGCTCACCCGCCGCGCTCGACCTCGGCCTGCACGATCGAGCGGACGGCGAGGGTCAGCGCGGCGTCGTCGGTGTCGCCGCGCTCCAGGGCCGCGCGGGCCGGCTCGGGCAGCAGGCCGATCGCGACGTCGTCCAGCCAGACGACGTCGTCGCCGGTGCGCCGGCCGATCGCGAGGGTGTCGCCGTCCCGGCGCAGGAGGTGGTCACCGCAGATCAGGTCATCGCTCATGCCGCTGCCCCTACCCGTGTGCCGCGCTCCACACCCGGAGTCCGGGGGGTGCCGGGAGGGGCCGGGAGCTGCGCCGGGGGCCCCGGGTGTCTACGGTCCTCCTGTGGAGATCGACGTCCTCGTCCGCAACATCGAGAAGGCCCGCGACCAGGCACTGGCCGACCACCGCGCGTTCATCGCCGAACGCGACCAGCTGGCCGGCAGCGCCGACAGCCTGGGGGAGACCCTGCGGCTCACCATCAGCGCCATCGCCGCCGACACGGTCGCGGCGAACCTCAGCCGCATCCTGGGCGAGGAACGCAGCCGCCCGACCCAGGAGGCGCAGGTGACCAGCGGTCAGGCCTGAGCGGGTCGGCGGGCGGCGCCTGGTCTGGGCCGACGACTTCGCCGGGCCGCCCGGCGCGCCGCCCGACCCCGCCTCCTGGACGCCGGCGACCGGCGCCGGTGGCTGGGGCAACGGCGAGCTGCAGACGTACACCGGTGACCCGTCCAACGTCGCCCTCGACGGCGCGGGTCACCTGCTGATCACCGCCCGCCGGGACGACGACGGCACCTGGACGTCGGCCCGGGTGCACACCGCGGGCCGGCGCAGCGTCCGGCACGGGCTGGTGCAGGTGCGCGCCCGGCTGCCGGTCGGCACCGGCATCTGGCCGGCCGCCTGGACCCTCGGTGAGTCGCTGCCCCAGGTCGGCTGGCCGCGGTGCGGCGAGGTGGACCTGATCGAGACCGTCGGGGACGGCGCCGTGCGGGTGCAGACCGTGCACGGCGCCGACCGGGACGGCGGGCACTGGCAGCGCGGCGTGCCCGTCCCGCCCGGGCCGCCGCTGAGCGAGCGGTTCCACGTGTTCGCCGCCGACTGCGGGCCCGACCAGGTGGTGTTCTCCGTCGACGACGTGGTGACCGGTGTGGTGTCGGCCGACGACGTCCCGCCGGGCGGCTCGTGGGCGTGCGACGGCCCGCACCACCTGCTGCTCGACGTGGCGGTGGGCGGGCACTGGCCCGGCCCACCGGACGCCTCGACGCCGCCGGTCGTGACGATGGTCGTCGACTGGGTGCGCCTCCACGGCTGAGCCGGCCTCACCCGTCCGGGTGCGCCGCCCCCTGCTCGGCTGCACAGCGTGACCGCGGCGTCCGATGCCCGGGGACGGAGGTCCGGGACGCGACCTCCGTTGCCGAGCAGAGGTGGATCGATCCGGATGACCAGGGCGATGGGCAGCGTGCCGCCGATGGTGGTGCCGGTCGAGCGGCGGGAGAGGGGCCGGCTGTACGGCCGGGCGTCGTCGGAGGTGGCCGGGCCGCTGGCGCCCTGGTCGCCGGTGGTGCGCTACCGGGCGGCCCTGCAGCCGCGCACCCGCGCGGCGATGGTCGCCGCCGGTGGCGTGCACCTGGCCACGACGTTCGCCCTGGTCGTCGTCCTGCTGTGGCCCTCGCACCTGCCGGTGCTGGACGACGGGCCGCTGCTGGGCGCCGTCGTCGTCCTCGGGTTCGCGGTGCTGCTGCTGATCCAGGCCGTGTCGGCGTTCCGGACGTGGGTGGCGACCTGGTTCCTGGTGCACGCCCGCGACCCGATCCCGACGCAGGCGGCGCCGGGGCTGAAGGTCGCCGTGCTCACCACGATCGTGCCGGGCAAGGAGCCGCTGGAGCTGGTGCTGACCACGCTGCGGGCGATCCAGCGCATCCGGCACGACGGGGAGATGGACGTGTGGCTGCTGGACGAGGGCGACAGCCCGGAGGTGCGCGCGGCGTGCGAGCAGCTGGGCGTGCAGCACTTCAGCCGCAAGGGCGTCGCCCGCTGGAACACCGAGGCCGGCGCGTACAAGGCGCGCACCAAGCACGGCAACCACAACAGCTGGCGCGAGCAGCACGCCGCCGACTACGACGTGGTGGCCCAGATGGACCCCGACCACGTGCCGTTCCCGCACTTCCTGGAGCGCACGCTGGGCTACTTCTCCGACCCGGACGTCGGGTACGTCGTCGCCCCGCAGGTGTACGGCAACCAGGACGAGTCGTTCGTGGCCCGCGGCTCGGCGCAGATGTCCTACGGGTTCAGCGCGGTCACCCAGCGCGGGGCCAACGGCCTGGGCATCCCGGTGCTGATCGGCACCAACCACCTGTACCGGCCGGCCGCGTGGGCCTCGATGGGCGGCTACCAGGACAGCATCATCGAGGACCACCTCACCGGCATGACGGTGCTGACCAAGGTCAACCCGGACACCGGCAACCACTGGACGGGCGTCTCCACGCCGGACGTGCTGGCCGTGGGGGAGGGGCCGGTGACCTACAGCGACTGGTTCAGCCAGCAGAAGCGCTGGGCGTACGGGATGTGGGAGGTCATCCGCGAGCACTCGTTCCGGGTGGTTCCGCAGATGCCGCGCCGCAGCCAGCGGATCGCCTACGCGGCGCTGCAGGCGCACTACCCGCTGACGGCGGTGAGCTGGCTGGCCGGCATCTCGATCTTCTCCCTCTACCTGTTCGGCGGTGTCTCGGTGACCCGGCTGCCGGCCACGCTGTGGGTGTCGCTGCTGGTGCTGAACCTGGCTGTGGGCTTCGGGGTCTTCCAGCTGCTGCGGCGGTTCAACCTGGCCGAGCACGAGCGGCGCAGCTGGAACCTCACCGGGACGGCGCTGGACCTGGTGACCGGCGCCGTCTACGCGGGTGCCGCCGCGGCGCAGCTGGCGGGCCGGCCGCTGGTGTACGTCGTCACCGCGAAGGGCTCGGCGGCCACCGGGGACACCTGGCGCACCTTCCGCCCGCAGCTGCTGTGGCTGGCCGTCGCGGCGGCCGCGATCGGCACCGGCCTGGCGCTGGGCCACCAGTACGTGACCCTGCTGTTCTGGGCCGCGGTCACCGCGCTGGTGTGCCTGGCCCCGGTGGTGCACCTCGCGCTCAGCCGGGTGGCCGACACGGTGCCGGCGCTGGTGGCCCGGGTGCAACCGGTCCTGCGCACCCGCCGGATCGGCGACGTGCTGGTGGAGCAGGGCGTGCTGACCGTCGAGCAGCTGCGCGACCTGCTGGACCTGCAGGCCACCCGGGACGCGTCCTGGCTCCGGCTGGGTGACCTGGCCGTGGCCGAGGGCCTGGTCAGCCGGTCGCAGCTGGCCGCGGCGCTGCTGGCCGCCACCCCGGCCCGCCGGCCGCTGGGCGGGGTGGCGGCCGTCGAGCAGGCGGCGGTGCTGTAGCCGGTCGCGCCCGGCGTCCCGCGGGGCGCCGGGCTGTTCGTCAGAAGGTGAGCACCAGCCGTCCGCGCACGCCGCCGGCCTCGAGCCGGCGGTGTGCCTCGGCGGCCTGCTCGGCCGGGAACGTGGCGGCCACCCGCAGGGTGAGCACGCCGTCCTCGGCCTGCCGGCGCAGCCGGTTCAGGGCCTCGCGCTCCTCCGCGTAGCGCCGCACCAGCACCGGGTGCACCCGCAGGTCGCGGGAGCCGTCGCCGCGGTAGCCGCGCACGGTGGCCACCGTGCCGCCGTCGCGTACCGCGGGAAGCACCCGGGCGTCCTGCACCGAGCCGTCGGCCAGCCCGTCGACGCCGTCGGGGAACAGCTCCCGGACGCGGTCGGCGACGTCGTCCCCACGGCGCACCACGTGCTGTGCGCCGAGCCCGCGCACCAGCTCCTCGTCGGCCTTTGACGCGTCGGCGACCACGGTGAGCCCCTCGGCGACGGCGAGCTGCACGACGTACCCGCCGAACGAGCCGGCCGCCCCGGTGACGGCGAGGGTCTGCGCGGGCTGCAGGCTCATGAGGTCCAGCGCGAGCCGGGCAGTGAGCCCGTTCATCGGCAGGGTGGCCGCCTGCTCGTCGCTCGCCCCGGCCGGCGCCCGGACGACGGACCCCGCGGGCAGCACGATGTCCTCCCGGTAGCCGCCGTGCGCTCCGGTGGGCACCACGATGCCCATCACCCGGTCGCCGACGGCGAGGTCGGTCGCGGTGTCCGGTCCGATCCCGGTGAGCACCCCGGCGACGTCCATGCCGGGTACGAAGGGCGGCTGCTTCACCGGGTCCCGGCCCGCGTAGGCGCCGGAGCGGGCGTGGGTGTCCGTCGGGTTGACCGCGGCCGCGGTCACCCGCAGGCGCAGCTGCCCCGGGCCCAGCGGCTCCGCCGGCACGTCGACGATGTGCAGGGCCTGGGGCCCGCCGAACTCGGTCACACCGGCTGCTCTCATGCCCCCTGCCTACCGCATGCCGCGGCTGCCTGCGCCCGAGCCGTCCCCGGTGCCCGTGACGATGGGTGACCGGCGACCGGACCACTGCGGTCCGGATCCGTCACCCGATCGGTGCGATGTGACGCTCCGTGGTGGGAATCCCTGCCCACGAGGGGGTGGACCACGGGAACGGGCGGTCTCGTACGCCCTAGCCTCGGAGCATCGACCGGCCGCCCTGGGTGGGTGCTGGTCCTGACGAAGGAGAAGCGTTGCGCACCTCGATCCGGGCCGCCGCCGACCGTCTCACCGCCGTGGTCGTACGGGTCCGTGACGACGAGCGCGGCGAGGTGACGCACTGGGGGGCGTTGGCCGGCCTGGCGTCGGTGGGCACCGTGGTGATGGTGGCGGCCTACCAGGACCTGCTCGTCCGGGCGATGACGTCGGTGTGGGCGGGCCTGCCCGGGGTCTGACCCGCCCACGGGCGTGGGGGTCACCGCAGGAGCGCCGCGAGGAACGCGTCGCCGTCGGGCGTGCCGACCCCGGAGCCGGTGTCGTACCCCCGCACGGTGTGCAGGGTGGTCAGCGGGGTCTCCTGCGTGCGCACGCTGAGGGTGAGCCCGCCGGCGGCGCTCTCGCTGTCGGTGTAGTTGACCCGCACCACCGCCGGCAGCGGGTCCGCCGCGGTGCAGGCGCGGCCGCCGCAGGACAGGTCGGACTGGTCGACGTCGTACAGCGCCGACGGCGTGCCGGCGTAGACGGCGTAGATGCGCGGGTTGAGGAAGCCCAGCGCGTGCCCGGCCCGCTGGTCGGCCACCGCGGCGAGCCCGGCCATCAGCGGCGCCGCCAGCGACGTCCCGCCGATCCGGTACTCGTCGTACTGCACCCCGGTGGTGAACTGCTGGGTCTGCCCGACGAGGAACCCGGTGTTCGGGTCGGCCAGGGCGCTGATGTCGGGCACGAGCCGCCCCGAGCCGGGCAGCGCCGACTGGTAGGCGGGCTTGGCGAAGACCGTGCTCACCCCGCCGCCGGCGCCGCCGGTGAACGGCGCGGGCAGCGGCTGGGCCAGGGTGCCGTCGGCGGTGTAGGTCGGCGCCCCGGACGCGGCCCGCGCGATGGTGCCGGAGAGGGCGTCCTGCGAGGTCTGCCAGCCGGTCTCGAAGCCGCGGGTCCAGTTGGCCGCCGCGGTGAGCGCGTTGCCGCCGGCGTTGCCGAACAGCGGGCTGTCGCTGGTCAGCGGGGCCGTGCCGGCGGTGGGCACGACGGCTGCGGACGTGCCGCCGACCGCGGTCACGTAGGGGCTGTCGGCGTAGAAGTCCGGCTGTGCCACCCCGGTCGCGGCGACCTCGTCACCGGAGTCGCCGCTGGAGACGAAGACGCCGACGCCGGTGGCCACGGCCTCCTCGAAGGTGTTGGACAGGCTGGTGACGAAGCCCTGCGGCACCTGCTCGCCACTGAAGCCGTAGCTGATCGAGAGGGTGGCGGCGAGGTGCTTGTCGACGATCGCGTTGATGCTGGCGTCGAAGTCCTGGCCGGCGTTGGCGGAGCCGACGTAGAGCAGCGTCGCGTCCGGCGCCATCGTGTGGATGGCCTCGGCGTCCAGGGTCTGCTCGCCGTAGAAGTCGCCGGGGGTCTGCCGCGGGGTGTCGGGGTGCCGGTAGGTGCCGGGGGCCACCTGCTGCTGGATGGACGGTGCCGGCAGGCCGTGCAGGGAGCTGTACCGCGTCACGTCCTGCACGATCGTCGGGCTGGCGTTGGCCCCGACGAAGGCCACCGTCTGGCCGGCGCCGGTGTCACCGGGGGTCAGCCCGTACAGCCCGCGGACCTGGGCCGGGGTGTAGCCGCACGGCGCCAGCGGGGTGCTGGTGTCGCCGTACACCGGTGAGCTGGTGGTCACGGTGGAGGAGCCGTAGTACGACGCGCACGGCTGGCCGGCCCGGAAACCGACGCCGGGGGCGCCGTGGGTCTGGCCGTTGCCCTTGCCGTTGCTCTGGGCGTTGCCGTTGCCGTTGCCGGTGGTCGAGTCGGGGGCCAGCAGCGTCGCGCCGTCGTCGAGCCCGACCACCGCCGAGACCGTGCCGGCCAGTGCCGCGGGGACCGACGGGGCGCTCTCTGGGGCGCGCAGCGTCCGGCCGTGGGTGGAGTAGAGGCCCAGCGTCGTGCCGAAGGCCGCCTGCGCCTGGGCGACGGTGCCCTCGACGGCGACGTAGTGCCCGTTGTCCGGGGTGTCGGCGATGCTGAACCCGGCGGAGCGGAGCCACTGCTGCACGGCCGCGACGTCCTGCTGGGAGGGGGCGAAGCGCGAGCGGAACTGCTGCGGGCTCAGGTACTGGCCGTAGGACGGCGAGCCGGGTGTGCTCACCGCGGTGGCCAGGGCGTCGAGCCCGGCCTGGTCGCGCCAGGGCAGGTACACCCGGGCGTGCACGACGTCGCCGGCCGGGGCGGCACCGCGCAGCGCCGACGCGGTGGCCCAGCTGGGGACGCTGGTGGGCAGGGCGCCCCGGGAGGGCGCGGCGAGCGCGCCGGTGGCCGCGCTGACGGAGCCCACCGCCAGGGCGAGGCACACCGCCCCGGTGAGTGCTGTCAGGCGTGTCGATCGGCGCATGGCACCCGCTCCTCGGGGGTTCAGCCCCACCCCCGTGGCGGCGCTGGTTGCGGGATGCAATCACCCGTTCCTGGCGGTCGGCTGCCAGTCGGCTGTCAGCCGGCGTCGTGGCCGGTGAGCGGTCGGCACGGCGGGTGACCGCCTCCGGCACCGGTCGGTTCCCGCCGGACCGGGTCCGGGCACCGCGCAGTCGAGCAGTCGGTCAGGACGAGGCCGGTCGTGCGAGCTGGGCGGAGTGCACATGGCCGGCAGGACCGCGCCGACGAGGGACGACGAGGACCTGCAGGCGCCTCGGCTGAACGGGTTGCTGGTGCTCACCGCGGTGGCGTCGGCGATCTCCGGGTTCGGCGTGACCGTCTCCGGTGGGCTGCTCGGGCTGCTGCTCGGCGTCGGGCTGCTGCTCATCTGGCGCAGCGGCCCGCGCGCCCCCCAGCGACGCCCGGCCGCCGAGCGCTCCGGACGGCGGCGGCAGCTGCTGACCGAGGCCGGGCTGACCGGCATCAACCCCGCCCAACTACTCACGCTGAGGGCTTCCGGCCGCTGTCCAGATCCACCCGTCGGTGGTCTCGCGGCTACTCTCACCGTCGTGAGCGCTGCGGACGGGTGGGATCTGACGGTCCCAGAGGACGGGTCCGAGTTGCTGGCCGAGCTGCGGCGCCATGGCGTGCGGCCGGGACAGCGCCTGCACGTCGTACCGGCGTCCGCCCAGTCCGGCGGTCGACCTGATGAGACCGCGTCCGCAGAAGACCGGCCGAGACGGCGACTGAGCTTCACCGCGACCGGCGACGGCGAGTCGGACTTGGCCCGGAACACCGACGAGTACCTGAAGGGCTTCGGCCAGGCGTGATCCTGGTCGACACGAACGTCATCGTGGCGCTGGCGAACGGTCGGGACGATCTGCACGGCGTCGCCGTCGAACTCGTGGCAGGGCTCCCGACGGAGGTCCTGCTCGTGCCACCGACGGTCGTCGCCGAGGTCTGCTACCTGCTGGGTGAGCGCGTGAGTCCGCGGTCCGAGGCCCAGTTCCTGCGGTCCTTCGCTGCGGGTGAGCTCCAGCTGGCCGAACTGTGGCCTGTCGACCTCGTGCGGATGGCTGAGCTGACCGAGCAGTACGCCGACCTCGGGCTGGGCGGGACCGATGCTTCGGTCGTCGCCATCGCCGAGCGCTTGGGGATCGAGCGCGTGGCCACCTTCGACCGGCGGCACTTCGGTGTCGTCCGGCCCGACCACGTGACCGCGTTCACCCTGCTGCCTGACTGACCGTCGCCGACCGCGCCCGGGCGCCTCGCCGGGCTGACGTGCTGGTTCACCCGGTCGGGTGGAGTCGTGCGCGCAGAGTGGTGGCGTTGTCCACAGGTGGCCCCGTTCGGGTCCCGCGGGGCCGCTGGGTTCCTTAACCTCCGCGGGTCAGGCGCGTCCGGTGCCTGCAGCGGAAGGGGAACTCGGTGCCTGCTGCGACCAGTGCCCTCGACGTGGTCGACGGTGAGGTGCGGGAGCTGATCCGCCGGCGCGGGCTGGACCCGTTCGCCGACCCGGCCCCGATCCGGCTGCTGGTGCGCGAGGTGGTCAGCGACTACGCCGACCGGTCGATGACCTCGGCGCTGCCGGCGCTGGGTGACGCCGACGGTGTGGTGCGCGACGTGCTGGACCGGGTGGCCGGGTTCGGGCCGTTGCAGCGGTGGCTGGACGACCCGGAGGTCGAGGAGATCTGGGTCAACGAGCCGGGCCGGGTGTTCGTGGCCCGGCGCGGGCGCAGCGAGCTGACCACCACGATCCTGGGGCCGACGCAGCTGGCGGACCTGGTGGAGCGGATGCTGCGCACCTCGGGCCGCCGGGTGGACATGAGCCAGCCGTTCGTGGACGCGATGATGCCCGACGGGTCCCGGCTGCACGTGGTCATCCCGGACATCACCCGCCGGCACATGGCCGTGAACATCCGCAAGTTCGTGCTGCAGGCCCACAGCCTGGACGAGCTGGTCGGCTTCGGCACCCTGACCCCGCAGGTCGCCCGGTTCCTGGAGGCCTCGGTCGCCGCCGGGCTGAACATCCTGGTCTCCGGCGGCACCCAGGCGGGCAAGACCACCTTGCTGAACTGCTTGACCGCGGCGATCCCGGCCCGGGAACGGGTGATCACCTGCGAAGAGGTCTTCGAACTCCGCGTGCCGCTGCCCGACGTCGTGTCGATGCAGACCCGGCAGCCGAACCTGGAGGGCGCCGGGGAGATCCCGCTGCGCCGCCTGGTCAAGGAAGCGCTGCGGATGCGCCCGTCCCGGCTGATCGTCGGCGAGGTGCGCCAGGAGGAGTGCCTGGACCTGCTGATCGCGCTGAACTCCGGGCTGCCGGGCATGTGCACGCTGCACGCCAACTCCGCCCGGGAGGCGGTGGTGAAGATGTGCACCCTGCCGCTGCTGGCCGGGGACAACATCGGCCACGCGTTCGTGGTGCCCACGGTCGCGGCCAGCGTCGACCTGGTGGTGCACGTGGGCACCGACGCCACCGGGCACCGCCGGGTGCGCGAGGTGGTGGCCCTGCCGGGCCGCGCCGAGGACGGCGTCATCGAGACCGCCGACGTGTTCACCACCCGGGAGGGCCGGCTGGTGCGCGCGGACGGCTACCCGCCGCACCCCGACCGGTACGCCGCCCTCGGCATCGACCTGCCGGCGCTGCTGGGCGAGCCCGGGCGGTGGTCGGCGTGACCGTCTCCGGTGGGCTGTTGGGGCTGCTGCTCGGCGTCGGGCTGCTGCTCATCTGGCGCAGCGGCCCGCGCGCCCCCCAGCGACGCCCGGCGGCCGAGCGCTCGGGACGGCGCCGGCAGCTGCTGGCCGAAGCCGGGCTGACCGGCATCAACCCCGCCCAGCTCGCCGCGCTGCAGGTCGCGTTGGGGCTCGCCGCGCTCGTCGTCGTCCTGCTCACCACCGGCACCGTCACGATCAGCCTGGCGTTCGGCCTGTTCGGCGCCGCCGTGCCCGTGGTGCTGGTGCGCCGGCTGGCCACCAAGCGGCGCAGCGACCTGCGCGAGGTGTGGCCCGAGGTGGTGGACAACCTGGCCTCCGCCGTCCGGGCCGGGCTGTCGCTGCCCGAGGCGCTGTCCGCGCTGGCCACCCGCGGGCCCGAGGTGCTGCGGGCACCGTTCGCGCGGTTCGCCGCCGAGCACCGGTCCACCGGCCGGTTCAGCACCTGCCTGGACCGGCTCAAGGACGACCTGGCCGACCCGGTGGGCGACCGCATCGTCGAGACGCTGCGGGTGGCCCGCGAGGTCGGCGGCAGCGACCTCGGCCGGGTGCTCCGCACCCTGGCCACCTTCCTGCGCGAGGACGCCCGGGCCCGCGCCGAGCTCGAGACCCGGCAGGGCTGGGTGGTGTCCGCGGCGCGCCTGGCGGTGGCCGCGCCCTGGGTGGTGCTGCTCCTGCTGGCCACCCAGCAGACCACGCTGTCGGCCTACGACTCCCCGGTCGGCACCGCGATCCTGGTCGTCGGCGGCGCGGTCTGCCTGGTCGCGTACCGGCTGATGCTGCGGATCGGGAAGCTGCCGCAGGACATCCGGGTGCTCCGGTGAGCGCCACCCTCGTCGGCATGCTGCTGGGGCTCACCGCGGCCACCGGCGTGGTGCTGCTGTTCTGCTACGCGCCGCCGCTGCGACCGGTGCGACTGGTCGACCGGATCGCCCCCTACGTGCACGACACCCCGCCGCCGTCCCGGCTGCTGGGCACGGCCACCGAGCCCGGCATGCTGAGCGCCGTCCGGCGGATCGTCGGCCCCTCGCTCACCGACGGCGCCCGGCTGGTCGACCGGCTGCTCGGTGGCCGCAGCGCGGTACGGCGACGGCTCGACGCGCTGGGCAGCGGCCAGACCGTCGAGGACTTCCGGGTCGAGCAGGTCGTGTGGGGGGCGCTCGGGCTGCTCGCCGGCGCGGTGGTCAGCGCGGTTGGCGTCGCGGCCGCCACCGAGGTGAACGTGCTGTCGGTGGCGCTGCTGTGCCTGGCCGGCCTGGTCGGCGGCGTGCTCGGCCGGGACTGGTGGCTGACCCAGCAGGTGCACGCCCGCGAGGAGGTGCTGCTCGCGGAGTTCCCCGTGGTCGCGGAGCTGCTGGCCCTCGCGGTGACCGCGGGGGAGAGCCCCACGGCGGCGATCGCCCGGGTCACCCGGCTGTCCGGCGGTGAGCTGTCCCGCGAGCTGGGCGGCGCCCTGGGCCGGGCCCGGGCCGGGGTGCCGCTGGTCGACGCGCTGCAGCAGGTCGCCGACCGCACCTCCCTGGAGGCCCTCGCCCGATTCGTCGACGGCGTCATCGTCGCCATCGAGCGCGGGACCCCGCTCGCCGAGGTGCTGCGCGCCCAGGCCGCCGACGTCCGGGAGGCCGGCAAGCGCCGGCTGCTCGAGGTCGGTGGCCGCAAGGAGATCCAGATGATGGTCCCGGTGGTCTTCCTCGTGCTGCCGGTGACCGTCCTGTTCGCCCTCTTCCCAGGCCTCATCAGCATCGTCTCGCTCGCCCAGTGAGCACACCAAGGAGAACCGGATGCCGTTCCTGACCACGCTGCTCACCACCCTGACCGCCGGACTCGCGGCGCTCGACGCCCGGCTGCGCGACGACGACCACGAGCGCGGTGACGTGCCCGGCTGGGTCATGATCACCGTGATGACGGCGGCGCTCGTGCTCGCCATCCTGGTGCCGTTCCGGACCGCGATCGTCGCCGCGGTGACCAACGCGCTGACGTCGGTGACGGGTGCTCGCTGAACGACGGCCCCCCGCAGGACGGGACCCGGAGCGGGGCAGTGCGGTCGTCGACTTCGTGCTCGTCTCGCTGCTGGTCGTGGCACTGCTGCTGGCGGTGCTGCAGGTCGCGGTCTACGCGCACGTGCGCAACGTGGTCACCGCCAGCGCTCAGGACGGCGCCCGCTACGCGGCCAACGCCGACGTGCCCAGCTCCGCCGGCGCCGGCCGCACCCTGCAGGTGGTCGCCCGGGCCACCTCGCAGCAGACCGCGGACGGGCTGGACTGCACGTCCACCCAGCAGCAGGACCCGAGCGGGCTGACGCTCGTCGTCGTGCGCTGCACCGGCTCGGTGCCCAGCCTGTTCGCCGCGCTGGGTGACCTGTTGCCGATGGACGTGACCGGCCGGTCGGTGGAGGAGGCGCCGTGACCGTCACCCGGTGGGTGCGGCGGGGCAGCGCGTGGCTGCGGGGCCGGATGGTCGAGGGGGAGCGCGGGTCGGCGATCGTCGAGTTCGTGTTCATCGCGCTGGTCGTGTTCGTGCCGCTGGTGTACCTGGTAGCCGGCTTCTCGGCGGTGCAGCGCGGCGTGTTCGCCTCCACTGCTGCGGCCCGCGAAGCGGGCCGGGCGATGGGCACGGCGCCTGACGCGGCCATCGGGCAGGCCCGTGCCGAAGCCGCCGTCCGGCTGGCGGTGGCCGACCAGGCGGTGGACGCCACCGACGTCCGGCTGGCCTACGCCCCGGCCGGAGCCGACTGCGCCGCCGCCGGCTCCTACACGCCGTCGCTGACGCCGGGGGAGGAGTTCAGCGTGTGCGTCACGGTGACCGTGCGGGTGCCGCTGCTGCCGGAGTTCGTGGACACCAACACCGCGACCGGCCAGTTCGTCGTCGAGCGCGACCGCTACGTCGACGGCTGAGCCCGGCGGGGCAGCGGGCAGCAGTCGTGCCGGCTCAGGGAGCCGGCGCGGAGTCGTCCAGCAGGGTCGGGCCGTCGTCCGGGATCACCGTCGGCTCACCGCGGGACACCCGCCGGATGACGATGACCACGTCGGTCAGCGCGAGCGCGGCGAAGAGGAAGAGCACCAGCGCGTAGGCGATGGTCCGCCCGCTGTGCCAGAACACGATGCCCAGGCCCACGCTGAGCGCGAAGACGGCCAGGTCCAGCAGCAGCCGCCCGACGGGCAGCGGCACCTTGGCGTGCGGGTCGATCGGCACCTCCACCTGGGTGGCGCCGCTGTCGCTGCCGGTCCGGGGCTGCGCGCCCGGGGCAGGGGCGGCCTGGTCTCGGTCCGCGTCCCGTTGCTGGCTCATGCCGCGCCCGGTACCCAGCTCGGCGCCCGGCAAGCAGGGAGTCTGCTCGCTGCCCACCCCGCCGACGGAGGCCCAGCGGAACGGCCCCGCGCGAGGTGGGAGACCGGCTCGCGCCACCCGCTCAAGTCCACCCGCAGTGCCGCCGATCACAGGAGCAACGAGCAGCACACCGACGAGGAGCCACCACCATGATCGACCAGGACCTGCGGGACGCGATGCACCGCGACATGGCCTACCGCGCCGCCGACGAGGCCATCGCCGCCGCCCGCGCCCAGGTGCCCGCCGTCGAGCGCCGCCTGGCCGACGAGATCTGGACCCTGGGCACCCTGCCCCGCGGTGGCTTCTCCTCCGGGTCCGCGCGCCGCGCCGCCCGCGAGGTCGTCCGCGGCCTGGAGCGCCAGCTCGAGGTGCTGCACGAGCAGATCGAGCTCGCCGAGCTGACCCGCCGCACCCTCACCCGTCAGGCCGACGAGGCCCGCGGCCGGCACACCCCCGCCCTGCCCGCGCCGCGCCACGCCGCCGACGACGTCCGGCAGGACGCCGTCGCCTGAGCTCCGGAGCCCACCCGGACCCTGGAGCCGGCCGGGGGCACACCCTGGTCCGCGAGCCCGGACGCGTCGGTCCGGGGTGCGGGCCCGGCGACTACGCTGAGGCGTTGTGGCTGCTGACTTCTCGACCCGACTGGACGAACTGGACGCCACGCTGCGCTCGATCGAGGCCGTGCTGAAGCTCGACGACATGCGCGCCGAGGTCGCCGACCTGGAGCTGCAGGCCGCCGCCCCCGACCTCTGGAACGACGTCGAGGCCGCCCAGTCGATCACCTCCAAGCTCTCCTACCTGCAGGGCGACCTGCGCCGGGTGGAGGAGTTCCGCAGCCGCCTGGACGACGTCGGCCTGCTGCACGAGATGGGCGCCGAGGAGCACGACGAGGCCACGATGGCCGAGGCCGAGCGCGAGCTGGAGAGCCTGCAGAAGGGGATCGAGGAGCTCGAGGTCCGCACCCTGCTCTCCGGTGAGTACGACCAGCGCGAGGCTCTGGTGACCATCCGCTCCGAGGCCGGCGGCGTGGACGCGGCCGACTTCGCCGAGATGCTGATGCGCATGTACCTGCGCTGGGCCGAGCGGCACAAGTACCCCACCGAGGTGTACGACGTCTCCTACGCCGAGGAGGCCGGGATCAAGTCGGCCACCTTCGCCGTCAAGCAGCCCTACGCCTACGGCACCCTCTCGGTCGAGCAGGGCACCCACCGGCTGGTGCGCATCTCGCCTTTCGACAACCAGGGCCGCCGGCAGACGTCGTTCGCCGGCGTCGAGGTGCTGCCCGTCGTCGAGCAGACCGACCACGTCGACATCCCGGAGAACGAGATCCGGGTCGACGTCTTCCGCTCCTCCGGCCCCGGCGGGCAGAGCGTGAACACCACCGACTCCGCCGTCCGGATGACGCACATCCCCACCGGCATCGTCGTCTCCTGCCAGAACGAGAAGAGCCAGATCCAGAACCGTGCCGCCGCGCTGCGCGTGCTGCAGGCCCGGCTGCTGGTGGTGCGCCAGCGGGAGCAGAAGGCCGAGATGGACGCCCTCAAGGGCGACGGCAGCAGCTGGGGCAACCAGATGCGCTCCTACGTGCTGCACCCCTACCAGATGGTCAAGGACCTGCGCACCGAGCTGGAGAGCGGCAACCCCAGCTCCGTGCTGGACGGCGACATCGACGGGTTCATCGAGGCCGGCATCCGCTGGCGCCGCGAGAGTGAGAACGCCGACAGCGACGCCTGACCGCCGTCACCGCCTGACCTGCGGCGCAGCAGGTCCGGCACCCAGCTGACTGCCAGACGCCGTGCCCGGCGGGCAGGTCTGTGCACGGCGCGCCGTCGCAACCGGACATCGTGGCCTCCGGGGCAGGTAGCGTGGACCCTCGTGATCGAATTGCAACACGTCACCAAGCTGTACCCGGCCAGCGGCCGCCCAGCCCTCGATGACGTCTCCATGGAGATCGACAAGGGCGAGTTCGTCTTCCTGATCGGCGCCTCGGGCTCCGGCAAGTCGACGTTCCTGCGGCTGCTGCTCAAGGAGGACGCCCCGACCAAGGGCGTCGTGAAGGTGAACGACAAGAACCTGAACACCATGAGCAAGTGGCAGGTGCCGAAGCTGCGCCGCACGATGGGCTGCGTCTTCCAGGACTTCCGCCTGCTGCGCAACAAGACGGTGGCCGAGAACATCGCCTTCGCCCTCGAGGTGATCAACAAGCCGCAGCGCACGATCAAGCGCGTGGTCCCCGAGGTGCTGGAGATGGTCGGCCTGGAGGGCAAGGCGCACCGCCTGCCCAACGAGCTCTCCGGTGGTGAGCAGCAGCGCGTGGCCATCGCCCGCGCGTTCGTGAACCGGCCGCTGGTGCTGCTGGCCGACGAGCCCACCGGCAACCTGGACCCCGAGACCAGCCAGGGCATCATGCTGCTGCTGGAGCGGATCAACCGCACCGGCACCACCGTGGTCATGGCCACCCACGACTACCACATCGTCGACTCCATGCGGCGACGGGTGATCGAGCTCCACGAGGGCGTCGTCAGCCGCGACCAGTCCCGCGGCGTCTACGGCGTCGGGCGCTGACCCCCCAGCTCACCCCCGCTCCCGCGGCCCGCACGCCGGGACACCCCGTGCCGGGCCACCACACGACAGGGAACTGATGCGCGTCAACTTCGTACTCTCCGAGGTGGTCACCGGACTGCGTCGGAACCTCACCATGACGGTCGCCATGATCCTGACGACCGGCATCTCGCTCGGTCTCATGGGCACCGGTCTGCTGATCGCCAACATGATCAGCGACATGAAGGACATCTACTACGACAAGATCCAGGTGTCCATCTACCTGACCGACGACGTCACCGAGGAGCAGCGCGCCGCCATCCAGGCGAAGCTGGAGGCATCCCCGGAGGTGGCCTCGGTCATCTACGAGACCAAGGCCGAGGCGTACCAGCGGTTCCAGGAGCAGTTCAGTCAGCAGCCCGCGCTAATCGAGAACACCCCGCAGGACGCGCTGCCGGAGAGCTTCCGGGTGGAGCTGGTCAACCCCGAGCGCTACCCGGTGATCGCGCAGGAGTTCCCCGAGGGCCAGAACGGCGTGGACCAGGTGCGCGACGAGGGCGACTTCCTCGACCGGTTGTTCAGCCTGCTCAACGGTGCCCGCAACGCGACGATCGCCGTGGCGGTGGTCCAGGCGCTGGCGGCGCTGCTGCTCATCTCGAACACGATCCAGCTGGCCGCGTTCAACAGACGCAACGAGACCAACATCATGAGACTCGTCGGCGCCTCCCGCTGGTACACCCAGCTGCCGTTCATCCTGGAGGCCGCCGTCGCCGGGCTCATCGGCTCGATGCTGGCCATCGGCGGTCTCGTCGTCACCAAGCTGCTGTTCGTGGACAAGACCCTGGCCGGGCCGATCCGGAGCGGCATCATCCCACCGGTCGACTGGTCGGCGATCATCACCATCTCGCCGATCATCGCCGGGGCCGGCATCGGCCTCGCCGCCGTCGCCGCCTACGTCACCCTGCGCCTGTACGTGAGGCTGTAGGCCCGGCCTCGCTAGTCTGGAGGGCATGCCGCGGGAACAGGGGCGGAAGTTCATCGCCCAGAACAAGAAGGCGCGGCACGACTACTCGATCCTCGACACCTACGAGGTGGGCCTGGTGCTCACCGGCACCGAGGTCAAGAGCCTGCGGATGGGTCGTGCCTCGCTGGTCGACGGCTTCGCCCTGGTCGAGGACGGCGAGGTGTGGCTGCACCACGTGCACATCCCGGAGTACACCGAGGGCACCTGGACGAACCACACCCCGCGCCGCAAGCGCAAGGTGCTCATGCACCGCGCCGAGATCGAGAAGCTGATCGGCAAGACCAAGGAGGGCGGGCTGACGCTCGTCCCGCTCGACCTTTACTTCAAGGACGGCCGGGCCAAGGCCACCCTCGCCCTGGCCAAGGGCAAGAAGAGCTACGACAAGCGCCAGGACCTCGCCGAGCGGGACTCCCGCCGGGAGATGGAGCGCGCCTTCGGCTCCTACGTCAAGCGCGGGGTGCGCCGGTGAGGGGCATCGCCTACGACCGGTTCGGCGGCACCGAGGTGCTCACCTACCGCGAGGACCTGCCCGAGCCGCCGGTCGGGCCGGACACCGTGCTCGTCCGGGTGCGCGCGGCCGGGGTCAACCCGGTCGACATGCTGGTCCGCGGCGGTGGACTGGCCGGGGCGTTCCCGCACCACTTCCCGATCGTGCCCGGCTGGGACGTCGCCGGCGTCGTGGAGGCGGTCGGCCCCGCGGTGGTCGCCTTCGCCCCCGGTGACGAGGTGTACGGCTACGTGCGCCGGGACGACGTCCAGTGGGGCACCGCCGCCGAGCTGGTGCCCGCGCCGCAGCGCTGCCTGGCGCACAAGCCGGAGTCGCTGTCGTTCACCGAGGCCGGCGGGCTGCCGCTGGCCGGGCTCACCGCCTACCAGGCGCTCACCGAGGCACTGGACGTCGGCGAGGGCGACCGGGTGCTGGTGCACCGCGCCGCCGGGGGAGTGGGCTTCAACGCCGTGCAGATCGCGGTCGCTCTCGGGGCGCACGTGATCGGCACCGCGAGCCCGAAGAACCACGACGTCCTCCGCACCGCCGGCTGCGCCGAGGTGCTCGACTACTCCGCGGGGCCGATCAGCGGGCAGCTGTCCGAGCCGGTGGACGCCGTCCTGGACCTGGTCGGTGGGGACACCCTCACCGACGCCCCAGCCCAGGTGCGCGACCCGGCCCGGATCGCCTCGGTCGTCGAGCCGCGGGTGCTCGAGCTGGGTGGGCGGTACGTGTTCGTGCGGCCCGACGCCCACGACCTGGAGGAGCTCGCCCGGCTCGCCGACGACGGGCAGCTGCGGGTGCCCATCGCCCGGGCCTTCCCGCTGGCCGAGACCGCGGCCGCCCACGAGCTGGTCGCCGGTGGTCACGTGCGCGGCAAGGTCGTCATCACGCTCTGAGACCGGTGCGGCGCGGCGACCCGTCGTCGAGCCACCTGCCTGCCGGTCGGCTCCGGCCCCGTCCGGCGCCTACCTGTCCCGCCGGGAAGTGTCAGGGATCCTCGACACTCCCCGGCGAGGTGGTCGTCGGCTGCGGATGGTCCGGGGTCGCCGAGGGTGGGCCCATCGGCCCAGGACGACATCGACCGGGGCGCACCGATCGGCGCGCATCGACCGGGTCACGTCGGCCGGCGCGGCTAGGGTCGCCTGCGTGATCGAGCCGCCCACCGACGACGCCGACGTGCCCCGGTACTGGCGGGGACTCGGGCTGCCCGGGCTGGTCGACGTGCACGTGCACTTCCTGCCCGAGCGCGTGCAGGAGAAGGTGTGGGCCTACTTCGACCAGGCGCCGGACCACTACGGCGCGCCGTGGCCGATCACCTACCGCGGGTCGGTCGCCGAGCGGCTGGCCACGCTGCAGGCGCTCGGCGTCCGGGCGTTCTCGACGCTGCCCTACCCGCACAAGCCGGGCATGGCAGCGTGGCTGAACGAGTGGTCGGCAGCGTTCGCCCGCACCGACCCGCGGGTGCTGCCGTCGGCCACGTTCTTCCCCGAGCCGGAGGCCGCCCGGTACGTGGAGCAGGCGCTGCACGCCGGTGCGCGGGTGTTCAAGGTGCACGTGCAGGTGGGGTCGTTCGACCCGCGGGACCCGCTGCTCGACGACGTCTGGGCGCGGCTGGAGGGGACGGGCACCCCGGTGGTGATCCACTGCGGGTCGGGGCCGCTGGCCGGGGAGCACACCGGACCGGCGCCGATGGCCGGGCTGCTGGAGCGCCACCCGCGCCTGCAGCTGGTGATCGCCCACCTGGGCATGCCGGAGTACGCGGCCTTTCTCGACCTGGCCGAGCGCCACGAGCGGGTGCACCTGGACACCACCATGCTCGCCACCGACCTCGCCGAGCGGCTGATGCCCTTCGACCGGGCGCTGCTGCCGCGGCTGGCCGGGCTGCGGGACAAGGTCCTGCTGGGCTCGGACTTCCCGGCGATCCCGCACTCCTACGCCCACCAGCTGGCCGTGCTGCACCGGCTGGACCTCGGCGAGGACTGGCTGCGCGCCGTCCTCTGGGGCAACGGCGCCCGCCTGTTCGACCTGCCCGGCAGAGGCGCCGGCGGCCCGGCCGTCGGGGCCGGCGGCGAGGCTGCGAGGCGCGGGGGGCCGCCGGGTCCCTAGGCTCTGCAGGGTGTCCTCCGCCCCGCTGACCCTGCCCGACGGCTTCACCGGCCGCCCGCTGACCGCCGACGACGCCCCCGCCGCGGCGGCTCTGCTGGCCGCCGCCGAGCCCCTCGACGACACCGGTGAGCACCACTCCGCGGCGGACCTGCTCGAGTTCTGGGTGAACGAGCTGGTGCACCTGGCCGACGACGGCCGCGCCGTGCTCGACGCCGACGGCACCCTGGTCGGCTACGCCACCACGATCGCCCCGCCCACCTTCCGCGACGCCTACGGCGTGCACCTGGAGGGCCGGGTGCACCCGGACCGGCGCCGGCGCGGCATCGGCCGGGCACTGCTGGACTGGCAGCTGGCCCGCGGCGCCGAGCTGCACGCCGAGCGGCACCCGGAGGCCCCGGCCCGGCTCACCGTCACCGCGCACACCACGATGCCCTCGCTGGAGGCGCTGCTGCGCACCGCCGGCCTGGAGCAGCTGCGCTGGTACCACCACATGCACCGCGACCTGGCCGAGCTGCCCCCGGCCCGCACCGTCGAGGGCGTCCGGCTGACCTCCTTCACCTGGGACCGGGACGAGCAGCTGCGGCACGCCCACAACGCCGCCTTCACCGAGCACTACGGCTCCAGCGAGCGCGACGTCGCCTCCTGGCAGGTCATGTTCACCGGCCAGCGGTCCTTCCGGCCCGACCTCACCGTGCTGGCCCTGGACGGCGAGGAGGTGGTCGGGTACGTGATCGCCTACGTCTACGAGTCCGACACCGCCGCCACCGGCCGCGAGGAGGTCTACTACGGGCAGATCGGCGTCGTCCCGGTCGCCCGCGGGCGGGGGCTGGCCAAGGCGGTGATCATCGAGGCGCTGCGCACGGCGGCCGCCGCCGGGTGCGCCGGTGCCGGGCTCGAGGTGGACAACGACAACGTCACCGACGCGCTCGGGCTCTACGAGAGCCTCGGCTTCGCCACCGCACGCACCGTCGTCTCCTGCTCCCGGCGGATCCCGCCGCTGCGCTGACCGGGCCGGACGCGGCGCGACCCGACCGCTAGGGTCCGCACATGGTCAGCGTCGATCACCCCACCGCCCTGGAACCGAAGCTCGTCGCGCGGGCGCACCGGGCCGTGGAGCCCCTGCACTCGCACGTCTACTTCGCACCCGAGACCGACGAGCACCTCGTCGCCGCCGGTCTGCGACCCGGCCGGATGGTCTACTTCGCCGGCCGCGCGGCGGCGTTCGGCCCGTGCGGTCCCGGCCTGGTGACGGCGACCTTCTACAACTTCGCCCCGGCGATCGTCGCCCGGCACGTGCCGCGGGCGTGGACCCTGGTCGAGCCCACCGCGGTGCTCGCCGCCCGCACCGACGCCGCCCGGGCCTCGCTGACCCGGCTGCTCGGCGGCCCCGACGCCGTCGCCGGCCCGGAGATCGCCGAGCTCGGCGGGCTGCTGCGCGAGGCGTGCACCGCGCTGACACCCGAGGGTCGGCCGCTGTACGCCGCGCACGCCGACCTGCCGTGGCCCACCGAGCCGCTGCTGGAGCTGTGGCACGCCGTCACCCTGGTCCGCGAGCACCGCGGCGACGGGCACATCGTCAGCCTGGTGCGGCACGGGCTCAGCGGCCTGGACGCACTGGTCACGCACACCGCCACCGGCCGCGGCTTCACCCGGGCCGCCGCCCAGGCCACCCGCGGCTGGACCGACGAGGAGTGGGCCGAGGCCGTCGAGCGGCTCACCGCCCGCGGGCTGCTCGACGCCGACGGGCTCACCGACGCCGGCCGGCAGCTGCGCGCCGACGTCGAGGCCGAGACCGACGCGCTGTCGGCCGCACCGTGGGAGCACCTGGGCCGCGAGCGCACCGAGCGGGTCGTCGAGGTGGCCCGCGCGCTGGCCGGCCGGCTCGTCGCCCACGGCGCCTTCCCCGACAGCGTGTTCGCCCGCTCCTGACCGGCCACCCGCCCGGAGGACCCGATGAGCCACCTGCCGGACCCGGCGACCTTCTCCGCCCGGGCCGACCAGCGCTCGGCCGGGCGTACCCGGTTCGTGGCAACCGGCAGCCAGACCCGCGGTGACTTCGGGCTGTTCGAGGTGACCATGTCGCCCGGTGGCGGCGGGCCGGGCCCGCACCTGCACCGCACGTTCAGCGAGAGCTTCCACGTGCTGGAGGGCGAGCTCGCGGTGCTCGACGGCGACCGCTGGACGACGGCCCGGGCCGGGGACCTGGTGTACGTGCCGCGCTCGGGCGTGCACGCCTTCCGCAGCGCCGGCCCGGACGTCGGGGCCCGCTTCCTCATCCTGTTCACCCCGGGCGCACCGCGCGAGCAGTACTTCGAGCAGCTGGTCGAGCTGCACGCCGGGGGCCGCACGCCGTCCACGGCCGAGATCGACGAGCTGGCCCTGCGGCACGACCAGCTGAACCTGCGTGACTGACCGCCCCCGGCTGCCGGACGGCCCCACCCAGACCCCCACCGCCGACCTGCTCCGGGCCCGCCGCGGCGGCGAGCTGTCCGGGCTGGACCGGCTGCTGCTGCACAGCCCACCGGTCGCCGAGGGCTGGAACGCCCTGCTCGGCGCGCTGCGCAACCGGACGACGCTGCCCGCGGAGCTGACCGAGCTGGTGGTGCTGCGGATCGCCGTGCTCAACGGCGCGGGGTTCGAGTGGGCGGCGCACGAGCCGGCCGCCCGCCGCGCCGGGGTCACCGACGTCCAGCTCGCCGCGCTGCGCGCCGACGACCCGGCCGGCTCGGGGGAGTTCACGGCGGCGCAGGCCGCGGTGCTGCGGGCGACCGACGCGTCGACCCGCGACGTCGTCGTCCCCGAGGGGGTGTTCGACGGGCTGCGGGAGCACCTGGACGACCGGCAGGTGGTCGAGCTGCTGGTCACGGTGGGCGGCTACGCGATGGTGTCCCGCTTCCTCGTGGCCCTGGAGGTGCCACCCCCGACGGGTGAGGTCGCCGGCTGAGAGACGATGTTCACCCGCCGGTCGCGCGGCGCACGCTCGTCGGGGTCGCGCCGGCGTGTCACCATGGACGACGGCCCACCGCACGGACGGCGGGCGCCGACGGAGGAGGTGGCGGGCGTGCGCACCGAGCCCCCCAGTCACAGTCCCGAGGTCCCCGCCCGCTGACCCACCCGTCCCGACCCCCGGGACCGGCGGGGAGCAGCGGCGCCCGGGACCTCTCCCGCGCCCACCGCCCCGCCGCACCCGGGAGCCCGTCATGGCCGACCGTCGACTCACCCCGCTCAGCGCCCCGCTCACCGCCCTGTCCACCCTCACCCGCCGCGGACGGGTCAACGGCGGGGCGACCCGCGCGCCGCAGCCGCGCCTGGAGCTGCCCGGCCGCGCCTCGCGGCTGGTCGACAACGCGGTCTACGCCAGCGGACGGCGGATCGCCACGCCCGACTCGCCCGCCGAGAGCCACGAGTGGCTGACCGAGGGCCACGACGACCGGTTCGTCTGGATCGGTCTCTACCGGCCCGAACCGCACGAGCTGGGCGAGCTGGCCGTGCAGTACGAGCTGCCCGAGCTCGCCGTCGAGGACGCCATCCAGGCCCACCAGCGGCCCAAGTTCGAGCGCTACGGCGACACGCTGTTCGTCGTCCTCAAGGCGGCGCGGTACCTCGACGCCCGCGAGGAGGTGGAGTTCGGTGAGCTGCACCTGTTCCTCGGCCCGGACTTCGCCATCACGGTGCGGCACGCGGAGTCCCCGGACCTGTCCCGGGTGCGCCGGCGGCTGGAGAGCGACCCGGAGCTGCTGGCCCGCGGCACCGAGGCGGTGCTCTACGCGATCCTGGACGCCGTCGTCGACGGGTACGCGCCGGTGGTGGCCGGGCTGGAGAACGACATCGACGAGATCGAGCTGGAGGTGTTCCGCGGCGACCCGCGGGTGTCCCGGCGGATCTACGAGCTCTCGCAGGAGGTCGTCGACGTGCAGCGGGCCTGCCAGCCGCTGACCGGCATCCTCGCCGCGATCACCGCCGGGTTCGAGAAGTACGGCGTCGACGAGGACCTGCGGGCCTACCTGCGCGACGTCGCCGACCACGTGGTGGTGGTCAACGAGCGGGTGGAGGGCTTCCGGCTGCAGCTGCGCGACATCCTCACCGTGAACGCCACGCTGGTGGCCCAGCGGCAGAACGAGGAGATGAAGACGCTCACCGAGACGTCCATCGCGCAGGGCGAGGAGGTCAAGAAGATCTCCGCCTGGGCCGCCATCCTCTTCGCCCCGTCGCTGGTGGGCGGGGTCTACGGCATGAACTTCGACCACATGCCGGAGCGGACGTGGGTGTACGGCTACCCATTCGCGCTGAGCCTGATGTTCCTGACCAGCCTCGTCCTGTACGTCGTCTTCAAGCGCCGCGACTGGATCTGACCCACCACCACCCCGCTGCCCCTGCCCAGCCAGCCCGGCCTCCCCGCTCGGTGATCATGGAGCTGCGTGAGCGGCGCGCCGCGTCCGGCCTCACGCAGCTCCTTGATCGCCGCGGAGGCGGGTGCGGGGGGTGGGGTGCGGCGGGGTGGGAAGACTGCCGGGGCGGCGCGGGTTAAGGTGGGTGCACAACTGCACAGGGGGTGATTGGTCTCGACTTCGGTCGTGAGGCCAGGGGAAGCGAGCCGAGGAAGCCAACGATGATCTCGTTAACCATCCGTTGGAAAAAAATCAAGCGCCGATTCCAATCAGCGCGACTTCGCTCTCGCTGCCTAACAGCAGCTAGGCGAGTCTGTCAGCCCGGGTTCGCCTTCGACCCGGTTCCTGGCATCAGCTAGGAGGCTCACCGTGCGGATCGGTCGCGGATCCGCACGGGACATCGCACAGCGACTGGGCCCGTCACACCGGCTCGTCCGTGGGACCGGTGGGGTCGAGCAGAGACAGAGCGGACTGCGCTCGGAGAAGCCCTGGTGTTGCGTCGGAGGACGCGGGTTCGATTCCCGCCACCTCCACCACCCCGGTACGAACACGGAGGGCCCGGTCAGCTGACCGGGCCCTCCGTGCGTCCGGTGCGCCGTCGCACTCGACGGTTGGTCCACGCGGCGATCGGGCAGGTCCCGGGCATGACCGAGACCAGCCCCACCCACTCCGAGGACCCCGCCGAGGGTGCCGTCAGCGGCACCGAGAACGACACCGGTGGCCGCACGCCGCACACCGAGCAGCCCGCGGAGGGCGGCGACGCCGAGCAGCACGCCCGCGAGGGTGTCGACGCGGACAGCCGGATCACCGACGGCTGAGCCCCCGGGCGGGGCGCCGTCCGGGCACCGAGTCGCGAGGTGGGAGCACGGGCTGTCACCGACGCGCCGGGACGGCGCCGTCCGACCGGCCTCTGAGCAGGGCAGATGCCACCGGGCCTGGTTACCGTGGGCGCCCCCTGCCCGCGCGTACCCGGACGGGACGCCGGTCGTAGTCAGAGAGCAGGCCCCCGTGACGACAGTGAGAGAACAGCACGGCCCGGTCCACGAGGCGAAATCGCGGCCGACGTGGCACGGACTGCTGCTGAACGCGACCGATCGTGACGCGACAGCCGACCGGGTGCCGCCTGGCTTCGCCCGCACGGTGCTGCTGACCCCGGTCGTCGGACTGGCCCTGCTGCTGGCCCTGGCCGTGGTGGACCGCCCGGCCTTCTACTGGGCGCTGCGGGAGGACCGGCTGGTCGAGTGGGGCCAGTTCGCCCTGTGCCTGGTGACGGCGCCGGTCGCCGTGGCCGCAGCCACCCTCTTCGTGCTCCGCCGGGAGCCGTTGCTCGCCGCCCTGGCTGCGGCGACCGGTCTGGGCTCGTTCCTCCTGGCCGGTGAGGAGATCTCCTGGGGGCAGCGGGTCTTCGCCTTCAGCACCCCCGACGAGCTGGCCGGGGCCAACCAGCAGGCGGAGTTCAACCTGCACAACGTGGACGCCGGGCTGGAGCTGCAGGACCTGTTCAAGCTCGTCGAGGTGGCCCTCGGGGTCACCGGCATCGTGCTCGCCCTGCTCGTCTGGGGCGGACGGCTCACCCACCCCTTCTGGACGGCGGTCGCGCCGCCCCGGTACACGGTGCCGGCCTTCGCCATGATGGTCGTCTACACCCCGATGCTGTTCCTGCCGCTGGACGCGGCCCCGCTGATCGTGCTGCAGGAGTGGGCCGAGCTGTGCCTGTTCCTCGGTCTGGCGATGACCGTGTGCTGCGTCCTGGTGCGCGCTGCCGGAGGTGCGCCGGGCGTGTCCTCGGCGCCCGTCCACCGGGGCCGGCACGCGGCCGTCAGCCCCGGTCGGCCGCTGCTGTCCCGCCCGTGGGCGGTGCCGGCCACCGCGGTCGTCGCCGTGCTGGCGCTGACCGTGGTGTTCGCGACGCTCACCGCGGTGCACGGCATCGTGCCGGGCGACGTCGTCCAGTAGGCCTCCGCGCCGCACCGGTGTGTCGCTGCCGGGCCGTCGGGTAGCAGTGACCGCATGCAGGCACACAACGAGCGCGTCATCGCCGCCCCACCCGCCACCGTCGCCGCCGTCCTGGCCGACCGCGAGCTGTTCCCGCAGGTCGCCGCCGGGCGGTCCGGTGAGTTCGAGGGGGACTGGCCCCAGGTGGGGTCGGTCTGCACTGTCCAGCGCGGCGTCGGCCCGCTGCACGCCGCCGACGTCATGCGCGTCACCCGCCGGGTCGGCCACGGCTTGCAGGTGGTCGGCGGCACCGACGGCGTGCTCACCGGCACCGTCACCATCGACGTGGAGCCGGTGGGTGCGGACCGCACCCGGGTGCGGCTCACCGAGGAGCCGACCGGCGGGGTGGGCCGGCACCTGCCCGGGCTGCGCCGGTTGCTGGAGGCGCGCAACGAGGGCGTGCTGGCCCGGCTGGAGCAGCAGGTCGGCGCCCGGTCCTGACCGCCGGGGCGCTCAGCCGGTGCGGCCGGGCGGCCGGATCTGCCGCACCGACGCCGGGGGCGTCGTCCCCGCCGGGGTGATCGCCGGCAGCTCCCGGGTCAGCAGCCGCACCGCGCGGCGGCGCCCGGGCCGGCGGGCGGCCAGGAAGTCCAGCGCGATGGCTGCCGTCCAGGACTGGTCCTTGCTGCCCAGGCTCTCGCCGGTGATCGGCTCGTAGTACTCGGCGAAGTCGCAGTCGACCAGCTGGGCGAGGCCCGCGGCGCGCAGCGAGTTGGCCGCCTCCTGCTCCCCGGAGCGGTTCAGCGCCCACGCGTAGAGCCAGTTGAGCACCGGCCATTGCGGGCCGCGCCAGTAGGTGCGCTGCCGGAAGTCCGGCGAGGCGGGGGAGACCGAGGGCACCGTGGGCCAGCGCAGCCGGGAGTGCCCGCACCAGCGAGGGCCCAGCAGCAGGTCGCGCTGGCGGCGGATGGCGGCCTCGTCGCCGCCGCAGATCAGCAGGGCGAAGCCCGCCGCGCTCTCCACCTCCAGCCACTCGCCGGTGCGCAGGTCGAGATCCCGGCACAGCCCCGTCTCCGGCGACAGCGAGCGGAGCACCCCGCTGCGGAAGCGCCGGGCGATGCCGCGCAGCTCGTTGACGCCGTCGACCGGGCAGCCCAGCTCCTTGCCCATGTCGGCCAGCAGGTCGCTGGCCGCGGCCAGCAGGGCGGAGACCAGCACGTCGCCGACCACGAAGTCGCCGCTGGCGCGGTAGGTGACGTCGTCGTAGCGGGCGCGCACCTTCTGCTCCAGCAGCCAGAGGTAGCGGGCGTACTCGGTGTCGGAGGGGCGCTGGCTCGGGTCGGACACGTGGGCCAGGTCCCGGCGGACGAAGGGCGGCAGGTCGGGGCCGGGGTGCACGTTGGCGTAGGGGGCGTCCCAGCGGGGGCTGTCGTCCATGCCGGACTCCCAGCCGTGGTGGATCTCCACCAGGCCGTGCTGGTGCGGGTCCCGGGCGGTGGCCAGGTAGCGGTGCCAGGCCAACCAGCGGTCGAAGGTCTCCACCACGAAGGCCTCGGCCTGCTCCTGGTCGTCCCCGCCCTTGCGGCGGGCGTCGTGCAGGATCCGGGACAGCGCGATCACGTGGATCGGCGGCTGGCATATGCCGGAGGTGAGCACGCCGGCCGGGCGGGCCGCCGCCACCTGGGTGCGCCAGCGCTCCGGGCCGGGGAAGTAGTCGCTCTCGGTGTGGAACAGGATGTGCGGGATCATCCCGTTGGCCCACTGGCCGCCCAGCAACGTCCGCAGCTCGTCCAGGGCGCGCGGCACCGAGACGGTGGCGATGCCGAGGGCGACGAAGCCGGCGTCCCAGCTCCACATGTGCGGGTACAGCCGCGGCGAGGCCACGGTGAAGGTGTCCCGGTCGTTGGCCTTCAGCACGTACCCGGCGCGGCCGGCCATCAGGGCCACCTCGACCGGTGACGGCGGCGGCAGCGAGCGGCCGGGGACGCGCTCGTCGATCGGGGTCGGGCGGTCCATGGGGTCTCCTCGACGTCTCGTCCGAGGGCAGTCTTCCCCGCGGTCGTCGCGGCACCAACGTGGTGGCGGTCTCACCGCCGGCGGGCGGTGGCTGTCCTCACCGAGATCATCGGCGCGCCCGCGCCCGAGGTTGAGCCTCAGCGGTTGGAGCGGATCACGACCAGCACGTCGCCGCTCTGCAGGGTGCCGATCAGCGGGTCGTCGAAGCGCAGCGCCCGCCCCCCGCGGGACACCGACAGCACGATGTCGCGCAGCTGGCGGGCGTCCATGCCGACCTCCCCGGGACCCACCGGGCGCTGGGTGATGTCCAGCCCGCGGCCGGAGGTGACCAGGTCCTCCACCACGGCGACGACGTTGGGGCTGTCGCAGGAGAGCCCGAGCAACCGCCCGGACGTCGCCGAGGAGGTGATCACCGTGGTCGCCCCGGACTGCCGCAGCAGGCTGGCGTTCTCCTCCTCCCGGACGCTGGCGGTGATCGGCACGCCGGGGTTGAGCTGGCGGACGGTGAGCACGATCAGCGCCGCGGCGTCGTCCCGGTTGGCCGCGACGATGACGGCGCGGGCCTTCTCCACCGCCGTGCGGCGCAGCACCTCGGTGCGCCCCGCGTCGCCGACGACGCCGATGTGCCCGGCCCCGGTCGCCTCGGCCACCATGCTGCCGTCGGGGTCGACGACCAGGATCTGGTCGGCCGGCGTGCCGTCGGCCAGCAGTGCGCGGATGGCGCTGCGGCCCTTGGTGCCGTACCCGCAGACGATGACGTGATGGCGCACGCGTGACCTCCAGCGTCGGACCCGGAACTCGTCCCGGGAGCGGGCGGTGAGCGCTTCCAGGGTCGTGCCGATCAGGATGAGCAGGAACAGGATGCGCAGCGGCGTGACGAACAGGATGTTGACCAGCCGCGCCCCGGCCGTGACCGGCGTGATGTCGCCGTAGCCGGTGGTCGACAGGCTGACGGTGGCGTAGTACGTGGCGTCCAGCAGCGACAGCGCGTTGCCGCTGTTGTCCCGGTAGCCGTCCCGGTCGAAGTACACGACCAGGACCGTGGTGATCAGCACGGCAGCGGCGAGGACCACCCGCCGGCCCACCTGCCGGGTCGGCGACTCCTCGAACCGTGGCAGCTCGACGTCGGCGCGATCGCTCACGAGGTGCCCGTGCCGTCCACGCCGGGCAGCCTAGTGAGCAGCCGGGGCGCCCGCGTCCGCGACAGGCGTGCCCAGGGCGGAGACCACCCGATCGAGCAGGGTGTGCAGCGTGCGGGCCTCGGCCGGGGTGAGCCCGAGCAGCGCCGGGTCGGAGAGGTGCTCGAGCACCGGGCGCGTCCGGTGCAGGGCGGCGCGGCCGGCGTCGGTCAGCCGGACGTCGATCCGCTGCCCGCGGCGGGCGCCCGCGGTGCGCTCGACCCAGCCCGCCCCGGCGAGCCCATGCAGCAGCGTGCCCATGCTCTGCGGCGTCACCTCCAGCCGGCGGGCGAGCTCCGCCGAGGTCGACGTCGGCTCCCGGGACAGGTGCAGCAGGACGGCGAAGGTGTGCGGTCGCAGCCCCACCGCCGCCAGCCGGTCACCGAACACCGCCGTCGCCGCGCGCCCTGCCCGGCCGACCACGAACAGCGTGGAGGACGCCGGGTCGCGGTGCAGCGGGTCGACCGGGTCCGCGTCGGTCCCCGGCTGGCTCATGCCCCCACGGTAGGGCCCCGCACCCGGACGCCGGTCCGGGTGCGGGGCCGCCGGTCAGGACCGGGCGTCGGCGGCCGCGCGCTCCCGGGCCGACAGCTCCCGCTTGAGCACCTTGCCGGCCGGGGACACCGGGATCGCGTCGACGAAGACCACGTCCCGCAGCCGCTTGTACGGCGTCACCTGCTCGTTCACCGCCGCCATCACCGACTCCGCGGTGAGCGCGGCCCCCGCGTCGTCGCCGCGCCGGACGACGTAGGCGACCGGCAGCTCACCCGCCTCCGGGTCGGGCCGGCCGACGACCGCCGCGCCGGCGATCCCGGGCAGGCCGAAGAGCACCTCCTCCAGCTCGCGCGGGAACACGTTGTAGCCCTTGTAGAGCAGCATGTCCTTGGTGCGGTCGACGATCGCCAGGTAGCCGTCGGCGTCCAGCACCCCGACGTCGCCGGTGTGCAGCCAGCCGTCGGCGTCGATCGACTCCGCGGTGGCGTCCGGACGGCCGGCGTACCCGCGCATGACCTGCGGGCCGCGGATGCAGACCTCGCCGCGCTCACCGGTGGGCAGCGGGTCGCCGCCGCCGAGCGGCCGGATGCTGATCTCGGTGTCGAACACCGGGCGCCCGACCGTGCCCGGCTTGCGCAGTCCCGAGGTGTTCGTCGGGTTGCCGGTGGCCTGCATGGTCACCTCGGTGAGCCCGTAGCCCTCACCGATCACCGCGTTCGGGAAGAGCGTGTGCAGCCGCTCGATCAGCGGCACCGGCAGCGGCGCCGCGCCGCTGGAGATGCCCCGCACGCAGGTGAGGTCGGCCTCGGCGATGCCCGGCACCTGGAGCAGCGCCACGAACACCGGCGGGGCGCCCCCGATGCTGGTCACCCGGTACCGGACCGCGTCGGCGACGTAGGCGACCGGGTCGAACCGGTCGTGCACCACGAGGCTGGCCCCCGCGACGACCTGGCCGTTGAGGTAGCCGATCGCCCCCATCGCGTGGAACCACGGCGTCAGGTTGACCATGCTGCTGGTGCCCAGGCGCACCGGGAACTCCGCCGGGTCGCCGACCTGCTCGACGGTGACGTCGCCCTCGTCGTCCCGGGCGGGGACCGACCCCGACGTCCAGCACACCGACTGCAGCACGTTGGTGACCACCGTGCGGTGCGGCAGTTCCACGCCCTTGCTCACCCCGGTCGTGCCGCCGGTGTAGGCCAGGTGCGCCAGGTCGGCGACCGGGTCGACGCCGGCGTCCAGGTGCCGGTCGGTGGGGTCGCCGCCCACGAGCTCGGCCAGTGACAGCACCCGCGCACCGGACCCGTCGACGGCCGCGGTGTCGACCGCCGCCGCGGGGTCGGCGACCTGCGCGGCGTTCGTGACGACGACGGTGTCCACCCGCGTGCCGCCGAGCGCCGCCGCCACCACGGGCAGCACCGGCTCCCAGGTGACCAGCGCGCGGGCGCCGGAGTCGGCCAGCTGCGCGGCGAGCTCACCGGGGGCGAGCAGCGGGTTGGTGGGGGAGAAGGTCGCCCCGGCCAGCAGCACGCCGTAGTACACCGACGGGTACTGCAGGCAGTTGGGCAGGTGCACCGCGACGACGTCGCCCCGGCCGATGCCGTGGTCGGCGAGCCCGCCGGCCACCGCGTGCGCCCGGCGGGCCATCTCGGTGTAGGTGAGCGGCACCTCGTGGTGCGTGAACGCGACCCGGTCGCCCCAGCGGCGGGCGGCCGCCCGCAGCAGCGACCCGACCGGGACGCTCGGGTACTCCAACGAGGTGGGCAACCCGGCCGGCCAGGTCTGGCCGGTGGTGCCGGTGGTCTCCGCAGTGGCTGTCATGGGTCCTCCCGATCGATGATCTCCACCGTCAGAGTGGCCTCCCTCACAGCAGCTGTCGAGACCGGGGGGTGCGCGGGCCGGCCGCTCGGCATGATGGGCGGATGAGCCCCCAGCGCACGGCACTGGTCCTCGGCGGCGGCGGGATCACCGGCATCGCGTGGGAGGTCGGCCTGCTCGCCGGCCTCGCCGAGGCCGGCGTCGACCTGTCCACCGCCGACCTGGTGGTCGGCACGTCGGCCGGGTCGGTGGTCGGGGCGCAGGTCACCAGCGGCGTGCCGCTGGCCGACCTGTACGCCCGTCAGCTGCTCCCGGTCACCGAGCAGGGGCCGCCGGCGCGGGTGGGCCGCCGGCTGATCGCGTCGCTGGCGCTGGCCATGCTGCGCACCCGGGGCAGCGACGTGGCCTTCCGCCGCCGGGTCGGGGCGCTGGCGGTCCGGGCCGCCGACGCCGGGCACACCCCGACCGAGCAGGAGCGGCTGGCCGTCATCGGCGACCGGCTGCCGTCCCGGGAGTGGCCGGCCCGGCCGCTGCGGGTCACCGCCGTCGACGCCGAGAGCGGTGAGTTCCGGGCCTTCGACCGCACCTCGGGGGTGCCGCTGCTCCAGGCCGTCGCGGCCAGTTGCGCGGTGCCCGGGGTCTACCCGCCGGTGACCGTGGCCGGCCGGCGCTGGGTGGACGGCGGGATGCGGTCCCCGGCCAACGTCGACCTGGCCACCGGCTGCGAGCGGGTGGTGGTGCTGGCCCCGATCGTGCGGGGCGTCGGCCCGGTCGCCAGCGTGGACGCGCAGGTGACCGCGCTCGTCGCCCGGGTCACCGTGGTCTCCCCGGACCCCGCCAGCGTCGCGGCGATCGGCCGCAACGTGCTGGACCCGGCCGCCCGGGAGCCGTCCGCACGGGCGGGGCACGCCCAGGCCGTCGCCGTCACCGAGCAGGTGCGCGAGGTCTGGGCCGGCTGACCGGTCGCCCCGCGGTCGCTCTCCGTCGTCGGCTCGCGGACGGGTGTCACCCGTTCGTGTCCTGTCCCCCGTGCACAGCCGGCTCTCAGGCAGCGGTGTCCTCCCGCCGGGTGTGACGGTCCGCCCGCAGCGGTCGAGACCACGGCCGATGGACGGCCTGCGGGCCTGACGGACAGGACACACGTGCACACGACACTCTCGAGGACGGTGGTGGCGGGCCTGCTCGCCGTCGGCGTCTGGACCACCGGCGCCGTCGGCGCCCAGGCCGCCGAGGACACCGCTCCGGCGTCCGGCGCGGTGAGCTCCGCTCCCGCCACCACCGAGGCGCCGGCCGACCCGGCCGAGACCGCCCCCAGCGAGGCCGCGACCGAGGCCCCCACCGAGGACACCGCCACCGAGGACACCTCCACAGAGGCCCCCGCCGAGGCCCCCGCCGAGGTCCCGGCGACCACCGGGGACACCGCGACCGAGGCGTCGGCCGAGGCCCCCGCCGCCACGACCGAGGCCCCTGCGGCCGCGCCGGCGCCGACCTCCGAGGTCCCGGTCGCCGTCCCGCCGGTGACGCCCGCCCCGCCGGCGGCCCCCGCCCCGCCGGCGCCGGTCGCGCCGCCCGCTGCGCCGCCGGCGCAGCTGGACGTCCAGGTCACGGCGTCGATCGGCTGTGACGCCCTGGTGTTCGGGACGGTCACCGTCGCCGGCCTCACCGCCGGCCAGGTCGTCGACATCACGGCGGCCGGGCTGACCGACCAGGTCGTCGCCGACGAGACCGGCGTCGTGCTGTTCTTCGTGCAGAGCGAGCCGGCCGGTCCCGCCATCGACGTCCTCGTCGCGGTGGACGGCGCCCCCGTGTTCGCACAGACGGTGCCCACGCCGGACGTCTGCACGGGGACCGGCACCGTCAGCGTCGACCGGGACTGCGCCACGCCGGACACGCTGCTCGCCCGCGTGAGCGTCACCGGCCTCACCGACGGCCTGCACAGCCTGGTGCTCAACGGCGCCGACGGCGAGGTCGCGATCGGCCTGTTCGAGGTCGTCGGTGGCGGCTTCACCGGTGACGTCGAGCTGACGTCGCTGCTCGGCACCCTGCCGGCCGGGGCGTTCGAGGCCGAGGTGCGCGCGGTCGACGAGACCCGGGCGACCGTGCCGTTCTACACCGTGGTCACCGTGGCGAGCTGCCCCGTGGCGGCCCCCGCCCCGGTGCAGCCGATCGCCCCGGTGCCGCCGGTGACGCACCCGGTCGCCCCGGCGCCGCACCCGGCCCCGGCCCCCGCCCCGGTCGCGCACCCCGCGCCCGCGGCCGCCTCGGACGAGCTCGCCTACACCGGCTCGCCGGTCGGCGGGCTGGCCCTGCTCGGCGGGCTCCTGGTGGGCAGCGGCGCGGTGGCCACGGTCGTCGCGCGCCGACGGGTCGCCTGACCCGAGAGGCAGGCGGGCGTCCCCCGGTGCCCGGGGGACGCCCGTCCGACGGTCAGGGTTGACTGTTCCGCCGTCAGCTGGCAGAACTGGCCCGGGCACCCGACACGGGTGCCCGGGCCCCTGCACGTGGGCCCCGGGGACGGCGAGAGGCTCACACTGCGATGACGGGACCCGTGCTCAGCGAGGTGTCCGACGGCGTCGGCGTCATCACGCTCGACCGCCCGGAGGCGAAGAACGCCATCGACAAGGCGACCGCCGAGGCCATGGTCGCCGTCCTGGACGACTTCGCCGAGCGGGACGACGTCGCCGTGCTCGTGCTCACCGGGGCGGGCAGCACCTTCTGCGCCGGCATGGACCTCAAGGCCTTCGCCCGCGGCGAGACCCCGGCCATCCCCGGCCGCGGGCTGGCCGGGCTCACCGAGGCGCCCCCGGCCAAGCCGCTGATCGCCGCGGTGGAGGGCTGGGCGCTGGCCGGCGGCTTCGAGCTGGCGCTGTCCGCGGACCTGATCGTGGCGGCCCGGGACGCCCGGTTCGGCATCCCGGAGGTGAAGCGCGGACTGGTCGCCGCCGGTGGTGGCGTGCTGCGCCTGCCCAAGGCCCTGCCGTACCACCGGGCGATGGAGCTGGCGCTGACCGGCGACCCGATGGGTGCCGAGGAGGCGCACCGCTTCGGTCTGGTCACCACGCTCACCGAGCCCGGCGGGGCGCTGGAGGGCGCCCGGGCGCTCGCCGCCCGGATCGCGGTCAACGGCCCGCTGGCGGTGCAGGTGACCAAGCGGCTGGTGGCCGGTGCGGTGCGCTGGACCGACCCCGAGGCCGTCGCCCACCAGCGCACGCTCACCGACCCGGTGTTCCGCTCCGCCGACGCGCTGGAGGGTGCCCGCGCGTTCGCCGAGAAGCGCGCCCCGGTCTGGACCGGCCGCTGACCACCGCCTGACCCCGGGCCCGCCGACCCGGGCCGGCCGGCACCGGGCCCCCGTCCGGTGCCGGACCCCCGTCCGCTGCCGTACCCCATGACTCTTGCCCGAAAAAGTCAGGCAGGAGCAGGGGCAGGGAGGGGTGGGGGAGTCAGACGGCGGGTTCGGCGACCAGGGAGCCGGCCGAGTGCTCGGTGCGCAGCCGGGTCTTGAGCACCTTGCCGCTGGGGTTGCGCGGCAGCGGCCCGCCGATCGAGTAGTCCCGCGGGTTCTTGTAGCGGGCCAGCCGCTCGCGGCACCAGTCGGCCAGCTCCGCCGGGGTGGGCGGGTCGGCCGGGTCCCGCGGCGCGACGACGGCCAGCGGGGCCTCGCCGTACCGGCTGTCGGCGACCCCGATCAGCGCCACCTCGGCCACCTTGGGGTGCGCGGCCAGCACGTCCTCCACCTCGGCGCAGTACACGTTCTCCCCGCCGGTGATGATCATGTCCTTCTTGCGGTCGACGACGTAGTAGTAGCCGTCCTCGTCCTCGCGCACGAGGTCCCCGGAGTGGAACCACCCGCCCGCGAACGCCTCCGCGGTGGCCTCCGGCTTGCCCCAGTACCCCGTCATCACCATCGGGCTGCGGTAGACGATCTCGCCGACCTGCCCGCGGGGCACGTCCTGCATCTGCTCGTCGACCACGCGCACCTCGACGTTGAGCATCGGGGTGCCGACCGAGCCGATCTTGCGCAGCGAGTCCTCCCCGCGCAGCAGCGTGGTGACCGGCGAGCACTCGGTCTGCCCGAACGCCGTCATCACCTCCGCCTGCGGGAAGGTGTCGATCAGGGTGCGCAGCAGCGTCGTGGACGCCGGCGCCGCGCCCCAGGAGACCCGGCGCAGGCAGGACAGGTCACGCTCGGCGATGCCCGGCACGGCCACCACCGCCGCCCACATCGCCGGCACCAGGAAGATGTTGTTGACCCGCTCCCGCTCGATCAGGTCCAGCGTCGCGACCGGGTCGAAGCCGCCGGAGCGCAGCACCACGTGGGTGCCGCCCAGCAGCAGCGGCGGCAGGCCACCGGCGAGCCCGGCGATGTGGAACATCGGCGTGCCCGGCGCGCTCACCCTCTCCACCGACGGGTCGACGCCGTTGGTGACGGTCTGGCTGAAGGCGTGCATCAGCAGGTTGTGGTGGCTCAGCACCGCGCCCTTGGGGCGGCCGGTCGTCCCAGAGGTGTACATGACGAACGCCGCCGCCGACTCGTCGACCGCGACGTCCAGCGGGTCGGTGGGCGCGGCGGCGAGCGCGGCCTCGTACTCCGGGCCGATCTGCAGCACGCTCTGCACGCCGGGCGCCTGGGCGCGCGCCGTGGCGGCCACCTCGGCCGTGGTGGCGTCCACCACGAGTGCCACGGCGCCGCTGTCGTCCAGCACGTAGGCCACCTCGTCGGCGACCAGCCGGAAGTTGACCGGGACCACGATCGCGCCGAGCCGCACGCCGGCGAGGTAGGTCTCCCACACCTCCGGCCCGTTCATCGCCAGGACGGCGACCCGGACGCCGACGCCGACGCCGCGCCCGGCGAGCACGTGCGCGAGCCGGGTGACCCGCTCGTCGAGCTCGGCGTAGGTGAGCCCGGTGCCCTCGAAGCGCAGCGCGACGGCGTCCGGGGCGGTGCGGGCGTGCCGGGCGAGCTGGTGGCTCATCGTCATGCCCCGCCAGCCGTCGGCCGGGTGGGCAGGTGTCATGGCGGTGGCCGGGGAAGTGGTCGGCGCGGTGGCCGGGGCGGGGGTCCGAGCGGCGCTGCTCATGGGGGCTCCTGGGGGGCCGGGACGCGCTGACGTGGCGTGGGTCATGCTGTCGCCGTCAGTCGTGAGCGGTCAACCCTGACTGCCGACATCGGGAGGAACACGCATGGACGTCACCGACAGCGTCGCCGTCATCACCGGAGGCGCCTCCGGGCTGGGCCTGGCCACCGCACGCCGGCTGGTCGCCGCCGGGGCCCAGGTCGTGCTGGTCGACCTGCCCGGCTCCGCGGGGGAGCAGGTGGCCGGCGAGCTCGGCGGCGCGGCGCACTTCGCGGCCGCCGACGTCACCGACGAGGCCGCGGTGACTGCGGCACTGGACCTCGCGTCCGAGCTCGGCCCGCTGCGCGTGGTGGTCAACTGCGCCGGCATCGGCAACGCGATCAAGACGGCCGGCAAGAAGGGCGCCTTCCCGCTGGACGCCTTCCAGAAGATCATCCAGGTGAACCTGGTCGGCACCTTCAACGTCCTCCGGCTGGGCGCGCAGCGCATGCTCGACGTCGAGCCGCTGGGCGAGGAGCGCGGCGTCATCGTCAACACCGCCTCGGTGGCGGCCTTCGACGGGCAGATCGGCCAGGCCGCCTACTCGGCGTCCAAGGGCGGCATCGTGGGCATGACCCTGCCCATCGCCCGGGACCTCGCGTCGTCGCTGATCCGGGTGGTCACGATCGCGCCGGGGCTCTTCGACACCCCGCTGCTGGCCAGTGCGTCCGAGGAGGTCAAGGCCGCCCTCGGCGCCCAGGTGCCGCACCCGGCACGGCTCGGCGCGCCCGACGAGTACGGCGCCCTGGTCGCGCACATCGTGGCCAACCCGATGCTCAACGGCGAGGTGATCCGGCTGGACGGCGCCATCCGGATGGCGCCGCGCTGACCCGGGCGGGGCACCCGCACCGGGGCCGGCGCCGTCCACGGTGATCAGCTGAGCTGATCACCGTCCTGCCGAGCTCACCAGCGTTGGTGAGCTCGGCAGGATCCTGATCAGCTCAGCTGATCAACGCTGAGTGCCGGCGTGTCCCGCGGCCCGGCGGTGGGGTCGGGCAGGAGCTCGCGGGCCAGGGCCTGCCACATCTCCACGTGCGGGTCGGTGGCTGCCGGGCGGTCCTCGAAGGCGTAGACCACCGCGACCCCGCGCATGCTGGTGAACAGCAGTTCGCGCAGCTGCGGGTACCGCGGGGAGGCGACGACGACCGGACCCCAGATCCGGTCGCTGACCGCGCGGATCGCCGCCCGCAGCCGGCGCTCCTGCACCTGCAGCGCCGCGCGCAGGGCCTGGTCGGTGCGGGCCGCGGTCCACAGCTCCATCGCCGCCCAGAACGGCGGCTCCTGGAACGTGGCCCAGAGCAGCTCCACGCAGCGGTCCAGCCGCTCCCGCTCGTCGGTCACGGTGGCGGCCATGGCGGCGACGCGGTGCTCGGCCTCCGCCAGCAGCGTGCCGGCCAGGTGCTGGGCGGCGGCGACCAGCAGTTCCTCCCGCGACGGGAAGTGGTGCAGCAGCCGCCCGCGGGACACCCCGGCGCGTGCCTGGATCGCCAGCGTGGAGGCCCCGGCGTAGCCGTTCTCCACCAGGCAGGCCACCGCTGCGTCCAGGATCAGGGCGCGGCTGTCCGCGGTGCGCTCGCTGCGACTGCGGGTGGCGACCGCACCGTGCGCCGGGTCGGGGCTCTCGACGTCCACCCCGTGAGCGTAGGCGGCCGGGCCCGCGGACAGTCAGGGTTGACCGCCCGCCTCCTCCGGCCGGAGGATGCGAGCACCACTCGACGAGGAGAGGCACTGCCGTCCCATGGACTTCGAGGACACACCCGAGGAAGCCGAGTACCGGGCGCACGTGCGCGCGCTGCTCGAGGAGCACTCCGCCGAGCTGGTGCACATGGACACCGGCGAGGAGGGCGCCGCCGAGGGGCCCGAGCAGGAGCTCGCGCTGCGCCGCACCCAGCGGGTCCTCGCCGAGGCCGGCCTGGTCGGGGTGGCCTGGGCCCGGGAGCACGGCGGTCGCGCCGGGACCCTGGCGCAGCAGTCGATCGTGCACCAGGAGCTGGCCCGCGCCCGGGTGCCGGGTCTGATCAACCACATCGGCCTGGGCATGTGCGCGCCGACCGTCATCGCGCACGGCACGCCCGCGCAGCACGAGAAGTACCTGCAGCGGCTGCTGCGCGCCGACGACGTGTGGTGCCAGCTGTTCAGCGAGCCCGCCTCGGGCTCGGACCTGGCGGCGCTGCGCACCACCGCCGTGCGCGAGGGCGACGGCTGGGTCGTCAACGGCCAGAAGGTGTGGACGACGCTCGCCCACGTCGCCGACTTCGGCATCCTGCTCACCCGCACCGACCCGGCGAAGCCCAAGCACGCCGGTCTGACCATGTTCGTGGTGGACATGCACGCCCCCGGCGTCGAGGTGCGCCCGCTGAAGCAGATGGGCGGGCAGTCGAACTTCAACGAGGTGTTCTTCACCGACGTGCACATCCCGGACACCGAGCGCCTCGGCGAGCCGGGGGAGGGATGGCGGGTCGCGCTGACCACACTGCTCAACGAGCGGGTCGCGGTCGGCGGCGGTGGCACCGACCTCGGGCTGTCGGTCGAGTCGCTGGCCCGGCTCGCGGCCGAGCGGGTGCCCGGGCTGTCACCCGAGCGGCAGGTGCTCGCCCGGCAGGCGCTGGGCCGGGCGGCGGTCGCCGCGCTGGCCAACCGCTACACCGGCTACCGGCGGTACACCGCGATCAGCCAGGGCGGGCTGCCCGGCCCGGAGGCCAGCGCCGGCAAGCTGGCCGGCACGGCCTCGGCCAAGCTGATCGCCGACCTCGGCGTGCGCCTGCAGGGTGACGACGCCGTGTTCCTGTCCGGCGCCGACGACCGCTGGCAGCGCACGATGGCCACCCTGCCCGGGCTCGCCATCGCCGGCGGCACCGACGAGGTGCTGCGCAACATCGTCGGCGAGCGGGTGCTCGGGCTGCCGCCGGAGCCGCGGGAGGACAAGCACCGACCGTTCAACGAGAAGGCCGCGGCGGGACCGGGAACGGGTCGGGCCGCGGAGCCCGCGAACACCGCCCGCACCGACGCCCCGGGGGCGATGGCGTGAACTTCGACCTGGACACCGACCAGCGCGACGCCGCGGCGGGCGCCAAGGACTTCTTCGCCGGTCAGGCATCGCCGGCCGACGCCCGGCGGGCGCTGGACGGGTCGCCGGTGGCCCCGGGCCGCGCGGCGCTGGCCGAGGTCGGCTTCCTGGGCATCACCGTGCCCGAGTCGGCCGGCGGCGCCGGGGCGGGTGTGCTCGACCTCGCCGTCGTCGCCGAGCAGGCCGGTGCCGTGCTGGCCGGCCCGTCGCTGGTCACCGCGGCCCGCGCGGCGGTGCTGCTGGCCGACCACCCCGACCTGCTGGCGGCCCTGGCCGACGGGTCGCGGGGCTTCGCCGTCCTCGACGGCCCGGTCGGCGGGTCCGCCCCGTCCCTCGACGCCCGGGACGCCGACACCTTCCTGGCCCTGGACGGCGGGGCGCTGGTGGTCGGCGAGGGCGAGGTGACGTCCGGGGCGCCGATCGACGCCACCCGCGGGCTGGGCTCGGTGCGGCTGACCAGCAGCCGCGTGCTCGTGGAGGACGCCGGCGCGCTGTGGGCCCGGGCCCGCCAGGTCGGTGCCGTGGTGCTGGCCGCCGAGGACCTCGGTGCCGCCGGTCGCGCCGTGCAGATGGGCGTGGACTACGCGCAGATGCGCACCGCCTTCGGCCGGAAGATCGGGTCCTACCAGGCGGTCAAGCACTCCCTCGTCGACGCGTGGGTCGGCGTGGAGCAGCTGCGCTCGCTGGTGTGGTGGGCGGCCTGGGCCGCCGACGCCGCCCCGGGCGAGCTGCCGCTGGCTGCCTCGGCCGCGAAGGCCTTCGCCGCCGAGACCCTGGAGCGGGCCGCCGAGACGGTGATCCAGGTGCACGGCGGCGTGGGCTTCACCTGGGAGCACGACGCGCACCTGTACTGGCGGCGGGCCAAGGTGGACCGGCTGTTGCTGGGCGACGAGGCCGAGCACCTGGACGCCGTCGCGGCGCTGGTGCTGGACGGGGCGCTCACCCGGTGACCGCGACCGTGGGTGCGGCCACGACGCTGCGCTACGAGGTGGACGCCGGGATCGCCGTCATCACGCTGGACCGGCCGGGCGCCCGCAACGCGTTCACCTCCACGATGGCCCTGGAGCTGGCCGCGGCCGCCCACGCCGCCGACGCCGACGACGCGGTGCGGGTGGTGGTGGTGACCGGCGCCGGCCGGGACTTCTGCGTCGGCGCCGACCTGTCCGCCGGTGCGGACACCTTCGACGCCCGGTCCCGGGCCGAGCGGTCCGCCGGCGCCGGCACGATCGACGGCGTCGCGCGGGACTGGGGCGGGGTGGCGTCGCTGCCGTTCGCCGAGCTGCGCAAGCCGGTCATCGCCGCGGTCAACGGCGCCGCGGTCGGCATCGGCTCGACCCTGGTGCTGCCGATGGACGTGCGGATCGCCGCGGAGTCGACCCGGTTCGGGTTCGTGTTCGCCCGGCGCGGCATCGTGCAGGAGGCGGCGTCCAGCTGGTTCCTGCCCCGGGTGGTCGGGATCAGCCAGGCGATGGAGTGGGTCGCGACCGGGCGGGTGTTCGGCGCCGAGGAGGCGCTGCGCGGCGGCCTGGTGTCCCGGGTCGTGCCGGACGACCAGCTGCTGGACACCGCCCTCGGGCTGGCCCGGGAGATCGCCGACAACACGTCGGCGGTGTCGGTCGGCGCGGCCCGGCAGCTGCTCTGGTCGATGCTCGGTGCCGCCTCGCCGTGGGACGCGCACCGGGCCGAGTCCCGCGCCCTGCTGGAGGTCGGCGCCGGCCCGGACGCCACCGAGGGTGTGCGCTCCTTCCTGGAGAAACGCCCCGCCCGGTTCACCGGGCCGCTGGGGCAGGGCTCGGTGGCCGGCGTGCCCCGCTGGCCCGCGGTCCCGGGCGACGTCGGGCCGGGGTGAGCGGGGCGGGGCCGGACGTCAGGACGGGAACAGGTCGCCGGGGCCGGTGTGCGAGATGTCGCCGGGCTCGCCGTCCCGGGTGAAGTGGGTGAACGTCACCGAGACCCCGCCGAGGTTGGCGAAGCCGTCCTGCAGCGGCTGGTCCAGCACCGGCGCCTCCGGGTTGAACCCCATCCGCACCGCGGTCACCCCGGGCGGCGCCGTGACCAGCACCGACGGCACCTGCCGGCCGCGGCCGTCGGAGACCTGGCAGCGGGCCACCACGGTGAGCGACGTCGGGTCGGTGCCGGCCGGGTGCGCCTGCGACCCGCAGCTGCCACCCGTGCCACCCGGGGTGGTGGCGCGGGGCAGGGCGTAGGCCGTCGTGGTGACCACCGCCCCGCTGGGCACGACCGCGGCCAGCACGGTCGCCTCGGCGGTGCTGCCCGCCGGGCCGGTGATGCGGCCGAGCCACAGCACCACCGGGTCCAGGTCGGCGGCGGTGAGCCCGGTGGCCGAGGTGAGGGTGTCCAGCGCCAGCGTCCACGGCAGCGGGCCGACGTCGCCCGGCCCCGGGCGCAGCGCCGGCGGGGGCGTCGACGGCTCGGGCACCGGGCGCTCGGAGCCGGTCGCGGGCCGGCCGGTCTCCTGCACGGCACCGGCCGCCAGCACCCGGTAGCGGACCGGGGCGGAGGCGTCGTCGAGCCGGACCGCGGCGATGCCGCCGGCGTCCGGCACCGGTGTCCAGCGCGGGTCGGCGGTGCCGTCGGCGCGCACCTCGACGCCGGGGGAGTACTCGACCTCGGCCTCCCGTTCGGTCAGCACCAGCAGCACCGGGCCGCCGGCGGACCGGCTCAGGTGGGCCGCCGTCCCGCCCTCGGACACCTCGATCGTGCCCTCGGCCCGCAGCCCGGCGGGGTCCGTGCCCGCCGGTCCGACGTACCACTGGCCGCGCAGCACCCCGCTGGTGCGGCCCAGCACCAGCGCCCAGCGGGAGCCCAGCACGTCACCGGCGAAGGCGACCTGGCGGCTGCCGGACGACGGCGGGGCCATCGGCCAGGCCAGCCGCTGCACCCCGTCGAGGAACCGCGGGTCGTCGGCCAGCGACCCGGCGGTGGGCCGTTGCCAGGTGGCCCCGGCGGGTGTGCTGCCCCCGTCGACCGGGGCCGCCGCCGGGGCCGGGGCGGGGGCGGATGCGGTCCGCCCGGCCACCGACGGCAGCAGGACCAGCAGCGCCAGCACCGCCGTGACACCCGCGCTCAGCCGCAGGCGCCGGCCCCGCTGCTGCCGGACCAGGGTGGCGCCGTCCGGGACGTCGTCCAGGGTGCGGGCGTCGCTCTGCGCAGCCAGCCCGTCCAGCCGGGACGGCAGGTCCGCCGCCGCCACCTCCGGGGCCAGCCGGGCCAGCGCCGCCCCGACCAGGGTGCGGACCTCGGCCGCCGGGCGGCCCAGCAGCGCGGCCACCGCCGGCACCGGCAGACCCTCGTGCGCCCTGAGCACGACGGCGGCCCGCTCGGCCGGCTCCAGGGTGTCCAGGGCGGCGCCGAGCCGGCGGGCGGCCTCGGCGTCGGCGGGCGAGGTCCACCAGGCGCCCGGCGCCCGGCCCCCGCCGTCTTCGGTGAGCACCCCGTCCCCGCGCAGCCACCGGCGGGTCGGGGCGAGGTGGGCGCGGGCCAGCCCGCGCAGGGCGAGGGCCCGCTGCTCGCCGGCGCCCGCGTCCGGGGGCAGCCGGCGCCACGCGGGCCAGGCGCGCAGCAGCCCGCGGCGCACCAGGTCGGCGGCGGGCCGGTCGGCGCCGGTGAGCAGGTGGGCGGTGACCAGCAGCGCCGGGCGCTGGTCGGCCGCGAACCCCGAGAACCCGCCGGTGTCGCGCACGTGCCCTCCTCGGTCGGCGATGACGGTCGACCCCCGCCGCGGGGCGGCCCGGGTCAGACCGACGGGAACGCCTCGACGGCCGGGCCGCCGAGGTGGGCGATCAGCGTGTCGCCGACGTCCTGCAGGGCGGCCTGCTGCGCCGGGGACAGCTGGTCGAGCAGGTGGGTGCGCACGCTCTCCACGTGCAGCGGCGCCGCGGCCGCCAGCGCGGCGAACCCCTCGTCGGTGAGCACCGCGAACTGGCCGCGCCCGTCCTCGGGGCACACCTCGCGCCGGATCCAGCCCCGCTCCTGCAGCCGGGACACCGCGTGCGAGAGGCGGCTGCGGGAGGACAGGCAGCGCTCGGCCAGCGTGCTCATCCGCAGCGACCGGTCCGGCGCCTCGGACAGCTGCACCAGGATCTCGTAGTAGGCGGTGGAGATGCCGGTGCCCCGGGTGAGCTCGCGGTCCAGCCGCTCGCCGAGCAGCATGCTGCTGAGCAGCCACGCGCGCCAGGTGTGCATCTCGTCGTGGTCCAGCCACCGCGGAGCGGGCGGGTCGACGGCGTCGGCTCGGTCGGTGGAGAGGTCCGCGCTCATCACCCGAGGGTATGGCGGAATAATCAAGTCCTCAACTACGCTGCCGCCCGAGCCCGATGATCCTGCTCTCAACCACCTGGAGTCCGCATGACCAGCACCGTCCAGATCCCCGGCTACGTCGTCGGCACCTGGGACATCGACCCGACGCACTCGACCGTCGGGTTCTCCGTCCGGCACATGATGGTCAGCAAGGTGCGCGGCTACTTCCGCGAGTTCTCCGGCACCATCGTCACCGCCGAGGACCCGGCGCTGTCCACGGTGACCGCGACGATCGACATGGACTCGATCGACACCCGCCAGGCCCAGCGCGACGCGCACATCAAGTCCGCCGACTTCTTCGACGTCGGCAACCACACCACCATGTCCTTCACCTCGACGTCGGTCGTGGCCGACGGGGACGACTGGCACGTGGTCGGCGACCTCACCATCAAGGGCATCACCCGCTCGGTCACCCTGGCACTGGAGCTCAACGGCTTCGGCCCCGACGCCTACGGCGGCACGCGCGCCGGCTTCACCGGCGCCACCTCCATCTCCCGCAAGGAGTTCGGTGTGGACATCGACATGCCCATGGACGGCGGTGGCGTCGTCGTCGGCGACAAGATCAACGTCGAGCTCGAGATCGAGGCCGTGCTGCGCGCCTCCTGACCCCCGGCGCCGCCGTTCCCGGGCCGCACCGGCCCCGGGAGCACGCGGTCGCCCCGGCCCCGGGCCCCGTCGCAGCCGCGGCGGGGCCCGCTGCCGTCCCGGGTGGCGTACGCCTGCAGGCGTAGGCCGGCACCGGGAGATGACGCCCCGGGACGGATGGAGAGAGCCGGCTCCGCTCCTACCGTCGTCCTCATGATCGAACTCCACGGACTGACCAAGCGCTACGGCGAGAAGCTCGCCGTCGACGACCTCACGGTCACCGTCCGGCCCGGCGTCGTCACCGGCTTCCTCGGGCCCAACGGGGCCGGCAAGTCGACCACCATGCGGATGGTGCTCGGGCTGGACACCCCCACCTCCGGGACGGCGCTGGTCGGCGGCCGGCCCTACGCCCGGCACGCGGCCCCGCTGCACGAGGTCGGGGCGCTGCTGGAGGCCAAGGGCGTGCACCCGGGGCGGACCGCGCGCAACCACCTGCGCTCGCTGGCCGCCACCGGTGGGGTCGCCGCCGCCCGGGTCGACGTCGTGCTGGAGCTCGCCGGCCTGACCGCGGTCGCCGACAAGCGGGTCGGCGGCTTCTCCCTGGGCATGGGCCAGCGCCTGGGCGTGGCGGCCGCGCTGCTCGGCGACCCGGCCGTCGTCATGCTGGACGAGCCGGTCAACGGGCTGGACCCCGACGGCGTGCTGTGGATCCGCCGGCTCACCCGCGGGCTCGCCGCCGAGGGGCGCACCGTGTTCCTCTCCTCGCACCTGATGTCGGAGATGGCCGTCACCGCCGACCACCTCGTCGTGGTCGGTCGCGGCCGGCTGCAGGCCGACCTGTCGACGGCGGACTTCATCGCCCGGGCCGGTCACGAGAGCGTCGACGTGCGCAGCCCGCGGGCCGGCGAGCTGCGCGACCTGCTCGTCGGACCCGACGTGACCGTCACCTCGCGGGAGCGGGACCGCCTGGAGGTCGTCGGCCTCCCCGCCGAGGCCATCGGCGAGACCGCCGCCGCGGCGGGCATCCCGCTGCACCAGCTCAGCACCGTCCGCCCCTCCCTGGAGGACGCCTTCATGGCCGTCACCGGGGACACCCGGGAGTACCGCACCGACCAGGAGGTCACGGCAGCATGAGCACCGACACGATCCGGACCCCGCCGACCGGGCGGACGACGACCGGCAGTGCACCGCGGGTCACCGCCGCCGGCCTGCTGCGCGGTGAGTGGCTCAAGCTCCGCTCGCTGCGCTCCACCTGGTGGACCCTCGGGGCGGGCCTGCTGCTCATGGTCGGGCTGGGCGCGCTGATCTCCGGCACCTACACCCCGGGCGCGCAGGGCCCCGACGGGGGCGGGGCCGGGGCGGTCGTCGACCCGGTGACCCTGAGCCTGTCCGGCTCCGGCATCGCCCAGCTGCTGGTCGCCGTGCTCGGCGTGCTCGTGGTCAGCGGCGAGTACTCCTCCGGCACCGTGCGCGGCACCTTCGCCGCCGTGCCCCGCCGGTGGCCGGTGGTCGCCGCCAAGGCCGCGGTGCTCGGCGGCGTCCTGCTGGTCACGACGACGATCGCCGCGTTCGCCGCCTTCTCGCTGGGTCAGGTCACCTACGGCAGCGGGGCCGCGACGCTCTCCACCGACGGTGCACTGCGGGTGGTGGTCGGCACCGGGCTCTACCTGACCGGGGTCGGGCTGCTGGCCATGGCGATCACCTGGCTGCTGCGCAGCACCGCCGCCTCGATCGCGACCGTGGTCGTGCTGATGCTGGTGCTGCCGGCGATCAGCGGACTGCTGCCCGACTCGTGGGGTGACGTGCTGGAGAAGTGGCTGCCCACGCAGGCCGGGTCGGCCATCATGACGCTCGTGACCGACTCGACGATGTTCTCGCCGTGGGCCGGGCTCGCCGTGATGGTCGGCTGGGTGGCGCTGCTGTTCGCCGCTGGCACCGCGCTGCTGCGCCGCCGGGACGTCTGATCCCGGTGCGCCGACCACGGGTGCCGGGAGGGGATCGGGGGCAGGGCGGGAGGCTCCGCGGGCGCTGGCCCGGGGACCACCCGGTGCTCGTCGACGTCCTCCCGGTGCTCGGGCTCGCCGTGCTGGCCATCGCCCCGGCGATCCGGCTGGAGTCGGTGGGGCTGCGCGAGTGGGTGCTGTCGGTCCTGCTGTGGCTGCCGGCCCTGGCCCGGCGGCGCCGGCCGGTGGCCGCCTTCCTGCTCACCGCGGCGCTGGTGCTGGCGGGCATGGCCGAGGTGGGGGTCGGGGCCGAGCAGCTGCTGTTCTCCTACTCCGCGCTGTGGTTCGCGCTGTTCAGCGTGGCCGACCGGTGCGACGGCCTCCGCACGCTGCTGGCGGTGGCGGCCTGCGAGGGCGTCGCGCTGCTGACCCTCCTCGGGCCCCCGACGGCCGACGGCGCCCCGGCCGTCGTCCCGCTGACCACGTTCACGGTCGCGGTGGCCGTGCTCGGCCGCAACCGGCAGACCCGCCGCGCCTACACCGCGAGCCTGGAGGACCGGGCGGCCCGGCTGGAGCGGGAGCGGGACCAGCAGGCCCGGGTGGCGGTCGCCGAGGAGCGTGCCCGGATCGCCCGCGAGGTGCACGACGTCGTGGCGCACAACATCTCGGTCATGATCGCGCTGGCCGACGGCGCCACCTACGCCACCACGGAGCCTGCCGCGAGCACCGCGATGGCGCACGTGGCCACCACCGGCCGGACGGCGCTGACCGAGATGAGCCGGCTGCTCGGCGTGCTGCGCGAGGACGACGGGTCGCCGTCCCGCCGCCCGGCACCGGCGCTCGGTGACCTGGAGTCCCTGGTCGAGCAGGTGCGGGCCGCCGGCCTGCGCACCGACCTGGCGGTCCGTGGCACGCCCGTGCCGCTGGAGACCACGGCACAGCTCGCGGTCTACCGGCTGGTGCAGGAGGCCCTGACCAACACGCTGAAGCACGGCCGCGGCGTCCGCCGGGCCCACGTCGGCCTCACCTGGCAGCCCGACGTGCTGGTGCTCGACGTCCGGGACGACGGGGCGGCGGTCGGTGCCACGACGCCCGGGCACGGCATCACCGGCATGCGCGAGCGGTTCGGCGCCTGGGCGGGCACCGTGACCGCCGGGCCCGCCGACGGCGGCGGCTGGCTGGTGCACGCCCGGCTGCCGCTGGCCGGCACCCGGGCAGAGCCGGCCGCCGAGCCGGTCGCCGAACGGGTCGCCGAGCCGGTCCCCGCGGCCGGGGACGCGACGGGGACGGTGGTCCGGACGTGACCAGCGTGCTGCTGGTCGACGACGAGCCCCTGCTGCTGATGGGCTTCGGCATGGTGCTGGCCGCCCAGGACGACCTCGCGGTGGTCGGGCAGGCCGCCGACGGCGTCGAGGCGGTCGACCTGACCACCCGGCTGCGGCCGGACGTGGTGGTGATGGACGTGCGGATGCCCCGGATGGACGGCGTGGAGGCCACCCGGCGGATCGTCGAGGCCGGGCTGTCCAGCCGCGTGCTGATCCTGACCACGTTCGACCTCGACGAGTACGCCTTCGCCGCGCTGCAGGCCGGCGCCAGCGGGTTCCTGCTGAAGAACGCGCCACCGGAGACGCTGCTCGCGGCGATCCGCACCGTGGCCGAGGGCGACGCGGTCGTGGCCCCGCGGGTGACCCGCCGGCTGCTGGAGACCTTCGCCGCGCAGCTGCCCGCACCGCACGGGCCGCCGGCCGCGCCCCGCCGGGTCGACCGGCTCACCGACCGGGAGCGGGAGGTGCTCGTCGAGGTCGCCGGCGGGCACAGCAACGCCGAGATCGCCGCCCGGCTGTGCCTGTCCGAGCTGACCGTGAAGACCCACGTCGGCCGGATCCTGGCCAAGCTGCAGCTGCGCGACCGCACCCAGGCCGCCGTGCTCGCCTACGAGGAGCGGCTGGTCCGGCCCGGCTGAGGGCGGCACATCGCCGCGGACGCGCTCAGTGGGCGGGGCCCGGGCGGCCCGGGTCGGAGGCGCGGTCGCCGCCGGGCCGGCGAGTGCCGGTCACCAGGAAGGGCGCCGGGTCGTCGGCCGGGTCCGGCACGGTGTCCAGCCAGCGCTGGAGCCCGGCCGGCTCCAGGCGCGCCATCTCGTCCAGGCAGTCCTGCCGGGCCTGGACCAGCAACGCCCGCCGGGCCGGGTCGGTGCAGCGGCCGAGGGCCTCGTGCGTGGTGCGCCAGGCCCGGCACAGCTGGGTCAGGTCCGGGGGACCCGGCGGCAGCTGCGGGTGCCGCGGCCGGCGCACCCGCCCGCCGCCGGGCCGGACCGCCGCACGCACCAGCGCCCGGTGCCACACCCGCAGGCCGTGACCGGTCGCGGTGAGCACCATCACCAGCGCCAGGCCCGCCTGGCCCAGGCTGGTCAGGGCACCCACCACCGTGACCGCGACCAGGCCCGCGCACCCGACCAGCCGGGTCCGGGGCCACGTCCGGCCGCACGGCTCCGGCCGGAGCGCCAGCGCCAGGGCCGTGCCGCCCGCGGCGGCCAGGGCCGTGCCCACCACGCCCGCCGGCCCCACCACCAGCGTCGCCCCCAGCACGGACACCGCCACGGTGCCGGCGGTCAGCGCCGCCCACACCGCGCCGGCCGCCCGCCACGCCACCCGCCACGCCCTGCTCGTCCAGCTCATCGCCGCTCCGTCGTCCCCACCGGGCGGGCCGCTGCTGGACCTGGCGTCGCCGGACGCCCCCGGTTGCTGCCGGCGGCCTACCCCGACCGGGCACGGATCAGTGCAGCCGTCGGCGCGTCGCCGCCACCTCCACCGTCCCGGCTTCCTGTACAGAAAGTGGAGCGCTTTCTGTACAGAAAGTGGAGCGCTTTCTGTACAGGAAGTGGAGCGCTTTCTGTACAGGGAGCGCGAGGGGTCGCCGCCAGGGGGTGCGCGGGAGACGGGCAGGTGACCCACAGCCGGTCCGCAGGTGGCTCACCGGCTGCACCGGGACCGTGATGCCCGTGCAGCGCCCCTCCCCGTCCCTCCTGCCGTGGGCGGCCACCGCGGCCCGCCTGCTGCTCGGCGTGGTGTTCCTGGTGGCCGGGGCGCTGAAGGTGCCGGACCCGGCGGCGGCCGAGCGGGCGGTGCGCGCCTACCAGCTGCTGCCCGAGGCGCTGGTGCCGCTCGCCGCGTTCGGCCTGCCGGTGCTCGAGGTGGCCGTCGGGCTCGCGCTGCTGGTCGGCGTCGCGGTGCGGGCGGCCGCGCTGGGCGCGGCTGTGCTGCTCGTCGTGTACCTGGCCGCCATCGTGTCGGCCTGGGCGCGCGGGCTGCAGATCGACTGCGGCTGCTTCAGCAGCGGGGGCACGGTGGCGCAGGGGCAGACCGCCTACCCCTGGGACGTCGCCCGCGACCTCGCGCTGCTGGCCGTCGCCGCCGCACTCGCGCGGTGGCCCCGGTCCCGGCTGGCCCTCGGCGGCCGCGACCTGCCCACCGCAGCACCCACCCGGACGGAGACCTCGCGTGCCCACTGACCACCGGCCCCTCAGCGGACGGGCCGCCGCCCAGCAGCGCATCGCCGCCCGCCGGGCCGCCGAGAGCGCCGCCCGGCAGGCCGCCGAGCGCCGGCACCGGCAGCTCGTCGGGGCGGTGGTGACCGCGGTCCTGCTCGTCGTCGCCGTGGTCGTGGTGGTGGCGGTGCAGTCCAGCCGCACCTCGACCGCCGCCGACGCGGCCACGCCGGCCGGCACCACCGGCGGGTACGCCTTCGCCGTCGGGCAGGCCGACGCCCCGGTGACCGTCCAGCTGTACGAGGACTACCAGTGCCCCAACTGCAAGGCCTTCGAGGACGCCGCCGGCAGCACCCTGGAGCAGCTGGTCGCCGCCGGCACCGTGCGGGTCGAGTACCACGGCATGGCGTTCCTGGACACCTCGGGCAACGACCGGTACTCCACCCGGGCACTGAACGCCGCCGCGGTCGTGGCCAGCACCGCCGGCACCGACGCCCTGGAGCGGTTCCACGACCTGCTCTACGCGAACCAGCCCGCCGAGGGCGGGTCCGGGCTGACCGACGAGCAGCTGGTGTCCTACGCCCAGCAGGCCGGCGCGACCGGTGCCACGGTGTCCCGGCAGATCACCGACCTGACCTACGGCGACTGGGTCGCCGGGGCCACCGAGCAGGCCAGCAAGGACGGCGTCACCGGGACGCCGACGGTGTTCGTGGACGGGGAGCGGCTGGGCGACCTGTCCGCGGCCGGGGTCACCGCCGCGGTCACCGCCGCCCAGGCGGGCTGACCGGGAGTCGGCGGGTCCGCCCGGCCACCGGTACCGGCTCGGGCATCATGCCCACGACCGAGCCGCCAGGCCCGGACCCGGGGGTGGTGGACGTCGAGCGAGGACGACGACGCGCGATCGGGTGGGTCACCTGGACCACGGCTGCCGTTGCCGGTGCCGTCGCCGTCGAGGCGGCGGTCGGGGCCGCGCGGTACGTCCGGGGGTTCCCCGACGGCACGAGACCCTGCGAGTTGGTCGAGGCGTGCACCGAGGCACAGGTCGTCGACGCGCTCAGCGCAGCCTGGTGGACGACCGGCACGGCGCTGGCGGTCGCCGTCGCCGCCCTGTTCGCCGGCGCCTGGTCGCTGTCGTCCTCGCCGGTCGAGCGCCCGCTCCGACCCAGGTCGGCCACCGCCCAGGCCGTGGCCACGGGAGTCGCCGGCGCGCTCGTCTGCTTCGTCGGCAGTGCCGGACTGCTGTTCGCCCTGTTCGCCTCCGCACAGATGCTCGGCGTGGCGTTCACCGTGCTGGGGCTGCTCCAGGCAGTCGTCGTGCACGGCGTGGACAGCAACTGGGGGCCGGGCAGCAGCTCGCCTCGCCGGTCGTGGCTGACGGCGATGGCGAGCAGCACGGCGGCCACCGTGGCCCTCACCGCGGTGGCGACCCGGCTGACCGCTCCGGTCGACGGGTGGTGGCTGGCCGTGGCGATCGACGCGCTGGTGCTCGCCGGTGCAGTGCTGGCCTTGCGGCTGACCGCCGGCCGGTCGGTGCGCGTGATCGCGGCCGGGGCTCTCTGCGTCGGCCTGCTCACGGCTGCCTGCGCGGCCTGGCTCGTCACCGGCCTCGTCCCGGACCCGGTCACCGTGCGGTGGCCGGCAGGCCCCGTGGCGCGACCCCCGTCGCAGCCCGATCCGGAACCCGTCCCGCCACCGTCGACCCCTGCGCCGGCACCGGCCACGTCACCGCCCCCCCGGCCCGTCGTCCTGGCCGACGTGCCTTGCGACCCGGCCGTCCTGTCCTTCCTCGTCCCCGGTTTCGACGGCGCGATGGGCGCCCGTGCCGCCTCGGTGCAGGCCACCAACACCGGGGACCGGGCGTGCTGGGTGGAGGGGGCGCCGGTGGTGACGCTGCTCCAGGGCGGCACGCCACTGCAGCTGACCGTCACCCCGGCGACCGACCCCTCGGGTGGCCCGGCGGTGGCCGGGCGGATCGGGCTGGCCCCGGGCGACCGGGCTGTGGTCCCGCTGTCCTGGCGCACCTACGGCGGCTGGGCGGACGACGAGACGCCGCAGTCGCTCACGGTCGCCCTCGTCGCGGGCGCGCCCCCGGTCGACGTCCCGTTCTTCGCCACGTACGGGCCCGCGCCGTTCGACATCGCCGACGGCGGTGCCTGGCAGGTCGGTGCCTGGGCCCTGCCGTCGGCCTGATCGGCGGAGGACACTCGACCTCATGACCACCTCGACGCTCAGCCGCGCCCGCACCCGCCTGCCCTCCGCCGTCCCGGTGGCGGTCGGTCTGGCGGTCGGCTTCGGGGTCGCGCAGTCGACCGGCAACCGCGCGCTGGGCGGGGTGGTGTTCGCCGCGGGCGGGCTGGTCGCGGGCTGGCTGTGGCGGGAGCGGCGCGGCACCGCCGTCGCGGCCGGGCTGGGCGTGGCCTACGTGGCGGCCTTCGTGCTCGCCCACGTGCTCGCCATCGCCGTCGGCTGGTCGGCGTGGCTGGCGGTGACCGTGGTCACCCTCGCCGCCGCCGCCCTGTCCTCCTGGGTGGCAGACCGGTCACAGACCACCGTGCGGGGCCGCTGAGCGCCTACCATGGGAGGGTCGCCGGTCGGCGATCCTCGGCGTTGACGGCGCCGACCCCTTTCGAACCCCGCTCTGAGGTGCCTCTGCATGCCCACTCGCGACGACCTGCGCAACGTGGCGATCATCGCCCACGTCGACCACGGGAAGACGACCCTCGTCGACGCCCTGCTGCGACAGGCGGGCGCTCTCGGCCGGTCCAAGGGCGAGGGAACCGACAACGACTCCACCCAGGACCGGGTCATGGACTCCATGGACCTGGAGCGTGAGCGCGGCATCACCATCCTGGCCAAGAACACCGCGATCCACCTGTCCGACGACGAGGGCAACCCCGTCATCGTGAACATCGTCGACACCCCCGGCCACGCCGACTTCGGTGGCGAGGTCGAGCGCGCGCTGTCCATGGTCGACGGCGTCGTGCTGCTCGTGGACGCCTCCGAGGGCCCGCTGCCGCAGACCCGCTTCGTGCTGCGCAAGGCGCTGGCCAAGGGGATGCCGGTCATCCTCGCGGTGAACAAGACCGACCGGCAGGACGCGCGCATCGAGGAGGTCGTCGACGAGACCTACGAGCTCTTCCTCGAGCTGCTCGAGGACGCCGGCCTGCCCGCCGAGACCCTCGAGTTCCCGATCGTCTACTGCAACGGCCGCACCGGCCAGGCGTCGCTGAACAAGCCGGAGAACGGCACCGTCCCAGACAGCCCGGACCTCGGCCCGCTGGTCCGCACGCTGCTGGACACCGTGCCGGCCCCGGTCTACGACGCCGAGGAGCCGCTGCGCGCGCAGGTCACCAACCTCGACGCCTCGCCCTACCTCGGCCGCCTGGCGCTGCTGCGCATCCACTCCGGTGAGATGAAGAACGGCCAGCAGGTCGCCTGGTGCAAGGCCGACGGCACCATCACCCGCACGAAGATCACCGAGCTGCTGGTCACCGAGGGCCTCACCCGCACCTCGGCCGACAGCGCCGGCCCGGGTGACCTGATCGCCGTCGCCGGCATCGAGGACATCATGATCGGCGACACCCTCGCCGACCCGAACGACCCGCGCCCGCTGCCGGCGATCACCGTCGACGAGCCGTCGATCTCGATCACCATCGGCATCAACACCAGCCCGATCTCCGGCCGCTCCGGCAAGAAGCTCACCGCGCGGCTGATCAAGAACCGCCTCGACCAGGAGCTGGTCGGCAACGTCTCGGTGCGCATGCTGCCCACCGAGCGTCCCGACACCTGGGAGATGCAGGGCCGCGGCGAGCTGGCACTGGCCATCCTGGTGGAGCAGCTGCGCCGCGAGGAGTTCGAGCTGACCGTCGGCCGCCCGCAGGTGGTCACCAAGACCATCGACGGCAAGCTGCACGAGCCGGTCGAGCGGGTCACCATCGACACCCCCGGCGACTACGTCGGCACCCTCACCCAGGCCCTCGCCGTCCGCCGCGGCCGGCTGGAGAACCTGGTGCACCACGACACCGGCTGGGCGCGGATGGAGTACATCGTCCCCTCCCGCGGCCTGATCGGGTTCCGCACCGAGTTCCTCACCGAGACCCGCGGCACCGGCGTGCTCAACCACAACCTGGAGGGCTACGAGCCCTGGCTCGGCGACATGCGCGCCCGGCCCACCGGCTCGCTGGTGGCCGACCGTCAGGGCGTGGCGACCACGTACTCGATGTTCTCGCTGCAGGAGCGCGGCTCGATGCTGGTCAACCCGGGCACCGAGGTCTACGAGGGCATGATCGTCGGTGAGAACTCCCGTCCGGACGACATGGACGTGAACATCACCAAGGAGAAGAAGCTCACCAACATGCGCAAGTCCACCTCCGAGGAGCTGGAGCGCCTGATCCCGCCGCGCATCCTCAACCTGGAGCAGGCGCTGGAGTTCTGCGCCGAGGACGAGTGCGTGGAGGTCACCCCGGCCACCGTGCGCGTGCGGAAGGTCGTGCTGGACCAGACCGAGCGCGGCAAGAGCAAGAACCGCAAGCCCAAGCCGGTCTGAAGAAGGACCCGGCTGCCCGCCACGACGCGCTCCGCGCGCCGCGGGTCCCTGCAGCCGGGCCGTTCCACGACGGTTCCGTCGCCGCCCTCGTCACCTCTCGGTGACGGGGGCGTCGTCGTCCCCGGGCGGGTGCCAGCCGGCGGCGGCGGAGTCCCGGGCTGCGTCGGGGTCGTCGCCGAAGCCGGCGAAGGCCGCGGCGGACATCGCGGGCAGGTGCGCGTCCAGGGCCTCGCGGGGCAGCACGCCGCCGATCACCAGCGCCACCAGGCCGTGGGTCATCGCCCAGAGCTGCAGCGCCGCGCCCGCGGGGTCGACGTCGGTGGAGAACCGGCCGGCCACCCGCGCCCGCTCGACCGCCTGCACCAGGACGCCGAGTGCCGCGTCGGCAGCGGCCGCGTCGTCCAGCTCGCTGCGGTCGTCGAACATCGCCCGGTAGAGCGCCGGGTGGGCCAGCGCGTTGGCCACGTAGGCGGTGCCGAACGCCATCACGTCACGCACCGGGTCCGCCGTCCGCGGCGCCGTGGCCAGCCGCCGGGCCAGGTGGGTGAACCCCTGCTGCCGCACCGCGCGCCACAGGCCGGGCATGCCGCCGAAGTGGGTGTAGACCGCCATCGTCGACGTGCCGGCCGCCGCGGCCACCGCACGCAAGCTCACCGGACCGGTGCCGGCGAGGAGCTCGGCGGCCCGCTCGACGAGCTCGTCACGGACGCGGGGATCAGCGGGGCGAGGCACTGGACGAGCATACATGGCACTGCTATAACAGTGCTATGTCCATCGAGCTGATCAACCCCGCCGGCCTGCCCAGCCCCGACGTGTACGTGCAGATGGCCGTGGCCACCGGCACCCGCACCCTCTACCTCTCCGGCCAGGTCGCCCGGGACGCCGACGGCCGGCCGGTCGGCACCGGCGACCTCGCCGCCCAGGTCGCCCAGGCGTTCCGCAACGTCGACACCGCGCTCCGGGCTGCCGGCGGCACCTTCGACGACGTCGCCCGGCTGGCCGTCTACGTCGTCGACTGGACCCCGGACAAGCTGGCCGACCTCGGTGCCGGTGTCCAGGCGGTCGCCGGGGAGCTCAGCGGCAGCCCGGTCCGGCCCATCACGCTGATCGGCGTGGCGGCGCTGGGTGAGCCCGACCTGCTCGTCGAGGTCGAGGCGACGGCCGTCCTGCCCTGACCCGGCCGGCCCGGGTGGTCCCGGGCCCCGGTGGTGACGCGGTCGTCACCTGGTCGTGACGGGGCCGTCGTCGTCCTGCGCTTGCATGCTGCGATGACCTCGATCGCCGACCGTCCCGTCGGTCGCGCCACCCGGCACGCCGGGCCCGACCACCTGGTGCTCAGCGAGCACCCGGTGTTCCGCCGCTTCTGGTACGCCACCGGCTTCGCGGCCGCCGTCGACACGGGCCCGGTGAAGCGGACCGTGCTGGGGGTCGACCTCGTGCTCTGGCGGCCGGAGTCGACCGCGCCGGTGAGCGTGGCCCTGGACCGCTGCGCCCACCGGGACGCCCCGCTGTCGCGCGGCTGGGTCGCCGACTGCCACCTGGTCTGCCCGTACCACGGCTGGGAGTGGGACGCCGACGGCCGCACCCAGCGCATCCCGCAGACCCCGGGTGCGCCGCTGCCCACCAAGAGCGGCCTGACGATGGTCGCCAGCCAGGAGCGGTACGGCATGGTCTGGGTCTGCCTGGCCACCGAGGCCGAGGGCGGGCCGATCACCGGCGTCCCGGAGGTGCCGCAGTACGGCGCGCCGGGCTGGCGTGCCGTGCCGGAGTACGAGTGGCCCTTCGCCTGCACCGCCATGCACCTGCTGGAGAACAACCTCGACCCCGGCCACGTCGCCTTCGTGCACCGCAACACCTTCGGTGACATCGACCGGCCCGAGGTCACCGACACCGTGGTCACCCGGGAGCCGTACGGGCTGTCCAGCTACGGGGAGATCCCGGTCGGGGGCCGGCCCGGCGAGGTGGGGACGACGCTGCGGTGCACCGTCTCCCAGCTGCACCTGCCGTTCTCCGCGCACATCCACATCACCTACCCCGACGGGCTGCAGCACGTGATGGTCAAGGCGATCACCCCGGTGGACGACCGGACGTGCCTGCTCACCCAGACGGTGCTGCGCACCGACACCGAGGCCGACCGCCCGGCCGCGGACATCCTGGCCTTCGACGACGAGGTGGAGGCCGAGGACCGCGACCTGCTGGAGTCGCTGCCGGCCGACTTCCCGCTGGCGCCGCACCTGAACGCGCACGCCGCGGCGGACCGCAACTCCCTGGCGATCCGACGGCTCTGGACCGACCTGGTCACCGGCCGCTGGACACCGCCGGCCGGATGACCGTGTCGGCTTCGTGACCTGCAGTGAGGACGAGCCGTTCCCTCACGCGCCACACGCGCCACGCCGGTCCCGTGTCGCGGGCGGCGCGCCCGGCCCCCTAGCTTCTGCTGCAGGGACCTCGGGTGTGCTGTCGCCGCGTGCGACGGAGCGCCGGAGGACCGGGGGAGGGCCGGCGGACCGGCCCGTGAGAACGAGAGCGAGAGGCGGTGCGGCGTGCCCGTGGACCTTGGTCGGGGATCGTGGACGGCGCAGGAGTTCCGTGAGGGGATCGACGTCCGGGTCAGCGTGCGCGCCGACGCGGGCACCGGCGCCGCGCTGGACGGCGCCTGGTGGCCGCGCACGCGCGACCTGGCGGTGGAGGTCCCCGAGCTGATCGCCGCGCTGGACCGGCGCGGCATCGAGGTCGAGCGGTTCACCTACGCCATGGACGCCTGGACGCCGGCGCCGCGCAAGGTGGTGGTGCGCGGGCGGACGGTGCGCACCGGTGGTTTCTCCGCGATGGACCCGCAGGTGGTGTGCCTGACCGTCAACGGCGGCTCCCGCCGGCTGGACCTCGTCGTCGTCCCGCCGGAGGCCGACGCGCTGACCGGCGCCCGGGCGCTGCGGATCAGCACCCGCCCCGGCCCGCGTTCGCCGCTGCTCGTGCTGGCCGCGGCCGGCTGCCCGCCGGTGCCGCAGGTCGCCCGGCTCCAGGCCGTCCGCGCCAGCTGACGGACCCCCCGCGGGGCTCTGCCCCTCCCGCGGACGTGGCCGCCGAGCACGTGGCCCTTCCCGCGGAAGTGGCCGCTGGGTGCGGCCCTTCCCGCGGAAGTGGCCGCCGCGCTCGTGGCCCTTCCCGCGGAAGTGGCCGCTGGGTGTGGCCCTTCCCGCGGAAGTGGCCGCCGCGCTCGTGGCCCTTCCCGCGGAAGTGGCCGCTGGGTGTGGCCCTTTCCGCGGGAGTGGCCGGACTCATGGGGTGTTGCGCCGTCGGCGTACCGGCTGGACCGTGGCGGTCGGCTCCGGTTCAGTCGGGCGGGTGACCTCCCGTCTGCTCGTGCTCGGTGGTACCCACTTCCTCGGCGTGCACGTGGTCGAGGCGGCCCTGGCTCGCGGCCACGAGGTCGCCACGTTCAGCCGCGGGGTGTCCGGGGCGCCGCCGCCGGGTGCCCGAGCGCTGCACGGTGACCGGGACGACCCCGCCGCGCTGCCCGCCGCGCTGGACGGCTGGACGCCGGACCTGGTCGTGGACACCTCCGCCCAGACGCGGGCGGCCGCGGACAACGCGGCCGCGGTGCTGGGCGGCGTCTCTGGCTACGCGTTCACCAGCAGCCTCAACGCCTACCGCACCTGGCCGCCGGGGCCGGTGCCGGACGAGCAGTCGCCCACCTGGGACACCCCGGACGACGAGTACGGGCCGGTCAAGGCGCACGCCGAACGGGTGCTCGCGGCAGCGCTGCCCGGGCGGTTCCTCACCGCCCGCGCCGGGCTGGTCGTCGGCCCCCACGACCGGCTGTACCGGCTCGGCTGGTGGCTGGACCGGATCGCGGCAGGCGGCCGGGTCGTCGTCCCGGATGCCCTGGACCAGCCGATCGCGCTGGTCGACGCCCGCGACCTGGCGGGCTGGCTGGTGCAGGCCGCCGAGCGCGGGCTCGCCGGGCCGGTCAACGCCACCGGCCCGGCCGGGATGACCACGCTCGGCGGGCTGCTGGACACCTGCCGCACGGTGACCGGGTCCGACGCGGAGTGGGTGCCGGTGCCGGAGGACGACCTGCTGGCCGCGGGCGTCCAGGAGTGGGTGCACCTGCCGCTCTGGCTGCGCGCCGAGACCGCGCGCACCGCCTGGGACGTCGGCACGGCGCGGGCCCGGGAGCTGGGGCTCCCGTCCCGGCCGCTGGGCGACACGGTGGCCGACACGTGGGCGTGGCAGCGGTCCGCACCGCGGCCGACCCCCCCGGCCGGCCGGCCGCTGCCCGGGCTCCCGGCCGACCTGGAGGCCCGCCTGCTCGCCGGCTGAGCGCGGGGCCGGCGCCGCGGGGCCGGCGATGCGGGGTCAGCGATGCGGGGTCAGCGCCGCCGGGCGCGCAGCACCTCGTCGGCCCGGCGCTGGCCCTCGCCGCCACCCGGGCGGGGCTGCTGCTCGGCCAGCAGCACCTCCCACACCTGCGGGTCCAGGTCGGCGGCCACCTCGCTGGCGGCGGCGAACCGGTCGGCGCCCCAGACCGCGGCGGCATCGGCGTCGAAGGGGTGGCCGACCCAGAGCAGCGTGCCGCCGGGCGCCACCGACGCAGCCAGCCGGGCCAGCACCCGGTGTCGCTGCGGCTCGGTGGGGTGCAGGAAGTGGGCGGTCACCAGGTCGTGGGTGTCCGCCGGCGGCTGCCAGGTGTCGACGTCGCCGCGGACCCACTCCACCCGGTCGGCCAGGCCGGCCGCGGCGGCGTGCTCCGCGGCGCGGGCCAGCGCGACCTGCGACCAGTCCAGGCCGGTCACCCGCCAGCCCTGCCCGGCCAGCCACAGCACGTCGCCGCCCTCGCCGCAGCCGACGTCCAGGGCGTGGCCCGGGGTCAGCCCGGCGGTGTGGGTCACCAGCGTCGCGTTGACCTGCCCGCTCCACAGCGCCGGGGCGCCGCCATAGCGCTCCTCCCAGGAGGCCAGGTCGCTGCCAGTGCCGCCGGGACGGTCCTCCGGCGCGGTCCCGTGCCCGTGCTCGTGCCGGTGCCCCTGCTCGTGGGTCGACATGGTCGCCCTCCTCAGTTCCCGTGCCGGCGGCCGCCGGGCACCAGGTCGCGCGGTCCCGCCCCGGCGGGGGAGGGGGACGCCCGGTGGGCGGCCACCGCGAGCCGGGTGTCCTCGGCGATCAGGTCGGCGTTGAGCGCCGCCGCGGCCTCCAGCCCCGCGGCGGCCGAGACGACCACCTGGGCGCGGGGGTCGGTGACGTTGCCGGCCACCCAGACGCCGGGCACCGTCGTCGCCCCGGCCGGGCCGCTGGGCACGACCCGGCCGAGCACCTGCCCGCCCATCTCCTGGTCGACCGCGGCGAGCCCCAGGGACTCGAGCACCGCCGACCGGGCGGTGAACCGGGACAGCACCACCAGTGCTGTCCGCGGCACGACCTGCCCGGAGGCCAGCCGTACCCCGGACAGCCGGCCGCCGTCGGTCTCCAGGCCGGCCACCTCGCCGGTGACCACGCTGATGCCGCGGGCGGCCAGCGCCTCCCGCTCGTCGTCGGAGGGCTCGGGCCCGGTGTGCAGGAAGAGCGTCACGTCGGCGGTCCACTGCCGCCACATCTGGGCCTGCAGCACCCCGAACGGGCTGGTGGAGAGCACGCCGACCGGCTGGTCGCGCACCTCCCAGCCGTGGCAGTACGGGCAGTGCAGGACGTCGGTGCCCCACAGCTCGGCCACGCCGGGCACCTCGGGCAGCTCGTCGACGAGGCCGGTGGTGACCAGCAGCCGGCGGGCCCGCACGCGGCGGCCGTCGGCCAGGTCGACGACGAACCCGTCGCCGTCCGGTGCGGCGGCCACGGCCTCGCCGGACTCCAGGTGGGCGCCGTACCCGGCGACCTCCGCCCGGCCGATCGCCAGCAGCTCACCCGGCGCCGTGCCCTCCCGGGCCAGGTAGTTGTGCACCTGGCCGGCCGGTGCGTTCCGCGGCCGGCCGGCGTCCAGCACCAGGACCGACCGGCGGGCGCGGGACAGTGCCAGGGCGCCGCCCAGCCCGGCCGCGCCGCCACCGACCACCACCACGTCGTACTGCTGCTCCACGGTCGTTCCTCCACTCCTGCGGCGGGTCCCCGTCGCTCCACGAGGGTGGCCCGCACGAGCAACTACTGGCAACATTCGTTGCCGTTGTGGCAAGCTCCCCCCGTGGACGACGACCTGGACGGCGTGCTCGAGGGCGTGGGCCCACGACTGCGGGCCCTGCGCCGGCAGCAGGACGCGACCCTGGCCGAGCTGTCGGCCACCACCGGCATCTCGGTGAGCACCCTGTCCCGGCTGGAGTCCGGGCAGCGCCGGCCCACCCTGGAGCTGCTGCTGCCGCTGTCCCGGGCGTACCGGGTGCCGCTGGACGAGCTGGTCGGCGCACCGTCGGTGGCCGACCCGCGGGTGCAGGCCCGGCCGGTCACCCGCAACGGCATGACGATGTGGCCGCTGAGCCGCCGTCCCGGTGGGGTGCAGGCCTACCGGGCGCTGTTCCCGCCGGGCGTGCCGGCCGGTGAGCCGGAGCAGCGCTCGCACGAGGGCTACGAGTGGATGTACGTGCTCGACGGCCGGCTGCGGCTGCTGCTCGGCGAGCACGACCTCGACCTGCGGCCCGGTGAGGTGGTGGAGTTCGACACCCACGTGCCGCACTGGTTCGGCAACGTCGGCGACCGGCCGGCGGAGGTGCTGATGCTGTTCGGCCCGCAGGGCGAGCGGATGCACGTGCGCGCCCGGCCCGCCGGGAGCTGACCGGTCAGCCGGCCCGCAGCACGTCGGAGCGGATGGTGAGCAGGGCGATCACCCCGCCGGAGGCCAGCACGGCGGCGCACAGGGTCATGCCGAGCGCGTACCCGGACGTGAGGGCGTCCGGGTCGGCGTAGTCGGCCCCGGAGAGCCCGACGGCCACCGGCAGTGCGGCCACCGCCAGCAGCTGCGCGGCGCGGGCGGCGGCGTTGTTGACCCCGCTCGCCACGCCGACCAGGTGGTCGGGCGCGGCGCTGAGCACGGTCGCGGTGAGCGGCGTCGCCACCAGCGCCATCCCCAGCCCGAACAGCAGCACCCCCGGCAGGACGCCGGTGAGGTAGCCGCTGCCGGCGTCCACCCGGCTCAGCAGCAGCAACCCGCTGCCGGCCACCAGCGGCCCGACCGTCATCGGCCACCGGGGCCCGATCCGCTGGGCCAGGGCGCCGCTGGAGGAGGAGAGCAGCGAGATGACGGCGATCCCCGGCACGGTGGCCGCCCCGGCCGCGGTCGCGTCGTAGCCCAGCACGGTCTGCAGCTGCAGCACGAGGAAGAAGGAGAACCCACCGAGTGCGCCGTAGACGGCCAGCGTGCTCAGGTTGGCCCCGCTGAACTGCCGGTCGGTGAAGACGCCCAGCGGCAGCATCGGGTCCGCGGCCCGCCGCTCGCGCAGCACGAACCCGACCGCGGCGCCGACGCCCACCGCGGCGGTACCCCAGACCGCCGTCCCGGTGCCGTCGCCGGCGGTGATCAGGGCGTAGGTCGTGCCACCCAGCGCCAGCGCCGCGAGCACCGCGCCGAGCACGTCGAAGCGGCCGTGGTGGGCGGGGTCGCGGCTCTCCGGCACGTGCCGGGCCGACACCCACACCACCGCCGCGGCCAGCGGGACGTTGACCAGGAAGACCAGCCGCCAGCTCACCGAGTCGATGAGGAAGCCGCCGACGAACGGCCCACCGAGGCTGGTCACCCCAGCCAGCGCCGACCACAGGCCGATCGCCCGGGCCCGGTCCTGCACGCGGAACGAGGCCTGGATGAGCGACAAGCTGCCCGGGGTCAGCAGCGCGCCGCCGATGCCCTGCAGCACGCGCGCCGCGACCAGCTGGCCGGTCGACTGGGCCAGCCCGCAGACGAGTGAGGCGACGGCGAACCAGACCACGCCGACGACGAACACCCGCCGCCGCCCGTACCGGTCACCGAGCGCGCCGCCGAGCAGGATCAGCGAGGCCAGCGACAGCGTGTAGCCGGTCACCGTCCACTGCAGGCCGGACAGCGACGAGTCCAGCTCGGTGCCGATCGCCGGCAGGGCGACGTTCACCGCCGTCGAGTCCAGGAACGCCATCGCCGAGGCGAGCACGGTCGCGGCCAGCACCCAGCGGCCGCGGGCCGTGCCCAGGGCCACCGGGTCGCCGGCGGTCACCCGTCGGCCTGCGCGCGCGACGGCTCGTCCTGCAGCGCGTCGACCAGGTCGGCCCGGGCCCGGGCCACCCGGGAGCGGATGGTGCCGACCGGGCAGCCGGCGACGGCGGCCGCCTCGGCGTAGGGCAGCCCGAGCAGCTGGGTGAGCACGAAGGCCTCGCGGCGCTCGGCCGGCAGCCGGGACAGCAGGTCGGCGGCGGCCACCACCTGGCCCACCTGGTCCGGCCCGGTGCCGCCGCTGCCCGGCGACGCCGCGGCCTCCAGCGACACGGCGTCCGGGACGAGGGTGAGCGGCCTGCGCCGCCGGGCCCGCAGCGCGTCGGCGCAGGTGTGCCGGGTGACGGTGAGCAGCCAGGTGCGCACCGAGGAGCGGCCCTCGAAGCGGTGCAGCGAGGTCAGGGCCCGCAGGAAGCTCTCCTGGGCGAGGTCGTCGGCGGAGTCCCGGTCGACGAGGTGGGCGCACAGCCGCCAGACGTCGTGCTGGGTCGCCCGCACCAGCGCGCCGGCGGCCACCGGGTCACCGGCGGCGGCCGCCGCGGCGGTGCGGGCCAGCTCGTCGCGGACGTCCACGCTGCCATCTTCCGCTGTGACGGCGGTGACGGGTGCCCCGCCACCGCGCGTCCCGGCTCAGTCGCCGGTGAGGTCGACCCAGGAGCCGTCCGGACTGCGCAACTGGGCACGGGTCAGCTCACCGACCATGCCCGAGTGCAGTGCCACCTCGACCTCGGTGCCGTCACCGAGCCGGGCGGTCAGCGTCCTCTCCCCGTAGACGACTCGGGTCGCGTCGACCTCCACGCCGTCGACGAACAACCGGGCCCTGTTGACGACGGAGAGCTTGCGGTCGAACTCCAGCTCGACGCGGTGGCCGAGCAGGTCTGCTCCGTGGCGCGACACCGTGGACACGAGTGCTCCTCCCGAGAGGTTACGTTCCTGCGAGTAACGTAATCGGTGGCCGCGCCGGCCGCCAGGGGAGTGGAGGACCGGATGGCCAGACCCCGTGACCCCGCGGTCGACCGGGCGGTCGTCGAGGCGTGCGTGGAGCTGCTGGACGAGGTCGGCCGGGCCGGCCTGAGCCGGGCGGCCATCGCCCAGCGGGCCGGGGTCGGCGCCCCGACCCTCAACCGGCGCTTCGGCAGCGTGGAGGAGGTGCTGGTGGCCGTGGCGAGCTCCCGGCCCGCGCAGCCACCGCTGCCGGCGGACGTCGACTCCCTGCGCGGCCACCTCGTCGCCCAGCTCACCCGCACGGCCCGCGCCTTCGCCGCCGGCGGGGTCCGCCGACCGGCCGCCGAGCTGCTCGCCGCCGCGGCGGGGGACGACCGCGTGCAGCAGGCCCTGCAGGAGACGCTCGCCGAGGTGCGCGCCGAGGGCCTGCGGTGGGTCGAGCGCGCCCGCGCCGCCGGCGAGGTCCGGGCGGACGTGGACGGCGAGACGGTGCTGGACCTGGTCACCGGGGCCGCGTACTACCGGCTGCTCTGGCGGGGTGAGGTGCTCACCGAGGACGAGGTCGAACCGCTGGTCGACGCGGTGCTCCGCGGCCTGCGCTGAGGCGCAGCGCGGCGTGGCGCACCGCACACCCGGCGCCGGGAACCAGCCGGCCGCCGGGCACGACTGATTCAGCATGTCGTGTGCACCGTTCCGCGAGGCGCTGTCGGCTCGGCTCGACGGCGAGGACCCGGGTCTGCCCGTCGCCGAGCTGGACGCCCACCTGGCCCACTGCGACGGCTGTGCGCCGTGGGCCGAGCGGGCGGCGCTGGTCACCCGGCGGGCCCGGGTCGCCCCGGTCACGGTCACCCCGGACCTCACCCACGCGGTGCTGAGCGCCCTGCCCGCGCGGCTGCCGGCAGCACGACAGGGCTCCGGCCGGCTGGCCGACCGGGTGCTGCGTGCCGCGCTGGTGCTGCTCGCCGTGGCCCAGGGCGTGCTCGCCTGGCCGTCGCTGGTGCACGGCGTGGACGACATGAGCGCCCCCGCGCACGTGGCGCACGAGACCGGGGCCTGGAACGCGGCGCTGGCCGTGGCGTTCCTCGCCGTCGCGGCCGCCCCGCGGCTGGCCGCCGGTGCGCTGCCGCTGCTGGGCAGCTTCGTCGCGGTGCTGACCGTGGTGACGGTGCGCGACCTGGCCGCCGGCCGGGTGGACGCCGACCGCGCGCTCACCCACGTGCTGCTGCTGACCGGGCTGCTGCTGGTCGGGCTGGTGGCCTGGCGCGGCCGCTCGCGCGGGGTCGACCGGCCGGCCCTGGTGCGCCGTCGAGCCGCCGCGTGAGGCGCCTGGTCGCGCTGCCGCTGCTCCTGCTCGCCCTGCTGGGCCTGGCCGGCGCGGTCGACGTCGGCACCGCCCGGCCCGCCTCCGCGCACGCGGTGCTGGCGGACACCACCCCGGCCGCGGACGCCCGGCTGGACGTGGCGCCCACCATCGTCGAGCTGCGGTTCAGCGAGGCGGTGTCGCTGGGGGCCGGCTACGCCCGGGTGCTGGCCGCCGGCGGGGACCGGGTGGACACCGGCTCGGCCGCCGTGGCCGGCGACGTGCTGACCGTGCCGCTGCGCACCGGCCTGTCCGAGGGCAGCTACGTGGTCACCTGGCGGGTGGTCTCCGCCGACTCCCACCCGGTGTCGGGTGCCTACGCCTTCGTGGTCGGCGACGCCGAGCTCGTCCCGGCCGACGCCGCCGCCTCGGGCAGCGGCACCGACGCCGCGGTCGCCGTCGCGCTCCCGGCCGCCCGGACGCTGGGCTACGCCGGGCTGGCGGCCGGCATCGGCGTCCCGGTGCTGCTGGCGCTCTGCTGGCCGGGGGGCTGGGCGCTGGCGCGGCTGCGCCGGCTGGCCACCGCGGGCGCGGCCGGGGTGGCGGTCGCGGCGCTGGCCTCGTTCCTGCTCCAGGGCCCGTACGCGGCCGGGGCCGGCCTCGGGTCGCTGCTGGACCCGGCCCTGCTGGACAGCACCGCATCCTCCGCCTACGGCGCCACCCTGCTGCTGCGGGCGCTGCTGGCCCTGATGCTCGCCGCCCTGCTGGCCACGGTCCGGCTGCCCCCCGGCCGGCCGGCACTGGTGGGGGGGGCGGTGCTCGCCACCGGCCTGGTGCTCACCACGGCCGCGGTCGGGCACCCGGTCGCCGGGGCGGGCACCGGCCTCGCGGTCGCCGCCGCGGTCGTGCACGTCGCGGCGATGGTGGTCTGGCTGGGCGGGCTGGCCGGCCTGCTGGTCGCGCTGCTGCGGCCCGGCGTCCCGGTGGCCGAGCTGCGGGAGGCGCTGCCCCGGTTCTCCCGGCTGGCGTTCGGCGCGGTCTCCGCGCTCGTGGTCAGCGGCGTCGTGCAGTCGGTGCGGGAGGTCGGGTCGCTCGGCGCCCTGGTGTCCACCTCCTACGGCTGGCTGCTGGTCGCCAAGCTGGCCCTGGTCGCCGTGGTGCTCGCCGCCGCCGGGGTCAGCCGGGTCTGGGTGCAGCAGCACGTGGGCGCCCTCGCCGGGCGCCGGGTGGTCGGCCACGTCACCGCGCACGCCTTCGCCGCCACCCCCGGGCCGCAGGAGCGGGTGGACGCCGCAGAGCTCGACACGGCACCGTTCCGGCGCTCGGTCCTGGTGGAGGCGGCGGTCGCGGCCGTGGTGCTCGCGGTCTCCGCGGTGCTGGTCGGCACCGCCCCGGCCGCCGACGCCGCGGGCCGGCCGGTCGACGTCACGCTGCCGCTGCAGTCGTCGGCGGGCAGCACCGGCAACGGCAGCGTCGGCCTCACGCTGGACCCGGCCAGCCCCGGCCCCACCGCGATGCACATCTACCTGCTCGACGAGTCCGGCCGGCTGGTGCAGCCCCGGGACATCGCCGTCGACCTGCGCGAGCCGGCCCAGCAGATCGGCCCGCTGGCCGCCGAGCTGGAGCCCAGCGGCCCCGGTCACTGGACCGGGGTCGACGTCGCGTTCCCCACCGCCGGCAACTGGACGGTCACCGTCACCGTCCGCCTGGACCAGTTCACCGCGGTCACCGCCAGCACCGTCGTCGCCGTCCGGTGACCGGTCACCGGACCACCCGCCGCACCCACCTCACCCTCAGGAGAACCGTGTCCCCGCACCGCCCGACCGCCCGTCTCGGCGTCGTCGCCCTCGCCGCCGCCACCGCACTGGTGGGCGGCGCCGGCGTCGCCTCCGCCCACGTCACCGTGTCCTCCCCGGACGCCGTGGCCGAGGGCTACGGCAAGCTCGTGTTCCGGGTGCCCAACGAGAGCGACACGGCCAGCACGGTCTCCCTGCAGATCCAGCTGCCCACCTCCGACCCGCTGGCCTCGGTGAGCATCGAGCCCGTCCCCGGCTGGACGGCGACCGCCACCGACACCCCGCTGGACCCGCCGGTCACCACCCGGGACGGCGACACGCTGAGCTCCGCGGTGTCGGTGGTCTCGTTCACGGCCGATCCGGGCGGCGGCATCGCGCCGGGGCAGTTCCAGGAGTTCGCGCTGTCCGCCGGCCCCTTCCCGGACACCGACACGATGACGTTCAACGTCGTGCAGACCTACAGCGACGGCACCGAGGCGGCCTGGATCGAGCCGACCGTCGAGGGCCAGGAGGAGCCGGAGAGCCCCGCGCCGGTGCTCACCCTGGGCGCCGCCGGGGACGGGCACGGCGGGACGGCGTCCAGCACACCGGCCGCCGCCGCCACCCCCGCCGCGGACGGCGACGACACCACCGCCACCGTCGCCCTGGTGCTGGGTGGCCTGGGCCTGGTCGCCGGGCTGGCCGGGCTCGCCCTCGGCTGGAGCGGGCGCCGACGTACCGTGGGCTCGTGACCCGCTCCGCCCGCCCCGCCACCGGTCGCCGCCCCGTCGTCGGTCGCTGCGCCGCCCTGCTGCTCACCGCGGGGGTGCTGCTCGCCGGCTGCAGCTCCGGTGCCGAGGAGCACGACCACGGCAGCGACGCCGCGGCGGCCACGGTGTCCGGCCCGGACAGCCCCTACGACGGCCTGTACCTGCAGACGCCGTACCAGAAGCCGGAGTTCACGCTCACCGACCGCACCGGCGCCCCCTACGACTTCGGGACGGCGACCGCGGGCGCGCCCACGCTGCTGTTCTTCGGGTACACCAATTGCCCCGACGTCTGCCCGACCACGATGGCCGACGTCGCCACCGCGCTGCGCACCGTCGACCCGGCCGTCGCCCAGCAGGTGCGGGTCGTGTTCGTCACCACCGACCCCGCGCAGGACACCCCGGAGGTGCTGGGGGAGTACCTGGACCGGTTCGACCGCGACCTGGCCGTGGACTTCGTCGGGCTGACCGGTGACCAGGCTCAGATCGACCAGGCCCAGCTCGCTGCCGGCGTCCCGCTCGCCGAGGACATGGGTCGCCAGCACTCCTCGCTGCTGCTGCTGTACGGAGCCGACGGCGAGGCCGACGTGGCCTTCGACGCCGGCAACACCGCGCGCGACATCGCCCACGACCTCACCGTCGTCGCCGGCGCATGACCCGGGCGGTCGGCCGTCCCGCCGTCCGGCTGGGGGTGCTGCTGCTGGCCGTGCTGGCCGTCCTCGCCCTGGCCGGCCCGGCGTCGGCGCACGTGGGCGGGGGAGCCGCCGGCAGCGACTACGACGGCCGGGTCACCTCGGTGAGCCCTGAGGTGCCCGGGCTGCGGGTGCGGGCGCTGCAGTTCGGCGACCAGCTCGAGGTGGTGACCAGCGGCCGGGACGTCGAGGTGCCCGGCTACTCCGGTGAGCCCTACCTGCGGATCGGCCCGGACGGCGTCTGGCGCAACACCCGCAGCCCCGCCACCTACCTCAACCTGGACGCCGAGGGCCGGACGCCGCTGCCCCCGCAGGCCGACCCGGACGCCCCGCCGGAGTGGGAGCAGGTGTCCACCGCGGCCACCTACGTCTGGCACGACCACCGCACGCACTGGATGAGCTCCGAGCTGCCCCCGCAGGTGCGCGCCGACCCCACCGCCGAGCACACCGTCATCGACTGGACCGTGCCGATGACCGTCGACGGCGCCCCGGTCACCGTGGCCGGCCGGCTCACCTGGGAGCCCCCGCCCCCGGGGTGGCTGGTCTGGCCGCTGTACGCCGCGCTGGCCCTGGCCGGGGTGCTCGCCGGTGCCCGGGCCCGCACCCCGCGGCCGCTGGGGCTGGTGCTGCTGGCCGGCGGCGTGGCGTCCGTGGTGCACGCCGCCGGCACCCCGGAGCCCGCCGTGTCGGTGTCCTCCTGGCCCGGGGCGCTGGCCGGCGCGCTGCTGCCGGCGCTGGTCGTGCTCGCGGTGGCGGTGCTGGGCTGGCGGGCGTCCCGGCGCGGGCGCGGGGTGATGACCGGCCTGCTGGCCGTCGTCGTCGGGTGGCTGATGCTGGTGCAGGGCATCCCGGACGTCGACGCGCTGTGGACGGCGAACCTGCTCGGCACCACGCCCGCGGCGGTGACCCGGGCGGCGGTCGCGGTGCTGGTCGGCCTGGGCCTGGGGTCGGTGATGGGCGGCGTGCTGGCGGTCCGCCGCTTCCGCGACCCGGCCCAGCCGGTGGTCGCCGCGGCGGGCGCCCCTCCCACCACCTGACCGGCGTCACCGGCCGTCCACCTGGGTGCGGCACCCTGCTGGGCGTGGCAGGCACACTGGCGAGGCGACTGGGCACCGGCGACGCGGTCGTGCTCGGGCTGGGCTCGATGATCGGCGCGGGCGTGTTCGTCGTCTGGGGGCCGGCCGCGGCCGCCGCGGGCTGGTGGCTGCTGGCCGGGCTCGCGGTGGCGGCGGTGGTCGCCTGGTGCAACGCGCAGAGCACCGCGGCGCTGGCGGTGCGGCACCCCACCTCGGGCGGCGCCTACCTCTACGGCCGCGCCCAGCTGGGGCCGTGGTGGGGCTTCGTGGCCGGCTGGTCGTTCGTGGTGGGCAAGACGGCGTCCTGCGCGGCGATGGCGCTGACCGTCGGCGGCTACCTGTGGCCCGGCCAGGCGCGGGAGGTGGCGGCCGTGGCCGTGGTGGCCCTGGCCGCGGTCAACAGTTGCGGCATCACCCGCACCGCGCGGCTGACCCGGGTGCTGCTCGCGGTGTCGCTGGCGCTGCTGCTCGTGGTGCTGGTGGCGGCCACCACCGGCGTCGCCGACGCGGCACCGGGCTGGGACGCCGACCCCGGGGGTGCCCGCGGGGTGCTGACCGCGGCCGGGCTGCTGTTCTTCGCCTTCGCCGGGTACGCCCGGATTGCCACGCTGGCCGAGGAGGTGCGCGACCCGGCCCGCACCATCCCGCGCGCGGTCTCCGTGGCGCTGCCGCTGGCCGTCGTGCTCTACGCCGTGGTCGGGGTCGTGGTGCTGCGGGCGCTGGGCCCGGAGGCGCTGGCCTCCTCGTCAGCTCCGCTGGCGGACGCCGTCCGGGCCGGGTCGCTGCCGGGGCTGGCGTGGGTGGCGGTGGCGGCTGCCGCCGTCGCCGGGCTCGGTGCCCTGCTCGGGCTGCTGGCCGGGATCGGCCGCACCGCCCTGGCGATGGCGCGGGAGGGCGACCTGCCCCGCGGGCTGTCGGTGGTGCACCCCCGGTCGTCGGTGCCGGTGCGGGTCGAGGTGCTGCTGGCCCTGCTGGTCGGCGCGCTGGTGCTCACCGCGGACGTCACCGCGGTGATCGGGGCCTCCTCCTTCGGGGTGCTGCTGTACTACGCGGTCGCCAACGCCGCGGCCTGGACGCTGCCGGCCGGTCAGCGGCCGCCCCTGGCGGTGCCGGCCCTGGGTCTGGCCGGGTGCCTGCTGCTGGTGGTCACCCTGCCGGTGGTCTCGCTCGCCGGTGGCGCCGCGGTGCTGCTCGCCGGTGTCGCCGGGCGGCTCGTGGTGCGGCGGCTCCGCCGGCAGCCGGTGCGGTGACCCGTGTGACGGGAGGGGCAGGACCGTGCTCGCCCGTCGAGAACTACAGGCGTGTCGTTCCGGACGCGCCGCACCGCCGGTCACAGGCCGGTCACGCCGTGTTTCGATGAACGCAGTCAAACGGTGCACGGCGAGCGGGGAGCTGATCTGGTTGAGCGCGAGGCACAGCACGGCGACGACGGAGAGCCGGTCGTCCGCCATGGTGCATGTGCCCCGCCAGCGCCGGGACCGCTCAGCACCCCGCCCTGCCCCCGGACCCCGCCGGGCCCGGCCCGTCGCGCTGCTCGTCGCGCTGATCGCCGGGGGTGCCGCCGCCGGCCTGCTCGGCGGGCAGCAGCTCGAGGTCGCCGAGGCCGGTGAGTCGGTGGCGGTGTCCTCGGTGCTCGGCTCCGGGGCGCAGGGTCTGGAGGCCGAGCTCGAGGCCACCCCGCAGATGGCCATCTCCGAGGCCGAGGCGCAGACCCGGCTCCAGGAGGTCGCCGCCTCCCGTGCCGAGCGGGCCGCCAAGGCCGCCACCGCCGCCGCCGAGGCCGAGGCCGCCGCCGAGGCGGCCCGCCCGGACACCGTGCTCCCGGTCGAGGGGGCCCGGCTGACCAGCCGGTTCGCCATGCGCTGGGGCGTCATGCACTGGGGCATCGACCTGGCCGCCCCGATGATGACCCCCGAGTACTCGGTCGAGGCCGGGATCGTGCTGCGCGCCGGTGCGGCCAGCGGCTACGGCCAGGCGATCTACATCAAGCACGAGAACGGCGACGTGACCGTCTACGGCCACATGGAGAAGATCCTGGTCGACGCCGGGGACTACGTGGAGGCCGGGCAGAAGATCGCGCTGCTGGGCAGCCGCGGCCAGTCGACCGGCCCGCACCTGCACTTCGAGGTGCACCAGGGCGGCCTGGACGGCAAGCGGGTCGACCCCGTCGCCTGGCTGCGCGACCGCGGCGTCGACATCTGACGAAGGACCCCTTCGCCCTCACCACTCGCAGGCTCGTGGCGTGACCCTGCGAAGGGGCCGTACCGGGCGGCCGGGTGGGCGTGTGACGTGCAGCGGTACATGGCGCGGGTCTTGCAGCGCCATGTGGCCGCGCACGACCCGGCGATCTCGTCTGTGAGCGCCACAGCACGGCGCTAGCTGGGTCCCGGGTGTCTGGAGAGCGGTTCCCTGAGGGCGTGACGGAGGTGGGGCACCGACCCCTCCAACGTCTGGTCGACCAGGTGGTGAGCACATCGACACCACGACCCGGAGGCTCAAGAGGTGCCGACGATGTCAGATCATCAGTCCCTCCCGCGCCGTCCGACGAGGGCTGTGGTGGTGACTTCTTCGAGCAAGTGACCGTTCTGGCTGACCAATGAGGCGCGGAGCCGCTCGGCCAGCCCGTCGGGCTGGTCCAGTTGGAGGGCGCCGTCGGGCAGGGCGCTTCCCAAGTGCCCGATGACCCACTCGGTGTCGACCTGGTGCGTGGCCTGCCACCGCGTGATGCTGACGTCGAGACCTTGGTCGCGCAGGATGTCCGACCGCATGTGCAGGGCAGCCTCGTCGCTTCCGCAGGTGTCACGGACCTGGCCCCGCCCCTGCTCAAGCACTGCGCGGACGCCGGCTTGCCAGGGCTCAGCACCCAGCCACAGGGGTGGGCCTTGGGTGACCACTGCGACCCCTCCTCCGGTCCGGAGCAGGGCGCCGGCGGCAGCCAGGGCGGCTGGCTCGTCCATCCAGTGCAGGGCGTTGCCGATGACCACCGCGCCGGCCCCCGCACCCTGGCCGGAGACCAGCAGGGAACGGAGTTGGGGCAGATCACTGTCGGCGCCCAGCACGGTGAGGATCCCTGGTGCGGCCCGCGCGCGCAGGCCGGTGAGCATGCCCGGCTCGGGATCGAGGCCGAGCACCGCCCGGCAGTGGCGGCGCAGCGGGACGGCGAGCTGTCCGGTGCCGCAGCCCAGGTCGACCAGGACGTCATTCGCACTCAGGCCGAGCAGGTGTGCGAGCTCGGCGGCCTGGTCAGCGGGCAGGTCCCGCCGGTACCGGGCGTAGAGCCGGGAAGTGTCCCCGGCGAAGTCAACGCTCATGGTCGTTCTCCTCGGTGTCCGGCCGGGTGTCCAGCCATGTTCGCGGGACGTCGCCCGTCGGGACGTCGGTGGGGCGTCGGTGGTCGGAACTCGGGTGTCCGGGTCGTCGGTGCCGGCGGCGCGGAGTGCGGGTGCGGTGAGCAACGCGGGTGCGGCGATGACGACCGCGCTCACCCAGAAGACCGCCGACATGCTGCCGGTGACGGCTGCGACGAGGCCGGCGGCCAGTGCCCCGAGAGACGCCGAGCCCGCGTGACCGAAGAGTCGCGGAGTTGACCTTTCCCAGCAGACGGTCGGGTACCAGCCGCTGGCGCAGCAAGACGCCCAGGACATCCAGGAGCAGGACGCCGATGCCGTTGACGACCATGAGTGCGGCGGCCAGCACGCCGGGCACCCCAGAGTCTTCGGACATGTCGGGGCGGTCTACATGTGCCGTGGGACGGTCGTCTTCCGGACGGCTGCTCACCCGCCGGCCAAGTCGGCCGCGGGGTGGCGGGCCTCAGCAGGCGCGGACGGCGATCGCGGCGTACTTGCGGTGTGGCCGCTCTGGGATCTGGTGCTGGAGGCGCTGGATTTCGTCGAAGCCCGCCGCGACGAGGTGCTGGGCGAAGACGTCGGCTGGCCAGCGGTAGGCAGTGATGACTTTGTGCTCAAAGGCAGCTACGGCATCGTCGCTGTCGAAGAAGCCCGCGACCAGCACGCCGGAGGGGGCGAGGATCCGATGGAACTCCGCGAGGACGTCGCCGAGCTCCGGCGGCGGCACGTGGATGGTCGAGTACCAGGACAGGATCCCTGCCACTGAGTGCTCGGGGACGTCCAGCTCCATCATGGACCCCAGCCGGAACCTCGAGCCGGTGTACGTGGCCCGCGCGTGCGCGATGAACTCGGGGACCGGGTCAACGCCCGTCACCTCGGCCCCGAGAGAATCCAGGTAGGCGGTCCAGTGACCCGGCCCGCAACCCAGATCGAACACCGGTCCGGCGAGTCCGGTCAGGTGCCGTCGCACCAGGGCCGTGTCGTCCTGGTCGTCCGGCCAGCCACTGTCGAGCAGCCCGATGTACTGCTCGGACATAGTTGAGTAGGCGTCACGCACCGGCTGGAGATCCACGACGCCAACCTACGTATCGAAGCGCGACGAGTCCTCCGACACGATCCGGCCGCGAGCATCAGAGGGCGATCGGGATGGTCGCCGTCCGTCCGCCCGCGTGCCGGTAGCCGTTCAGCTAACGGTGCATGGTCACGGGCCACATCCAGGGCCACAGGCGAGGTGTCGCGGCTAGCAGCGCCAGCGTCAGCAGCGTGATGACCGCTTGACCTACTCGGCCGAGGGTCAAGCCGGCGGTCGCGTCGACTGCGTAGGTTGCATAGCCGTTGGCGGCTGCATCGGTGACCAGGACCGCGCACGCGAGCAGTAAGCCGGTCCGTCGCCGCAGCAGCAGGAGCACTGCTGCGAGCGGGTCGAGCAGGGTCAGTGAGGCGAAGTACGCCGCCAAGCACCTCGGCAGGGACGGGTACGGGTCCCAGCCGCCGACGAGGAGCTGGACGACGTGCACAACCGTGCCGTAGACGAGCACGGCAGACGTGACGAACACAGCTCGGCGCACCTCGTCCGGGACTCCAGCCCAACGTCCTGCGCGCACTTCCGCAGACTGTCACGTCGCTCCGGTAGCCGAGCACGTAACGGGCCAGGCGACCGGTGGGCGCGGGTCCGGTAGAGGTTCGGCCACCGACAGATCCCTGAGTCGCGGGCGGCCACATAGCGCTACGAGAACCGGGCCATGTACCGCTGCAAGTACACGGGTGGGCGGGACCCCGCGGAGCGGAAGTCCCACGCGGCGGGGTGGGAGCATGCGCAGGTGGGCACGGGCGGGCAGGACGACCTGGGGCAGCGGCTGCGCCGGGCCGGCGTCCGGGTGATGGACACCCTGCCCCCGCTGTGGGCGCTCACCCTCTACGTCCTCGCGCTGCTGGCCGTGGTGCTCGTCGCCGCGCTCGCGGCCGACGGCCGGGGTGGCTGCGACGCCGCCGACTGTGCCCCCGAGGGTCTGGGCCCACCGCGGACGGCGGGCCCGTGACCCCGGCTCAGAGCTCCCGGGTGGTGGCCGTGACCAGTGTGGGCAGCACCAGCCCCACGTGGAAGGGCAGCAGCACCGCCGCGGTGACCACCCCGGCGCCCGGGGCCGGCCAGTCGGCGACCAGCCACACGGCGACGACGGCGAGTGCCGCGGTCAGCAGCCCGAACCCGATCCGGTAGCTGCGGGCGTAGGCCTCCCCCCGCAGCTGCCACTGCCGCTCGTCGAGCACCTCCCCGGGCAGCTCTTCCACGCCGCGGGTGGTGCTCTTCAGCGCCCCCAGGCACAGCACGAAGGCCACCACGATGACGCCCAGCGCGATGACGGCGGGCACCGGCGCGCGGTCGATCACGGCCAGGACGAGCGCCTCCGCGACCAGCAGGCCCACCAGGGTGGCGGCCAACCAGCGGCGGGACCGTGGGTTGCGGTACCGCTCGAAGCGTGGGTCGTCGAGGAGCTGGGCGCGGCGCTCGGCGCGGGTGTCGGTGGTGCTCATCGGTTCTCCTTCGTGACGTGGGCGGGGACGCCGTAGACCTGCTCGGACAGGGTGCGGAACGGGGTGAGCGAGAAGACGGCCTCCATCGGGAGACCGAAGACGGTGGCCAGCCGCAGGGCGAGGGTGGCGCTGGGGCTGTACTCGCCCCGCTCCAGGTAGCCGATCGTCTGGTAGTGCACGCCGACCTGGTCGGCCAGCTGCTGCCGGGTCATCCCACGCTCGGCCCGGAGCAGCCCGATCCGGTTGTACAGCTCGGGCTCGTCGGAGCGTTTGCGCGGCGGCATGTAGCAAAATTACTACGCCGGATATCGAGCGCGCAACAGGGCGGTCAGGGGGTGAAGCGGTAGCCCATGCCGGGTTCGGTGTGCAGGTACCGGGGGTGCGCGGGGTCCGGTTCCAGCTTGCGGCGCAGCTGGTTGAGGTACACCCGCAGGTAGTGCGTCTCGGTGGCGTACGCCGGGCCCCACACCGCCTGCAGCAGCTGCCGCTGGCCGACCAGCCGCCCCGGTGCCCGCACCAGCTCCGACAGCAGGCCCCACTCGGTGGGCGTCAGCCGCACGACGGTGTCGCCGACGGTCACCTGACGGGCCACCAGGTCCACGGTGAAGTGCTCGGTGCGCACCACCGGCTCGTCGGGCTCGCTGGCCCCGCGCCGCAGCACCGCGCGCAGCCGGGCCAGCAGCTCGGCCATGTCGAAGGGCTTGGTGACGTAGTCGTCGGCCCCGGCGTCCAGCGCGCCGACCTTGTCCTGGCTGTCCGCCCGGGCGCTGAGCACCAGCACCGGCCCGGTGAACCACGGACGGAGCCCGGCCAGCACCTCGGTGCCGTCCAGGTCGGGCAGCCCCAGGTCCAGCACGACGACGTCGGGGTGCGTGTCCGCGGCCTCGCGCAGCGCCGACCGGCCGTCGGTGGCCGTCACCACCTCGTACTGCGCGGCCCGCAGGGTGATCCGCAGGGCCCGCAGCAGCTGGGCGTCGTCGTCCACCACGAGCACCCGGCTCACCGGGCGGCCCCGCTCGGCACGGCTGCGGACGCCGCCGTGGCCGGTGCGGTGGCCGGCTGCTCGTCCGGGACGGCGGCCAGCGACAGCACCATGGTCAGCCCGCCGCCCGGGGTGTCCTCGGCGTCCAGCGTGCCGGCCATCGCCTCGGTGAGCCCGCGGGCCACCGCCAGCCCGAGCCCGACGCCCTGACCGGCCGGGGAGTCGCCGAGCCGCTGGAACGGGGCGAACACGCGCTCCCGGTCGGCCGGCGCCACCCCGGGCCCGCGGTCGACCACCCGCAGCTCGACCCGGCCGCCGACCGCGCTGGCGGCGACGGTGATCGCGCCGTCGGGTGCGTGCCGGGCGGCGTTGTCGACCAGGTTGGCCACGACCCGCTCCAGCAGCCCGGGGTCGGCGAGCACGGCGGGCAGCTCGTCGGGGGAGTGCAGCTGCACCCGGCCCCGCTGGGTGACATCGACCCAGTCCAGCGAGCGGTGCACCACGCCGGTCAGGTCGGCCGGGGCCAGCACCGGGGTCACGGCGCCGGCCTGCAGGCGGCTCATGTCCAGCAGGTTGTCGACCAGACCGGCCAGCCGGTCGGCGGACTCGTCGACGGTGGCGATCAGCTCCTCGCGGTCGGCCTCGGTGAGCGCCAGGTCCTCCGCGCGCAGCGCCGACGACGCGGCCTTGATCCCGGCCAGTGGGGTGCGCAGGTCGTGGCTGACCGCGGCCAGCAGCGCGGTGCGCATGCTGTTGCCGGCGGCCAGCCGGTCGGCCTCGGCGGCCTGCGCGGCGAGCCGGCCGCGCTGCAGCGAGCTCGCGGCCTGCTCGGCGAAGGCCACCAGCACCCGGCGGTCGCTGGCCGTCAGCGCCCGGCCGCACAACCGCAGGAACAGGGTGTCGGTCACCGCGATCTCCTCCGGCTCGGCCCCCTCGGGCGAGCCGCAGGTGCCGACCACCCGCTCGCCGTCCCCGGGCCCGGAGCCGCGCTCGACCATGCTCACCGACCGCAGGCCGAAGGCCTCCCGGATCTGCTCCAGCAGGCTGGGCAGACCGCGGTTGCCGGCCAGCACCGAGCGCGACAGCGACGCCAGCATCGCCGTCTCGGCCGCCGACCGGGCCGCGGCGCTGGCCCGCCGGGCCGAGCGGTCGACCACGGTGGCCACCGCGATCGCCACGACCAGGTAGCCGACCAGGGCGATCACGTCGTCGACGTTCTGCACCGTCAGCCGGCCGGTGGGCGCGGTGAAGAACCAGTTCTCGACCGTGCTGGCCACCGCGGCGGCGAACAGGGCCGGGTACAGGCCCCCGACCAGCGCGACCGAGATGACCAGCAGAAGGAACAGCAGCAGGACGCTGGCCAGCCCGAGCGCGGCGTCGGCGGCCAGGCACACCGCGGTCAGCGCCGGGATGCCCAGCACCGCCAGCAGCAGGCCCGCCCAGCGGCGGCGCGGGGTCAGCGACCCGGTCAGCGGCGGCAGCCGCAGCGCCCGCGACCCGGCCGCGGAGTGGGTGACCATGTGCACGTCGATCTCGCCGGAGCGGGCGATCACCTCCCCGCCGATCCCGCCGCGCACCGCCCGTGCCCAGCGGGAGCGCCGGCTGGTGCCCAGCACCAGCTGCGTGGCGTCCACGCCGCGGGCGAACTCCAGCAGCGTGTCCGGCACGTCGTCCCCGACGACCTGGTGGTAGCTGCCGCCCAGGCTCTCCACCAGGGCCCGCTGGCTGCGCAGCGCGGCCGGTGAGCTGCCGGCCAGGCCGTCGGAGTGCAGCACGTGCACGGCCAGCAGTGCCCCGTTGCCGGTGCGGCGGGCCACCCGGGCGGCCCGCCGGATCAGCGTCTCGCCCTCCGGCCCGCCGGTGAGCGCGACGACGACCCGCTCCCGGGCCTCCCACACGTGGTCGATGTCGTGGTCGGACCGGTACCGGCGCAGGCCCTCGTCGACCCGGTCGGCCAGCCACAGCAGGGCGAGCTCGCGCAGCGCGGTCAGGTTGCCGACCCGGAAGTAGTTGCCCATCGCGGCGTCGACGCGCTCGGCGGGATAGACGTTGCCGTGCGCCATCCGGCGGCGCAGCGCCTCCGGGGACATGTCGACCAGCTCCACCTGGTCGGCGCGGCGCACCACCTCGTCGGGCACCGTCTCCTGCTGGGTGACCCCGGTGATCTGCGCGACGACGTCGGTGAGGCTCTCCAGGTGCTGCACGTTGACGGTGCTGAGCACGTCGATGCCGGCGGCCAGCAGCTGCTCGACGTCCTGCCAGCGCTTCTCGTTCCGGCTCCCGGGCACGTTGGTGTGCGCCAGCTCGTCGACGACCACGATCTCCGGCCGGCGGGCGATCACGGCGTCCACGTCCAGCTCGGAGAGGGTCACGCCGCGGTGGGTGACCTGGGCGCGGGGTACGACCTCCAGGCCCTCGAGCTGCTCGATCGTGCGGCGCCGGCCGTGCGTCTCGACCAGGCCGACGACGACGTCGGCCCCGCGGGAGCGCCGGCGGTGGGCCTCGCCGAGCACGGCGAACGTCTTCCCGACGCCGGGCGCGGCGCCCAGGTAGATGCGCAGCGTGCCCCGGGCCATGACCCTCATGATCACCCCTGCGCCGACGTCGCGGGGGGACCCGGGCGTCAAGGTCGCGTCAGGATCCCCCGCCCGGGTGGTGCGCGGAGCGCGCCGGCCCCCCGGTGCACCGGTACACGTGGTCGACCCCGACCGAGAGCAGCCAGGTGCCCGCCGCGACGGCGCCGAGCAGCGTGCCGGTGATCATGGCCGTCCCTCCCGCCCGGCGCCCGACACGACCGCGCGGGCGCCGGGCGAGCGGGCCGGGCGGCGGGCCAGCCGACCCGCGGCGGTGATGACGGCGATGGCCAGCAGGCCCCACAGCACGACGAGCAGTTGGTCAATCACCCGGCCATCAGGCGCCCGCCGCGGCACCCGCGGCAACGGTCTTGACCCGTTCTTGACACCCGGGCCCGGTTCCCTGACGTCGCGCCGACGCCCGGGTCGCTCAGGCGGCGACCGAGAAGGACGACGACGGGCCGGGGTGCTCGGTGTACCGCCGCGCCACCGAGCGCAGGTAGGAGGGCGTCACCTGGCCCAGCAGCCGCCCGTACGACCGCTCCTGGACCAGGGCGGCGACGAGCGGGTCCGGGTCGTGGTCGGGGTCGGGGTCGGGGTCCGGTCCCGGGTCGCGCGAGGCGCCGCCGGAGGCGACGGCCAGCCCGCCGACCGCGGCGATCGGGCCGCGCTGGTCCGGGTCCAGGGCGGTGACCCCCCGGCGCCGTACCGCTGCGGGGGTGTGACGGGGTCGGGCGGCGTGGTGGCCTGAGCTGATCTGCACGGGGTCCCTCCGGTCATGCCGGGGTAGGGGTCAGGGGGTGGCCCGGGGGGAAGACGAGCCGACATCACCATCGGCAGTCCGGGGCCCGGACGGCACCGGGGGCGACCCGTCCTCCCCGGCCGGGTGGCCGGACGGCGAGCCGGCGTCAGGACGGCGTCAACCTGGCGGGCCGGACCGTCAGGAACCCGTCAAGACGGCCCCCGCGGCCCCGCACCGCTCTTACCGTCCCCGCTCGGACGTGGACGACACCTGGTCGTCCACCGGTACCGGGCGAGGGTGACGGACGTGGGAGACGTGGTGTTCGTGCTGCTGACGCTGGTGGTCTTCGGGCTGCTGACGCTGGCGGTGCGTGGGGTGGAACGACTGTGAGCCCCTCGGTCGACTCCTGTGGAGCAGGGCGATGAGCGACGTCGAGGGCTGGGTCGGCCTCGTCGTCGCCGTCGCGCTGGTGCTGTACCTGGTGGCCTCGCTGCTGTTCCCGGAGCGGTTCTGATGAGCGCGACGACGGCGGGCTGGCTGCAGTTCGCGCTGCTGGTCGTGGCCCTGGTCGCGGTGTACCGCCCGCTGGGCGACTGGATGGCCCGGGTGTTCACCAGCCCGGCGCACTGGCGGGCGGAGCGGCTGGTCTACCGGGCGGTCGGCGTGGACGCCGACGCCGAGCAGCGCTGGCCGGTGTACCTGCGCAGCGTGCTGGCGCTGTCCGCGGTCGGCGTGCTGCTGCTCTACGGGCTGCAGCGGCTGCAGTCGCTGCTGCCGCTGGACAATGGCATGGCCGCGGTGGAGCCCGGCTCGGCGTGGAACACCGCGGTCAGCTTCGTGACCAACACGAACTGGCAGGGCTACGTCGGCGAGTCCACGATGGGCAACCTGGTGCAGATGGCCGGGCTGGCGGTGCAGAACTTCCTGTCCGCGGCCGTGGGCATCGCGGTGGCCATCGCCCTGGTGCGCGGGTTCGCCCGGGTCGGCACCGACCGGCTGGGCAACGCCTGGGTCGACGTCACCCGCGCCGTCGTCCGGCTGCTGCTGCCGCTGGCGGTGGTGACCACCGTGGTGTTCGTGCTGGCCGGGATCGTGCAGACGCTGAAGGCCGGCACCGACGTGTCGACGCTGGCCGGTGGCTCGCAGTACCTGCCCACCGGGCCGGTCGCCTCGCAGGAGGCGATCAAGGAGATCGGCACCAACGGCGGCGGCTTCTACAACGCCAACTCCGCGCACCCCTTCGAGGACCCCAGCGCGTGGATCTCGCTGCTCCAGGTCTTCCTGATGCTGATGATCCCGTTCTCGCTGCCGCGCACCTTCGGTCGGATGGTCGGCAACACCAAGCAGGGCCTGGCGATCGTCGGGGTCATGGCGTCGCTGTACGCGATCGGCGTCGGGCTGCTGACGCTGTTCCAGGCGCGCGCCGGGGGTGCTGCCACCGCGCTGGCCGGGGCCGCGACCGAGGGGCAGGAGGTGCGCTTCGGCGGGCCGCTGTCCGCGCTGTTCGGCGCCTCCACCACGTTGACCTCGACCGGGTCGGTGAACTCGCTGCACGACAGCTACACGCCGCTCGGCGGCGCGGTCACGTTGTTCAACATGATGCTGGGCGAGGTCGCGCCCGGCGGCGTGGGCTCGGGGCTGTACGGCATGTTGATGCTGGCGGTCATCGCGGTGTTCGTGGCCGGCCTGATGGTCGGGCGCACCCCGGAGTACCTGGGCAAGAAGCTCGGCCGCCGGGAGATGACCCTGGCCTCGCTGTACATCCTCACCACGCCGGCGATCGTGCTGGTCGGCACCGCGGTGGCCATCGGCACCTCCGCCGGGCGGGCCGGGATGCTGAACGACGGGCCGCACGGGCTCAGCGAGGTGCTCTACGCGTTCACCTCGGCCGGCAACAACAACGGCTCGGCGTTCGCCGGGCTGAGCGCGAACACCGACTTCTACAACATCGCCCTCGGGCTGGCGATGGCGTTCGGCCGCTTCCTGCCCATCGTGCTGGTGCTGGCGCTGGCCGGCCGGCTCGCCCAGCAGGGCCGCACGCCGGTCACCGCCGGCACGTTCCCCACCCACCGGCCGCTGTTCGCCGGGCTGCTGACCGCCGTCGTGCTGGTCGTCGTGGGTCTCACCTACTTCCCGGTGCTCGCACTCGGGCCGTTCGCCGAAGGACTCTCATGACCACCCTGACCCCGCCGGCCCCCGCGCCGGCCCGCCCGCCCGCCACCCCGGGCACCCGGTCGCTGCTCACCGCCGACCAGCTGGGCCCGGCGCTCGCCGGGGCGTTCCGCAAGCTGGACCCGCGCGGGCTGGTCAAGCAGCCGGTGATCTTCGTGGTCTGGGTCGGCTCGGTGTTCTCCACCGTCCTGGCCGTCGCCGACCCGTCGGTGTTCGGCTGGCTGATCGCGATCTGGCTGTGGCTGACCGTGCTGTTCGCCAACGTCGCCGAGGCCGTCGCCGAGGGCCGCGGCAAGGCGCAGGCCGCCACGCTGCGCAAGGCCAAGACCACCACCCAGGCGGTGCTGGAGGACGGTTCGGAGGTGTCCGCGGCCACGCTCGTGCCCGGCATGCGCTGCGTCGTCGTCGCCGGTCAGGTGATCCCCGGCGACGGCGACGTCGTCGAGGGCATCGCCAGCGTCGACGAGTCCGCGATCACCGGGGAGTCCGCACCGGTCATCCGCGAGTCCGGCGGCGACCGGTCGGCGGTCACCGGCGGGACGACGGTGCTCAGCGACCGGATCGTCGTGGAGATCACCAGCAAGCCGGGGGAGACGTTCATCGACCGGATGATCGCCCTGGTCGAGGGCGCGTCCCGGCAGAAGACGCCGAACGAGGTGGCGCTGAACATCCTGCTCAGCTCGCTGACCATCGTCTTCCTGCTCGCCGTGGTCACCCTGCAGCCGTTCGCGGTCTACTCCGGCGCCGAGCAGTCGATGACCGTGCTGATCGCGCTGGTGGTCTGCCTGATCCCCACCACGATCGGTGCGCTGCTGTCGGCGATCGGCATCGCCGGCATGGACCGGCTGGTGCAGCGCAACGTGCTGGCGATGAGCGGCCGGGCCGTGGAGGCCGCCGGCGACGTGGGCACCCTGCTGCTGGACAAGACCGGCACCATCACGCTGGGCAACCGGCAGGCGTCGGAGTTCGTCGCCGTCGGCGGCTGCTCGGACGCCGAGCTGGCCGACGCCGCGCAGCTGGCCTCGCTCGCCGACGAGACGCCGGAGGGGCGCAGCATCGTCGTCCTGGCGAAGACCGCGTACGGGCTGCGCGAGCGCACCGACCTGCCGGGCGCGGTGTTCGTGCCGTTCACCGCGCAGACCCGGATGAGCGGGGTGGACCTGCCCGACGGGCGGCAGCTGCGCAAGGGCGCGGCCGGGGCGTGCACCACCTGGGTGCGCACGCAGGGCGGGGAGGTCACCGCCGAGGTCGGCGACGCCGTCGACTCGATCTCGGCCTCCGGCGGCACCCCGCTGGTGCTCGCCGTCGCGGGCCCCGACGGTGCCCGGGTGCTCGGCGTCATCCACCTCAAGGACGTCGTCAAGGAGGGCATGCGCGAGCGGTTCGACGAGCTGCGCCGGATGGGCATCCGCACCGTGATGATCACCGGCGACAACGAGCGCACCGCCCGCGCGATCGCCGCCGAGGCCGGGGTGGACGACGTGCTGGCCGAGGCGACGCCGGAGGACAAGCTGGCGCTGATCGCCCGGGAGCAGGAGGGCGGCCGGCTGGTCGCGATGACCGGCGACGGCACCAACGACGCACCCGCGCTCGCCCAGGCCGACGTCGGGGTGGCGATGAACACCGGCACGTCGGCGGCGAAGGAGGCCGGCAACATGGTCGACCTCGACTCGAACCCGACGAAGCTGATCGAGATCGTGGAGATCGGCAAGCAGCTGCTGATCACCCGCGGGTCGCTGACCACGTTCTCCATCGCCAACGACCTGGCCAAGTACTTCGCGATCATCCCGGCCATGTTCGCCGGGGTGTTCCCGGGCCTGGACAAGCTCAACGTGATGCAGCTGCACTCGCCGGAGTCGGCGATCCTGTCCGCGGTCGTCTTCAACGCGCTGATCATCGTGGCGCTGGTGCCGCTGGCGCTGCGCGGCGTGAAGTACACGCCGGGCTCGGCCTCGGCGATGCTGCAACGCAACCTGCTGGTCTACGGCGTCGGCGGGGTCGTGCTGCCGTTCGTCGGGATCAAGCTCATCGACCTGCTCGTCTCCCTCATCCCCGGGATAGCGTGATGTCCGCTCCTCTGCTCCGGTCCGGCCGCCAGTACGTCGCCGCGGTGCGCGCCATGGTCCTGGCCACCGTCGCACTCGGCCTGCTCTACCCGCTGCTGATGACCGGCGTCGCGCAGGTGATCGCGCCCGACCGGGCCGACGGCTCGATCGTCTCGGTGGACGGTGCGCCGGTGGGCTCCTCGCTCATCGGCCAGTCGTTCACCGACGCCGCCGGCAACCCGCTGCCCCGGTACTTCCAGTCCCGGCCCTCGGCCGCCGACTACGACGGGACGGCGTCCGGCGGGTCCAATCTGGGCCCGAACTCACCGGAGCTGGTGGCTGCGGTGACCGAGCGCCGGGCCGCGGTGGCGGCGTTCAACGGGGTGCCGGAGTCCGACGTCCCGGCCGATGCGGTCACCGCGTCCGCCTCGGGTCTGGACCCGGACATCTCCCCCGAGTACGCGGCGATCCAGGTGCAGCGGGTGGCCAGCGAGCGGGGCGTGCCGGCCGCCGAGGTGCAGCGGCTGGTGGCCGACGCCACCGACGGCCGGGACGCCGGCTTCATCGGCGCCCCCACGGTCAACGTCCTGGAGCTCAACCTCGCCCTCGACCGCGAGCTCGGCGCGGGCTGACGGCCGCCCGCCCCGTCCTCCTCCCGGGGGACGGGGCGGCCCGCGGGGTTCAGCGGGCGGGGTACGCCCGGGGCAGCCGGAGGTCGTTGTCGGCCAGCACCTCGCGCAGCAGGTCCGGGTGGTCGGTGATCAGCCCGTCCACCCCGATGTCGATCAGCGACTGCATCGTCGCCCGGTCGTCGACGGTCCACGGCACCACGGTCATGCCCGCCGCGTGCGCGTCGTCGACCATCTGCGCCGTCGTGAACGGCACGTAGCCGGGCGTGCCCACCCCGCCGTTCTGCGGGTCGCCGTGCACGGGCGAGATGCCGTCCGCGCCGAAGGAGTCGACGGCGGCAACGAGGTCCCCGCCGAAGTCGTCGATGTCGATGCCGCCGAGCCAGGGGGAGGCCCCGGGCCGGCCGGCCTGCAGGAACTGCTGCCCGTTGGTCAGCGCGATCACCGGCAGCCGCGGCTCGGCCTGCTGCACGGCCATCAGCGTGCCCCAGTCGAAGGACTGGATCGTCACCTGCCGCAGCATCCCGGCGTCCCGGATCGCCCGGACGGCGACGTCGACGAACTGCTGCCGCGGCGCGGTCTGCTCCGGGGCGCCGGCCTCCACCTTGAGCTCGACGTTCAGCCGCACCTAGCGGGCCTTCCGCTCGTCGACCAGCGCCAGGACGCCGGACAGCAACGGCATCCGGGCGCCGGGGTCGGCGACCTGGCCGGGGAACTCGGGCAGCGTCAGCGAGCCGCAGTCGATGGTCTGCACCTGGGCCAGCGTCAGGTCCTTCACGTACCGGACGCCGGGCACGTACGGGAACTCCGGGTCGCCCGGGAACGCCGGGGCGGTGTCCTGGCACGTGCGCGGGTTCAGGTCGCGGTCGTGCGTGACCACGGCCTGCCCGTCCTCGGTGATCTGCACGTCCAGCTCCAGCGTGCTCACCCCCAGGTCCAGCGCCCGGGAGAAGGCGGCGAGCGTGTTCTCCACGGTCAGCCCGATGCCGCCCCGGTGCGCCTGCAGGTCGAACGCCGCCGGGCCGGGCCGCCCCGGCGCGGCCGAGGCCGTGCCGGCGGACAGACCGACGGCGAGCGTCGTGACGCCGACGAGGGCGGTGCTCACACTGCGGTGCACGGTGGTCTCCCAGGATGGGCGGCGGTGGGTTCCACGGTGCGCACCGCAGGTGGACGTCGGGTGCCCCGCGGGCGAGCAGCGAGCACACACGCGGGCCGCGGCAGCCGCCCGGCGCGACGCGCCGCGCACCCGGGCCCCCCGCAACCGTCGACCGCAGGCCATGTAGAGTTCTCCACGGCTCGGACACACCAGTCGAGTCGGTACGGGGCTGTGGCGCAGCTGGTAGCGCACCACACTGGCAGTGTGGGGGTCAGGGGTTCGAGTCCCCTCAGCTCCACCCCGATGACCAGGCCGTTCCCCTTCTGGGGAGCGGCCTGAGTCGTCTCTGGTTGCAGTTGTGGTTGCAGTTTGCCCACCCTTACCCGGCAGCAGCAGGGCGCTCATCCGGTCGGCGGCTTCGCGGGCCAGGGCCGGCATGACGTGGCTGTAGATGTCCATCGTCGTGCGCATCTGGCTGTGGCCGAGCAGCTCCATGACCACCCGCGGGTGCACGTTCTCGCTCAGCAGCAGGGTGGCGGCGGTGTGCCGGCCGTCGTGCAGCCGGACGTGCCGGACGCCGGCGGCCTGGAGCAGGCGGGTCCAGTCGTCGTAGTCGGTCTTCTTGTCGATCGGGCGGCCGTTGGGCTGGGCGAAGACCAGGTCCTCGTCCTGCCACTCCGAGCCGGCCAGCAGCCGCTCACCGAGCTGGGCGGCCTTCTGCTCCTGGAGCGCGTCGAGCAGGGGGAGCGGCAGGGCCAACGTGCGCTGGCTGCGGCGGGTCTTGGGTCCCTCGTAGACCAGCCCGCCGCCGCCGACCCGGTGGATGCTGCGCCGGACGGTGAGTGTGCCGGCCAGCGGGTCGATGTCCTTCCACTGCAGGGCGAGCGCCTCGGACTGGCGGAGGCCGAGGGCGAGGGCGACGGTCCAGCGGGCGGCGTTGCGGACGCCGGCCGCGGCGTGCAGCACGGCGCGGGCCTCGCCGAGGTCGAGGGCGGTGGCGATGTCCCTGGCGCGCTGGGCGGGTGGGTCGACGAGTGCGGCGACGTTGCGGGGGACGTGTCCGCGCTGGACCGCGACGGTGAGCGCCCGGGACAGGATGCGGTGGTGCCGCAGCACCGAGGCGGGGGAGTAGCCGTCGTCGAGCAGGGCGGTGTAGAGCTGGTCGAGGTGCTCCGGCCGCAGCCGGTCGAGGCGGTGCCGGCCGATGCCGGGGATCAGGTGCTTACGGACGGCCGACTCGTAGCTCCAGCGTCCGCTGGCGCACCCGGCGCGGGGCGATGGTGGTCAGCCAGTGCTCGAGCCATTCGGCGACGGTGGGAGTGGTTGTCTCGGTGATCATCTCGGAGTCGCGCTTGCGCTCGAGCTCGCGGACCTTCGTGACCACCACGCCCCGGCTCGTGCTGCTGACGTGCCGGCGGTCGAGCTTACCGGCGAGCGTGAACTCGACGGAGACGTAGCCGTGCCAGCGGCCGTCCGCGCCCTTGTAGATCGTCGACTCGCCGTTCGACGCGCGTCCGGCCATCCGCTACCCCTCGCCGCTGCTTCGAAGGCTCAGTTTCGCCGAGCACTCGGGCGATGGGCAGGCCCGCAGTGGATTCACGCGGCGTCCGGCGAGGGCTGTGGACGAGAGGCGAGAGCCTGAAGCTGATGCACGTAGCGCTCGACCTCTGCCTGAGAGATCCGGCAGCTGCGGCCGATGTGCACGGGACGCAGCTCCCCGCTCTTCATGAGCGCATAAACCGTCGTGGGGCCGACGCGGAGGACCTTCGCGGCTTCTTTGGGCGTGAGGAGGAGCCGATCGGCGATCGAGACCTCCCGGTGCGGCTGCGATTCACCCATGTCGACATCTCCGGATCAGTGGCGTCGCTAGTTGAAGGCTGCTGCACGACCGTGGGGGAGCGGCCTCCTGAACATCTCCTGTTCTTCTCTCGGGCGCGCACGAGTGGTGACCGCGCGCCGACTGGAGATGCGAGCACATGCCGCTCCTCACTGCGGGGCTGCTGCAGCATCGGTCAGTGCACGTGGGGAGCGCCGGTGAGATGGGCGCGTCTCCTGTAGCTCTCCAGTACCGGCTGGAGTGCCCGCGTTAAGGCGGGCAGGTCGCGGTCGTAGACCCGCCCGTCGTCAAGCTGGCCGCCGAGCTCACCGAGCAGTCTGGGCCAGTCGCGGCGGGTGGGCACGAGTGGGACCTGGACCTCGACTCGCCGCTCGACCACCTCCACCGCGGACAGACCGGAGGCAGCGGCCCTTGCCTGCTCCCATGCGCGGTGCCGACAGGTAGCCGAGCACCACTTCGGGATTGGCCCTCGGCCTCCAGGTGTGATCGGCCCACCACACCATCCGCAGGCTGTCGCCGCGGTCCGGCGATCTCGCCCCTCGACGCCGGATCCGGCCTTGGGCGAGCGGGCCTCGCTCATGGACGTCCGCTGAGCCCGCTGGCGCCGTTGCTGCCCCAGCTCAAGGCGCCGAGCCCGGTAAGGGCTTCCGCTGTGTCCCATGACGGCGACCGTGCACGTGATCCTGCAGTAACCCGTCACAACGAGCTCCGAGACCCGAGGTGCAATAGGTGTGTCCCTCTTGATCTTCAGTCTTCTGCAGTAGTCGCAAACGGTCGCCTTGGCGGCAACTGCGCGGGCGGCGGAGGGGCGACCATGTGTTCTGGGGCGGCAGCGGACCGGCCACGTGGGTCGGTGTCGAGGGTTAGCGTGGGTACGTGGGAAAGGGGGCGCGCTCACGAAAGCTGACGCGGCAGCGGGTGGTACCCACGAAGCCGCCGCAGGAGCTATGGGTGTCGCGCCGCGCCGGTGCTCGAAACGTCGCGGGGGTCAGATACCAGCTGCGGTTGACGGCGACGCTTCTCGTCCGGGCGGCGCAAGGCGTGTTCCCGGCGACTGCACTAACACCGGAGGGGCTGGAGGACGTTGACACGGTCCCCACCCCGGGCGCGGGGCGGCAGTTTGTGCAGGCGAAGGAACAAGCCTCGGCGGGCGCGTTCTTGGGACCGGGAGACCTAGCCGACTTCCTGGCTCATGTCGCGCCGATGCTCCGCGCCGATCCCGAGGCCACGGGGTGCCTCGTCACCAACGGTGGGTTCGGTGGCGGTCTTGTGGCTACGGGGTGGGATGAGCGCCTGGAGCTGGCGCCGGATGTGGTGGCGAACATTGCCTCCGTAGTGGACGGCGTGGGTGAGGCGGAGGTTGCGTCGCTCCTGCGAAGAGTTCGCTTGGTCAGCGATGCGGCCGACCTAACTGGAGCGGCGATGGATCTTGCTGATCTTCACGGCATCGATCCAGCGGTGGCGCAACTTGCCCTCGACCGGTGCCTAGTGGTGGCGGCGGACGCGTCCGCGGAGCAAGCCAGCCGGCCAGCGGAGCGGCCGGTGACGCTCTCGCTGGGCGAGCTGGACGTGGCCGTGGACGCTGCTACGCGGACAGTCGCAACGGCCGCAGTGCCGATCGATCGGGTGCGTCGCGTGGTCGCGCCGTTGACGTTCCGGTTGGAATCTGCGCTGTCGGTGGAGGAGTTCCTCAGTGGTGTAGACGTGCGGCCTGCCCACATCGCGGCCGGGCTTGACGTGGCGCGACCAGGCGAGTTGGAGGCGATCGCCGACGGGCTTACAAGCGATCGCCTGGTGCTGATCCTGGGGCCGAGCGGTGCTGGGAAGTCGGCGCTGCTGTGGCGGGCCGCGGCAGAGCATGCGCAGCGGATGCGCGTCTGGCGGGTGCATGAACTTGCGGAGGCGGACGCGGACTTGCTCGTCGCGGCTATCGATCAGCAGCGCCCCTCGAAGTCGTATCCCCTCCTAGTCTGTGTGGACGACATCGGCCGGGCCAGCCGTGCGGGGTGGCGTCGGGCCGCGGAGGCGTTGCTCGAAATGCCAGGCGTCTACATCGTCGGAGCGGCGCGCGAAGAAGACTTCGCGGTTGCCGACGCGCTGCGGCGAGCGGTGCTTGTGCGCCTGACCCTGACGCGGCAGGCCGCGAAGGACATCGAGCAGATCCTGCGCGAGCGTGGAGTCCGTCCGGTGATGGCAGTCGACGAGGCATGGGGCCAAGCCCGTGGTCTGTTGATGGAGTTCCTGCATCTAGTCGTGGCGGGGCGTCGGCTGACGTCGGTGCTGGCGGAGCAGGCGGCCGGACTTGAGGATCCTTCGCGGGCGACGGAGCTGGCGGTGGCACGCTATGTGACGACGGCACATAGCGTGGGGCTGGATGTGGATCCCGACACGCTCCTGCGGCGGGGCGGCGGCCCGAATCTCGCGGCAGCGCTGAATCGGTTGAACCGGGAGCATCTGATTGTCGAATCCAAGGCCGGCCTCTGGACGGGACTGCACGAGCTGCGCTCGGCACAGCTGCGCTCGCTCTTGCACGAACGCCCCCCGCCGCGCATCGCGGACACACTCGCAGCAATCGTGGACGACGCTTCCGCTGCAGCGGTCGCAGCCCGGCTGCCAGTCATCGTCCGAGAAGCAGGCGACCCTATGGCGATCGCGGACGCCGTCACACGTCGGGTCGCCTCCGCGGGCGCGGAATCGGCGCAATGGCTAGAAGCTGCGCGGCTGGCCGATGTGGCCGAACACGCACGCGCGTGCGTACGCGTCGCCCGGACACTGCAGCTGTCGATGAACCTCGGGCAATGGCTGACGCTGGCTGTTGGGGCGCGGTTTGCTGGGGTGGACCTGTCGATCCTCCCCGCGGCATTCCATGAGCAGGCGGCCGCACTGCCCAGACCCGACCCGGCCCTGTTCAAGCTAGCGGCCACCGCGGTCGACGCGGATGAATGGCTGCGGCGGATCACGGAGGCCACGGCTGCAGACGGTGCCCGCCTGCTCGAGGCGTTGGAGACCGGCGTGGCCTGGACGACCACCGCCTCGGAGCGCCTCGCGGCAGCGGCCCCGACCGGGAACGTACGAGTCGCCGCACGATGGATCGCCAGCGCGCATCGCGCAAGCGCAGACGACGCTGCTCGAGCCGCGCTGCTTACAGCGCTGCCGCCGCCAGCCGCCCGGCTCGACGCACTACGGGAGGAATGGCCGCTGCTTATCGACGCCCAACTCGACCACGCGAGCGGGACCGCGCGAACCAGGTTCATCCACCCCATCGACGGAGCCCAGTCGCCCGAGGCGCGGGCCGCCGAACTCGCGGCGACGGTGCTCGACCTGCTGCCCGAAGCACGCCTGGCAGAGGTGACCGTGGCGCGCTACGACGGCGCCGACCTGCCGATCCACGGCCGGACCGGGCCACACAAGGCGATACCGCGCGAGAACATGCCGCCGCAGGCCGTGACCCGATGGAACCGTGGGTTCAACGACTGGGTGCAGCGCGAACTCTCCTCCACGTCGCTGACCGCGCGGCTGCGGCAGCAGGCCGCGGCCGTCACGCTAGCTCGCGACGTAGTGCTGACAATGGTCGAACGCCTGGTGCGGCCGGGCGACGCCGACCGAAAACACTTGAGGCGGTGGGAGCAACGTCGCCAGCAACTGCAGCGCGAAGCCGCTGCGCTCGGTGCCATGCCGGCGACCGAGCCGGTCATCCTCGCGCCGCTCGGCTCGCCGCCCAGCAAGCGCGGAGACGACGCCGCACAAGCATTGGATACGGCGGCCGCGGCTGCGCACCAGTTCGCAGCAGCCGCCGCAGACCCCGACGTGGCCGCGAGGCGTCAACGGATGCGGCTCATCGGCTCGCAGCTGCGAGACGCCGGTGAGCACTTCCGTGCCGCGGCCGCCACCGGAGCTGCGCGGCTCGCGGGCGAGCCGGATCCCCTCGACCCGACCTTCACCGCGGTCCTCGACGACGCAGCAGCCGTACTGATCGGGTTCGCCGACGGCGCCACAATCGACCCTCCGCCGGAGCGGCTGACGGCGGCGGCCCTTCGCGACGCGGCAGCCGCCGTTCGCGACCGGCAGCTGCGCGATGAGCGCGAGCTGCTCCGTCAGGCACTCGCCGAAGTCTCCGGCGCCTCCGTCGACGCCGCTCGCCCCGTCAGTTCCGGCGCAAAGCCGGGCATGGTCGCGGAGCCCCGAAGGTGGCTGCTGCCGGTTGCGCCGGCGGCTCATGCCGCCGCCGTCGACGCGCTACTGCGGCTGGTGCGAGCTGCGCCAAGCGCGCACCCGCTCGCATTCCGCGTCATCGCCGCCCCGGCGGAGGCGGACGTCCTGTACAGCTACACCGCGACCGTGATCGGAGCCCGCGATTCCTTCCCGGTCATCGACATCGACGAGCTGCACGAGCTCGCGCAGGAGGCCGGGCTACCCGTGCGACCCGGCCGATTTGTCGCGGAGACCGCCGAGATCATCGCGGCACTTGTGCGGGCATCGCGGGCGGCGATTGCCACGGTTCAGCTCTCCGGGACGCGGCAGGAGCCCGAGCTCAGGCAGCAAGCCCGCGATGCGCTCCAGCGGGCACGAGGGCTCCTCAGCATCATTGACATTCCCGACGTCGCCGAACCGCTGCGACGCATCGCTGACGCCGTGGCGTCCGATGCCAGCCCCGGCAGCCTCGCCCATGAGATCGACGACATGCATACGCACGGCACGGTCGGCCCTTGCTTAGCGGCGCTCGAGTTGGCCGTTCAGACCGCCGCCACCGCATGATCCGACGCAGCTGTGGGTCTAGCCAGCCATCGGGGCCGTTCCGGCGGTGGCTTCCGCATTCCCGCGTCGGAAGCCTCGTGCAGTGTGGCCGACGTAGCGACAGTGTGGCGTCGAGCCTTGGGCGATCTCCGCGTCGCGGTCCCCCCGGCGTGCTGCTAGGCATCAGCGCGGCGCCGGCGGAGGAGTGCTCCAGCCGGCGGATGAGCTCCTACGTGACCGCACCGGTCGCAGCCGGCAGCGTGCCTCCCGGCTGACGTCGCGTGCGGCCGAACCACGCGGTCGGCGGCCAGCCGGCAGCCGGTTGCAGTTGCCTCGCGACAGAACGTTTAATCTGTCCCTCCCGGAGACGGGTCTGGCACGGAGGAGCGCAGATTGACGGAGTACCTGGAGTTTTTTCCCGCGCCCTTTCTAGAGGATCTCGTCCAGGGGCGATGCTTGCCGTTCATCGGTGCAGGTTTCTCGGTGAACGCGACTCTTCCGCCTGGCAAGAAGATGCCGGACTGGGACTCGCTAGGACGAGCGATAGCTGCAGCGCTTCCTGACTACGAATACTCCAACGCTCTCGAAGGGCTGTCTGCATATTCGCATGAATTCTCACGGGTGAAATTGGTTGAGGCGATTGCCGAGGAACTCCACACCTCCACAATCCAACCGGGGCGTCCGCACGAAGAGTTCTGTCGGATGCCGTTTGATCGACTGGTCACGACGAACTGGGATTTTCTCCTGGAAGAGGCGTACGCCCGACTCAAGCGTTATTGCATGCCAGTACTCTCGGAAGATCAACTCGCCGTTGCTAATGCGGCGGCAAGTGTTAAGCTGCTGAAGATGCATGGCGACCTGCATCATCCCGGTCGCATGGTGGTAACCGAAGATGACTACGATGCTTTCATAGGCAACTTCCCTTTGATGTCGACCTACCTTTCCAGCCTCCTTATCGACAGGACGGCATTCTTCATCGGGTATAGTTTGGACGACCCCGACCTCCGTCAAATCTGGCACATCGTGAAAGACCGACTGGGGAGTCTGAGGCGCCCGGCGTATGTGCTGCAGATAGGAGCCGCGCCGCATGCCCGTGCACGGTTCGAGCGGCGGGGTGTGAAAGTCATCAACCTGCCGTCCGCTCCGGGGCGTTCATATGGCGACGTCCTATCTATTGCATTCCGCGAGTTGCGGGAGTATTGGTCCGAAGGCATCATCTCCCGAAGTACAGCGACTGAGCCGGAATCCAAGGTGGAACTTGCGCTACCAAGAACTTCGCAGAGTCGCCTTGTGTTTTTCTCAGTACCGACTCAATGCGCCGCGATGTACAAGGAGCACGTTTACCCGATCGCGGAGCGTTGGGGCTTTGCTCCGGTAATGGCGGCCGACGTTGTCGCGCCCGGGGATAACCTTATGGCGAAAATCTACGCGCTCATCAACAAGGCGTCGCTAGTATTGGTCGATCTCGGCTCTCCAAATACTGCTTTCGAGGCTGGCTTGGCAGCCTCGGGCGACAGTGACTCACCGGAGTTCATATTCGTGGGGGACGAGCAGGCCCGACTCCCTGGGGATGTTAGCGGTCTCGAGGGTGCACTTGTGTCCAGGGCCGACCCGGAATCGAGCGTGGACTGGGCCGTATTTCTCCGACGCCTCGACCATGCCTTCCACCGCGCATTCGAGGTCATACGTCCGAAACTAGACGATGAGCCGACACGGCTCTTGAAACAGGGTGAGTATCGCGCGGCTGTTCTAGCATCCTTCTCCCTTCTGGAGCACGAATTGCGGCGCCTCCTCGAAAGGAGTAGCGCTGGCTCCATGCGACTCAGGCGCGCGCCAATACTAGGAGCGATGATCCAGGATACTGTGGTGCAGGATGCGCTCCCGCCGAGTCTTCGCGACAAAATCGCAACTCACTACAAGGTCCGCAACGAGATCGCGCATACCGACCGGCGAGTATCCGCAAAAGGCGCGACTGTCATTGTGATGGATGTGGCGGAGGCGGTTAACATTGTCAGGCGCTTGATGAACGATTGACCGTCAATAGTCGCCTTCTTGGTCCACTTCACGCAGGTGGCGCCCTGTCGAGATCTCGCTGCGACCCGCGGCGCTCAATCGGCCCTTCAGGGCCGCAGCTCCGCGGCCTGCGCCGCCGTCTACATCCGGGCGGCGGCCCCGCCTCGAGCCCTCCGATGGCCAGCCGTGGTTACGGGCGAGCCCCGAACACCGATCATGAGGCGCCTCGCTGGACGTATGGGGTTGCCTCGCATGACCAGCTCATGGCCGAGGATGCGGAGCAACAGGGCCGTGTTTGACGCGGTGAGCGCTCCCGAGGGGCTACTCGTCCGTGCTGGCGCTCGGCGCTCGGCGCGACCGTGGTCACGTGGTCACGTGGTCACGTGGTCACGTGGTCACGTGGTCACGTGGTCACTAGCCTTCATGCCATGAGTAACGCGACCGGGACCACGGCAAGCCGTGAAGAGGAGATCGCATTCCTGGCGATGGAGCAGGTGCTCGGAGTAGAGATCAAGCTCGCCGATGCCGGCGCAGGCAACAAGATGCCCGACGGTTCTTGGGTCTATCCCGATGGTCAGGCGCGCCAAGGCATCGTGGAAATCACGTCGCCCCCTGCCACACGCCTTATGAATGAATGGGCCCGCGCCAAAAGGGCCGGACAGCCCCAGATCGAAAGCGGCTCCATCCCGTCGCGCTTGAACGAACTTGCGCAAGTGTGTTTCGAGCTGCTACAGGAAGGCTGGGCTCGTGAAAATTTGGACAAGCTCTTGGCCCAGCCAGCCGATGAGCGGCACCTCTTCCTGTTCGCCCGGAGTCATAAGGCAGGCGGCGACTATTTCTATCGACTCTCAGATACGTACGACGACGCGACGTCTGAGCGCGTCGATGACCTCGTGTTGCCGCTGGGCATCTCGGACGTCTGGTTTCGCGGTCGCGCACAACGAGATCCTTATCAGCCTCTAGGGACAACGCAGCTCTGGCTGGCGAGGTTCCAGGCAGGAGCGGGATGGCACCGATATGTGGTGAATATCGAAGAGCGCGGTCTGCCTTCCCCCAACCCAGGCATCGCTGACGATCGGGTGCCCACCAACTGGCGACTTCCGAAGGATCGAACTGCGGGCTCCCCGGGCCTACAAGATCGCGCGGACCAGCAGGTCTTGCCCGCGAAACTCACAATCCCGAGTCGGTGACGCTTCGCCTCGTCGCGAGCCCGCGGGGGAGCAGGGCGGCGGTACCAGCGACTCCGCGTCCGTGGTTGCGGTTCTGGTTGCAGTTGGCCCAGATCGATCTTGGTCCGCCGTCGTTCGCCGTCGTCCGGCAGAGCGACGAAGCCCCTGTTCAGCAGCCCTCTTCGGACATCCGCGAACTTCAGCGAACGCGATCATGACGGCCTGGCAGTGTGGGGGTCAGGGGTTCGAGTCCCCTCAGCTCCACCCGTGTGACCAGGCCGTTCCCCTCCCGGGGAGCGGCCTGTGTCATGTCCGTGGCGGGTACACCTCAGCCCTGCGGCGAGTGCACCCGGTCCGCCTCGACCAGCACGATCAGCCGCACCTGATCCCGCCCGCCGTACCAGGGGTAGGGCCCACCGGTGTACTTCTGCGCCAACTGCTCGATGTGCTCCGCCCCGCCGTCCGGGCTGATCGACACCACCCGCCCCCGGACGGCGAAGTACCGCGACGGGTCGGCGGGGTCGGCGATGTTCAGCGCGACGCGGGGGTCGCGGCGCATGTTGCGCACCTTGAGGTAGCCCTCGACCGTGTTGATCCGGATGCGGCCCGACGGGTCGGCGTCCACCCAGGTCTGGGTCATCTGCGGCGAGCCGTCGGCCATCACGGTGGCCACGAAGCAGGGGCTGGGGCGGTCGAGCAGGTCGAGCAGGCCGGCGGGGAGTTCCACGGGTGTCCTCTCGGTGGCCGCACCCGGCGGGCGCCGTGGTCGCGGTACGGCCATCGTCGCCCATGGCCGGTCGCTCAGTCGGGGGCGGTCACCAGCGCCTGCGCACCGGCGGCCTCGTGCCGCCCGTCCACGCTGACCTGCTCGGGCAGGCGGGGAGCCGGGCCGGTGTCGTGGGCGTGCAGCGGCACCAGCGGCACCGACGCCGGGTCGGCGCGGCCCCACTCGGTCTCCACGTCGCTGATCAGCGCCTCCAGGTAGGAGCGCAGCTGGTGGCGCACCGCCTCGCCGAACGCCTGCAGGTACACCACCTGGTGCTGCAGCTCCTCGGCGCTGGGCGTGCTGCCGTCGCCGGCGGGCGCGGCGGCCCCGGTGATCGACCCGGCCGCCTCCTGGGCCGCCTGGATGATCGCGCCGGCCTTCTCCCGCGCCTGGTGCATCTGGTCCTCGTAGAGGTCGCGCGCCTGGGTGGCCACCTGCCGGCTGAAGTCCTCGGCCTCGGCCACGTAGGCGTCCGCGGTCTGCTGCGCGACCGACAGCAGCCGCACCGCCTGCTCGCTCGGCGGCTCCGGCACCTGCACGCCGTCGACCTCCCGCTGCAGCGCCTGCACCCGCTGGTGCAGCTCCGCGTTCTCCTCCTCCAGCCGGGCCAGCTCGGCGGCGGCCCGCCGCAGGACGTCGTCCACCTCGTGCTCGTTGTAACCGTGGTGCAGCATCGAGGCGCGGGAGAAGGTCACGGCCCGCAGCGCCGCCGGGGTGAGCCGTCCGTCCCCGCCCCCCGGTCCGTGCACGTCGTTGGTCATGCGGTCACCTCTCCGTCGAGATCGGGCCCGGGCCGGCTGGCGGCGAACACCTCGGTGTGGATGCGCTGCGCGGGCACCTGTGGCCCGATCCGGGCCAGCGTCGCCTCGACGGTCGCCGGCCCCCCGGCGACGTACACCTCGCGGCTGCGCCACGGCCCCCGCTGCAGGACCACGTCGGCGACGTCGCCCCGGGGCAGGGAGGAGAGCTCGTCCCGGGAGACCGCCAGGGTCACCGACAGCCACGGGTGCTCCCGCTCCAGCCGCTGCAGGTCGGCGCGGTCGTAGTGCGCGTCCTCGGTGCGGGCGCCCACGAACAGGTCGATCCGGCGCGTCGGCCCCTCCCGCGCCACCTGGTCGACCAGTGCCTTGAGCGGGGCCAGGCCCGTCCCGGCACCGATCAGCAGCAGATCCCGGTCGGGGTCGCCGTCGAGCACCAGCCGGCCGCCGGGCGGGCCCAGCCGCACCACGTCGCCGACCCGCAGCTGGCGCACCAGGGCGGAGCTGACCGGCCCGCCGTCGCGGGCCTGCACGTGCAGCTCCAGCAGGCCGTCGTCCCGGGGGGCGTTGGCGGGGGAGTAGTACCGCCACAGCCGCGGCCGCAGGTCGGTCTCCAGCGAGAACGACTGGCCGGCCCGGAACGGGAACGGCTCGCGTGGGCGCAGCCACACCACGGCCACCTCGTGCGTGCGCCGCTCGTGACCCACGACGTCGGCGTCCCACCACGGCGGCTGCTCCGCGGCCTCCTCGGCGGCCTCGATCATCACCGAGGCGACCAGCTCGTAGGCCGCCGTCCAGTCGGCGGCGCGGGCGGCGTCCCAGTCGGGGTCGAAGTGCTGCAGGGTGGCCAGCAGGCTGGCCCCGACCGCCGGGTAGTGCGCCGCCAGCGTGCCGAACTTGCGGTGGTCGCGCCCCAGCTCCCGCAGCACCGGCAGCAGCGAGTCCAGGTCGTCGACCCGGGCCACCACCTCGCCCAGCGCCTGGAAGAGCCGGTCGCGCTGGTGGGCCATCGAGACGGGGAACATCTGCCGGGTCCCGGGGTGGCTCAGGAACAGGTGCGCGTAGAACCAGAGCGGCGCCTCGTCCCCGGCTGCCGCTGCCTTGGCGAAGGTCGCCCGCATCGCGGCGACGTCCATCCGCGCATCCCCTCCCGGGCGGTCCGGGGCCGGCTGCCAGCCCGCACCTGTCGCCGAGAATGTAACGGAGGTCACCAGAAGTGCGCACGCAGAGCGATGTGATCGGGCTGTGCACCGAGCCATCACGGGCGCCGTGATCATGCTCTCGCTGAGGGTGACGACCCGTCGGAGCACACCGGGTCCAGCCGACTTTCATCACGGTCGATCGCCGCAGTGCCGAGCGAGCGGCCCGGCCGTCCCTGCACGATGAGGCCGTGACCAGGCCGAGGACGCTGCCGTGGCTGGTCTTCGCCCTGCTCGTGAGCGGGTGCTCCGGAGCGCAGGTCGACGGGCACGCCGACGCCGCACCGACGGCGAGCAGCTCCGAGGTCCGCCCGGCGGCGCCCACCGCCTCGACCGCCGAGGACGGCAGCTACCAGCTCGCGCCGGCCTGCCCGCCGGTGACCGGGCCCCAGCTCACCAGCGCCGCCGAGGTCAACGCGATGGTGTCCCAGGCGCAGCTGCCGGGCTGGCAGGCCGCCGACGTCGGTGCCAGCGCCCCGCTGCACGACGGCCGGCTCGTCTGGGTCTACGGCGACACGTTCCGGGCCGCGGGCTACTCACCGACCATGGTGGCCAACTCCATCCTGGTGTCCTCGGGCAGCTGCCTCTCCCAGGTGGTCACCCCCGAGGCTGGCCCGGTGATCCCCGACCTGGCGCCGGACCTGGTGCAGTGGCCGATGTCGGTCGTGGTGCTCCCGCCCGAGGCGGCGGCAGCGGCGGGGGAGGGCATCACCGACGTGTTCCTGGTGCTCAGCGCCCGCACCTGGCGGGGCCCGGCCGGGCCGATGGACTTCCACTTCCGGGGCACCTCGGCGTCGGTGTTCACGGTGACCGCCGGGGGCGCCCCGCAACTGCGTGAGGTCGTCGAGATCACCCCGGACGACGAGGACGCCACCCAGGTCAACTGGGGTGCGGCAGCCACCGTGGACGACGGCTGGCTCTACGTCTTCGGCACCCGGCTCACCGGTGAGCGGCTGCAGTTCGGCCGGGAGCTGCACGTGGCCCGGGTCCCGATCGGCACGCCCACCGAGCGCTCGGCGTGGGAGTTCTGGGACGGCCGTGACTGGCAGGACGACGCCGAGCGGTCCGCCGTCGTGATCGGGGCCTCCGGTGGGGTGTCCCAGCTGCTGTCGGTCGACGTCATCGACGGTCAGTTCGTCGCCGTCTCCAAGCGGGACGGCGACCTCGGCGACTTCGTCTACAGCTGGACCGCGACCTCCCCGGTCGGGCCGTGGACGGCGCAGCGCGGGCTCTCCGCGCCGGCCGGCTACGACGTCGGCCGGCTGACCTACTCCCCGCTGGCCCACCCCGACGTCGAGCTCGCCTCCGGGCGGCTGCTCGTGTCGGTCTCCCGCAACAGCACCAGCTACGACTCGCTGGTGGCCGACCCGCGGATCGGGCGGCCGACGTTCGCGGAGATCCCCCGGCCCTGAGTTGCCGGGGTCGGCCCTCCGGGGCGTCGCCGCGGTGACCGACGGCACTGGCCGATCGGGCCGCCGGGCAGGTCAGCGGGGGGACCATGTGAGCGTGCCGAGCAGTAACAGGATCTCGCGTCGGGCGGCGTGCGTCGTCGCGGCGCTCGTGGGTTGCCTCGCGGTCGCCGGGTGCTCGGATCCGGCGGGCACCGCCGCGCCGTCCTACACGCTGTCGCCACCGTGCCCGCCGGTGGCCGTCCCGCCGCGGGTGTCCGCCGACCTGGTGAACCAGGTGGTGTCGCAGGCGGGCCTGCCCGGCTGGCAGGCCGGCGACATCGGGGCCAGCGCCCGGCTGAGCGACGGACGGCTGGTCTGGGTGTTCGGGGACACCGTGCGCGCCGCGGGGGTGTCGCCCCGGCTGGTCGCCAACTCGATGCTGCTGTCCTCCGGCACGTGCCTCTCCCAGCTCGTGGCGCCCACCGGCGGGCCGGTCATCCCGGACGCGTTCGACGGCAGCGTGCGGTGGCCGATGTCGGTCGCGGTGCTGCCCCCGACCCCGGACCTGGCGGCGAAGGGCGTCACCGACGCCGTCGTGGTGCTCTGCGCCCGGACCCGCCGCGGCGGCCAGGGCGGGGTCTTCGACTACGAGTTCCGCGGCACGTCGGCCGCGGTGTTCACGGTGCGGGCCGGCGGCACCCCGCAGCTGGAGGAGGTCGTCGAGCTCACCCCGGACAGCGACGACGTCACCCAGGTCAACTGGGGTGCGGCCGCCAGCGTGCAGGGCGACTGGTACTACGTCTACGGCACGCGCCTCACCGGCGACCCGGGCGTGTTCGGCCGGGAACTGCTCGTCTCCCGGGTGCCGATCGCCGCCCCTGCCGACCGCTCGCGCTGGGAGTTCTGGGACGGCACCGGGTGGCAGAGCGACCCGGCCCGCGCCGCGGTCGTGCTGCCCGCCGCCGGCGGGGTCTCCCAGACCCTGTCGGTCGACCCGGTGGGCGACGAGTGGGTCGCGGTCTCCAAGCGGGACGGCGACCTGGGTGACTTCGTGTACAGCTGGACCGCGCCGTCCCCGGTCGGCCCGTGGACCCCGCGCCGGGGCATCGCCGCCCCGGCCGGGTACGACACCGGGCAACTGACCTACGCACCGTTGGCGCACCCGGAGATCTCCCTGCAATCCGGTCAGCTGCTGGTCTCGATCTCCCGCAACACCACCGACTCCGCCCAGCTGCTCGCCGACCCGGAGGTCGGCCGGCCGGTGTTCGCCGAGATCCCCCGGCCGTGAGCCAGGACGGCTGACCCCCGACGTCCTGACCCCCGACGTCCTGGCTCCTGACGTCCTGGCCCCGGACGTCCTGGTCCGCGACGGTCGACACGCCGCAGGCCCACCACAGCACCGGCGAGCCGGCAGCGAGCACCATGGGGGTGTGCCCCGGTCCCCGCTGTCGCGCAGCCTCGTCGGGACGCTGGCCGCCGCGCTGGTGCTCACCGGTTGCTCGACCGCGGGGACGGTCCGGCCCGCGGTCGGCGGCAACGCGCTGGCACCGGCCTGCCCGCCGGTCGGCGGATCACCACTGGTGTCGGCGGACCTGGTCAACGAGCTGGTGTCCGGCGCGGACCTGCCCGGCTGGCAGGCCGCCGACATCGGCGCCAGCGCCCGGCTCTCCGACGGCCGCCTGGTGTGGGTCTTCGGCGACACGGTGCGGGCCGCCGACGTCACCCCGCGGATCGTGGCCAACTCGATGCTGGTCACCGCCGGCAGCTGCGTCTCCCAGCTCGTCGCCCCGGACGGCGGGCCGGTCGTGCCGGACGCCGAGGACGGCACCGTGATGTGGCCGATGTCGGTGTCGGTGATGCACCCCGGCGCGCAGTCCGCCGACGACCCGGTCAGCGACATCGTCGTCGTGCTGTGCGCGCGCACCCGGCGGGGCGACGGCGGGTCGATGGACTTCCAGTTCCGCGGCACGTCGGCCGCGGTGTTCACCGTGTCCGACGGCGGTGCGCCGCAGCTGCGCCAGGTCGTGGAGGTCACCCCGGACGACGGCTCGGCGTACCAGGTCAACTGGGGAGCGGCGTCCACCGTGCACGACGGCTGGCTGCACGTCTACGGCACCCGGTTCACCGGCCTGCCGCTGGAGTTCGGCCGGGAGCTGCACGCCGCCCGGGTGCGGGTCGGTGCGGTCGGGACCCGGTCGAGCTGGGAGTTCTGGGCCGGTGACCGGTGGCAGCGGGACCGCACCCGGTCGACGCCGGTGCTGCCGGCCGCCGGCGGGGTGTCCCAGACGCTGTCGGTGGACCACGTGGACGGGCGGTGGGTCGCCGTCTCCAAGAAGGACGGCGACCTGGGCGACTTCGTGTTCAGCTGGACCGCGCCCACCCCGGTCGGGCCCTGGCAGCCGCGCGCCGGGGTGCCGGCGCCGGCCGGGTTCGACACCGGCGACCTGTCCTACACGCCGCTCGCGCACCCGGACGTGGAGCTGGCCTCCGGGCGGCTGCTGGTGTCGATCTCGCGGAACACCCTCGACTTCGCCCGGCTGCTGGAGGACCCCACGGCCGGGCAGCCGGTGTTCACGGAGATCCCCTACCCCTGACCCCGGGCTGGGTGGCCAGCGCGCCGGTGACGGCGGCCAGCTCGGCCACGTCCGGACGGGTGCTGCAGGGGTCGACGTCGGCTGTGCTGCAGGCGGCGACCCAGGCGCGCGTGGCATCGGGGCCGCCGGTCACCGGCCGGGCGGCAGATCGCGCACCCGGACGTAACACCGACTGCCTACGGTGAGGCGCACCACGGGGCACCGGCGCCCCGGCGCCGCCACCCCACGCGCCCCCCGGAGGACGTCATGACCGTCACCGTCGACCGCCCGCACACCGCCGCCGGCACCGCGCTGCCGGGGCACCCGCTGGAGCCGCTCGCCGCCGCGGAGATCTCCGCCGCGTCGGCCCTGCTGCGCGCCGACGCCCGGTTCCCCGAGGGCACCCGGTTCGTGTTCGTGGAGCTCGCCGAGCCGCACAAGGACGCCGTCCTCGCGTGGGTGCCGGGCACCGCCTGGGACCGCCGGGCCGCGGCGGTGCTGCGCAACCCCCGGCTGCGGGCCACCTACGAGGCCGTGGTGTCGCTGTCCACCGGCGCGGTCGTGGAGTGGCGGCACGTGGCCGGTGCTCAGCCGTCGATGACCGCGGAGGAGTTCAACGCCTGCGAGGAGGTGGTGCGCGCCGACGCGCGCTGGCTGGCCGCCATGGCGTTGCGCGGGGTGCAGGACCCGTCGCTGGCGATGCTCGACCCGTGGGCCGGTGGCTACACCGGCCCGGACGACGACCCGGGCGGCCGCCGGCTGGCCCGGCCGCTGACCTTCGTGCGCAGCGCGCCCGGGGACAACGGCTACGCCCGCCCGGTGGAGGGGCTCGTGGTGACCGTCGACCTGGACACGATGCAGGTGCTGGCCGTCGACGACCACGGCGTCGTCCCGCTGCCGCCGAAGGCGGGCAACTACGACCCGGCACTGATCACCGCCCCGGACAACGTGCCCTCGTTCCCGGCGGTGCGCGAGCGGCTGCGCCCGATCAGCATCACCCAGCCCGAGGGCCCGAGCTTCACCGTCGACGGGCACGCGGTGTCCTGGGCCAACTGGCGGTTCCGGATCGGCTTCACCCCGCGCGAGGGGCTGGTGCTGCACGACGTCGGCTACGTCGACCGGGGCGTGCTGCGCCCGGTGCTGCACCGGGCGTCGCTGTCGGAGATGTACGTGCCCTACGGCGACCCCCGGCCCACGCACTGGAACAAGAACGTGTTCGACGAGGGCGAGTACGGGCTGGGCTGGCTGGCCAACTCCCTCGAGCTCGGCTGCGACTGCCTGGGCGAGATCCACTACCTCGACGGCTGGGTGAACGACCAGGACGGCGAGCCGGTGCGGATCGGCAACGCGATCTGCATGCACGAGGAGGACGCCTCGATCGGCTGGAAGCACACCGACTTCCGCACCGGCGTCGCCGAGGTGCGCCGCAACCGGAAGCTGATCGTGTCCATGATCGCCACGGTCGGGAACTACGAGTACGGGTTCTACTGGAACCTGTCGCTGGACGGCTCGATCGAGTTCGAGGTCAAGCTGACCGGCATCCTCTCCACCGGCGCGCTGCCGGTGGGCGAGGACCCGGTCTTCGGGACGACGATCGCCCCCGGGCTCATGGCGCCCAACCACGAGCACTACTTCAGCGTGCGGCTGGACACCCGGGTGGACGGCACCCGCAACAACGTGTTCGAGGTCGACTCGGTCGCCGAGCCCGCCGGGCCGGGCAACCCGCACGGCAACGCCTGGCGCACCCGCAAGCGCCAGCTGACCACCGAGAGCGAGGCGCAGCGGCTGCCCGACCAGCTGTCCGGGCGGGCCTGGCTGATCGCCAGCGCCGACACCGAGACGGCGCTGGGCACCCGGCCGGCCTACAAGATCGAGCCGGGGGCCTACACGGCGCCGCTGTGGCAGGACGGCTCGCAGCAGGCCGCGCGCGGCGGGTTCGCCACCCGCCAGCTGTGGGTCACGCCCTACGACCCGGCGGAGCGTTTCGCCGCCGGTGACCACGTCGCGCAGAACCCGGGGCCGGACGGGCTGGTGGCCTACACCGCCGGCGACCGGCCGATCGTCGACGAGGACCTGGTGGTCTGGTACACGATCGGCGCCCACCACGTGGTGCGCCCGGAGGACTGGCCGGTCATGCCGGTGACGGCGGTGTCGATGCACCTCAAGCCGTTCGGCTTCTTCGACGGCAACCCGATGCTCGACCTGCCCCGCGAGGGCGGGCACTGCTCGGGCGGCTCCTGACCCGGAGGGCGGAAACGTCCCGCACACGGAAGCGTTACCCGCGGCGCCTTGTAGCGCTCCCGGGCCACTGACACCGTTCAGGGGACGGCGCGACCGACCCGGCGCCGGTGCTCAGCCCCTCGAGGAGTCCCCCGTGAGCGTCGACGACCTGACCACCCGAGCGCCGGCGCCCACCGTCCCGGACGACCCGTCGGTGCCCGCGGCCGGCGGCCGGCTCCGGGGCGGCGCGCTCGGGCTGGTCGGGGTGCTGTTCATGGCGGTCGCGAACGCCGCGCCGATCACCGCGATGACCGGCAACCTGCCGATCGCGGTCGCCTACGGCAACGGCCTGTACGCCCCGGCGGGTTTCCTGCTGGCCACGATCGTGCTCACCCTGTTCACCGTCGGCTTCGTGGCGATGGCCCGGCACATCACCACCGCCGGGGCGTTCTACGGCTTCATCTCCCACGGCCTGGGCCAGGTGTGGGGCATGGCCGCAGGCGTGCTGGCCACCATGGCCTACGTCGTGTTCGAGGGCTCGATCGTCGGCATCTTCTCCTACTTCGCCCATGACGCCCTCGGGCAGTGGTTCGGCTGGGACGTCGACTGGCTGCTGCTCGCCGGGGTGTGCATCGCGGTCATCGGGGTGCTGGGCTACTTCGACATCAGCGTCGCCGCCGTCGTCCTCGGGGTGTTCCTGGTCGCCGAGGTGCTGCTGCTCGGGGCGCTGGCCGTGTCGGTGCTGGTGCGCGGCAGCGCGGACGGCTTCGACCTGGGCTGGGTCGACCCGGTGAACGCGTTCACCTCGGCCCCGGAGGGCGGCGGCTTCGACGTCCAGGCGGCGGGCTCCACCATCGCCGCCGGCAGCGCCGCGATCGGGCTGTTCTTCGCGTTCTGGTCCTGGGTCGGCTTCGAGACGACCGCGGTGTACGGCGAGGAGTCGCGCAACCCGAAGAAGATCGTGCCGCGGGCGACGCTGATCGCCGTCGTCGGGCTCGGGCTGTTCTACACCTTCGTCTCGTGGATGGTGATCGCCGGCACCGGCGGCGCCGCGGCGGTGGACAAGAGCGCCAACAACGCGATCGGGCTGTTCACCGACCTCGCCTCGGCGAACCTCGGCGGGCGCTGGGTGGTCGACGTCTACCTGGTGCTGATCGTCAGCGGCTCGTTCGCCTGCGCGCTGGCCTTCCACAACGCCGCTGCCCGCTACATGTACGCGATCGGCCGGGAGATCCCCGGCCTGCAGCGCTCGCTCGGCGCCACCCACGCCGCGCACGGCTCGCCGCACATCGCCTCGCTGGTGCAGACGGTGGTGACGGTGCTGCTCACCGTGGGGTTCTACGTCCTGACCGTCGGCGGGGACGACGCCCTGCAGGGCGCCTACGTCTACGAGTACGGGCTGCTGGCGCTCATGGGCACCATGGCCATCCTCATCGTGCAGTCCATCTGCTCGGTGGCGGTGATCTCCTACTTCCACGTGAAGAAGGTGCACCCGGGCAACGTCCTCACCACCGGCGTGATCCCCGCGCTGGGTGGGCTGGGCATGCTCTACGTCGTCTACCTGCTGTTCTCCAACCTCGACTTCGCCGGTGGCGGCGCGGCGGGCTCGCCGTTCTTCGCCGCGATGCCGTGGATCGTGCTGGGCGTGTTCCTGGCCGCCGGCGCCGGCGCCCTGTGGCTCAAGCGGGCCCGGCCACGGACGTTCGAGGCGATCGGCCGCACGGTGCTGGTGGAGACGCTCGACTGAACCGTCCGCCGGGTGGTGCTCCGCCGCTGCCCGCGTGCAGGTGCAGGCGCACCACCGCGGGGGCACCATGCCGGGCATGCGCACAGCGAGCTTCGACTTCACCGACACCGTCGTCCTGGTGACGGGAGGCGGCACCGGCATCGGGGCCGCCATCACCCGCGCCTTCCTCGACGCCAGCGCCACCGTGGCCGTCTCCGGCCGCCGCGCGGACCGGCTGCAGCAGGTGCTGGAGGGGCACCCCGCCGAGCGCACGGCCGCCGTGCAGACCGACCTGACCGACCCGGCGCAGGTGCGCGCCATGGTCGACCAGGTGGTCGACCGGTTCGGCCGGCTCGACGTCGTGGTGTCCAACGCGGCCGGTTACGCGAGCGGGCCGCTGACCGAGCTGCCCGACGAGGAGTGGGCGCAGATGCGGGCCACCAACGTCGACGCGCTGTTCCACCTGGCCAAGCACGCCCACCCGCACCTGGTCTCCTCCGGCGGCACCCTGATCGCCACCTCGTCGGTGTCGGGCATGCGCGGGGACTGGGGGCAGGCCGGCTACAACGCGACCAAGGCCGCGGTGAGCAACTTCGTCCGCTCGCTGGCGCTGGACTGGGGCGCCGACGGCGTGCGGGTCAACGCCGTCGCCCCGGCCTTCACCATCACCGAGATCACCGAGCAGCTGGCCGCCGACGAGCAGGCCATGGCCCCGTTCGTGAACCGGGTCGCCCTGGGCCGGCCGGGCCACCCGGAGGACATCGCACCCGCGGTGCTGTTCCTGGCCAGCGAGGGCGCGCGCTACGTCACCGGCATCGTGATGCCCGTCGACGGCGGCACCAGCGCCTCCACCGGCCAGCCGCACGTCTGACCCACCGAGCACGGGGGCTGCGGGGCACGGACCGCGCCGGGTCCGTGCCCCGCAGCGGTCAGTCCCCGGCGCCCACGCTCGGCACCGGCACGCTGTCGGCGGCCAGCGTGATCCGCTCGGCCTCCTCGGCCACCGTGTTCGGCGCGGGGACGCCGGCCGGCTCCGGCCAGCCGATGCTCGGCCCGTGCCCGCGGAAGTTCTCCAGCCAGAACGCCGTGTCCGGCGGCAGCAGGCGGAACGGCTCCGGGTGGCCCAGCTCGCGGGCCGCCCACACCGGCCAGTGCGGGTTGGCGAGCGCGGGCCTGCCGAGCAGGACGAGGTCGAGGTCGCCGGAGCGGACGGCCGCGTCGGCGTTGGCGGGCACGCCCAGGTTCCAGCTCGTGGCGACCGGGATGCCGACCTCCCGCTTCACCCGGGCGGCGCGCGCGACCCAGGCGCTCGGGTCGTTCCAGATGGGGTCGCGCATGTCGTCGGTGTTCCCGCCCTGGCTGACGTCGGCCATGTCCAGCCCGTGCTCGGCCATCCAGCCGATCGCGGTCACCGCCTCGTCGAACTGCACGCCGTCGGGGTGGAAGTCGTCCGAGCCCAGGCGCATGGTCAGCGGCAGCCTCTCCGGCCACACCGCGCGCACCGCGTCGAGCGCCTCGAGGAGGAAACGGGCCCGGTTCTCCAGGCTGCCGCCGTAGGCGTCCTGGCGCTGGTTGGCGAGCGGTGAGAAGAAGCTCGACGCCAGGTAGCCGTGGGCGAAGTGCATCTCCAGCCACTCGTAGCCGGCGTCTGCAGCCCGCCGCGCTGCGTCGGCGTACTGCCGGTGGAGCTGCTGGATCTCCTCGACGCTGAGCGGGTGCACCGGGAACGGTCGCTTCGGGGCCCCGTAGGGGATGTCCGAGGGGCCGCGCACCTGCCAGCCGTCCGGCTCGTCCGGCGAGATCTGGCCCCAACCGGCCCACGGTGGCTGCTCGCTGCCGTTGCGCCCGGTGTGGCCCAGCTGGATGCCGGCCACGCCGCCCATCTTCTTGATCATGGCGGTGACCCGGGCGTGCCCCTCGACCTGGGCGTCCTCCCAGATGCCGGCGCAGTGCACGCTGGTGCGCCCGTCGGGGGCGATCGCCACCTGCTCCGGGATGACCAGCCCGAACCCGCCGGCGGCGCGGGCCCCGAGGTACATGAGGTGGTAGTCGTCCATCTTGCCGTCGACCGAGTGGTACATCGTCATCGGGCTCATCCCGATGCGGTTGCGCAGGGTGACGTCCTTGAGGGTGAACGGGCTGAACAGGTCGGGCATGGGTCCTCCGTCGCAGGTCGGTACCCGTCAGTGGACGGCCTGCTGGAGTGGTCGGGATGTCCCGCAGGACAGGTCCGTGTCACGTTCTCCGCACTCGCCCTCCCGCTGCCGTGTGAGCTCGCCGTGCCGTGCCGTGCCGTGCCGTGCCGTGCCGTGCTGTGCCCGGGCTCCGCTGCCGGTGCCGCCGGGCGGGCGCTGTCACGACGCCGTGACCGAACCCGGCCCGTCGCCCAGGTCGGCCCGTTCCGCGGCCAGCCGGCCGGCGTGCCAGCCGGCGGCGTCCACCGACCGGCTGCGGCGCCGGGCCACCCGGGGGAACAGTGCGTCGGTGGCGCGGTCGACCTCCTCGGCCCGCCGGGCCAGCACCGGCACCAGGTCCGCACCGTAGGCGTGGGTGGCCGCCGTGGCAGCCTCCTCGCGCGCCCGCTCCAGCCGCTCGCCCACCCGGGCCGCGTAGGCGAGGAGGAAGCCACGGCGGAAGGCCGCGGAGCGGGTGGCGGTGCCGCCGTGCCGGGTCGCGTCGGTCAGCGCCCGGGTGGCCTGCAGCAGCAGCGAGGTGAACAGCAGCGACACCAGCTCCAGATCGGCAGGCAGCCCGACCACGGTGGCGATGCCGAGCTCGCGGTACAGCACCACCCGCGCGCCGTTGGCGTCCGCCACCGCGTGCAGCAGGTGCGCCTTGGGCTCGGCGTACGGGTCGGCGAGGTGCAGCCGCCGGGCGACCGCGGTGCCGGCCCCGCCGGCCGGCTGCGCGTCGGCCAGCACGGCGGCGTCGATGGCGTGCCGGGACATCAGCTCCTGCGCCTTGGCGGTGAGCGCATCGGCCTCCTCGGGGAAGTCCGTCGACTCGGCCTTGGCCAGCAGCCCGCGGATCCGGTTCAGGGCCCGCTCCGCCACCGGGGCCGTGCGCACCGCGGCGTCCCGGCGGGCGGCGGGCCAGGCCGAGGGCGGCGGCAGCAGCGGCTCCGTGCCGGGCAGCGCGAGCAGCGCCGCCACCAGGCGGATCAGGTCGCGCCAGCCGGTGGCCGCGTCCAGGCCCTCGCTGCGCTGCCACTGCCCGACCGAGCTGGTCGTGGCGCAGCCGTCCAGCTGCTCGACCCACGCCGCGGGCGCCCGGGTGGCCGCCCCGCTCGCCGCGGCCTCGGCGGTGATGCCCACGGCCACCAGCCGGGCCGCGCGCCGGTTCACCCGCCGGCCGGCCAGGTGCACGACGTCGGCCGGCTGCCAGCCGTGCTCCCACAGCACGGCGAGCTGGGTGGTCAGCGCGTGCAGGCCCGCACCGGTGACGTCGGTCTGCGGTGCGCGGCGGCCGAGCTCGTCGGCGACCTCGTCGAGTTCGCGCCCACCGTCGGGGGAGCGGGCGGCCTGCAGCCCGGCCGCGAGGAGCAGGACGACGGGGTCGGCGCTGGGCCGCTGGGCTCGGGTGGGCACGGGGCGAGCATGCCCGCCCCGCCCGCCGGCTCCGCTCCCGCGCACCGGGCTGTGGACGCCGGGGCGGTGTCCACAGCCCGGCCGGCACGCCGGCCGACCGGTGTGCTCGCGGGGCTCAGGCGCGCGGGCGCACCCGGGAGGCGGCGTCGGTGGCGACCGCGCGGGCGGTGTCGACGTCCTCGGCGCGGGCCAGGGCGACGCCCATCCGGCGGCGCGGGAAGCTCTCCGGCTTGCCGAACAGCCGCAGGTCGACGCCGGGCAGGGCCAGTGCCTCGTCCACGCCGTCGAAGGCGATGCCGGTGGCGTCCATGCCGCCGTAGACGACCGCGGACGCGCCGGGGTTGCGCAGCGAGGTGTCCACCGGGAGGCCCAGCAGGGCCCGCGCGTGCAGCTCGAACTCGTTCTGCCACTGCGTCGTCATGGTCACCATGCCGGTGTCGTGCGGGCGCGGGCTGACCTCGGAGAACCACACGTCGTCGCCGCGGACGAACAGCTCGACGCCGAACAGGCCCAGCCCGCCCAGGTCGCCGGTGACCGCCGCGGCGATGTCCTGCGCGCGGGCCAGCGCCGTCTCGGACATCGGCTGCGGCTGCCAGCTCTCCACGTAGTCACCGCTCTCCTGCCGGTGCCCGATCGGGGAGCAGAACGAGGTGACCGGCTCACCGCCGACCAGTGACCGCACGGTGAGCAGCGTGATCTCGTAGTCGAAGTCGACGAACCCCTCCACGATCACCCGGGTGCCGGCGACGCGGCCCCCGGCCATCGCGTACTCCCAGGCGCCGGCGACGTCGTCGGGCCCGTCGAGCTTGCTCTGCCCCTTGCCCGAGGAGCTCATCACCGGCTTCACCACGCACGGGAAGCCGACCTCGGCCGCGGCGGCCCGCAGCTCCTCCAGCGAGTCGCAGAACCGGTAGGCGCTGGTGGGCAGCCCCAGGGTCTCCGCGGCCAGGCGGCGGATGCCCTCCCGGTCCATCGTCAGCCGGGCAGCGCGTGCCGTGGGCACCACGCGGGTGCCCTCGGCCTCCAGCTCGACCAGCGTCTGCGTGGCGATCGCCTCGATCTCCGGGACGACGACGTCGGGACGCTCGGCCTCCACCAGGCCGCGCAGCTGGGCGGGGTCGCTCATCGTGATCGTGCGCTGGTGGTGGGCCACCTGGTGCCCCGGCGCGTGGTCGTAGCGGTCGACGGCGATCGTCTCCACCCCGAGCCGCTGCAGGGCGATGAGCACCTCCTTGGCCAGCTCACCGCTGCCGAGCAGCATCACGCGGGTGGCCGAGGGAGACAGCGGGGTGCCCAGGGTGACCATGCGCCCAGGTTAGAGAGGGTGGGCCGCGCCCCCGCGCTGACCGCGCTCCTAGGGTGCTCGACGTGTTCGAGGTCGGCAGTCGCGAGCGGACGCTGCCCGCGCCGGTGCCGGTGGTCTGGGAGTCACTGACCCGGCCGCGCCGGCCGGGTGCCCGACCCTGGCTGCACCTGCTGGACGACGAGGTCGAGCCGACGGTCCTCTACGCCTCCGCCCCGGTGCTGCTGGTGTGGTCGTCGGCCTGGCCCCGGTGGCCGCAGCTGGTGACCGTGCTGGAACTGCGTCGAACAGGGCTGGAGTCGGCGCTGAGCTGGACGGCCACCGCGCCGGACGACCCGTGCGACGACGGGTTGGTCGGGCACGTCCGGCTCCGGCTCAACCGGCTGCTCTGGGCCGACCTGCGCCTCAGCTACGGCTAGTGGCCCGCCCGTGCCCGCTCGGTCGACGACAGGAGCCCGCGTGACGTCCCCGACCCCCTGGTCCGACCCTGCGCGGTCCACCGACTGGGACCACAACGCCCGGTACCAGCACCTGCTGCTGCGCCGGGTGCCCAGGGACGCGGTCCGCGTGCTGGAGGTCGGCTGCGGAGCCGGGGCGCTCGCTCGCCGGCTGGCCGCCCTGGGTCCCCGGGTCGACGCCGTGGACGTCGACCCGGCGATGGTCGCCGCCGCGTCCGAGGGGGCCCCGCCCGGACTGCAGGTGTGGCAGGCGGACGTGCTGACCGTCGAGCTGCCGCCGGGCAGCTACGACGCCGTGGTCAGCCTGGCCGCGCTGCACCACCTGCCGCTGGAGCCGGCGCTGCGCCGCATGGCCGGCTGGGTCCGGCCCGGTGGCGTGCTGGCGCTCGTCGCACTGCCCCGGACCGACCTGCCGCGCGAGCTGCCGGTGGAGCTGGCCGCCGTGGTCACGCACCACGGGATCGGGCTGGCCCTCGGCCTCGCCCGCCGGCTGGGCGCGAACACCCCGTGGCAGCGGGAGCCCACGCACGCGCGGATGCCGGTGCACGAGCCGACGCTCACCACCCGGCAGGTGCGGGAGGTGGCAGCGTCGGTGCTGCCCGGGGCGCGGGTGCGCCGGCTGCTGCTGTGGCGCTACGAGATCACCTGGCGGCGTCCGGTCTGAGGCGGGGATCAGTACGTTCGGGGGCATGGCAGACCTCAGCACCCGCGCCCAGACCCTGCTCGAGCTGCACACCGCGCCGGAGATCCTGGCCCTCACCAACGTGTGGGACGTCGTGTCCGCGGAGGTGGTCGCGGCCACGGACGGCACGCGGGCCCTGGCCACCGCCAGCCACGGCATCGCCTCGACGTTCGGCTACCCGGACGGGGAGAGGATCCCGCTGGAGCTGCACCTGGCGATGGTCGAGCGGATCGTCGCCGCCGTCGACCTGCCCGTGTCGATGGACCTGGAGGGCGGCTACGGCCACCCGGGGGAGACGGTGCGCCGGGCCATCGAGATCGGGGTCGTCGGGGGAAACCTGGAGGACCAGATGAAGCCGCTGGACGAGGCGGTCTCCGCGGTGGAGGCCGTGCTCGCCGCCGGTCGCTCGGCCGGCATCGACTTCGTGCTCAACGCCCGCACCGACGCCTTCGTGAAGGCCGGCCCGGACGCCGACCGCCGGGAGGTGCTGGCCGAGGCCGTGCGCCGCGGCCAGGCCTACCTGGCCGCCGGGGCGCCGTGCGTCTTCGTGCCCGGCGTGGTCGCCCGGGAGGAGATCGAGGCGCTGGTCGCAGCCCTCGGCGAGCGTCGGCTCAGCGTGATCAGCGTGCCGGGCCGGTCGCTGCCGGTCAGCGAGCTGGAGGCGCTCGGCGTGGCCCGGGTGTCCACCGGTCCGTTCACCCAGCGGGTGGCGCTGACCGCCCTGCAGGACGCTGCGGTCGACTTCCTCGCCGGCGGCACGCTGCCCGAGGGCACCCGCGCGCTCAACTGAGCCGGACAGCACGGAGCCCCGCCGGACGACGTCCGGCGGGGCTCCGTGTGCGGTGCGGTCAGGTCAGCTGGAGGCCTGGCCCTGCACCGACTGCTTGGACTGCTGCGCCTGGCCCTTGACGTCCTGGGCTGCGCCCTTGCCCTGCTCGGTCACCGTGGTCGCGGAGTCCTGCGCGGTGGACTTGACCGACTCCACGGCCTCCTGCGCGACCGGCTTCAGCTCGTCGCCGATCTGCTGCGCGACCTGCTTGGCCTGGTCGACCAGCGGCTGCTTGAACTCCATGACCGTGTTCTCGGCCTGCTGCGCGAGCTGCTTCTCCTTCTGCGACGCGGGCAGCAGGGAGGAGACGAGCCAGCCGACGCCGAAGGCGATGAGGCCCGCGGCCAGGGGGTTGCCCTGGGTCTGCGACTGGATCTGCGCGGGGGCCTGCTGCACGGCGCCGGCCACCTGCTGCGCGGCACCCTGCACGGAGTCGGCCGCGTTGTGCGCTGCCCCCTGCACGTTGCCCGCGGCGTTCTGGGCGTAGCCCTGCACGTTGCCGGCCGCGTTGCCGGCGACACCCTGCACGTGCGACATCGTGCCGCCCTGGCCGGAGGACGAGGTGTGGTTGCCCATCACCTTGGTCCGCAGGTTGTCCACGGCGTTCTTGGTCTTGGTCACGCGACGGTCGACCACGCGGGACGGGTTGACCTTCTCGTTGAGCGCGTCGACGTCGTAGCTGAGGTTGCTACGGGTGTCCTCGATCTGACGACGGATGACGTCCGGGTCACTGCTGGTCATTGCTCGACTCCTTCGGGGCTGCTGGGTCAGTGGGGCTTGAGGGCGCCGGGGACCTTCTGGAGGGTCTCCACGGTCCGTTCCGGCTTCGGGTTGACCTGCTGCAGGTTCTTCTTGCCGCTCAGCGCCAGGACGGCGGCCGCGATGCCCCAGATGACGGCGACGATCAGGAACGCCCATCCGGCCGGGATCGCGCTGGCCAGTGCCCACGCCAGGGCGAAGGAGAGGAACAGGACGGTCATGTACCCGGCGAAGCCGGCGCCGCCGAGCATCCCGGCACCCTTGCCGGCCTTGGTGACCTCGGCCTTGATCTCGGCCTTGGCCAACGCCATCTCCTGGCGCATCAACACCGACAGGTCGGTGGTGACCTCGCTGATGAGCTGACCGACCGAGGCACCCTCGACGTCGGGGTGCCCGTCAGCGGTCATCGCCTGCCCGGACCCGGGCTGGTACCCACCCTGCTGGTACTGCCGGGGGTCGGGGTACTGCTGCGGGTCGACGTAGTTCTGCGCGGCCTGGCCCGCACCCACGGGGTGCGCGCCGGAGGGGGCCTGCCCGTAAGGGGCGCTCACTGCTGGCCGCCCTGGCCGAGCCCGCGCTGCGGGTCGTCCCAGCCGGACGGGGTGGTCGGCGGCACGACGCTGCCGGCCGGGGGCACGGTGCCGTACGGCGGCGGCGGCACGGAGCCGGTCGTCGTCTCGGTGTAGCCCGTCTCGTAGGCCTGGCCGTGGGCCGGGGTGGCCTGGCCGTACGCCTGGGTCCCGGCGGTGGCGTAGGACGACGTCTCCGGCGTGTAGGTCTCCTCGACCCAGTTGCCCTGCTGGCTCGGCGCGCCCAGGCCCTGGCGGGGCGCGGTGCCGCTGGTGCCGGACGGGGAGCTGTCCTTGTGCGCGGACACGACGCCGCTGGTCAGCCGGCCGGCGAGCACACCGGCGACGGCGGCACCGAGCAGGAAGGCACCGGGACGGCGACGAGCGAAGCTGCGGACCTCCTCGACGAGGTCACCCGGCTCGCGGGACTCGATCCAGTGCGCGACCTCGTCCAGCTTGTCGGTGGCCTGGCGCACTATGTCGGTGGCCGGACCGGAGGACGGCTGGCCGCCCTCGGCCATGGTGCGCAGCTCGGACGCCAGGGCGCTGATGCTCTGGACGGCCTTCTGCTGGCCGTTCTTGGCCTGCGTTTGCACCTGCTGGGTGACCTGCTGGCGACCCTGGCCGATCACGTTGGTGGCCTGGGCCTTCGCCTCGCCGGCGACGTGCTTGGCCTCGTCCGCGGCGGTGGCCGCCACCTGGCTGCCGGCGTTCGCGGCGGTCTGGCCGACGTTGCGGGCCTCGTCCTTCGCGACGTCGGTGGTGGTGTTCGGGCTGCTGGTCCCCTGGCTGACGGGGGCGGCACCGGTGTCGGTCGTGGTGGTGGTCGAGTAGGTGCTGTCGATCTGGCTGTGCGTCATGCTTCCTCCTCGGCGTGCGTCGTGGTCGGTGCGACCGCGATCCACCCTGGGTGAGGATGGGTACGTGTCGTCTCACCTCGTGGCGCGGCATCCGTGCCGGCGCTGTCGAGGGCAAGAGGGCGTGGAGGGGCCGGTGCGAGGACCTGCCGCGCTCACGTCCACCGGGGCTGAGTGGTTGCGTCTCGTGAGACCTCGGGTACCCGGGCCGGGGGCGGGTCGAAACAGAGATCTCCCCGTAAGCTGATGGTGAGCAGCTCAGGCAAGCCTTCCCTCACCCGTGTCGAGCGGGTGTCGGCTACGACAGCGAGGAGCCCCGCATGACGCAGGCAGCGCGGCCGAAGCGGGTGGCCCGGCTGGCCCAGGTCGTCCGCACCGAGCGGCTGACCCCGCACATGGTCCGGGTCGTGCTGGGTGGCGAGGGCCTGGCCGGCTTCCCGGCGGGTGAGTTCACCGACCACTACGTGAAGCTGCTGTTCCCGCCGGCCGGTGCCGGCTACCGGGCGCCGTTCGACCCGGCGGAACTGCAGGAGCGGCTGCCTCGCGAGCAGTGGCCGGTGACGCGCACCTACACGGTGCGGCAGTGGGACGCGGTCGCCGGTGAGCTGACGCTGGACTTCGTGCACCACGGGGACACCGGCCTGGCCGGCCCGTGGGCTGCCTCGGCGCGGCCGGGCGACCTCGTGCAGTTCTTCGGTCCGGGCGGTGCCTACGCGCCGAGCGCGGACGCCGACTGGCACCTGCTGGCCGGCGACGAGAGCGCCCTGCCGGCGATCGCCGCGGCGCTGCCGCGCATCCCGGCCGGTGCCGCCGCGAAGGTCTTCGTGGAGGTCGCCGACGCCGCCGAGCAGCAGCCGCTGGTGCCGGCCCCCGGCGTCGAGCTGACCTGGGTGCTGCGCGGGGACGGGCCGGTGGGTGCGGCGCTGGCAGCCACGGTGCGGTCGGCGGCCCTGCCGTCGGGCACGCCGCACGTGTTCGTGCACGGCGAGGCCGGTTTCGTGCGGGAGCTGCGTCGCTTCGTCCGCGCCGATCTGCAGGTGCCGCGCGAGCTCATGTCGGTCTCCGGCTACTGGCGGCTGGGCAGCACCGAGGACCGCTGGCAGGCGGAGAAGCGCGACTGGAACGCCGCGGTCGCCTCCGACGACGAGGCGTTGGCAGCGCGCTGACCCGCGCTGCCGCAGCAGCTCACATGTCGCGGTAGCGCTTCGCGGCCTCCGTGGCCTGGCGCAGCTGGTCGACGTCGTACTCGGGGCCGTAGCCGGGGGTGTCCCGCTGGATGCGCCAGCCCTCGGCGAGCGGACCCAGGTCCAGGACGTCGAAGCCGAGGTCGTCGATGTAGCTGCCCACCACGGTCTTCGCGGCCGGCAGGTCACCGGCGATGGCCAGCGCCCGGCGATGCGGGGTGCCGCTGGGGGAGCGCTTGGTGACCAGGTGCTCGGAGTAGATGTGGTTGAAGGCCTTCACCACGGTGGACGTCGGCAGGTGGGCCTGCAGCAGCTCGGCGGTGGTGGTGGTCTCGTCGTCCAGGGCGGCGATGTGGCCGTCCCGCTCCGGGTAGTAGTTGTTGGTGTCGATGACCACCTTGCCGGCCAGCGGCTCGACCGGCAGGTCCGGCACGTTCTTCAGCGGCACGGTCACCACCACGAGGTCGCCGGCCGCACCCGCCTCCGCGGCGGTGGCGGCCCGTGCCGTGGCCCTGCTGGTCTCCCGGGCGCCGAGCTCGGCGACCAGGTCGCCCAGCGTCTCCGGGCCCCGCGAGTTGGCGATGACCACGTCGTAGCCGGCGTCCAGGGAGATCTTGGCCAGTGCTGCGCCGATGTTGCCGGCGCCGATGATGCCCACAGTCGTCATGCCCTGCTCAATCACCGGACGGCGCCCCGGTGTTCCCGGCCGGTGTCAGCGGCCGGTCCAGCCGAAGGCCGGCGGGCGACGGCCGGCGAAGGCGGCGACGCCCTCGGCCAGCTCGCCGCTGGCGATGGTCTCGGTGAACCAGCCGGCGGCCACCGGCCCGGCGTCCCGGCCGGCCATGAGCTCACCGACGATCTCCTTGGTGGCCCGCTGGCTCAGCGCCGACCGGGTGGCCAGCACGTCGGCGAACCGGCGCACCTCGGCGTCCAGGTCGGCGGCCGGGAGCAGCCGGTCCACCAGCCCGGTGCGCAGCGCCTCCGCGGCGTCCAGCAGCTCCCCGCTGAACAGCAGGTACTTGGCGGTGGCGGGGCCGACCAGGTCGATCAGTGCGCGGGTCGGTGCCGGCGCGTAGACCACACCGACCTTCGCCGGGGTCACGCCGAACACCCCGGTGTCGTCGGTGAAGCGCAGGTCGCAGCTGGCCGCGAGCTCGATGCCCCCACCGATGCAGTGCCCCCGCACCACCGCGATCGTCGGGGTGGGGAACGCCCGCAACGCCGCCTGCGCGGCCAGGTTGTGCGCGCGCAGCTCGGCCATCGGGTCGGCCGGGTCCGGCCCGCCGAGCAGCTCGGCGATGTCGGCACCGGCGCAGAAGCTCGGGCCCGCGCCGGTGACCAGCAGCACCCGCACCCGGGGGTCGGCGGCGAGCTCGTCCAGCAGCGCGGGCACCGCGGCCCACATCGCCGAGGTCATGGCGTTGCGCTTGGCGGCGCGGTCGACGGTGAGCACGGCGACGTGCCCGTCGACGGCGGTGGTCAGGTCGGCTGTGCGCATGCCCCGCAGCCTGCCCTACCGCGCGTGGGCGTCAGCCGAGGTCGTCGGTGGCGAAGGTGTCGCACCGTGCCGGGTCACCGGTCTGGTAGCCGGTGGTGAACCACTTCTGCCGCTGCTCGCTGGAGCCGTGGGTGAAGGAGTCCTGGTCGACCGTGCCACCGCCCAGGTTCTCCTGGATGAAGTCGTCGCCGATGCGCCCGGCGGCGTCCAGGGCCCGGGCGATGTCGTCGTCGGTGATCTCGGCGATCAGCGGCCGGCCCGACTCGTCGGGCACCGTCTCGGCGTGGTTGGCCCAGGTGCCGGCGTAGCAGTCGGCCTGCAGCTCCAGCCGCACGGTGCCGCTGGTGGGGCCGGTCTCGCCCTGCTGCACCTGCTGGTTGGTGCCCATCAGGTTCTGCACGTGGTGGCCGTACTCGTGGGCCAGCACGTAGGCGTCGACGAACAGCCCGCCCTCGGCGCCGAAGTCGGTGCGCAGCGTGTCGAAGAAGGTCAGGTCGATGTACACCAGCTGGTCGGCCGGGCAGTAGAACGGCCCCGAGCCGCTGGTCGCCCCGCCGCAGGAGGTCTGCACCTGGTCGCTGAAGAACACGGTCTCGGTGCGCTGGTATCCCTGCAGCGTCTGTTCCCAGTAGTCCTGGATGGAGTCGATGTCGGCGGCGATGGCGCAGTCCAGCGAGGTGTTGGCGTCCCCGCTGTCCTGGCACTGCTGCTCCAGCTGCGTGTTGTCGGCGGTCTGGCCCTGGCTCAGCCCGCCGAGGGTGCCGGACAGCCCGTTGCCCCCGGTGCCGGTGCCGGTGCCGCCGTCGCCACCGCCGAGCACCTGGATCAGCACGACCACGACCAGCCCGACCAGACCGAGCCCGCCGCCGCCGACGGCCACGCCCCGCCCGCCGCCGAAGCCGCCGCCCCCGCCGCGGCGGTCCTGGACGTCGGACGTGTCGAGGTCGATGCCTTCGTTGTAGCGCATGCCGGGGTGACCTCCGGGTCTCGGGACAGGTCCCCCAGGGTGACCGTTCCCGGGACCGGCCGCACCTCGGCGGCGGGTCAGCGGCCGAGGGCCGTCAGGTCCGGCTGCTGCACGGTGAACGTCATCTCCACCTGGGCGCGCACCTGCTGGCTGCCCGGCTCCACGTCCAGCCCTCCGCCCGAGGCGGGCGCCGCCTGGACGGCCCAGCGCTCGGCACCACCCCGCGCGCCGGGCACGTCCCGCAGCTCGACGAGATCGGCGAGCTCGGTGCCCATCGTCCGGGCGTGCGCGCGGGCCCGGGCGACGGCGTCCAGGACGGCGAGCTCCCGCACCTCTGCGTGCACCTCCTCGGCCGCCCGCAGCTGCCACTGCGGCCCGTGCACCGAGACCCCGGCCAGCGCCCCGGCGGTGAGCAGGAACGCGCCGACGGCGTCGACGTCGTCCAGCCGCACCCGGGTGGACAGCTGGGCGAGGTGCCCGACGACCCGACCGGACCCGTCCTCGGCGTGCGCGGGGGAGACCCACACGGACTCCGTGGCGTGCTCGCCGACCACGTCGGCCCGGGCGGTGAGCAGGTCGAGCACGGCCTGCTGCCGCTCGGCGAGCTCGGCCATGGCCTGCTCCCGGCCGCGCTCGCGGGCCCCCACGGTGACCGTGACCACGGCCGTGTCCGGCGGCACCGAGCGCTCCGCCTGGCCCTGCACCACCACCCGCGGCAGCGGCGCCGGCAGCCCGGTCACCGCCGCCGCCGGGTGCCGAACAGCCCGCGGGTGAGCTCCCGGCCCAGCGCCGAGGCGGCCGACCGGGCGAACGCCTTGAACGCCGAGGACTGCAGCACGTCGCCCAGCACGCCGTCGTCGGCGGGCTCCGGGCGGCTGCGCGGTGCCGGCCGGGGCCGTGGCTCCGGGGCCTCGGCCCTCGGCGCCGGAGTGCGAGGCGGTGCCGGCGTCGGCGGGGGTGCGGGCGGGGCCATCCGGGCGGCGATCCGCTCGTGCGCGGAGTCCCGGTCCACGGCCACCCCGTAGCGGGCCTGCAGCGGCGAGGCCGCCACCGCCTGCTGCAGCACCGCCGGGTCGAGCGGGCCCATGGTGGACCGGGGCGGGCGCAGCATCGTCCAGGCGACCGGCGTCGGTGCCCCGCGCTCGCTGAGCACCGTCACCACCGCCTCCCCGGTGCCCAGCGAGGTGAGCGTCTCGGCGATGTCGTAGTCGGTGCTCGTCGGGTAGGTCTTCACCGTCTTCTTCAGCGCGTCGGCGTCGTCCGGGGTGAAGGCGCGCAGGGCGTGCTGCACCCGGTTGCCGAGCTGGCCGAGCACCGGCGTCGGCACGTCGGTGGGGTTCTGGGTGACGAAGAAGATGCCGACGCCCTTGGAGCGGATCAGCCGCACCGTCTGGGTCACCGACTCCAGGAAGCCCTTGCTGGCCCCGGCGAAGAGCAGGTGCGCCTCGTCGAAGAAGAACACCAGCTTGGGCTTCTCCACCTCGCCGACCTCGGGCAGCTCCTCGAACAGCTCGGCCAGCAGCCACATGAGGAACGTGGAGAACAGGGCCGGCCGGTCCTGCACGGCCACCAGCTCCACGCAGCTGACGACGCCGCGTCCGTCCGGGGCCACCCGCATCAGGTCGGCCGTCTCCCACTCGGGCTCGCCGAAGAAGACGTCGCCGCCCAGGTCCTCCAGCGCGATCAGGTTGCGCAGGATGACCCCGGCGGTGGCCTTGGACAGCCCGCCGAGCCCCTCCAGGTCGCCCTTGCCCTCGGCGCTGACCAGCCAGCTGATCACCGCGCGCAGGTCCTCGAGGTCCAGCAGCGGCAGCCCGGCCCGGTCGGCGTGGTGGAAGACCAGCCCCAGCGAGCTCTCCTGGGTGGCGTTGAGCTGCAGCACCTTGCTCAGCAGCAGCGGCCCGAACGAGGTGACGCTGGCCCGCACCGGCACCCCGCTGCCCAGGCCACCCAGGGCCAGGAACTCCACCGGGAAACCGGTCGGTGTCCAGTCGTCGCCGGTGTCCGCGGCGCGCCGGGTCACCCGGTCACCGGGCGGGCCGGCCTGGGCCAGCCCGGCGAGGTCGCCCTTGACGTCGGCCACCACCACCGGGACGCCGGCCGCGGACAGCTGCTCGGTGAGCAGCTGCAGCGTCTTCGTCTTACCGGTGCCGGTCGCGCCGGCGATCAGCCCGTGCCGGGTGGCCATCGACAGCGGCAGCCGCACCTGGGCCTCGGGGTGCGGCGAACCGCCGTGCACCACCGACCCGAGCTCCAGCGCGGGCCCGTCGAAGGCGTAGCCGGCGGCGATGGTGGTCGCGGTGGCGGTGCTGCTGGTGTCCATCGTGTCCTCGTCCCGGTCGGTGGTGGCGCGCCCAGACTGCCCCACCCGTCCGACGTCCCGGCGTCCTAGGCTCGGGGCATGCCAGTCGAGGGTGAGTACGAGCCGAGTCCGGAGAAGTGGGTCCGCGACCAGGTGGAGGCCTACGAGCGCACCAACGGCCAGGAGGCGAACACCCTCCCGGGCCGCCCCGAGCCCGTGGTCGTCTTCACCACCCGCGGTGCAAAGAGCGGGAAGGTGCGCAAGAACCCGCTGATGAGGGTGGAGCACGACGGCGTCTACGCCATGGTCGCCTCGCAGGGCGGTGCCCCCAAGCACCCGACCTGGTACTTCAACGTCACGAAGCACCCCGACCAGGTCACCGTCCAGGACGGCGCCGAGGTGTGGGACGGCGTCGCCCGGGAGATCACCGGCGAGGAGAAGGCGATCTGGTGGGAGCGGGCGGTCGCGGCATTCCCCGACTACGCCGACTACCAGCGCAAGACCGACCGGGAGATCCCCGTCGTGCTGGTCGAGCGCGCGACGTGAACCCGGCCCCGGCGTGACCGGGGACGACGAGCCCGGGCCGGTGGTGGTGGTCACCGGGGCCAGTGACGGCATCGGTGCCGCCGCCGCCCGCCGGCTGCACCGCTCCGGGGCCCGGGTCGTGGTGGTCGGCCGCTCCCCGGTGAAGACCGCCGCCGTGGCCGCCGAGCTGGGGGTGGAGTGGCACGTGTGCGACTTCGCCCGGCTGGACGACGTGCGGGCGCTCGCCGAGCAGCTGTTGCACGACCACCCCCGGATCGACGTGCTGGCGGGCAACGCCGGCGCTGCCCGCCCGCGCCGGGAGCTGACCGTGGACGGGAACGAGTGGACGCTACAGGTCGGCCACCTGGCGCCCTACCTGCTCACCCGCCTGCTCGAGCAGCCGCTGCGCGCCGCCGGCGGCCGGGTGGTGACCACGGCGTCGTTCGTGCACTGGCTGGGCGGCACGCGGCGGGGGCGCGGGGAGCGGGCGCTGGACACGGTCCCGTACCTGGCGACCCGGGCGTACGCGAAGGCCAAGCTGGCAAACCTGCTCATGACCCGCGAGCTCGCGCGGCGCTGGGCGCCGGACGTGACCGCCACCTGCTTCGACCCCGGGGCGGTGGCCACCAACTTCGGGGCGGGCGCCGGCGGGGTCACCGGGCTGGCCTTCCGCACGCCGCTCACCGCGTTCTTCCGCACCCCGGCGCAGGGTGCGGACACGCTGGTGTGGCTGGCCACCGCGCCGGACGGCTGGCGCAACGGTGCCCACCACGCGCACCGGGCCCGCACCTGGACGTCGATGGCCGGCCGGGACGACCGCCGGGCCGCCGAGCTGTGGGACCTGTCCGCCCGGCTGGTGGGCCTGGACCCCTGAGCGCGGGCGGGTCCGGCGGGTGCTCAGCCGAAGCCGGCGACGGCGTGCGGCGTGTAGGGCTCCTCCAGTCGCTCGACCTCCTCCGGGGTCAGCCGCAGACCGACCGCGGCGACGGCGTCGTCGAGGTGCTGGTCCCGGGTCACGCCGACGATGGGGGCGCTGACCACCGGCTTGGTCAGCAGCCAGGCGAGCGCGACCTGCGCCCGCGGCACGCCGCGCTCCTGCGCGACCTCGGCCACCCGCGCGACGATCGCCGGGTCGCTCGCCTCGTCGTAGAGCCGGCGGCCGAACTCGTCGGTCTCCGAGCGGGCGGTGCGCTGCGACCAGTCGCGGGTCAGCTTCCCGCGGGCCAGCGGGCTCCACGGGATGACGCCCACGCCCTGGTCCAGGCACAGCGGGTGCATCTCCCGCTCCTCCTCGCGGTTGAGCAGGTTGTAGTGGTCCTGCATGGACACGAAGCGGTGCCAGCCGTGCTCGCCGGCGGTGTGGAGCGCCTTGCTGAACTGCCAGGCCCACATGGAGGAGGCGCCGAGGTAGCGCACCTTGCCCGACCGCACGCAGGCGTCCAGCGCCTCGAGCGTCTCCTCGATCGGCGTGGCCGGGTCCCAGCGGTGCACCTGGTAGAGGTCGACGTACTCGGTGCCGAGCCGGCGCAGGCTCGCGTCGAGCTCGGCCAGGACGGCCTTGCGGGACAGGCCCGCCCCGTTCGGGCCGGGCCGCATCCGGCCGTGCACCTTGGTGGCCAGGACGACGTCGTCCCGCTGGGCGAAGTCGCGCAGCGCCCGGCCGGTGATCTCCTCGCTGGACCCGTCGGAGTAGACGTTCGCGGTGTCGAAGAAGGTGATCCCGGCGGCCAGCGCCTGCTCGATGAGCCGGCGGCTGTGCTCCTCCGGCAGGCTCCACGGGTGCGTGCCCCGCGCGGGGTCGCCGAAGCTCATCATCCCGAGGCAGATGCGGGAGACCTGCAGGCCGGTGCTGCCGAGGCGGGTGTACTCCATGCCCTCCACCCTGCCCCGCGACCTCGTCGTCCGGCCAGGGGGGTGGGGTCGCCACAGCGCAAGAACGGTCGGGCGCCGGGGTCGGCCGGGCCGCCAGACTGACCCACGTGACGCCACCCGGACGTGACCGCCTGCGCGAGCTGCTGGACGCCGTCCTCGACGAGGACAACCGTTCCCTGGCCGACATGGCCGGAGACGCGTACGCCTCGCCGTTCCACTTCAGCCGCCTGGTGTCCGGGGGCGCGGGGGAGTCCCCGGTCGCGCTGCGCCGGCGGGTGGTGCTGGAGCGGGCGGCCTGGCAGCTGCGGCAGGGCGCGCGGGTCACCGACGTGGCCCTCGCCGCGGGGTACGAGTCGGTGGAGGGCTTCAGCCGGGCCTTCGCCCGGGCCTACGGGCACACCCCGGGCAGCGTCCCCGGCGGCGGGCCGCCGCGTTCCCGGGACGAGCACTGGTTGCCGGCGCCCAACGGCCTGCACTTCCACCCGCCGTCCTCGCTGTTGGTGTCCGACGAGCCGCAGCGCCGCGGGGGCGACGAGGTGACCGCGCTGCTCGTGCAGCACGGCGTGGAGGACACCCGCGCCCTGCTGGAGCTCGCCGGTGACCTGGACCCCGGGGAGTACCGGCGGGTGCGGGGCCCGGGTCAGGTGCTGCTGCCGTGGGACGGTGCGGAGGAGTCGGTCGCCGCGGTGCTGGAGCACCTGGTGTGGACCCTGGAGGTGTGGGTCGCCTCCCTGGAGGGCGCCGACACCCCGGTGCGCGGCGGGGACGACCCGGCGGCGTTGCTCGACCGGCACGACGCGGTGGCGCCCCGCTGGCTGGCCGCCGTCCGGGAGGTGTCCCGGCGTGGTGCCTGGGGCGACCGGCTGGTCGACGCGCTGTGCGAGCCGCCGGAGAGCTTCCTCGTCGGCAGCGTGGTGGCCCACGTGCTCACCTTCTCCGCGCACCGGCGCCTGCTGGCCCGGCACTGGCTGCGCGAGGCCGGCGTCCCCGTGGACACCGGCGACCCGATCGAGTGGCTGACCCGGAGGACCCGTTGACCCGCACCGTCTACTACACCGCCACCTCGCTGGACGGCTTCGTCGCCGACGCCGAGCACTCGCTGTCCTGGCTGCTCAGCCGGGAGGCCGACCACGAGGGCGTCATGGGCTACCAGGCCTTCGAGCGGACCGTCGGCGCGCTGGTGATGGGCGCGTCGACGTACCGGTGGATCCAGGACCACGGTGGCCCGGAGGGGTGGACCTACACCCAGCCGGCCCAGGTGCTGACCCACCGGGAGCTGGCGCCCTTCCCGGGCGCGGACATCCGGTTCAGGGCGGCCGACTCGCCCGAGGAGCTGCGCGCGGTGCACGCCGAGCTGGTCGCCGCCGCCGGTGAGCGGGACGTCTGGGTGGTCGGTGGGGGGCCGGTGGCCGCCCAGTTCGCCGCGGCCGGGCTGCTCGACGAGGTGGTGGTCTCCATCGCCCCGGTCACGCTCGGCGCGGGCGCACCGCTGCTGCCGGCACGGGTCGAGCTCGTGGTGCGTGAGGTGGCGCGCAACGGTGAGTTCGCCTGCGTGCGCTACGACGTCGTCCGACCGGGCTGACGGTCCACGGCGAAGCCGACGTGCGGTCTGACTAAGGTGAGGCTCACCTGAGTTGATCACCATGGAGGTCGCCCGTGTCCCGCCCCGTCCGCTCCGCCGTCACCGCCGCCGCCCTGGTGCTGACCGGGCTGCTCACCGCCTGCGGTTCGACGGCGACCGACGCCGCCCCGTCCCCCGCCGCGGCGGTGGAGGAGGGCTTCCCGCGCACCGTGACCCACGACAAGGGGACGACGGAGCTGCCGGACCGGCCGACCCGGGTCGTGGCGCTGGACAACAGCCTGGTCGAGGCGGTCGTCGCGCTGGACGTGCCGCTGGTGGGCGGGATCGGGTCCTACCGGGACCAGCAGGGCGCCTTCCCGGAGTACCTGGGCGACGCGGTCGCCGACACCGAGGACGTCGGCCCGCTGGAGCAGCCGGCGCTGGAGCGGATCGCCGCGCTGCAGCCGGACCTGATCCTGTCCGCCACCGTGCGGCACGACGAGCTGTACGAGCAGCTGTCCCAGATCGCGCCGACCGTCTTCGTCGCCACCACCGGGCCGTCGTGGAAGGACAACATCCGGGTGGTCGGTGAGGCGACCGGCACCGAGGAGCGCGCCGAGGAACTGATCGGCGACTACGAGGAGCGGGCCGCAGCGCTGGGGGCGGCGGTCAACGCGGCGGCCGGCGACCCGACGGTCTCCATGGTGCGGTTCGTCGACGGGCCGACGCGGCTCTACGCCAAGGCCTCGTTCAGCGGCATCGTCTTCCAGGACATGGGCCTCGCCCGGCCGGCACCGCAGGACGTCGACACGTTCGCCGTCGAGGTGAGCGAGGAGGAGATCCGGCTCGCCGACGGCGACCACATCTTCGTGTCCTCCTACTCGGGCGGTGCGGAGACCGCGGCCCGCGTCGAGTCCACCCCGCTGTGGACGGACCTCGCGGGCGTGAAGGCGGGCAACGTGCACCGGGTGGAGGACGCCATCTGGATGACCTCGGTCAGCCTGCAGGGCGCGCACATGATGATGGACGACATGGCCGAGGTCTTCGGCGTGGACCCGCAGCGGTCCTGAGTGGTCGGCGTTCCTGCCGGGACGCCGTCCGCCGCCGCGTTCCCGCGGGAACGCTGTGCGCCGCCGCGTTCCCGCGGGAACGCTGTGCGCTGCTGTGTTCCCGCGGGAACGCTGTGCGCTGCTGTGTTCCCGCGGGAACGCTGTGCGCTGCTGTGTTCCCGCGGAACGTCGTTCGCGGCCCGGGACCGCCGGCGGCGACGCCCGGTCGGCGTGACGGGACTGTCGGACCTGCCTGACACGATCGAACACATGTTCGACACGTCTGCAGCAGCGTCCTCCGTGGTGGCCGTCGACGACACGTTCGGAGGGCGTCCACGGCCGGTGGGAGAGCTGGCCGAGGAGATCGTGACCGGGGCGGTGCGGCTGTCGGCGGCCACGGCGTCGTGGTTGCGGCTGGTCGCGGAGTTCGACCGGCGGGAGGGGTGGGCGGGGCACGGGGTGCGGTCGTGTGCTCACTGGTTGGCGTGGCAGTGCGGTCTGGAGCCGGGGACGGCGCGCGAGCACGTGCGCACGGCTCGCGCGCTGTGCCGGTTGCCGGTGCTGTCGGGTGCCTTCGCTGCGGGGCGGGTGTCCTACAGCAAGGTGCGCGCGCTGACCCGGATCGCCGAGCCCGGCAGTGAGGCCGAGCTGCTCGAGTTCGCCCGGCACGCCACCGCCGCCCAGGTGGAGCGGGTGGTGCGCGGCTGGCGCCGGGTCGACGCGAACACGGCCGCAGGTGCCGCTGCTGCCGCCGGCGGGATCGGGGACCCCGGTGTCGGACGCGATGGTGATGCCGGCACCGGTGGGGGAGCCGGCGGCGGTGCAGCCGTGCGCCGCCGGCCGGAGGTGTTCGAGCACCACTGGGACGCGGACGGGATGCTGTCGCTGCGCGTGCGGATGCCTGCCGAGGACGGCGCCGAGCTGCTCGCCGCCATCGAGTCCCTGGTCGAACGCTCGGCCCGTCGCGACCGCGCGGCGGCGCGACAGGCGGCCGCGGGACAGGTGGCGGGACGGGCGGCGGCGGAGCGGGCGGCCGCGGACCGGACCGCGGCCACGCCGACCGCCGCCGATCGCGCAGACGCTCGCGGTGAGGCCGCCGACGAGCCCGTCGACCACCGGTCCTCGCTCACGGGCCAGCCCGGCCCGGTGGATGCGTTCCCGCAGGAACGCGGCGGCGAGCAGTCCGGTCCGGTGGACGCGTCTCTGCGGGAACGCGGCGGTGAGCAGTCCGGTCCGGTGGAGACGTCTCTGCGGGGACGCCGTGCCGAGCAGCGGTGCAGCGCACTGCGGCTGCTGGCCCGCGCCGCCGCCGACGCCGACCGCCGCGCCGGCGACCCACCTCGTCGGGAGGTCGTCGTGCACGTCGATGCCGCCGTGCTGGCCGAGGACACCGCCGCCGGTCGCGCCCACGTCCTCGGCGGCCCGGCTCTCACCGCCGCACAGGTCCGCCGGTTGGCCTGCCAGGCCAGCATCGTGGCGATCGTGGAGCGGGACGGTGAGGTCCTCGCCCAGGGCCGCCGGCACCGCTACGCCACCCGTGCCCAGCGCCGCGCCCTGCTCGCCCGCGACGGCGGCTGCGCCCGGCCCGGCTGCGAGGAGACCCGGGTCGAGCGCCTGCACGCCCACCACCTGCGGCCCTGGCGCCTGGGCGGGCGCACCGACGTCAGCGCCATGGTGCTGCTCTGCGACACCGACCACGGGCTGGCCCACGACGAGGACCTCCGGATGACCCGTCACCGCGGACAGCTCGTGGTCACCACCCCGGCCGGTGAGCGCGTCTGGGGACCCGCCGACACCGCCTTCGACGACGGCCTGACCGGCGTCACCTCGCTCGGCCGCCGGCCCACGACCCGGCCCGTCCCGGACCCGACTGGCGCGGTGACCGCCCGGAGCGACGCAGCCACCGACCAGGTCAGCGGCTCTGGCCAGGGGTCGGTGCAGGAGCAGGGCCCGGCCCCCTCGGCGGACGTCCTGCCGCTGCGGCTCCGCCCGGGCGTGCTCGACGACCTGCTGCCCAGCCCCGTCGCCGCCGACCCCACCGGCCCCGGCGGTGAACGGATGGACCTGCACCACGTCCTCTGGGTGCTCATGACCCACCGCGACGTCATCCGCCGCCGAGTTGCCTGACCCACCCCGGTGCACGCCGCCGCCGTGCAGCCTGCCTCGCCGCTGAGTCCGGTGTGCGTACGGGTGCGGGGTGTGCCGTTGACCAGCTGCGCCGCTGTGCCGCTGGACCTGTCGCTGTGTGTCCGTGCCGCCATGTCGACGAGCGGACATGTCGGGGTGTCCACTCGGGCAGGTGACACCCTCGCGAAACGTGGGGGGAACACACCGGCGCGATGCTCACTGCTCCGTCCGGTCCGTCGAGAGGTGTCCTGCGTGCGCATCGACCTGCACTACTACGGCGGGGTCCCGATGACCGACGCCGGCAACGCCGGGCCGGTCCCGACCGACCGCCGGTACGGCAACGACGCGGTGATCGCCGGGTACCGCAACCTGGAGCACTGGGCGCAGACCGCCGACCGGCTGGGCTACGACACGATGTGGCTCACCGAGCACCACTTCCAGTACGAGGGCTACGAGGTGACGCCCAACCTGATCCAGTTCGGCCAGCACCTCACCTCGATCACCACCCGGCTCAAGTCCGGCCAGGCGTTCAACGTCGTCCCGCAGTGGCACCCGCTGCGGCTCGCCGAGGACTACGCCACCGCCGACATCCTGAGCCGCGGCCGCATGCGGTTCGGCGTCGGCCGCGGCACCGTCCCGCGGGAGGCCCAGACGCTGGGCGCGGTGATTGCCAGCGGCGACAACGCCATGAGCGCCGAGCTGGACCAGGTCAACCGTGAGCTGTTCGAGGAGTCGATGGAGGTCATCAAGCTCGCCTGGGCCCAGGAGCGGTTCAGCTACTCCGGCAAGCACTTCACCTTCCCGCCGCCGGGCATCCCGGACCGCGGTGCCACCGTCACCGAGCTGACCCTGGTGCCGCGCCCGCTCGGGCCGGTCGAGGTCTACCAGCCGATGAGCCCGGGGAAGACCCTGGAGTACGTGGCCCGGGTCGGGCACAAGGGTGTCATCGCGCTCGCACCGCCGGCGCTGATCAAGCAGGTGTGGGACGGCTACGGGGAGATCGCCGAGCAGCACGGCCGCACCCTGCGCCCCGGCCAGGACCGCACGCTGAACATCCACACCCACGTCGGGCGCACCCGGGAGGACGCCTTCCGCACCGCTCGCGACGGGCACGACGAGTTCTGCCGCTTCCTCGCCCCCTACGGCCGGTTCAAGACCTACGCCGCCGCCGACGGCTTCGCCTTCCAGCCCACCCTGGAGCAGTCGGTCAGCGAGCAGGTGATGGCCATCGGCAGCATCGACGACGTCGTGGACACCCTCGGCACGTACCGCGACCTGCTCGGTCTGGAGGAGGTCATGCTCTTCCCCGACCTGCCGGGCCTCACCCGGGAGCAGATGGACGAGCAGCTGCACCTCATCGCCGAGGAGGTGCTGCCGCGCCTGGGCATCCGGCTCCCGGCGGCGTGACGGGCACAGCCGACGCGAGCACCAGCACGGGCGCGGGCACCAGCACAGGGGCGCGCACCAGGACCCACGCACACCGGAGCGGCTGTCCCAAGGACATGACGCACGGGCCGTGCGGCGGGGTCACCGGCAGCCGGGGCTGCGAGGTCGCCCCGCTGCCCTGCCCGTTCGTGGAGCTGCCGACCGTGCGGTGGACCGGGCCGCCGCGGCCCGCGCCCGGCCCCGAGCCGCACCTGCTCGCGCTGATGCGCCAGCGGCCGGTGGTCGTCGCCGACCTGCCCAGCCAGGCGCTGTCCCGGGTCTCGCTGCAGCGCGCCGCGGAGACCGTGGCCGGTCAGGTGGACGCCGTGCTGCTCGGTGACCACGGCGGTGCCCGCGTGCAGTTCCCGCCCACCCACCGCGCCGCGATCGTCCAGGCCCAGGGCGTGCCCGTGTGGCAGGGCCTCACCTGCCGGGACCGCAACCGGGTCGCCCTGGAGGGCGAGCTCGCCGGGCTGGCCGACGTCGGCGTCGCCGCGGTGCACTGCGTGACCGGCGACCACACCGACGTCGGCGACCGTCCCGACGCCCGGCCGGTGTTCGACCTGGACTCCACCCAGCTCGCCGCGGCCGCGGCCGCCGCCGGGCTGCTGGTCTCGGTGGGGGAGACCCCGACCGGGCCGCCGGCCCGACGGCGCCCGGCGCGGCTGGCCGAGAAGGTCCGCGCCGGCGCGCAGGTCTGCTTCGTCAACCACGCCGGCCCGGCCGGCGCGGTGGCCGACTTCGTCCAGGCCGCCACCGACGCCGGTGCCGACGTCCCGTTCGTGGCCTGCGTGGCGGTCGCGCTCGACCCCGGTTCCGCCGCCGAGCTGCGCCGGTTCACCGGCCTGGTGCTGCCCGCGGGCTACCTGGACGCCATCGAGTCCGCCCGGGACCCGCGGCGGGCCGGGATCGCCGCCGCGATCGCCCTCGCCGAGTCCTACCTCGCCGTGCCCGGGGTGCGCGGCGTCGACCTCTCCACCGTCCCCACCCCGGGTCGGGAGCTGTCCACCGCGGCCGCCCTGGCCGAGATCGGAGCCGAGCTGACGTGACCGGGTCCCTCGCGTGAGCCTGCTGCTCACCCACGCCACCGACGTCGACGGCCGGGCGGTCGACGTGCGCGTGGACGGCGCGACCGTCGCCGCGGTCGCCCCTGCCGGCACGCTGACGCCCACCCCCGGCGAGCAGGTGCACGACCTCACCGGGCACCTGCTGCTGCCGGCGCCCGCCGAGCCGCACGCCCACCTGGACAAGGCGCTCACCAGCCACCGGGCACCCAACCGCACCGGCGATCTCGCCGGCGCGATCGTCGCCATCCGGGAGATCGCCGCCGGGTTCACCCACGAGGACCTCGTGGAGCGGGCCACCCGGGCCGCGATGGAGTACCTCTCCCACGGGACGACGGCGATCCGCACCCACGCCGACCTCGGCGCGCACACCGGCACCCGGCACGTGCGCGCCCTGCTGCAGGTGCGTGACGCGCTCGCCGGCCTGATCGACGTCCAGGTGGTGGCCCTGACCTCGGGTCCGTGGACGCCGGAGGACGTGCGGGACAACGCCCGCCTGCTGGAGGAGGCCGTCGACCTCGGCGTGGACCTGGTCGGCGGCGCGCCGCACATGTGGGCCGACCGCGCCGCCGGCCTGGACCTGTCCTGGGACGCCGCGGTGCGGCACGGTCTGCCGCTGGACCTGCACACCGACGAGACGCTCGACCCCACCGCCCAGGGTCTGCTGCACCTGGCGCAGCGGGTGCTGGGCACCGGGTTCGACCGCGCGGTGACGGCCAGCCACTGCGTCAGCCTGGGCGTGCACCCGCTGGCCGTCGCCCGGGCGACCGCCGCCGAGGTGGCCCGCGCCGGGGTCGGTGTGGTGGCGCTGCCGCAGACCAACCTGTTCCTGCAGGCCCGCGGGGAGCTGGTCGGGCCACCGCGCGGGCTGACCGCCGTCCGCACCCTGCTGGAGGCCGGCGCCACCCTGGGTGCCGGCGGGGACAACCTGCGCGACCCGTTCAACCCGATGGGCCGGGCCGACGCCTGCGAGGCGGCGTCGCTGCTGGTCGCCGCCGGGCACCTGTCCAGCCGGGAGGCCTGGGACGCGGTCAGCACCGGGGCGCGCCGGTGCATGGGCCTGCCCGTGCCGGCGGTCGCCGCCGGGGCGCCGGCGGAGTTCCTCGCGGTCGCCGCTGAGGGCCTGGACGCCGCGGTGGCCGGCGCCGGCACCCGCCGGCTGGTGGTCTCCCGGGGACGCCTCGTGGCCCGGACCGAGGTCGTGCGCACCGTGGAGTGGCCGCGCCCACCTGCTGAGACGACATCGTGATGAGCGGGACAGCGCCGTTCACCACGGGCACACGAGCTGGAAACAGACCGCGCCCAGGGTGGTCCCGACCCCCCGCAGCCGACCACCCGACCCGGAGGTGCCCGTGAGTGCTCCCGCGCCCACCGCCCCACCCCAGCGCACCGGCGCCGCGGCCGCACCCACCCGCGTGCTGCGCTTCCGCGACGTCGCCAAGACCTTCCCCGACGGCACGGTGGCCCTGGAGGGCGTCGACCTCGACGTGCACCGCGGCGACTTCGTCACCGTCGTCGGGCCCTCGGGCTGCGGGAAGAGCACGCTGCTGCGGATCGCCTCCGGGCTGTCCCCGGCGTCGGCCGGGCTGAGCGAGGTGGACGCGCAGCGCATCGGCTACGTCTTCCAGGACGCCACGCTGCTGCCCTGGCGCTCGGTGCGCAAGAACGTGGAGCTGCTGGCCGAGCTGCACGGCATGTCGAAGACGGCAACCGCCCAGGCCGCGCTGGACGCCATCGAGCTGGTGGGCCTGCGCGGGCACGAGAAGAAGCTGCCCCGCGCGCTGTCCGGCGGCATGCGGATGCGGGCCTCGCTGGCCCGTTCGCTCACCCTGGACCCCGACCTGTTCCTCTTCGACGAGCCGTTCGGCGCCCTCGACGAGATCACCCGGGAGCGGCTGAACGACGAGCTGATCCGGCTGTTCCACGCCAAGGGCTTCGGCGCCCTGTTCATCACCCACTCGGTCAGCGAGGCGGTGTACCTGTCCACCCGGGTGCTGGTGATGAGCGGCCGGCCCGGGCACATCGTGGACACCTTCGAGGTGCCCTTCGGTGCCGACCGCACCCCCGAGCTGCGGTTCACCCCCGAGTTCGCGGCGCTGGCCGGCAAGGTCAGCCACGCCCTGCGCGAGGGCCACTCGTGAGCGCCCCGGCCGACGCCCGCCCCGCCGTCGAGGAGGCCGCCGTGAGCGCCCCGACCACCACCCTGGCCGCCGAGCAGGCCGCCACCCCGGGCGCACCGCCGGTGGCCGCCCGCCGCCGGGGCCGGCGCCTCACCGACCTGCTGCTGCCGCTCGGCGTCTTCGCCGCGCTGCTGGGCAGCTGGTACGCGATCACCTACCTGGTGCTCGACGAGCGACGCCGGTTCATCCTGCCCGCCCCGCACACCATCCTCACCGACGCGCTGTTCGACCAGCCGACGATGGACAAGCTGCTGCCCGCGCTGTGGCGCACCGTGCAGGTCACCTTCACCGGGCTGGCCATCGCCATCGTCATCGGCATGGTCTGGGCCATCGCGATGAGCCAGGCACGGTCGGTGGAGCGGGCGCTGTTCCCCTACGCCGTCGCCCTGCAGTGCATCCCGATCCTCGCGCTGGTGCCGCTGATCGCGTTCTGGTTCGGCTACGGGTTCAACTCGCGCGTCATCGTCTGCGTGATGATCTCGCTGTTCCCGATCGTCTCGAACACGTTGTTCGGCATGCAGTCGGTGGACCGGAGCATGCACGAGCTGTTCGACCTGCACAGCGCGTCCCGGCTGACCAAGCTGCGCAAGCTGCAGCTGCCCGCCGCCATGCCGGCCATCTTCGCCGGCTTCCGCATCTCCGCCGGGCTGTCCGTGGTCGGCGCGATCGTCGGCGACCTCTTCTTCAAGCAGGGCCAGGCCGGCCTGGGCATCCTGCTGTCGAACTACAGCTCCCGGCTGCAGGGCCCGGAGCTCTTCCTGACCATCTTCGTCGCCGCCGGCCTGGGGTTCGCGGTGTTCGCCGTCTTCGGCTGGCTCGGGAAGGTGGCCGTCGGCCGTTGGTACGACCAGTCCCGCGACGCCGGCTGACCCACCCCGCGCCGGGCGACCCGCCCGGCCCCTCGTCTGCACCACCGCAGCGCCCCGACCCTGAGGCGCTGTGCCACCCTGCCCTAGGAGCGCCCGTGCGCAGCACCACGAACAAGGCCGGCCTCGTCGCCGGTGCCCTGCTCGCCAGCATCGTCCTGTCCGCGTGCGGGAGCGACGAGGAGAGCTCGGCCGCTGCCGGGCCCTCCGGTGAGGTGGGCGCGACCGACCTGGCAGCCGCCGGCTGCCCGGACACCGTCGTCGTGCAGACCGACTGGAACCCGGAGAGCGAGCACGGCGGGCTCTACGAGTCCCTCGGCGAGGACTACGTGGTGGACGCCGACACCAAGACCGTCAGCGGCACGCTGATCGACTCGGCCGGCGACAGCACCGGGGTGAAACTGGAGATCCGGGCGGGTGGCCCGGCGATCGGGTTCCAGACGGTCACCGCCCAGATGTACGCCGACGACTCGATCGACATGGGCTACATCGCCACCGACGAGGCGATCCAGAACTCCGCCGAGCAGCCGACGACGGCGGTCCTGGCACCGCTGGAGAAGTCGCCCACCATGATCATGTGGGACCCGTCGACCTACCCCGACGTGCAGTCGATCGCCGACCTGAAGGGCACCGGTGCGACCGTCCGGTACTTCGAGGGCTCGGCCTACATGGCCTACCTGACCGGCGCCGGCATCCTCGACCCCGGCCAGGTGGACGGCAGCTACGACGGCACCCCGGCCGGCTTCGTCGCCGCCGAGGGCAAGGCCGCCCAGCAGGGCTTCGCCTCGGCCGAGCCCTACATCTACGAGAACGAGGTGGACAGCTGGGGCAAGCCGGTCGACTACCAGCTCGTCTACGACGCGGGCTTCCAGCCCTACCAGTCGTCGATGTCGGTGCGCACCGAGGACCTGGAGGGCATGTCGGAGTGCCTGACGGCGCTCGTCCCGGTCATGCAGCAGGCCGACGTCGACTACCTGGCCGACCCGACCCGGGTCAACGCGATCATCCTGGAACTGGTCGAGCAGTACGACACCGGCTGGGTGTACACGCAGGGCGTGGCCGACTACTCGGTGCAGACCCAGGCCGAGCTCGGCCTGGTCGGCAACGGGCCCGACGACACCCACGGCAACATGGACGAGGCCCGGGTGCAGACCCTCATCGACCAGACGACGCCGATCTTCACCGAGCAGGGCACCGCTCCCGCGGACGGCATCACCCCCGCGGACCTGGTCACCAACGAGTTCATCGACATGTCGATCAGCGTGGCCGGCTGACGGCCACGCCGGGCGCCCGGGCGCCGGCGCGACGGAGCACCACCGACGCCGCATTGCGGCCGGAGGCGCCCCAGACGCCAGCGCCCGGGAAGGTGCCGGCCCCGGTGAGGAACAGCCCGCGCACCGGGGTCTCGTACCGGGTCAGCTCCCGGTCCCGGCCGACCAGCGCCGCCAGCGGCCCACCACCGAAGGACGGCGCGTAGCCGCGGGCCATGGAGAAGTCGCGCTCGTAGTCCTCCGGGGTCATCACCCGCCAGCGGCGCACGCCGTCGAGGAAGCCCGAGGCCACCTGCCCGGCGTAGGCGTCCAGCCAGCGCTTCGGCTCCGCCGAGTCGGCCCACCCACCGGGCAGCGCGTACGGCGTCCACAGCACCTCCAGGGAGAAGACGTGGTCCGCCCCCACCCGCATCGTCGGGTCGAGCACCGACGGTGTGTTGACCAGCAGCATCGGCCGGTCCGCGACCTGACCGGAGGGCAGCAGGGCGTGCGCGGCGCTGATCTCGGCGAGACCGGGCGACACGGTCGTGGTCGGCACGTTCTGGTCGAAGGCGCCCACCCGGGCCAGCAGCGCGTCGTCCACCTGGGGCAGTTGCGGCAGCGTCCCGACGACGGCGTCCAGCTTGGACTCGTAGCCCTCCGGTGACGGCCGGCGGGTCCAGCGGCCCACCATCGCCCGGGCCCGGGTGGGCAGCGCGCCCGCCGGGGCCGGGGTGAGCCAGTCGACCAGTGCCTCCCGCGGGTCGACCGCGCACACCACGGTGCCGGCCTCGACGAGCTCGCCGGTGGCCAGCCGCACGCCGCGCACGGCCTCGCCCTCCACGACGAGGCCGGTCACGCGGGTGCCGGTGCGCACCCGGCCACCGGCCGCCTCGAACGCGGACGTGAGTGCCGCGGGCAGCGCGCCGCTGCCGCCGACCGGGCGGCCGATGCCGACCAGGTGCCGCATCGCCATGCCGGTGGCGCCCAGCCCGGTGCCCGGGGTGCCGTGGGTGACGCCCCAGACCGCCGGCCCGGTGGCGAAGGCCCCGGCGATGAGCGAGTCGTCGGTGAAGTAGCGGCCCAGCACCTCACCGACGCTGCGCCGGCTCCAGTCCAGCAGCCGGGGGAGTGCCGCGGCGCGGCGGTCGGCGAGCCGCCGGAGCACCGAGCCCGGCGTGGGCGGGGCCGAGGTCAGCTCGGTCAGCAGCCGGGCCACCGGCGTCGCGTGGGCCAGGTAGCGCCGGTAGCCGTCCACCTGGTCGGGGTGGGTGTGCGCCAGGCCGGCGAGGGTGCGCTCGACGTCGCGGAACTGCACGAAGGGCGCGCTGCCGGTGTCCCAGCCGACCTGCAGTGCCTGCGGGTCGACCTCCAGGTAGCGCAGCCCGTGGGCGGCGAGGTCGAGGTCCTCGGCGATCGAGGTGGTGCGCACCATGGTGTGGTCGCAGTTGCAGATGTTGACGCGGGCGCCGTCCAGGGCGTCCACCGTGGAGGCGCAGCCGCCGGTGGTGTCCCGCGCCTCCAGCACCAGCACGTCCAGCCCGGCCCGGGCGAGGTACGCCGCGCACACCAGCCCGTTGTGCCCGCCACCGACGACGACGACGTCTGCCCTGCTCAGGTCCGTCACCACCGCAGCCTGACGGCCGGGCGTGACGGCCGGGTCACACCGCCGTGTCCGGCACCGCACACCCGCACACGGCCGTGGCCACGCCGGCGACTGCCGACGTGGCCACGGGTCGTGCTGCGGGCTGCTGCCCGGGGGTCAGCAGGCGCTGACGAGCGTCCAGGTGTCGGGCGCGGTCTGACGCAGGGAGACGACGTTGAACGAGCTCTCCCGGCCGAGGCGGTTACGGCTGCCCAGGGCGTAGGCCTGGCCGAACACCGCGGTGGCGCGCCCGGCCTCGACGTGGTCGCTGGTGTCGTCGCGGACGCAGGTGCCGGTGGCCGGCGGGGTGACCGGCGGCGTGGTGGGCGTGGTCGGGTCGGTGGGCGTGGGCGTGGGCGTGGGCGTGGGCGTGGTCGGCGCGGTGCCGGCCTTGACCAGCCCGGCGGCGAAGGTGGCGGCCTGGGTGACCGCGCCGTTGCTGCCGTAGCTCAGGTGCGAGCCGGAGCCGGTCTTGGGCTGGCTGCCGCAGACGGGGTCGGTCTGGTTGCAGTAGTCCTTGGACCGGGGCCCGTAGACGGTGCTGGAGCTGGCGATCGTGGCCCCGCCCGTGAGACCCAGCGGGTTGCCGAACGCGACGACGGCGGACACGCGGTCGGACAGGTTGGCCGGGATGGCCGCGCCGGCGCCGCCCAGGGCGATCTGGATGCCGACGGTCTTGTCGATGACCGTCCCACCCTGGGAGTAGCCGCCGAGCACGAAGCGGGTGTTCGGGCAGGCGGCCGCGGTCTGGGTGATGTAGTTGACCGCGTCCCTGGACCCGGCGCCCGCGCTGGTCTGGGTGATGTCGGCGGCGTAGACGACCGCGTAGCTGGCCACGGTGTACCCGGTCAGCTGGCTGCGCAGCGCGCTGACGAAGGGGGTGCCCAGCGTGCCGAGGCCCTGGGGCTCGGTGGAGCCGCGGGCGAAGACGACGTCGATGTCGGCGCAGGGGGTGGCGGCGGAGGCGCTGGCCTGGGTGGCGACGATCGCACCGGTGGTGGCCAGGACGGTGAGGCTGAGTCCGGCGAGGACTCGACTGACGAGGGAGGGCAGTTGCATGGGAGTCCGATCTCGATCTTGGGCCCGGACCGGTACCGGACCCCATGGCACTGACCGCCGGCCGGCGCACAGCGCGCGCCGATCGTGCACACGGCGCGGTCATGCGGACAAGACAACGGGAGGTGATCATCGGGCATCCGCGGCGTGTCGTTATCTGCAACCAACTATCACGCCAACATGAGTGACGCAGCGTGAGGCGTCGGGTCGGGGCCGGAGGAGCCGCCCCAGCGTCGCCGCACGCGGCTCTGAGCTGCCCGTTCCGGTCACGGAGCGGTGCGACGGCCCAACAGGGACGCCAGCTCCCGGGTGACGGAGGTCTCGTCCCGGGTCAGCAACCGGCCGTCCCGCACCACCACCCGACCGGCCACCACCACGTGCCGGGGACGCCGTCCCGGAGCTGCCCACAGCAGTCCGGCGACCGGGTCGGCGACCCCGGCGTCGGCCACCCCGGTCACGTCCCAGCAGACGAGGTCGGCGGCCGCGCCCAGCTCGATCCGGCCCAGGTCGGCCCGGCCGAGCCCGTCGGCCGAGCCGCGGCCGGCCCAGTCCAGCACCTCGCGCGCCGCGACCGGGCGGCCGACCAGCGGCGCCACCTGCATCGCCAACCGTGCGTCGGCCAGCAGGTGCCCGGCGTCGTTGGACCCACCCCCGCTGGTGCCCAGACCCACGGCCACGCCGGCGTCGGACAGGGCGGCCATCGGCGCCACGCCCCAGCCCATCGGCAGGTCGCACCCCGGCGCGTGGGTGGCGCTCGCCCCGCTGCCGGCGACCCGGGCCAGCTCCGCGTCGGTGATCGCGCACAGGTGGGCCAGGGTCACGTCCGGCGCCAGCCAGCCCCATTCGTCCAGCAGCTCCAGCGGCCGCCGGCCGTACCGCTGCCCGGCCGCCACCACGTCGACCTGCTCGTTGGCCTGGGTGCGCCGGCGCAACCCGTGCCGGGCGGCCACCTCGCCGAGCAGGCGGAAGGTCTCCGGGGAGTCGCTGTGCACGCCGGCGGGGCCGACCGCCACCTGCAACATCCCGTCCGCGGTGACCCCGCCGGCCGGTGCCCCGCCGTCGCGGGCCGGCAGCAGGGCCGCCACGACCGCCTCGGCGGAGGCGGCCGCGGTGCCGGGGTCGTCCCCCGCGCTGCCGCGGACGAACACCACCCGCGCGCCGAGGTCGCGGGCCGCGGCGGCCACCGCGGAGGCCAGCTCGACGCCGTCCCCGGTGCCGGCCGGCCAGGTCAGGTGGTGGTCGGCCACCGTGGTCACGCCGCACAGCAGGGCCTCGGCCAGCCCGGCGGACGCCGCCGCGTGGGCGAGCTCGCCGTCCACCCCGGTGGCGCGGTAGGCCGCGGCCATGGCCGGCAGCCACTGCGCCATCGGGACGCCGCGGGTGCCGGGCAGGGTGCGGAAGGCGGTCTGCAGCAGGTGGGCGTGCGCGTTGACCAGGCCGGCGGTCACCACGCAGCCGCTCGCGTCCAGCACCTCACCGGGCGGCTGCGGTGTGGCGCCCAGGTCGACGACCCGGCCGTCGGCGCAGGTGACCGCGACGCCGTCGCGCTCCCCGCTGGTGGTCCGGACGACGAGGGCCCCTGCGACGGTCAGCACGCCGGCGACCCTGGCAGCCCCGTGTTACGGCCGGGTGCGCGCCGACCGGTGCGGCCCGGGCCGGTCTCGACCTGCCGGATCGGCCGCACCGGCCTAGCGTGACCTCCGTCACTTACCGAGCGCAGAGGGGCGCTGTCGAGATGAACGCACTGGTGATCAGGAGTGCCGTGGTGGCCGGCCTCGGCGGCCTGCTGTTCGGCTTCGACACCGCGGTGATCTCCGGGACCACCGAGGACCTGGAACGGGTCTACGGCATCGACGGGTTCATGCTCGGCTTCACCGTCGCGACCGCGCTGATCGGCACGATCGTCGGCGCGCTCGTCGCCGGCCGCCCGGTCGACCGCTACGGCCGGAAGAAGGTGCTCTTCGCGATCGGCGTCCTGTACTTCGTCGGCGCGATCGGCAGCGGCGTGGTCACCTCGCTGCCGCTGTTCATGGCCTTCCGCTTCCTCGGCGGGATCGGGGTCGGCGTGGCGTCGGTGGTGGCGCCGATCTACACCGCCGAGATCGCCCCGCCCCGGCACCGCGGCCGGCTGGTCGGCCTGGTGCAGTTCAACATCGTGCTCGGCATCCTGCTGGCGTACCTGTCGAACGTGGCGATCGCCGCGCTGCTTCCGGCGGACGTGGCCTGGCGGTGGATGTTCATCGTCATGGCGGCGCCGGCCGCGGTGTTCTTCCTGCTGTTGTCCACCACCCCGGAGACGCCCCGCTGGCTGCTCTCGGTGGGCCGGCGGGAGGAGGGCGTCGCGGTGATGTCCCGGCTGACCGCCGACCCGGCGGAGGCCGCGGTGCAGGTGCGCGAGATCGACGAGGAGCTGGGCCGGGGTGCGGGTCTGGCGCAGGCGCCGTTCTTCGTCCGGGAGAACCGCAAGGTGATCATGCTGGCCGTGGCCATCGCGGCCTTCAACCAGCTGTCCGGGATCAACGCGATCCTGTACTACGCCCCCGACGTGTTCCGGATGGCCGGGGCCGGCGACAGCGCAGCCGGCCTGCAGAGCGTCGTCGTCGGTCTGGTGAACCTGGTCGCCACGATGGCGGCGCTGACGGTGATCGACCGGATCGGCCGCCGGAAGCTGATGCTCATCGGCTCGATCGGCTACCTGGTCAGCCTCGGCGGCCTGGCCGCGGTGTTCTTCGTCTACGACGGTCAGTTCTCCGGGACCTCCAGCGTCCTGGTGCTCGGCGGCCTGGTCGTCTTCATCGCCGCGCACGCCTTCGGTCAGGGGGCGGTCATCTGGGTCTTCATCTCCGAGATCTTCCCCAGCCGGATCCGGGGCCGGGGCCAGTCGCTGGGCAGCTTGACGCACTGGGTGTTCGCCGCCGTCGTCTCCTGGTCCTTCCCGGGGATCGCCGCCGTGCTCGGCGGTGGCGCTGCGTTCTCGCTGTTCTTCGTCTGCATGGTCGGCCAGCTGGTGTGGGTGCTGCGGGTCATGCCGGAGACCAAGGGCGTGCCGCTGGAGGAGATGGAGGCGGCGCTCGGCATCGAGCTCACCCCGGAGGACGTCGCGCCAAGCGCCGCCCGCGCACACTGACCTGCCCGCCGCCGCCCGGCCGACACGGCGGCGACACGGGACGGACACACCGGCGCCCTAGCGTCCGCCGGCGTGACCGTGCGCCTGCTCACCGAGTTGTCCGCCCCCGCCATCACCGCAGCACTCGGCCCCGACTCGGTGCTCGTGCTGCCGACCGGGGCGATCGAGCAGCACGGACCGCACCTGCCGGTGGCCACCGACCTGATCGCCGCGCAGAGCCTCGCCGAGCGCGTCGTCGAGCAGTTCGGCGAGGAGCTCGACCTGTGGCTGCTGCCGCCGCTGGCGTACACCAAGAGCAACGAGCACGCCTGGTCCGGTGGCACCTTCTGGCTCTCGGCGGCCACGCTGCTCGCCGTGCTGGACGACCTCGGCCGCTGCGTGGCGAAGACGCCGGCGCGCCGGCTGGCCTTCCTCAACGGCCACGGCGGGAACTCCGCGCTGCTGCAGGTCGCCGCCCGCGACCTCCGGCTGGCACACGGGCTGCGCACCTTCACGCTGCACCCCGGGGTGCCCGCCGACCAGGGCGGGGAGAGCCCGGTCGAGGAGCTCGGCATGGGCGTGCACGGCGGGCTGGAGGAGACCTCGCTGATGCTGCACCTGCGCCCGGACCTGGTCGACATGTCCGCCGCCGACCGCTGGGTGCCCGAACACCTGGACGACTACCGGCACGTGCGCTTCGGCGGCTCGGTCAGCTTCGGCTGGACGTCGGACGACTTCGGCCCGTCCGGTGTGATCGGCGACGCCACCGGGGCCACCGCCGAGCGCGGCGAGCAGCGCGCGAAGGCCATGGTCGCCCACCTCGGTGAGGCCTTCGCCGAGGTCGCCCGCTTCGACCCCAGCCCGCGCCCGTGACCGGCCGGCTGGGCGGCCGCCGGGTGGTGGTGACCGGCGGCGCCCGGGGCATCGGGGCGGCGATCGTCGCGACGTTCGCCGCCGAGGGGGCGCGGGTCGCCGTGCTGGACCGGCTGGCCGAGGACGCCGAGCGGGTGGCCGAGGCCGCCGGCGGGCGCGCGTACGCCGTCGACCTGGCCGACGTGCGGGCCACCCGGGACGTCACCGAGAAGGCGGTCGCCGACCTCGGCGGCGTGGACGTGCTGGTCAACAACGCCGGCGTGCTGCGCTTCGGTTCCCTGCTGGAGCTGGAGCCCGCCGAGTGGGACGAGGTGTTCGCGGTCAACGTGCGCGCCATGCTGGTGACGACCCAGGTCGTGGCCCGCGCGATGATCGCCGCCCGCACGCCGTCGGCGGACTCCATCGGCAAGGTGGTCAACATGGCGAGCATGGGCGGCAAGGCCGGGGGAGCGGGGCAGGCGCACTACGCCGCGTCCAAGGCCGCGGTCATCGGGCTCACCCGCGCGTCGGCCGAGGAGCTGGGCCCGCACGGCATCACCGTCAACTGCATCTGCCCCGGCTACGTGCTCACCGAGATGGGCGCCGGCACCCGCACCGCCGCCGACGTCGCCCGCTGGTCGGCCCGCTCGCCGCTGGGCCGGCTCGCCGAACCGGCCGACGTCGCCCGCGCCGCGCTCTTCCTCGCCTCCTCCGACGCCGACTACCTCACCGGCGACGCCCTCAACGTCACCGGCGGCATGGTCACGCACTGAACCGGCCCACCGCCCGGACCCGGGCTCAGGCCCAGGCCGGGCCCGCGGCGAGGTCGGGGACGGTGGCCTCGACCGCGGGGTCCAGGGTGCCGAACGCCTCGACGGTGACCGCCCGCCGCGCGCCGGTGACCCTCCACGTCGCCACCGCCACGCCCCCCACGACGACGGTCGGGCGGAAGACGCCGTTGTTGCCGGGCACGATGCGGGCGGCGTGCTCGGCCGGCACGGTGCAGCTGCGGTCGGCGTAGCCCAGCACCAGCTCGTCGAACCCGGGCAGCAGCAGCACCCGCTGCGCGTCGGCGCGGTGCGCGGCGAGCAGCTCCGGCGTCGCGGGGTCCAGCCAGTGCTCGGTGCCGTCGACGGTCGTCGACTCCAGCCGGTCGCGGACCAGCGCCAGCCCGGCCCGGGCGTCGCGCACGGTCAACCCGGCCCAGCGCACCAGGTCGGGGACGGTCGCCGGGCCGTGGCCGGCGAGGTAGCGCCACGCCAGCTCGCCGAGGGCCTCCTCCCGCTCCGGCCGGCGCGCCCCGGGCAGCCACTCCTCGAGCAGCACGAACTGCTGCTCGGTGCCGTCGGTGGGCCCCAGCACCAGCGTCCCGGTCTGGGAGAGGAACCACAGCGTGTGGTAGCCCCGCGGGCCGTCGACCAGCGCGCCCGCCTCGCCGAGCGCGGCGAGCAGGTCGGGGCGGGACAGCCGGCGCCGCCCGGACAGCAGCCCGACCGCGAGCTCCCGGGAACGCTCCAGGTCCGCGACGGTCAGCTGCACGACCTCCCGGCGCTTCTCCACCCCGCTCAGCGCCCGGGCGGTGAGCAGCTCCAGCAGCCAGGGCAGGTCGTCGCCGGCCACCAGGTGCAGCGTGCCGCGCATCGGCCACGACCGGACGACGTCCCCGGCGTCCATCGCCGCACGGACGCCGGCCCGGCTGCCGTCGGTGGTGCGCAGCGCGACCGCGCTCAGCGCCCCGGGCAGCTCCTGGCCCTGCACGCACAGCGACCAGCGGACCGCGTCGGCCGGGGTGGCGTGCCGGGGCCCGGCCAGCCGCTGGGCGGCGATCCGGAGCAGGCTGATCTCGGTGGCGCTGGTCACCTGGTCACTGTGGCACGGGGTGCTGACGCATTCTCTACCAGAGTGGTGTGGTTCAGTGGTGCCGTGCCACGCCAGGAGCTGACCCGCCGCCGGGTCGTCGACTTCTCGCTCGTGTGCACCTGTGCCTGTCCGCGCTGAGCCACCGCTCCCGCCCGACCGCACGCCCCCGACCGCACGTCGCGTCCGCACGCCCCGACCGCGGGTCGTCGACCGCACGCACCGGCCCGGGCAGCGACCACCCCTGCCCGGGCCGCCCGAGCACACGTCCGTCCCCTGTCCCTCCGGCACGAGGAGTCCACCGATGAGCGCACCGAACACCCCCGACGACGAGCTGCAGGCCTCGAAGTTCGCCTACTGGGTCCCCAACGTCAGTGGTGGCCTGGTCACCTCCACCATCGAGCAGCGCACCGACTGGGGCTTCGACTACAACAGGAAGCTGGCGCGGACCGCCGAGGCCGTCGGCTTCGAGTACGCGCTGTCCCAGGTTCGCTACATGGCCAGCTACGGCGCGGAGTTCCAGCACGAGTCGACGTCGTTCTCCCTCGGCCTGCTGCTGGCCACCGAGCGGCTGAAGGTGATCGCCGCCGTGCACCCCGGCATGTGGCAGCCCGGCGTGCTGGCCAAGCTCGGCGCCACCGCCGACCACATGTCCGGCGGCCGGTTCGCCGTCAACGTCGTCTCCGGGTGGTTCAAGGGCGAGTTCACCGCCATGGGCGAGCCGTGGCTGGAGCACGACGAGCGCTACCGCCGCAGCGAGGAGTTCATCACCGCGCTGAAGGGCATCTGGACCGAGGAGGGCTACACGCTCGGCGGCGACTTCTACCGGTTCCGCGACTTCGACCTCAAGCCCAAGCCGCTGTCCTCACCGGGCCGCCCGCACCCCGAGGTGTTCCAGGGCGGCAACTCCACCGCCGCCCGGCAGATGGCCGGCCGGGTCTCCGACTGGTACTTCAGCAACGGCAAGGACCTCGCCGGCATCGACGAGCAGATCCGTGACGTCCGCGCGGTCGCCGACCCGCTGGGACGCCGGGTCCGCTTCGGGCTCAACGGCTTCGTCATCGCCCGCGACACCGAGGCCGAGGCGCACGAGACGCTGCGCGAGATCGTCGCCAAGGCGAACAGGCCCGCCGTCGAGGGCTTCCGGGACGCCGTGCAGCAGGCCGGCAACTCGACCGGGGACGGGAAGGGCATGTGGGCCGACTCCTCCTTCGAGGACCTGGTGCAGTACAACGACGGCTTCCGGACCAACCTCATCGGGACGCCGGAGCAGATCGCCGAGCGGATCGTGGAGTTCCGCCGCCACGGCGTCGACCTCTTCCTCTGCGGGTTCCTGCACTTCCAGGAGGAGATCGAGTACTTCGGCGCCCGCGTGCTGCCGGTGGTGCGCGAGCTGGAGGCGGCCGCCGGGTTCGCGCCCACCGAGTTCGCCCCCGCGACGGCGGCCCGCTGACGTCGACCCGCTGGACGGGTTACCGTCCTGCGCATGATGAGCCTGCGCCGACAGCGTCTCGTGGCCGGCGTCATCGTGGTGGCGCTGGTGCTGGGGGCGCTGTCGGTGCTGCTCTCCTACCTCTGACCGCGTGATCGAGGGCGGGGGTCGCGCGGTGGGCAGCTCGGCAGCGCTGGAGATCGACGTCGACGGGCTGACCGTGCGGCTGTCCAACCCCGACCGGGTCTACTTCCCGGCCCGCGGGGAGACCAAGCTGGACCTGCTGCAGTACTACCTGTCCGTCGGCGACGGCATCGTCACCGCGCTGCGCGAGCGGCCGTGCATGCTGCACCGCTTCCCGACCGGCGTGGCGGGGGAGAAGGTGCACCAGAAGCGGGTGCCCGCCGGGGCACCGCCCTGGCTGGAGACGGTGCGGGTGCACTTCCCGCGCTGGAACCGCACCGCCGACGAGCTCTGCGTCACCCACCTGGCGCACGTGGCCTGGGCGGTCCAGATGTCGACGGTGGAGTTCCACCCGTGGAACAGCCGCCGGGCCGACGTCGAGCTGCCCGACGAGTGGCGGATCGACCTGGACCCGATGCCCGACGCCGACTGGGCCACCGTGCGCCGGGTCGCCGGGGTGGTGCAGGAGGTGCTCGACGAGCTCGGCGCCGTCGGCTTCCCGAAGACCTCCGGTGGGCGCGGCCTGCACGTCTACGTGCGCGTCCCGCCGGTGCCGTTCGCCGACGTCCGCCGGGCAGCGCTCGCCTTCGCCCGGGAGGTCGAGCGGCGCACCGACGACGTCACCACGGCCTGGTGGCGCAGGGACCGCGACCCGCGGGCGGTCTTCGTCGACTACAACCAGAACGCCCGCGACCACACCATCGCCGCTGCCTACTCGGTGCGCGGCAACGCCGAGGGCACCGTGTCGACGCCGGTCACGTGGGCCGAGATCGCCGACGCCGAGCCGGGCGACTTCACCATCGCGACGGTGCCCGAGCGCTTCGCCCGGCTCGGTGACCTGCACGCCGGGATCGACGCCGCCGTCTTCGACCCGGCCCCGCTGCTGGCGTGGTCCGACCGCGACGCCGCCGCCGGCGTCGAGACACCACCCGAGCCCGAGGCCTGACCGCGCTCCGACCCGGCACGTCGTCGGGGAGGATGGCCACGTGGGATACGTCGACGTCACCGGTGTCCGGTTCACCCTCCCGGACGGGCGGGTGCTGCTGGACGACGTCTCGTTCCGGGTGGGCGACGGCGCCTGCGCCGCGCTGGTCGGGGAGAACGGCGCCGGCAAGACGACGCTGCTGCGGATCATCAGCGGCGACCTGACCCCGGAGGCCGGGTCGGTGGCACTGGTCGGCGGGCTGGGCGTGATGCGGCAGTTCATCGGCTCGGTCCGCGACGACACCACCGTGGAGCGCTTCCTGGTCGACCTGGCCCCGGCCCCGGTCACCCAGGCGTGGGACGCCGTCCAGGCCGCGGAGCTCGCGCTCATGGAGTCCGACGACGAGCCGACGCAGATGGCCTACGCGACGGCGCTGGGCCACTGGGGCGACGTCGGCGGCTACGACGTCGAGGTCACCTGGGACACCGTGACCGTCGCGGCGCTCGGCGTGCCGTACGAGCGGTGCAAGTACCGCGAGCTGCAGACGCTGTCCGGTGGGGAGCAGAAGCGGCTGGCCCTGGAGTGGCTGCTGCGCGGCCCGGACCAGGTGCTGCTGCTCGACGAGCCGGACAACTACCTGGACGTGCCCGGCAAGCGGTGGCTGGAGCAGCGGCTCCAGGAGACCCGCAAGACGGTGCTGTTCGTCAGCCACGACCGGGAGCTGCTGGACACCGTCGCCGACCGCGTGGTCACCGTCGAGGGCGGCACGGCGTGGGTGCACGGCGGCCGGTTCTCCGCCTACCCGCAGGCCCGCGAGGCCCGGCACGAGCGGATGGCCGAGCTGCGCCGCCGCTGGGACGAGGAGCACCAGCGGCTGGTCGACCTCACCCGCACGATGCAGCAGCTGGCCAAGAACTCCCCGGACATGGCCGCCCGGTACCACGCGATGCAGACCCGGCTGGCCAAGTTCGAGGCCGCCGGGCCGCCGCCGGAGCGCCCGCCGCAGCAGGAGGTGTCGATGCGGCTGACCGGCGGCCGCACCGGCATCCGGGTGCTCGTCGCCGAGCAGCTGGAGCTGACCGGGCTGATGAAGCCCTTCGACCTGGAACTGGACTACGGCGACCGGGTGGCCGTGCTCGGTGCGAACGGCGCCGGCAAGTCGCACTTCCTGCGGCTCATGGCCGGCCAGGACGTCGACCACACCGGCACGTGGCGGCTCGGCGCCCGCGTCGTGCCGGGCTTCTTCGCCCAGACCCACGCCCACCCGGAGTGGCTGGACGAGACCCTGGTCGACCTGCTGTGGCACGGCGAGCCGGGTCGGCCGGGCGTGGACCGCGGCCGGGCGATGGCCACGCTGCGCCGCTACGGGCTGGCCGCCCAGGGCGACCAGCTCTTCCGGTCGCTGTCCGGCGGCCAGCAGGCCCGCTTCCAGGTGCTGTTGCTGGAGCTCTCCGGGGCCACGCTGCTGCTGCTCGACGAGCCCACGGACAACCTGGACGTGCTCTCCGCCGAGTCGCTGGAGCAGGCGCTGGCCGCCTTCGACGGCACCGTGGTGGCGGTGACCCACGACCGCTGGTTCGCCCGGTCCTTCGGCCGGTTCCTGGTCTTCGGCTCCGACGGCGTGGTCTACGAGGCCGCCGAGCCGGTCTTCGACGAGGCCCGCGTGCAGCGCGCCCGCTGAGGGCGGCCGGCCGCGGGCCCGTCCGGCGCCTGCTCAGGCGGGTGCGGTGCCCGGGCCGCCGATCTGCTCCAGTGCCTCCAGCTCGACCGGGCCGAGCCGGTGGGCGCCGGCCTCCAGGTTGGCCTCCAGGTGCGCCACCGACGAGGTGCCCGGGATGAGCAGCACGTTCGGCGAGCGCTGCAGCAGCCAGGCCAGGGCCACCTGCATCGGCGTGGTCTCCAACGTGCGGGCGACCTGCTCCAGGGCAGCCGACTGCAGCGGGGAGAAGCCGCCGAGCGGGAAGAACGGCACGTAGGCGATGCCGTCGCGGGCCAGCGCGTCGACCATCGCGTCGTCGTCCCGGTGCACGAGGTTGTAGTGGTTCTGCACGCACACCACCGGGGCGATCGCCCGGGCGTCGGCGAGCTGCTGGGTGTCCACGTTGCTCACCCCGATGTGCCGGACGAGCCCCTCGGACTGCAGCTGCGCCAGGGCCTCCATCGGCTCGGTGACCGAGCGGCCGTCCGGCCCGGCGAACCCGGGCATCCGCAGGTTGACCACCTCGAGCACGTCCAGGCCCAGGCGGCCGAGGTTGTCGTGCACCGCCTGGCGCAGCTCGTCGGCGGACAGCGCCTCCGGCCAGGCCCCGTCCGGCGTCCGGCGGGCGCCGATCTTGGTGACCAGGACGAGGTCCTCGGGGTAGGGGTGCAGCGCCTCGCGAATGATCTCGTTGGTCACGTACGGGCCGTAGTAGTCGCTGGTGTCGATGTGGTCGACCCCGAGCTCCACGGCCCGGCGGAGCACCGCGACGGCGGCCTTCCGGTCGGCCGGCGGACCCATCACGTGCGGGCCGGCCAGCTGCATCGCGCCGTAGCCCATCCGGTTGACCTCCCGGTCGCCCAGGGAGAACCGGCCTGCCGTGTCCGCGGTGATCGCCATGCCCACCGTTCTACCCCGTGTCGGCGGGGCGCACCGTCTCAGGCGGTGGCGGCCAGCGGTGCCACCGCGCCGGTCCATGCGACGACGTCCTGCTCCACCGGGTCGGGCAGCTCCCGGCGCTCGCCGTGCAGTGCCGCCAGCGCCACGCCCGCCCCGGCCAGGGCGAGCAGCGCGCCCACCCAGATCGGCGCGGTGTAGCCCAGGCCGGCCGACAGCGTGGCCGCGCCGAGGGCGGCGCCCAGGGCGTTGGCCACGTTGAACGCGCCCTGGTTGGCCGCGGACACCAGCGTCCCGCCGCGCACCCGGGCCGCCACGATCACCCGGTCCTGCACGACCGGGCCCAGCGCGAAGGCGATCGTGCCGAAGAGCACCAGCAGGGCGACCGCGGCAGCCGGCGTCCGGGCGAGGACGGCGAACGCGGCCAGCACCCCGGCGATCGCCACCAGGCCGGTGGCGACGAAGGCGAAGCCGAACCGGTCGCCCAGCGGGCCGCCGACCAGCGTGCCGACCGTGGTGCCCACGCCGAACAGGGCGAGCACCGGGGTGACCCAGGCCTCCGGGATGCCGCCCAGCTCGGTGAGGATCGGGTTGACGTAGCTGTACACGGCGAACATGGCCGAGAAGCCGACCATCGTCACGCCCAGCACCAGCCACACCTGACGACGGCGGAACGCGGCCAGCTCGGCCCGCAGGTCGGTCGGCTCACCGGCCGCGTCCGGCATCCAGGCGAGCAGGGCCGCGATGGTCACCAGGCCGATCACCGCGACGCCGGCGAGCACGTAGCGCCAGCTGGTGGTCTGGGCGACGAAGGTGCCCAGCGGCACCCCGATCACGTTGGCCAGCGTGAGCCCGGAGATCATCAGCGAGATGGCCCGGCCGGCCTTCTCCCGCGGGACCATCCGGCGGGCCGCCACCGCACCGACACCGAAGAACGAGCCGTGCGCCAGGGCAGTGAGCACCCGGGCGACCGCGAGCGTGGTGTAGTCGGGCGCGACCGCCGACAGCGCGTTGCCGACGGTGAACAGCACCATCAACGCGACCAGCGTCTGCCGCGGGGTGAACCGCACGCCGACAGCGGTCAGCAGCGGTGCCCCGACGACGACGCCGAGGGCGTAGGCCGAGATCAGCAGGCCCACCGCGGACACCGACACGCCCAGCCCCTCGGCGATGTCCGGCAGCATGCCCAGGACGACGAACTCGGTCGTGCCGATGCCGAAGGCGCCGATGGCCAGGGCGAGCAGGGCGCGGGGCAGGGCGGGCTCCTCGGGGAGGGGAGGGGAGTCGGGCGGCGCGCCGGCGCGCGCCCTCCTCCAGCCAAGCCCACCGGGTGGCCCCGGCGTCCCCGCGACCCGCATGAGATCGCTCACCCGACCCGGGGGCGGCGGGCCGCCGGCCGCCCCCGGGACGGTGTCAGGGCTGCAGCAGCACCTTCACGGTGCCGTTGCGCTTCTGACGGAAGTCCTCGTAGGCCGTGGCAGCGTCCGCCAGCGGCACGCGGTGGGTGGCGAAGTCGTCGACGCCGAGCACGTCCTCGTCGGCCAGCAACGGCAGGATGTCGGGCACCCAGCGCCACACGTTGGCCTGCCCCATCCGCATCTGCACCTGCTTGTCGAACATCCGCATCAGCGGCATCGGGTCGGTGGCACCGCCGTACACCCCGGACAGCGAGATGGTGCCGCCGCGGCGCACCGCCTCGATGGCCGTGTTGACGGCCGCCAGCCGGTCGATGCCGACCACGGTCATCACCTTCTCCATGATCGCGTCGGGGACGAGTGCGGTCGCCTTCTGGGCCAGCCGGGCGCCGGGGGAGCCGTGCGCCTCCATGCCGACCGCGTCGATGACGGCGTCGGCGCCGCGGCCGTCGGTCTTGTCCCGGATCGCCTGCACCACGTCGGCCTGCTCGGTGGAGGTGATCACCTCGATGCCGCGGGCCCGGGCCCGGGCGATCCGCTCCGGGACGACGTCCACGGCCACCACCCGTGACCCCAGGTGGGCGGCGATCCGGGCGGCCATGTCACCGATCGGGCCCAGCCCGAGCACCAGCACGGTGCCGCCGGGCGGCACGGCGGCGTACTGCACGGCCTGCCAGGCGGTGGGCAGCACGTCGGACAGGTAGACGAAGCGGTCGTCGGGCGGGCCGTGCGGGACGGTGATCGGCAGGGTGTTGCCGAAGGGCACCCGCAGCAGCTCGGCCTGCCCGCCGGGGACCTGCCCGTAGAGCTTGGTGTAGCCGAACAGCGACGCGCCCATCCCGGTGTCCCGGTTCTGGGTGGTCTCGCACTGGCTCTGCAGGCCCTGCTCGCACATCCAGCAGGTGCCGCAGGAGATGTTGAACGGGACGACGACCCGGTCGCCGGCGCGCACGCCGGTCACCTCCGGACCCACCTCGCGGACGATGCCCATCGGCTCGTGGCCCATGACGTCGCCGACGGTCATGAAAGGCGCCATGACCTCGATGAGGTGGAGGTCCGAGCCGCAGATCCCGGAGGACGTCACCTCGACGATGACGTCGGTGGGGTCCTTGATGGAGGGATCGGGGACGGTGTCGACGCGGACGTCGTCCCGGCCGTGCCAGGTCACTGCGCGCATGGGGGCTCTCCTCGGATCGGGGTGGACGCCGTCCCCGGGCGTGGTCCTGCCGAGCCGCCCGGGGAGGCGTGACGTTCGTCCCCCTACCCGCCACGGTGCGCGACACGCGTTCACGGGTGTGCACGTACGACATCACGGAGCGTGCAGCGTTGACACATCCTGTCGTGACCTCGGTCACGAAACAGCCGGCTGTGTCCCCAGGAGGAGATCACGACGGGGTCACGGCGTGTTTACATGGGCCCCGCCCTGCACAGTGCTACCGGAAGCCAGGTGGATGAGACCGCAGCACCCAGCCCGACTGCTCGACGGCGTCGTGAGCCCCGGCGCCGGCCCCTCGGCCGGCTCGGCACCCTCCACGCCCTCCCGTGGTCCCGGGGGTGCCCAGCGGTCCGCGCACGACACCCGCGCACCCGGCCGTCGGCCTCCCGCCGGCGCCGCCTCCCCCGTGGAGGCGCAGCTGGTGGCCGTGCTCGGCGCGTCCTGCCCCACGTCGGTGGGCTCGTCCCGCGTGCTGGGCCGCACCCGGTCCGTCGCGGTGACCCCGGTCGACCTGGGGTCGGACGCCGTGGCCAGCGTGGACGTGACCGTGCCGCTGCCGGCGCTGCCCACGGTCGTGCTGCCTCCGGCGCCCGTCCCGGCCGAGGCCGAGCCCGAGCCCGCCGCCGAGACGGTGCCCGCCGCCGAGGCCGAGGCCGAGACCGAGACCGAGGCCGCCGCCGAGACCGGGGCAGCAGCCGTACCTGCGGCGCCCGCGGTGCGGCACCGCGCCGCCGGTGGCCGGCACCGCCGCCCGGTGGAGAAGCGCCGGCCCCGCGTCTACGTCGCCGCCGCCCTGGTGGGGGCCACCGGCGTGGGTCTGGTCACCACCGGTACCGACGGTGCAGCCCAGGCCGACGAGGCGGTCGAGGTCAGCACCAGCGTCGCCGAGCAGCTCGGTCGCGAGGCGCAGCGGACCCGGGTGAGCGACGTGGAGGCCGGGCGGCTCCTGCAGGAGATGGCGGCCTCCCGCGCCGAGCGTACGAGCGCCGCGGTGCGTGCCACGCAGGTGCAGACCGAGGCCGACCGGGTCGCCGCGGAGGAGGCTGCCGCGGCCGAGGCCGCCGCTGCGGCCGCCGCCGCCGAGGCGGCTCGCCCCACGGTGGTGCTCCCGGTCGCCGGTGCCCGGCTGAGCAGCCCCTTCGGCTACCGCTGGGGCACGCTGCACGCCGGCATCGACCTCGCCGCCCCGATGCTCACCCCCGAGTACGCGGCCATGGACGGCGTGGTCATCGAGGCCGGTGCGGCCAGTGGCTACGGCCAGGTCGTCTACATCCAGCACGCCGACGGCATCGTCACCGTCTACGGCCACATGGAGCAAATCCTGGTCGAGGTCGGTCAGACGGTGCGGGCGGGCGACACCATCGCGCTGCTCGGCAGTCGCGGCCAGTCGACCGGGCCGCACCTGCACTTCGAGGTGATCGTCGGCGGCATCGACGGGGAGAAGGTCGACCCGCTGGTCTGGCTCGCCGACCACGGCGTCGTCCCCTGAGACCTGCACCCGGCTGACCCCTGCCCCGGTCGGCCCCGCCCCGCCCCGCCCTGTCGCCGCGCCCACCACCCGGTCGGCGTCCAGGCCGGGAGGCGTGGTGCACACTCGTCGCATGCACGAGGACGCATGTGACACCCGGCGGTGACGGCGTGGTGCCGGTGAGCGCCGCGCCCGGGCCCGTGCACGACAGGCACCCGTCCACCAGTCGCGGTCCACGTCAGGGGCACGCGCACGGGCACGCCCACGGGCACACGCACGTGCACGGCACGGCCAGCGGCGCGCAGCGCCGCCGGCTGGCCGTGGTGCTGGGCCTGACGCTGGGCGTGCTGGGCGTGGAGGTGGTCGGGGGAGTGCTGTCCGGCTCGCTGGCGCTGCTGGCCGACGCCGGGCACATGGCCACCGACGCGCTGGGCATCGCCCTCGCCCTGGGCGCGGTGTCCCTGGCCCAGCGCCCCGCCGCCGGCCGGCGCACCTTCGGCTGGCAGCGCCTGGAGGTGCTCTCCGCGGTCGCGAACGGGCTGCTGCTCCTCGGGGTCGCCGTCTACGTGCTGGTCGAGGCGGTCGGCCGGATCGGCGACCCGCCCGACATCGCCTCCGGCCTGATGCTGTGGGTCGCGGTGGCCGGGCTGGTGGTCAACCTGGTGTGCCTGGAGGTGCTGCGCCGCGGCCGGGGCGAGTCGCTGACGCTGCGCGGGGCCTACCTGGAGGTGGCCGGTGACGCGCTCGGCTCGGTCGCCGTCATCGTGGCCGCCCTCGTCATCGCCACCACCGGGTGGACGCCCGCCGACGTGCTGGCCTCGGTGGTCGTGGGGTTCCTGGTGCTGCCCCGGGCCTGGTCGCTGCTCCGGGAGGCGCTGGACGTGCTGCTGGAGGCGGCGCCCCGCGGCGTCGACCTGGAAGACGTCCGCCGGCACGTGCTGGGTGTGCCGGACGTGATCGGCGTGCACGACCTGCACGCCTGGACCATCACCTCTGGGCTGCCGGTGCTCTCCGCGCACGTCGTGGTCACCGACGCGGCACTGGACGTCGGCCACGGCGGGCGGGTGCTGGACGCGCTCGGCGCCTGCCTCGGCTCGCACTTCGACGTCGCGCACTGCACGTTCCAGCTGGAGTCCCCGGGCCACCGCACCCACGAGGCCGCCTCGCACGACTGATGAAGGACCGGCCTTCCCCCCACGACGCGCTCCGCACGCCGCGGGCCCCTGAAGGCCGGCCGCCCTCGCCCCCACCGGACGCTCCGCGCGCGGCGGGACCCTGCGAGGGGGCCGACCTCTGTGTCCGAGGTGGTGGGACAGTGGGGGAGCGGGCTGTCCGCCCAGCACGGCACGACGGAGGTAGCGCGTGGACCACACCGACCACAGCGGCATGTGGATGCCGACCGACCCGCCCACCTGGGCGCGGATGTTCGTGCCGCACCTGGACGCGTGGTCGCTGATCCCGGCCGTCTCGGTGCTGGCGCTGGCGGCCTACCTCGTCGGGCTGGTGCGGCTGCGGCGCTCCGGGGTGCGCTGGCCCTGGTGGCGAACGCTCTCGTTCGCGCTGGGCGCCCTGTCGCTGTTCGCCGTCACCGGCACCGGGCTGAACGGCTATGCGATGGTGTTGTTCAGCGTGCACATGTCCCAGCACATGGTGCTGTCGATGATCGCGCCGATCCTGCTGCTGATCGGCTCGCCGGTCACCCTGGCGCTGCGCACGCTGCCCCGCGGCAGGACCGCGGCCGGCACGCCGCGGGCGCTGCTGCTGGAGGCGCTGCACAGCCGGGTGGCGCGCTTCCTGTCGCACCCGGGTTTCACGATGCCGCTGTTCATCGGCAGCCTCTACGGCGTCTACTTCACGCCGGTGTTCGACGACCTGATGGCCGACCCGTTCGGCCACCAGGTCATGCTGGCCCACTTCACCGTCACCGGGCTGCTCTTCTTCGGCCCGATCATCGGCGCCGACCCGTGGCCGCGGAACCTGAGCCACCCGGGCCGGATGGGCGAGCTGCTGCTCCCGGTGCCGTTCCACGCCTTCTTCGGCGTGGCGATCATGATGGCCGACTCGCTGCTGGTGACCAGCTTCGCGAACCCGCCCGCGTCCTGGGGCGTGGACGCGCTCGCCGACCAGGCCACCGCGGGTTCCATCGCCTGGTCGTTCGGGGAGCTGCCGACGGTGCTGGTGCTGGCCGTGGTGTTCTTCCAGTGGGCCGGCAGCGAGGAGCGCAAGGGGCGCACGCAGGACCGCACGGCCGACCGCAACGGTGACGCCGACCTGGTCGCCTACAACGAGCGGCTGCGCCGGATGGCCGACGCCCGCCCTTGAGTGCAGGGCGGGCGCCGGACTCCGTCAGCCGGCGTGCGCGACGGCGCCCTCGGCGGGCAGGTCCTCCTTGGTGGCCTTGATCATCACCAGTGAGGTGAGTGCACCGAGCAGGAGCAGCACCGAGCCCCAGAACAGGGCGGTGGTGTAGCCCTCGGTCATCGCCTGCAGCCCCGGGCCGGCGGGGCCCGTCGTCGGGTCGTCGGAGGCGGCCGCGGTGATCGCGGTGACCGAGATCGTGCTCAGCAGCGCGGTGCCGATCGAGGCGCCGATCTGCTGCACGGCCTGCAGCACCGCGCTGGCCGCGCCGGCGTCGCGCGGGTCGATGCCGACCAGGGCCAGGTTCGACAGCGGCACGAAGGTCAGCCCCAGCCCGAGGCCCAGCAGCAGCTCGCCCGGCAGCACCAGGGTGACGAAGGCGGTGTCCGGCGTCAGGAACGACATCAGGAACAGCCCCGCGGCCGCGAACAGGCCGCCGGCGACCATGAGCGGCTTGGGGCCGATCTTCGGCACCAGTGCGCTGGCGGAACCAGCGGCGACGAGCACGCCCAGGGTGGTGGGCAGCGAGGCGAGACCGGCGGTGATCGGCGTGTAGCCCTTGACCAGCTGGAAGTACAGCGACAGGAAGAAGAACGCGCCGATCAGGCCCGCGCCGACGAACGTCGAGGTCAGGTAGGCGCCGCCGCGGTTGCGGTCGAGCACCAGCCGCATCGGCAGCAGCGGGTTGCGCACCTTGAGCTCGACGACGGTGAACGCCGCGACCAGCACCAGGCCCACGACGATGAAGGCCAGGGCCGCGGGGTCGCCCCAGGCGTTGCCGGTGGGGTCGCTCTGCGCCTGCTCGGCCACCTGGGTGAAGCCGTAGACCAGCGACGCCAGGCCCAGGGTGACCAGCACGGCGCCCGGGACGTCGTACGTCGTCTCACCGGTGGCCTTGCTCTCCGGCACGATCCGCAGGGCTGCGACGACGGCGACGACGGCCACCGGCACGTTGACCCAGAAGCACCACTCCCAGCTGGCGTACTCGGTGAGCACCCCGCCGAGCAGCAGGCCCACGGCCGACCCGCCGCCGGCGATGGCGCCGTAGACGCCGAAAGCCTTCGCCCGCTCGGCCGGGTCGGTGAACAGCACGGTGATCAGGGCCAGCGACGCCGGGCCGAGCAGCGCGCCGAAGGTGCCCTGCAGCGCGCGGGCGGCGAAGAGCATGGCCTCGTTGGTGGCCACGCCGCCCAGCGCGGAGGCGAGGGCGAAACCGACGGCGCCCACCAGGTAGGTGCGCTTGCGGCCCCAGAAGTCGGCGATCCGGCCGCCCAGCAGGAGGAACCCGCCGAATGTCAGCGTGTAGGCGGTGACGATCCACTGCTGCGTGGCGGGGGTGATCTGGAGGTCCGCGGCGACCGCCGGCAGGGCGATGTTCACGATCGTGGCGTCGAGCACGATCATCAGCACCGTGACGGCGATGACGGCCAGTGCGAGCCAGCGTCGGGGGTAGGGCTCGTCGGTCAGGACGGGTCCGGAGGGGGATCGGGCGGGCTCGGTCACGCGGGGTCCTCCGGGAGGGTGCGGGCTGGGTAATCTGTGGCGCTCGTGTGCGGTCCGGACGCTACCGGCGGGAGGTGACCGGTTCATGGCCATCTCACTGACGGTGATCAGCGACACCCACCTGCCGAAGCGGGCGAAGGCGCTGCCGCCCGCGGTGTGGGCGGCGGTCGAGGCGGCCGACGTCGTCGTGCACGCCGGGGACTGGGTCGACGTCGCCCTGCTGGACGAACTCGAGGAGCGCGCCCGCCGCCTCGTCGGGGTGTACGGCAACAACGACCACGGGCCGCTGCGCGACCGGTTGCCCGAGGTCGCCCGGGTGGAGCTGGAGGGCCTGCGGCTGGCCGTGGTGCACGAGACGGGTCCGGCCGCCGGCCGGGAGGCCCGCTGCGCCGCCCGGTTCCCCGACGACGACGTGCTGGTCTTCGGGCACAGCCACATCCCCTGGGACACGACCACCGGCACCGGCCTGCGGTTGCTCAACCCCGGCTCGCCCACCGACCGGCGGCGTCAGCCGCACGGCACCTGGCTCACGGCCGTGGTCGACGACGGGCGGCTGGCCGACGTGCGGTTGCACCCCGTCCTGCGCTGAGCGCGCGTGGCAGCCGGGCGGTCAGCCGGCGCGCAGCCAGGTCTCGACGTCGTCCAGCTCGCGGTGGGTGAGGCCGGCGTGCAGGTCGGGGGCGACGACCAGCACCTCCGGCTGTCCCGCCAGCCAGTCGTCGGTCAGCGGGTCACCACTGCCCAGGTCGTCGTCGATCCAGACCACCCGCCGGCCCGGCCGACTGCGGGTCACCTCCTGCGCGGGGCCGAGCTTCCACCAGGTGCGCAGGCCGCGGAACCGGTCGCCGTGCCCGGTGGGCAGCGCCCGGTCGGGACGCCGGTGGGTGGTCAGCCCGGTGGGCAGCCCCATCGGCCCGGCCAGCAGCCGGTCGGCGTCGGTGGTCCAGGTGGTCAGCCACTGGATCTGCACCAGGCCGTCGTCGTGCCAGCAGCGCAACCGGGCGGTGATCGTGGGGTCCCAGCTGACCAGGTAGCCGTTGTAGGTGCCCTGCTGCCAGCCGTCGGGCAGCGCAGCCAGCCCGGCCAGGCCGTTGAGCACGCCGTCCACGTCCAGCAGCAGCACCGCCGGCCCGTCCGTCGCGGAGTCCATCCCACCCCCTCGCAGGCACCGGCCGTGACCAGGCCGGCGCCCGCTGTCGTCGTCGGCTCCAGGGTCCTCCCCGTCGCCGGCTGGCAGGCTGCCGGGCATGACGTCGCGCCCGCCGATGCCGGCCGAGGCCGTCGCCCTGCTGGCGTGCCCGGTGTGCGGCGCGCGCCTGGGCCCGGACCGGGACGGCCTGCGCTGCACCGTCGGGCACGCCTTCGACCGCGCCCGGCAGGGACACGTGTCGCTGCGGACCCCCGGCGCGCCGGCCGTCGCCGGTGACTCCGCCGGGATGGTGGCCGACCGGGTCGGCTTCCTGGCCGCGGGGCACTACGCGGGCCTGACCTCGGCGCTCGCCGCCGCGGTGCTCGCCGACGGGGAGCCCGGCTCGGTGCTGGACGCCGGGGGTGGGACGGGACAGCACCTGGCCGGGGTGCTCGACCGGGCCCCCGGTGCGGTCGGCGTGGTGCTGGACTCCTCGGTCTACGCCGCCCGCCGAGCCGCCCGGGCGCACCCGCGCGCGATGGCGGTGGTGGCCGACACCTGGGGCCGCTGGCCGGTGCGGTCGGCGGTGCTGGACCGGGTGCTGGTGGTCTTCGCCCCGCGCAACGGTGCCGAGACCGCCCGCGTCCTGCGGTCGGGCGGCCGGCTGGTGGTGGTGACGCCGGCGACCGACCACCTGGGGGAGCTGGTCGGTCCGCTGGGCCTGCTCACCGTCGACCCGCGCAAGGCCGATCGGCTGGGCGCCGCGCTGGAGCCCGACCTCGCCCCGGTGCGGGCCGCGGTGCACCGGGAGGTGCTGCAGCTGGACCACGGCGCCGTGCGGACGCTGGTCGGGATGGGCCCGCACGCCCGGCACCTGGACCCGGCGGCGCTGGGCGCCGCGGTGGCCGCACTGCCGTCCGTCGTGCCGGTGACCCTGGCGGTCGACGTCGCCACCTGGACGCCGCGCCGCTGAGGGCCGGCGGCACCCCGGCAACGCGCGAGGGCCCGGCCAGGTGGCCGGGCCCTCGTGGGTGCGTGGTGCGGCTGCTCCCTCTCGGGGAGGGAGCAGCGGTGCCTCAGTGGTGGACGCGCTTGCGGCCGGTCGCGGCGACGTAGATCCCGAGGACGACGATGGCGCCGAGGATCGATCCGATGATCCCGGAGGTGCCGAGCTCGAACCCGTTGCCCTGGATGAGGCTGCCGAGCAGGTTGCCGACGAACGAGCCGATGATGCCCAGCGCGATGGTCAGCACGATGCCCAGGTCCTGCTTGCCGGGGATGACCGCGCGGGCGATGAAGCCGGCGATCGCACCGATGACGATGAGCACGATGACGTTCCAGATCATGGGGAGCCTCCTTGGTGCTGGTGGCCAGGGCCACCGCGATGCCCTGGTCCGTCCAGAGGCAGGGTCGTGGTGCCCCGGTACTGCCGTTCTCAAACATCGTGTTGATCTTCGGTCGCCCACCTCGGATCCTGGAACGGGCTCCTGAACTGGGCTTTCCCGTGCCGGCCGGTTCCTGTGAGCCAGCTGGACGGTGCTGTCGGTGGCTCACCCCACAGGGTGATGGGGGGCTCCCCGGCAGGTTCCGCACAGGCCGCTCCAGCAGCGTCTAAGCTGCGCCTTGTGACGATCGCACCCGCGCCGATCGTGAGCCGGCCCAGTCCTGCTCACGTGCCCGAGAAGGGCTCGCGGCTGTCGATGCTGCTGCGCACCACGGACCACAAGACGATCGGCCTGATGTACATGGTCGTGTCGTTCATCTGGTTCATGGCCGGCGGGTTGATGGCCATGCTGATCCGAGGAGAGCTGGCCAGGCCCGGCCTGCAGTTTCTCTCGGCCGAGCAGTACAACCAGCTGTTCACGATGCACGGCACGATCATGTTGCTGTTCTTCGCGACCCCGCTGTTCTTCGCGTTCTCGAACCTGATCATGCCGCTGCAGATCGGGTCCCCGGACGTCGCCTTCCCGCGGCTGAACGCCTTCTCCTTCTGGCTGTTCTTCTTCGGGTCCTCCATCGCGGTCGCGGGGTTCCTGACCCCGGGCGGCGCGGCCGACTTCGGCTGGTACGCCTACAGCCCGCTGTCGGACGTGACCAACTCCCCGGGCGCCGGTGGCGACCTGTGGATCGCCGGCCTCGCGGTCAGCGGCCTCGGCACGATCCTCGGTGGCGTCAACTTCATCGCCACGATCGTCTGCCTGCGCGCTCCCGGCATGACCATGTTCCGGATGCCCATCTTCGTGTGGGCGACGCTGGTCACCAGCGTGCTCGTGCTGCTGGCCTTCCCGATCCTCACCGCCGCGCTGATGGCCCTGCTGGCCGACCGGCACCTCGGTGCGCTGGTGTTCAGCACCGAGAACGGCGGGGCGATGCTGTGGCAGCACCTGTTCTGGTTCTTCGGGCACCCCGAGGTCTACATCATCGCGTTGCCGTTCTTCGGGATCATCTCCGAGATCATCCCGGTGTTCAGCCGCAAGCCGCTGTTCGGCTACAAGGGCATGATCTTCGCCCTGATCGGCATCGCGGCCCTCTCGCTCAGCGTCTGGGCGCACCACATGTTCGCCACCGGCGCGGTGCTGCTGCCGTTCTTCGCCTTCCTGACGTACCTGATCGCCGTCCCGACGGGCATCAAGTTCTTCAACTGGATCGGTACGATGTGGCGGGGGCAGATCACCTTCGAGGCGCCGATGCTCTTCTCGGTCGGCTTCCTGATCACCTTCCTGCTGGGTGGCCTGACCGGTGTGCTGCTGGCCAGCCCGCCGCTGGACTGGCACGTCAACGACAGCTACTTCGTCGTGGCGCACTTCCACTACGTGGTGTTCGGCACGGTCGTGTTCGCCGCGTACGCCGGGATCTACTTCTGGTTCCCCAAGATGTGCGGCCGGATGATGGACGAGCGGCTGGGCAAGCTGCACTTCTGGCTGACCTTCGTCGGCTTCCACGCCACGTTCCTCATCCAGCACTGGCTGGGCAGCTCCGGCATGCCGCGCCGCTACGTCGACTACCTGCCGACGGACGGCTTCACCACGATGCACACGGTCTCGACGATCGGGTCCTTCATCCTGGGCGCCTCGACGATCCCGTTCCTCTACAACGTCGTGAAGTCCTGGAAGTACGGGAAGCTCGCCCTGCGCGACGACCCGTGGGGCCACGGCAACTCCCTGGAGTGGGCCACGTCCTCGCCGCCCCCGCGGCACAACTTCACCGAGATCCCGCGCATCCGGTCCGAGCGCCCCGCGTTCGAGCTGCACTACCCGCACCTCAAGGACCGTCTGCAGATGGAGGCGCACGCCGGCAAGGGCCACGAGCCCTACGCCAGCGAGCTGCTGGACGGCACCGGTTCGCGTCAGGGTCCTGCCGACAAGGACCCGACCTGAGCTGAGGCCCCCCGGGCCGACCTCGAACGCCCCGTCAGCCACCCGGCCGGCGGGGCGTTCGTCGTCCGTGCCGGGGGCGTCCGGCACGATGACCGGGTGACCGACACTCGCGCGATCGACGTCTCCGCGACCGCCGACGTGGCCAGTCCGCCTGCCCGCCCGGCTCCCGGCGGCTCCGGGCCGACGGCGCTGATCACGGTCACCGGTGCCGACCGGCCCGGGGTCACCGCCCGGCTGTTCACCGGGCTGGGCGCGCTCGGGGCCGGGGTGGAGGTGCTCGACGTCGAGCAGGTGGTCGTGCACGGCCAGCTCGTCCTGGGCGTCGTCGTCCGCGCGCTGACCGGGCAGCGGCCGCCCGGGTCCGGGGCCCTGGTGGACTCACTCGACGTCGTGGCCGCCGACGTCAGCGCGGCCACCGGCGTCCAGGTGACGGTCGAGCACGGCGACCCCGGCAGTGGCGGGGCGCCGGCTGCCGACGCGCGCCGGCACCACGTGATCGTCCTGGGGCGCCCGGTGCCCCCGGACGCGGTGGCCGGTGCCGCCCGGGCCATCGCCGCGGTGGGCGGCAACATCGACGCGATCCGGCGGCTGTCGGACTACCCGGTGACCAGCTTCGAGCTGACCGTCTCCGGGGCGCAGGCGGCGCCGCTGCGCGCCGGGCTGGCCGGGGTCGCCGCCGAGACCGGCGCCGACATCGCCGTGGAGCAGGTCGGCCTGGCCCGCCGCAGCAAGCGGCTGATCGTGCTGGACGTGGACTCCACGCTGGTGCGCGGCGAGGTGATCGACGAGCTGGCGGCGCGGGCGGGACGGGCCGACGAGGTCGCCCGGATCACCGCCGCCGCGATGAACGGCGAGCTGGACTTCGAGCAGTCGCTGCGAGCCCGGGTGGCGGCGCTGGCCGGGCTGCCGGAGTCGGTGCTGGACGAGGTGCGCGAGCACCTGGTGCTCACCCCCGGGGCGCGCACGCTCATCCGCACCCTGCAGCGGCTCGGCTTCCGCTGCGGCATCGTCAGCGGCGGGTTCACCCAGATCACCGACCCGCTCGCCGCCTCGCTCGGGTTGGACTTCTCCGCCGCCAACACCCTGGAGGTGGTGGACGGCCGGCTGACCGGTGGACTGGTCGGCGAGGTGGTCGACCGGGCGGCCAAGGCCCGCGCGCTGGCCCGCTTCGCCGCCGAGCACGGCATCCCGATGGAGCAGACGGTGGCCGTGGGCGACGGCGCCAACGACCTGGACATGCTGGCGGCGGCCGGCCTGGGCATCGCCTTCAACGCCAAGCCCTTCGTCCGCGAGCAGGCCGACACCGCCCTGAACCAGCCCTACCTCGATGCCGTCCTGCAGGTGCTCGGGTTCACCCGCGACGAGGTGCTCGACGCCGGCCCGGCCGACTGAGCACCCACCGGGCCGGCCTCACGCCCCGAGCGTCTCGACGACGGCCTCCCCGCGGGACAGCGCAGACGCCTCCGCCGGCAGCGCCTCCCGCGAGCGCCGGTGGTGCTCCCGCGCGGCCTCCAGCGCCCGCGCCGGGTCGGTCGGCAGCACGGGGCGCCCGCCCCGCACCAGCGGGACGACGAGCGACCGGTCGCCGTCCCGGGGCTCGATCGGTGCGCTGCTCACCACCTCGGCGGTGACCGTGCCCGCCGGGTCGTGCCGCCGGACCGCCTGCTTGCGGCCACCCACCGAACGCTTGCCCTCGGAGTTCTTCGCCACCGGCACGCCGTCCCGCTCGACGAGCTTGTAGACCATGCCGGCGGTGGGGGCGCCGGAACCGGTGACCAGCGAGGTGCCGACGCCGTACCCGTCCACCGGGGCGGCCTGCAGCGCGGCGATCGCGTACTCGTCCAGGTCGCTGGTGACGATCACCCGGGTGCCGGTGGCACCCAGGGAGTCCAGCTGCGCGCGGGCGGCGGTGGCCAGCGAGGGCAGGTCGCCGGAGTCCAACCGGATCGCACCCAGCTCCGGGCCGGCCACCTCGACCGCCGTCCGGATGCCCTGGGTGACGTCGTAGGTGTCCACCAGCAGCGTGGTGCCGACGCCGAGGGCGGCCACCTGGGCGCGGAACGCCGATGCCTCGTCGTCGTGCAGCAGGGTGAAGGCGTGCGCGCTGGTGCCGGTGGTGGGCACCCCGTAGCGCTGGCCGGCGGCCAGGTTGGAGCTGGCGGAGAAGCCGACCAGGTACGCGGCGCGTGCGGCGGCCACCGCGGCCTGCTCGTGGGTGCGCCGCGAGCCCATCTCGATGCAGGGGCGCCCGCAGGCGGCGCCCACCATGCGGGCCGCGGCGGAGGCGATCGCGCTGTCGTGGTTGAGCACCGACAGCGCGAGGGTCTCCAGCAGCACGCCCTCGGCGAAGGGCGCGCGCACCGTGAGCACCGGCGAGCCGGGGAAGAACACCTCGCCCTCGGCGTAGCCGTCGACGTCCCCGGAGAAGGAGAAGCCGGCCAGCCAGTCCAGCAGCCGCTCGTCGTCCAGGCCCTGGGCGCGGAGCGAGTCGATCTCGGCGGCACCGAAGCGGAACGCGGCCAGCTCCTCCAGCAGCCGCCCCGTGCCGGCCAGCACGCCGTAGCGCCGGCCGTGCGGCAACCGCCGGGCGAAGACCTCGAAGACGCAGTCGCGCATCGCCGTGCCGTCGGCCAGCGCGGCGGCGAGCATCGTCAGCTCGTACCGGTCGGTGAGCAGGGCGGGGCCGGTGCGGCCGGGCGCGGGCGGTGGGTGCTCGTCCGACATGGGCCAGCAGCCTAGATCGTGGGCTCCTACAGTGTGAGCCGTGGCCGGTCCCCTCGCGCCCACGCGCACCCCCGAGACGACGACCGAGGTGGTCTCCGAGCTCGATCGCCCGTGGGTCACCATCGTCTGGAACGACCCGGTGAACCTCATGACGTACGTGACGTTCGTGCTGCAGGAGCTGTTCGGCTACGACGAGCAGACCGCCACCACGCTCATGCTGCAGGTGCACGAGGAGGGCAGGGCCATCGTCAGTTCCGGGCCCCGCGAGCGCATGGAGCACGACACCAGCCGGCTGCACGCCTACGGCCTGTGGGCCAGTTACCAGCGGGACTCATGACGCCCTTCACGCGGACGCGCGACGGCCTGGTGGCTCGGCTGGACCGGGCCGAGGTCGACGTCCTGGGGCTGCTGTGCGACCAGCTGGAGCAGCTGCTCGACGCCGACGCCGAGGACGCCGGCGGCGACCCGGTGCTGGCGCGGCTGCTGCCGCCCGGGCACCGGGGTGACCCCGAGGTGGCCGCGGACTACCGGTCGCTGACCGAGGGCGCGCTGCGGGAGGGCAAGGCCGACGACCTGGCGGTCGTGCGGGCCACTCTGCCGGTCGGTGGCGGGGACCTGCAGCTGGACACCGACCAGGCCCGCGCCTGGCTGCGCTCGACCAACGACCTGCGGCTGGCGCTGGGCACCCGGCTGGACATCACCGAGGACACCGAGCCGCCGGCGGAGGTCACCAGCGACGAGGAGCAGCAGCTGGCGGTCTACTACTGGCTCACCGCCGTGCAGGGGTCGCTGGTCGACGCCGTGACCGCGGCAGGCCGCGGCCGTAGGTGAGCAGCACCAGCACCGCGAGCAGCAGGCTGGCGACGAAGAACACGTACACCAGGCTCGGCAGCTCGAGGCCCTTGACCAGCGCGCCCACGGTGGACACCAGCACGACGGCGGACAGCGCCAGCATGGCCACCAGCCCGAGCACCCGCGCCAGCACCAGCACGACCAGGCCCAGCCGGTCGGCCCGCTGGTCGGGGCTGTAGCGGCCGCTGCGGCGCATCAGGTTCGCCGAGCCGAGCACCAGCGCCGGCACCGGCAGCGCCAGGACGCCGAGCGCCATGAGCACCTGGATGACCACCACGAGACGGCACGGTATCGCCCCGTCGTCCGGCGGACGTCAGCTGTTCACCCGTGCAGGGGTCACGGCCGGGCCGGGGGGTCCAGCAGCCGGGTCGTCGGCTTACGATGGCGCCGTGCTGCGCATCGACCGCGCGACCTACGACGCCATCGTGGCCCACGCCCGGGAGGACCACCCGGACGAGGCCTGTGGCGTCGTCGCCGGTCCCGAGGACAGCGACCGCCCCGAACGGTTCATCCCGATGTTGAACGCCGCGCGGTCCCCGACGTTCTACGAGTTCGACTCCGGGGACCTGCTGCGGCTCTACCGGGACATGGACGACCGGGACGAGGTGCCGGTGGTGGTCTACCACTCGCACACCGCCACCGAGGCGTACCCGTCGCGCACCGACATCAGCTACGCCTCCGAGCCGCACGCGCACTACGTGCTGGTCTCCACCCGCGAGCACGGCACGCAGACCGGCCTGGTCGGCGACGAGGTCGAGTTCCGCAGCTTCCGCATCGTCGACGGCGTGGTCACCGAGGAGGACGTCGACGTGGTGGAGTCCTACCTCTTCGGCCACTCGCCGGCCACCGTCGTCTACGACTGACGCCAGGACCCTCCTGCCCCCACGGCGCGCCCCGCACGTCGCGGGGCCCCGCAGGAGGGCCGGGACGGCGGTGGAATCGGCCGCCGTCGTCGAGCGTTACGCCGTCCAGTTGTCGCGCGCTGCCCTCACGCAGCCCCCCGTCCACCTGAGGAGAACCCGCACACATGGCCATCGAGGTCCGCATCCCGACCATCCTGCGCACCCACACCGGGGGCAACAAGACGGTCGAGGGGAGTGGCGCCACGCTCGGCGCGCTGGTCGACGACATCGACACCCAGCACCCCGGCATCAAGGGCCGCCTGGTCACCGACGAGGGCAAGCTGCACCGCTTCGTCAACGTCTACGTCAACGACGAGGACGTCCGCTTCACCGGCTCGCTGGACACCGCCGTCAAGGACGGCGACTCGGTCACCATCCTGCCCGCCGTCGCCGGCGGCTGACCGCGCCGCACCGCCCCCGGCGCCCTCCCCGGGCGTTCCTGTCTGCCTCTGGAGTCCCGTCATGGCCCGCTTCAACTCCCTCGTCGAGTCCCTCGGCGGCACCCCGCTGGTGGGGCTGCCGTCGCTGTCGCCGACGTCCGACGTCCGGCTGTGGGCCAAGCTGGAGGACCACAACCCGACGGGCTCGATCAAGGACCGCGCCGCCATCGCGATGATCGAGGCCGCGGAGAAGGACGGCCGGCTGCGCCCGGGGGCCACCGTGCTGGAGCCGACCAGCGGCAACACCGGCATCTCGCTGGCCATGGTGGCCCGGCAGCGTGGCTACAAGCTGATCTGCGTCATGCCGGAGAACACCTCGGTCGAGCGGCGCCAGCTGCTGGAGCTGTACGGCGCGCAGATCATCAGCTCGCCGGCCGCCGGGGGCTCCAACGAGGCCGTCGCGGTGGCCAAGGGCCTGGCCGCGGAGCACCCGGACTGGGTGATGCTCTACCAGTACGGCAACCCGGCCAACGCCCAGGCGCACTACGACGGCACCGGCCCGGAGATCCTCACCGACCTGCCCACGATCACCCACTTCGTGGCCGGTCTGGGCACCACCGGCACCCTGATGGGCGTCTCCCGGTACCTGCGCGAGCACAAGCCCGGCGTGCAGGTCATCGCCGCCGAGCCCCGCTACGGCGAGCTGGTCTACGGCCTGCGCAACATCGACGAGGGCTTCATCCCCGAGCTGTACGACCCCGAGCTGCTGGACAGCCGCTTCTCCGTCGGCCCGGACGACGCCCTGCACCGCACCCGCCAGCTGGTCGAGCGCGAGGGCATCTTCGCCGGCATCTCCACCGGGGCGATCCTGCACGCGGCGCTGGGCGTGGCCGACAAGGAGGTCGCGGCCGGCCGCAAGGCCGACATCGTCTTCATCGTCTGCGACGGCGGCTGGAAGTACCTGTCCACCGGCGCCTACGCGGGCAGCCTGGAGGAGGGCGCGGCCGCGCTGGACGGCCAGCTCTGGGCATGAAGGACCACCCTGCCCCCCACCACTCGCAGGCTCGTGGCGGGCCCCTGCAGGATGGCCTGCACCTGGCGGCGGGCGGGGTGCTGTTCGACAACGACGGGGTGCTGGTCGACTCCGACGCGGCGGTCGCGGTGTCGTGGGCGCGGTGGGCGCACGAGCACGACCTCGACCCCGGCCGGGTCATCGCCACCGTGCACGGCCGCCGGTCCGCCGACACCGTCGCGACGCTGGTGCCGCGCGCCCGGCAGGCCGAGGCCACCCGGCTGATCGACGCCTACGAGCTGGAGGACTCGGCCGTGGTCACCGCGTTGCCCGGGGCCGCCGAGCTGCTGCCCACGCTGCCGGCCGAGCGGTGGGCCGTGGTCACCTCCGGCAGCCTGGCGCTGGCCTCGGCCCGGCTGCGCGCCGCCGGCCTGCCGCTGCCGGCGGTCCTGGTCACCGCCGAGGACGTCGAGCGCGGCAAGCCCGACCCGCAGGGCTACCAGCTCGGCGCCCGCCGGCTGGGCCTCCCGGTCGAGCAGTGCCTCGTGGTCGAGGACAGCGCCGCGGGCGTCGCCGCCGGGCTGGCCTCCGGTGCGGCGGTGCTCGGGGTCAGCGAACGCGCCCTGGGCACGGCGGCACCCGTGGTCGTCCGCGACCTCGGCGGTGCCCGGTGGGTCGACGGCGGCCTGCTCCTGCCGTCCGACGCGGTGCTGCGCGCCCCCTGACCCGTTCCGGTCGGCACCGGCGGCTAGCCTGGGCGGTGAGATGAGCACAGCCCCCGCGGACGCCCCGATCGGCATCTTCGACTCCGGGGTGGGCGGGCTGACCGTGGTCCGGGCGGTGCTCGACCAGCTGCCGCACGAGGCGGTCCGCTACACCGGCGACACGGCGCACGGGCCCTACGGTCCGCTGCCGATCGCCGAGGTGCGCCGGCACTCGCTGGCGATCATGGACGACCTGGTGGCGGCGGGGGTCAAGATGCTCGTCGTCGCCTGCAACACCGCCAGCGCGGCCTGCCTGCGGGACGCCCGGGAGCGCTACGACGTCCCCGTCGTCGAGGTGCTGCTGCCCGCCGTCCGCCGGGCCACCGCGGCCACCCGGACCGGCCGGGTCGGCGTGATCGGCACGCAGGCCACGGTCACCAGCGGCGCCTACGAGGACGCGTTCGCGGCCGCGCCGCAGATCACCGTCACCAGCGCGGCGTGCCCCAGCTTCGTGGACTTCGTCGAGCGCGGGGTCACCAGCGGGCGTCAGCTGCTGGGGCTCGCCCAGTCCTACCTGGACCCGCTGCTCGGCGCCGACGTCGACACCGTGGTGCTGGGCTGCACGCACTACCCGCTGCTCACCGGGGTGCTCTCCCTCGTGCTGGGCGACGAGGTGACCCTGGTCAGCAGCGCGGAGGAGACGGCGAAGGACGTGTACCGGGTGCTCACCCGCGCCGACCTGCTGCGCGACCCCGACGCCCCCGCGCCGCAGCACCGGTTCCTGGCCACCGGTGACCCGGAGCCGTTCGCGCGGCTCGGTCGCCGGTTCCTCGGCCCGGAGATCGGCGCGGTCGCCGCGGTGGCGCGCGCGTGAGGCTCACCGTGGTCGGCTGCTCGGGCAGCGCGCCGGGCCCGGAGTCGGCGGCGTCCTGCTACCTGGTGGAGGTGGCCGGGTTCCGGCTGCTGCTCGACCTGGGCAACGGGGCCTTCGGTGCCCTGCAGGGGATCGTCGACCCGGACACCGTGGACGCCGTCTTCCTGAGCCACCTGCACGCCGACCACTGCCTGGACGTCGCCCCGTTCATCGTGTGGCACCGCTACAGCGGCCGCTCGTCGGGCCGGCCGGTGCCGCTGTACGCCCCGGTCGGCGCCGACCGCCGGCTCGCGCTGGCCTACAGCGACGGCGACGGGCCGATCGACGACGTCTTCAGCACCACCGCGGTCGGGCCGGGCACGTTCGAGATCGGGCCATTCACCGCCACCACGGTGCGCACCGAGCACCCGGTGGAGTGTCACGCCGTGCGGCTGGAGGCCGGTGGCCGTTCGCTGGTCTACACCGGCGACACCGGGTCCTGCCCGGAGGTGGTCGAGCTGGCCCGCGGCGCGGACGTCCTGCTCGCCGAGGCCGCCCACCCCGACGGCGTGCCCGGCCTGCCCGCGGCACTGCACCTCACCGGGACCGAGGCCGGCGAGCACGCCGCCGCTGCTGCCGTCGGCCGCCTGCTGCTCACCCACGTGCCGCCCTGGGTCGACGCCCCGGCCCAGCTGGCCGCCGCGACCCGCGCGTTCCCGGCCACCGAGCTGGTGCGCGCCGGCGCCGTCTACGACGTGTAGCGGGCTTGCCGGTCGACGGCGCGGCGGGCACGGTGGGCGGGTGGTCGACGAGGAGCGGGACGGCGTCCGGCTGAGCAGCCTGGACCAGCCGCTGGGCGACGGGCTCGGCGTGACGAAGGGCCAGCTGGTCGACCACCTGGACGCCGTCGCCGACCGGCTGGTGCCGCTGCTGGCCGGCCGGCCGCTCACGGTGGTCCGGGTGCGGCCCGGGCAGGCGCCGTTCGTGCAGCGCAACGTGCCCAAGGGGGCGCCGGCCTGGGTGCGCACGGTGGCGGTCTGGTCCGACGCGGTGCACCGGGAGACCCACCAGGTGCTCTGCGACGACCGGCGCACCCTGCTGTGGCTGGCCAACCAGCGGGCGGTGGAGTTCCACGTGCCCTTCACCCCGGCCGGCGGTGACCGGCCCACCGGCCTGGTGCTGGACCTGGACCCGCCCGAGGGCGCCGACTTCTCCCAGGTGGTCGCGGTGGCCCAGCTGGTGCGCCGCGCCCTGGCCGACGCCGGGCTGGCCGGGGCGGTGAAGACCAGCGGCGCCAGCGGGCTGCACGTCGTCGTCCCGGTGCACGGGTCCGGGCCCGAGGACGTCGCCGCGGCCACCCGGGCGCTGGCCGCGCGCACCGCCGAGCTGGACCCGGCGGCGGCGACCACCGCCTACCTGCTGGCCGACCGGGACGGCCGGGTCTTCGTGGACTCCACCCGGTCGGGCCGCGGCACGGTCGTGGCGGCCTACAGCCCGCGGGTGCGGCCCGGCCTGCCGGTGTCGGCGCCCGTGCCGTGGGACGCCCTGCCCGGGGCGCGGCCCGGCGACGTCTCGGTGGCCGCGCCCGGCGAGCTGGCCGACTGGGCGGCGCTGCTGCCGGCGCCGCAGCAGCTCCCCGCGGACCTGGTCGCGCAGGGCCACACCATCCCGGTCGCCCGGGTGGCGGCCATGCACGAGGGCAAGCGCCGCGCCCGGGCGGCCCGGGAGCGCGGGGACGGGCCGGCACCCGCCACCGGGTGAAGCACGACCCACCGACAGGACCGGCCCCGGCGTCCCCAGGTGGTGCGCCCGTCCACAGGTGCTCCCGTCCAGCACCGGCGCAGCGGGCCGCGGACCAGGCTCGGGGCATGGACCCCCACCCGCAGATCACCGCCTTCCTCGACCAGGCTGGTGCGCACACCGCCCAGCTGGTCCGCCGGCACCGCTTCACCGTCGTGCACGTCGACCGCTGCGATCCGTGGGACGCGGGACCCGACGACTGGGACCTGGTACCCGGCGACGACGGGGACGTGGGGTGGGACGACGACCCGGAGCACCCCATGTCGTCCGCCGGGGGACCCGCGTTCGGCTACACCGTGGGCCTGTTCGGCCTGGGGCACCCCGAGCTGGTCGTCGTCGGGGTGGGGCCGGACGAGGGCCACGACCTGCTCGACACCACGGCCCGGCTGGTGGTCGCCGGTCGGGACCTGCTGCCGGGCGAGCAGATCGACCTGCCGGGCCGGCCGGGCGGGCTGGTGGTGGAACACCTGCCCAACCCCGGCGACGTCGTCGTCCGGGCCAACGAGTTCTACTGCCGGCCCGACGAGTACTCGGTCCCGGCGCTGCAGCTCACCTGGGCGCACACCGACGGCTCGTTCCCGTGGGACCCCGGCTGGCCGTGCGGCCCGGACTGCCAGCCCCGGCCGGGTACCTGGACCACGTGAGGCTGTCGGGCCGCCCGCCGGCTCCCTCGCGGCGACCGCCCGGCCCCCTCGCAGGGGCCGGCCTGCGAGGGGTGGGGGGCGAGGGGGTGGCCGCTCAGTCCAGGCCGAGGTCCCGGCGCAGCTTCGCGACGTGCCCGGTGGCCTTGACGTTGTAGGCGGCCTTCTCCACCCGGCCGTCGGCGTCGATCACGAACGTCGAGCGGATGACCCCGACGACCTCCTTGCCGTACAGCTTCTTCGGCCCGAAGGCGCCGTAGGCGGCGAGCACGGACTTGTCCTCGTCGGAGACGAGGGTGATGTCCAGGCCCTCCTTCTCCCGGAAGGTCATCAGCTTGGCCGGCGGGTCGGGGGAGATGCCGATGATGTCCAGCCCGGCCTCGGCGAGGTCGCCCGCGGCGGCGGTGAAGTCGACGGCCTGCGTGGTGCAGCCGGGGGTCAGCGCGGCGGGGTAGCAGTACACGATCACGCGCCGCCCGCGCCGGTCGGCCAGGGCGACCGGGTTGCCGTCGGCGTCGGGCAGGGTGAACTCGGGCGCCGGGTCGCCGGGGCTCAGCCGGGTGGGCGCGGTGTCCGTGGTCTCGGTCATGCCGTCATTCTGCCGGTCGCCGGTGACGTTCCTGTTCAGGGCGTCGTCCGGGTGACCCCGGCGGGTGCCTCAGCCGGGCAGGAACGTCAGCCGCACGTGCCGCTCGGGGTTGTCCACGTTGGTGTCCACCAAGCAGATCCGCTGCCACGTGCCCAGCGCCATCCGGCCCTCGAGCACCGGCACGGTGGCGTGCGGGGGCACGAAGGCGGGCAGTACGTGGTCCCGGCCGTGGCCCGCCGCGCCGTGCCGGTGCCGCCAGCGGTCGTCGCGGGGCAGCAGCTCGTCGAGCTGGCGCAGCAGGTCGTCGTCGCTGCCGGCGCCGGTCTCGATGATCGCGATGCCGGCCGTCGCGTGCGGCACGAAGAGCTGGAACAGGCCGTCGCCCTGGTCGGCGACGAACTCGGCGCACTCGTCGGTCAGGTCGACCACCACCGGGTCGGCCCCGGTGCGCACGCGGCGCAGTTCCGATCGCATGGCGCGAGCCTGACAGGGCGGCGGGCGGCCCGCAGGGCGACCACTACCCTCGGCGCACGTGACCCGCCCCGACGGCCGTTCGGCCGACCAGCTCCGCCCGGTGACCATCACCCGCAACTGGCTCGACCACGCCGAGGGCTCGGTGCTCGTCGAGTTCGGCCGCACCCGGGTGCTCTGCGCGGCCAGCGTCACCGAGGGCGTGCCGCGCTGGCGGCGCGGCTCCGGTCTGGGCTGGGTCACCGCCGAGTACTCGATGCTGCCCCGGGCCACCCACACCCGGAACGACCGGGAGTCGGTGCGGGGCAAGATCGGTGGCCGCACGCACGAGATCAGCCGGCTGATCGGCCGTTCCCTGCGGGCGTCGATCGACCTCGCCGCCCTGGGGGAGAACAGCGTCGCGCTGGACTGCGACGTGCTGCAGGCCGACGGCGGCACCCGCACCGCGGCGATCACCGGCGCCTACGTGGCGCTCGCCGACGCGGTGACGTGGCTGGGTGGGCGGGGGAAGCTCAGCAGGCCCGCGCCGCTGGTCGAGTCGGTGGCCGCGGTCAGCGTCGGGGTGGTCGACGGCGAGCCGCGCCTGGACCTCGCCTACGAGGAGGACGTGAAGGCCGGCACCGACATGAACGTGGTCTGCACCGGCAGCGGCGGGTTTGTCGAGGTGCAGGGCACGGCCGAGGGCGCCGTGTTCGACCGGGCCACCCTGGACCAGCTGCTCGACCTGGCCGTCGCCGGGTGCGCCGACCTCACCCGGGCCCAGACCGAGGCGCTCGCAGCGCCGGTGCCCACCCGATGAGCACCCGGCTGCTGCTGGCCACCCGCAACGCCGGCAAGCTCGTCGAGCTGCAGCGGATGCTGGCCACCGCCGTCCCCGGCGTCGAGGTGATCGGCCTGCGGGACGTGCCGGAGTACCCCGAGGTGCCGGAGACGGGCGCCACCTTCGAGGAGAACGCGCTGCTCAAGGCCCGTGAGGCGGTGCGCTGGACCGGCCTGCCGGCGGTGGCCGACGACTCCGGGCTGACCGTCGACGCGCTCAACGGGATGCCGGGGATCCTCTCCGCGCGCTGGGCCGGCCGGCACGGCGACGACCCGGCCAACACCGCCCTGCTGCTCGCCCAGATCACCGACGTGCCCGACGAGCGCCGTGGCGGGGCGTTCGTGTGCGCGGCGGCGCTGGTCACCCCGGACGGCCGGGAGCACGTGCTGGAGCGCCGCTGGCGCGGCGTCGTCGTCCGCGAGCCGCGCGGCAGCAACGGCTTCGGCTACGACCCGGTGTTCGCACCGGCCGGGCTGGACGTCACCGCCGCCGAGCTGGCGCCCACGGACAAGGACGCGATGAGCCACCGCGGGCAGGCGTTCGCCGCACTGGTGCCGGTGCTGGCCGAGGTGCTCACCGGCCGCTGACCGGCCGGCTCAGAACGACCGGGACAGCAGCACCGCGCCCAGCACCAGCCCGGCGACCAGCAGGGTCAGCAGCAGCAGGCCCACGGCGGCCGGCACCACCACCCAGCGGCGCTTGAACCGGAAGCGCCGCGGGGCGCGCGGGCCGGTCGCGGGCCCCGCGGTCCTGGTGGGGGTCGCGCGCCGCTCGGCCAGCGTCCGCGCCTGGTCGATGGCGCCGTCCAGTGCCCGGTGCCGCACGTCCCGGGCCTGGGTCCGGGCGTCCCGGGCGACCGCGCCGAGCGCCGAGCGGGACGCCGAGGCCAGCGCCCGCAGCTGCTGCCGGTCGAAGCGCTCCACCCGGTTGCCGGCACCGGCGGCGACGTGCAGCGTCGGCGTCCCCGGCAGGCCACCGGCGGCGTGCGGGCCGGCCGGCGTGCGGCCGGCCACGACGTCCTGCAGCAGCAACCGGGCCTGGTCCACACCCGCCCGGCGGGCCGGCTCCTTGGTGAGCAGCGCGTGCAGTGCGGGGGCCAGCGGCCCGGCGGCCACCGGCGGCTCCGGGTCCTCGCTGACCACGGCCAGCAGCGTGGCCATCGGCTCGCCCCGGGAGAACGGCAGCCGGCCCTCGACCGCGGTGTAGAGCGTGGCGCCCAGCGACCACAGGTCGACCGGGGGGAGCGGGTCCTCGCCGTGCGCCCGCTCCGGGGCCATGTAGCTGGGCGAGCCGAGCACGATGCCGTCCATCGTGAGCGTGGCTGACCCGGTGGTGGAGGCGATCCCGAAGTCGGTGAGCCACGCGTGCCCGTCCGCGCCGACCAGCACGTTGGCCGGCTTCACGTCGCGGTGCACGATCCCGGCCCGGTGCGCGGCCTCCAGCGCGGACAGCACGTCCAGGCCGATCCGGGCCACGGTGGCCGGGGGCAGCGGGCCGTCGGCGTCCACGATCTCCTGCAGGCTGCGGGAGGGCACGTGCTCCATCACCAGCCACGGCTCGCCGCCGTCCTCCACGACGTCGTAGACGGTGGTGACGTTCGGGTGGTCCAGCCGTGCCGCGGCCCGGGCCTCGCGGCGGGTGCGCTCGCGCAGCACCTCGCGCTCCTCGGCCGTGGTGTGCAGCGGGAAGGTGATCTCCTTGAGCGCCACCTCGCGCTCCAGCACGTGGTCGGTGGCCCGCCAGACCACGCCCATGCCGCCCCGGCCCAACTCGGCCGTCAGCGTGTACCGCCCGGCGACCAGCCGGCCGTCGGGCACTGCGTCGGCGACCACGGGCGGACCTTACGTCCTCCGGCGCCCGCCCAAACCCGGGTGACCGGGCGGTCACGGACGGTCTGCGCGGACAGTCAGGACCAGCCGCTCGCCGTCGCCGACCGACCACCACCGGGAGCTGTCCCGGGACGTTCGCCCACGCCGTCAGCGCCCCTGCTGTTCCCTCCTGGAACGGTGGTGCCCGGCCCGGCTGACGTGGTCCAGCGCAGTACGGAAGAGAGATGCCCGCCGCTCGATCTCGGCCATGTCCCCCGACGCCATCGCCGCCCCGGGCATCAGATCCGAACCCGCCCCCACGAGGGCCGCCCCGTGGCCGAACCACGCGCTCAGGGTGTCCGGTGTGACACCTCCCGTCGGCATGAACGACGTGCCGGGGAAGGGGCCGAGCAGAGCGGACAGGTAGCCGGGGCCGACCACCGAGGCCGGGAACACCTTGACGACGTCCGCGTCGTGAGCGCGGGCGAGCATCACCTCGGTGGGGGTGAGAGCGCCGGAGACCACCAAGGCCCCGGTGCCTGCCATCGCGGCGCAGATCACCGGATCGATGCCGGGGCTGACGAGGAACTCCGCACCTGCGTCGGCCGCCTCGCGAGCCTGCGCCGGTCGGAGGACGGTGCCGGCCCCGACGACGACTGCATCACCGTGCTCCTGGACGACCCGACTGATGACCGCGGCTGCGTCCGGCGTCGAGTACGTGACCTCGACCCCGGAGATCCCGCCGCGCACCAACGCCTCGATCGTGGCGGTCGCGCACTCCGCGGACGGGGCGCGCAGGACGGCGACGACGCCCGTCGCGAGAAGCCGGTCCAGGCGCCCGGAGGTCGGGCGTCCGGTCGTCACCAGACGTCCCCCGTCGTGCCGAGCACGCGGGCTGCGCATGTGTGGGCCAGGCGCAGGCGGTCGCCGAGAGACCGCTTCTCCAACGTGGCGGCGAGAAAGCCGGCCGCGAACGCGTCGCCGGCGCCCACCTGCTCGAGGACGTCGACCACGAGCGCCGGCTCGAAGACCACGGCCGCCCCGTGGAAGGCCGTGGCGCCCACCGCAGCGTCCTTCACCACCAGGAGGTCAGGATCGGGCAGGAGGCGCCGGACGTCCTCGGCGTCGGCGCTGCCCCAGAGGGCCTGCGCCTCGTCCAGGCCCACGAAGACGATGTCCGCCTGGCGCGCGAGTTCGCGGAGGAACATCGATGCCCGTTGCGAGCTCCAGAGCGCCGGGCGGAAGTTCACGTCGAAGCTGACGGTCACCGATGCGGCGGCGGCACGATCGAGCACCGCGTCGACCAGGTCGGCGCAGCCGGCTGACAGGGCGGGCAGGATGCCGCTGACGTGGACGATGCTGACGTCGTTCCATCGCACCGCATCGAGCAGGGCCGGGGACGAACTCGCGGCAGCTGACCCGGCTCGGTAGTAGTGCACCCCGGCGCCCGGGTCCTTCAGGTAGAGCCCGGTGGGTCGGTCCGGGTCGATCTCGGCCCACGGCTCGACGCCTGCTGCCACCAGGCGGTCCAGCACCCGCTGACCCAGAGGGTCGTTGCCGAGCCGGCTCCGCCACACCACGCGATGGCCGAGCCGAGCGAGCCCCATGGCCACGTTCGACTCCGCACCTCCGGCGTCCATGCGGAAGGTCTCCGCCAGCCGGAGGGGCTCGGGCGCCATGGGCGCCACGACGCCCATCGTCTCGCCGAGACACAGCACGGCGCCGGTGAGGGATGGGATCATGGACTCACTCCCAGGTGACGATCGGGTCATGGGGCCGCATCCCGCGTGCGGATGGCCGTGCGGCGTCCGGCTCGTCACCGGGCCAGCACCCCGCGGTTGCCCTGCTCGCGCCCGGGGAGCAGGCCGCTGCCGACGAGGCGCTGGACGCCGCGCGTGAGCTCGAGGTCCGAGTTCGCCAGAGCGACCCTGATCGCGTGCCTGCCCGCACTGCCGAACGTGGGCCCCGGCGCGACAGCGACCCCGTGGTGTGCCACGAGTGCGCGGGCGACCTCCTGGCCGTTGCGCTCTCCCACGTCGAGCCACAGGTAGAAGCCGCCGGCGGGCTCGGTGTAGCCGATCCCGGCATCGCCGAGCATGCCGCCCACGGATCGTGCGCGTTCGCGGTAGGTCTCCACGCCGACGCGGACGCACTCCTGGGGGCCGGTCAGTGCGGCCAGCGCGGCGAACTGTGCCGGTGTGTTGACGCAGGAGATGATCGGCTCCTGCAGCTTGGCGAGCGTGGGGTGCAGCGCGGGCGGGCTGACCACGTAGCCCACGCGCCAACCCGTCATCGCGTACGTCTTCGAGAAGCTGTAGACGCTGATCACCCGTTCCGGACGAGCCTCCAGGGAGCCGGCGGCCGTGTGCTCGCCGGTGAAGACCAGCTGGTCGTACACCTCGTCGGAGACGATCCACAGGTCGTGGTGCTCGGCGAACGCGTGCAGGGCGGCGAGGCCGGCGGCCTCGATCACGGTGCCCAGGGGATTCGACGGGCTGTTCAGCACGAGGGCCCGGGTCCGCGGCGTCACCAGCGAGGCGAGGTGATCGAGGTCCGGCTGCCCGGTGAGCACGTCGATCCGGTAACCGCGTGCCTCGATGCCGAGGATGTCGGCCATCATCCGGTAGTTGGGCCATCCGGGATTCGGGAGCAGCACGTCGTCACCCCGGCTGACGATCGAGGTGAGCACGCTGAAGAGACCTTGCACCGCGCCGTTGGTGACGATCACGTCGTCCGGGCCGGCGGCCACGCCGTTGACCGAGGTGACCTTGTCGGCCAGGGCTTCCCGCAGCTCGGGGAGTCCGGTGTTGGGCGCGTAGTGCGTCATACCGCGGGACGCCGCGTCATGGGCGGCCTCGATGATGTGCGGAGGCGTGTCCAGGTCGGGCTCACCGATCTCGAGACGGACGACGTCGTCGAGGCGACCGGCCAGCTCGCCGATCTCGCGGATGCCGGATCGCTGCATGTCCTGCAACCGAGGTGCGATGTACATGGTGGGCTCCCGATCGGGCGAGGGTGGGGGCAGAGCTGGCGGTCGGGACGAGCGGTCGTCAGGTCGACTCGGTACCCACCGCGTGCCGACCCCCGGTGGACAGGACGACGGCGTCGGCACGGACGTACCCGCGGCCCAGGGCGAGGCCGGCCAGGCAGAGCGTCTCCGGCGTCCCAGAAGTGTCAGCTGGCAGGATGCTGCAGGTACAGCGAAAGATCGCGAACGAATAGTTCAGAGAACGTGATGAGCCTCCCGAACCTCAAGATTCTCCGAACCTTCCTCGAGGTCGCCTCGCAGGGCTCCATGACCGACGCAGCCACAGCGCTGGGGTACGTCCCGTCCGCCGTGTCGAGCCACGTGGCCGACCTGGAACGTGAGCTCAGAGTGCGGCTCATCGACCGCAGCCCGGGCAGCCGGCTCGTGCTCACCGCAGCCGGTCGGGCGGTGCAGGCAGCCGCGGCGGAGCTGTTGGTCTCTACGACCTCCTTCCAGGACGCCGTGGGCGAGCTGGCAGACGGCCACGTCGAGGAACTGCGGCTCGGTAGCTTCCCCTCTGCGCTCGCCCATCTGGTCGCACCAGCTCTGTCGGGCGTCGCCGACGGCGTGCGGCTGCACATCGTCGAGGTGGAGACCCCGGCGGGGTTGCGCATGGTGAAGTCGGGTGAGATCGATGCGCTCGTCGCCTATCGCTACCTGCCGGACGACGAGCCGTACGCGCGGGACGGCTTCCAGGTCAGCCAGCTCGGGCACGACGCGCTGACGCTGGTCGCCTCGAGCGACCGGGACTGGGACTTCGCGGCGTGTGTCGACGCCAGGTGGGTCGCGGGGCACGCGGGGAACGGAGATCGACGCCTGCTCGAACGATGGGCGCGTTCCCTGCGCTTCAAGCCGACCATCCGCTACGAGGTGGAGGAGTTCCAGAGCTCCCTCGCGCTGATCCAGACCGGCTGCGCCGTCGGACTCCTGCCGACCCATGTCGCGGCGCCGTCCATCGATCGCGGCCTGATCCGCCCCGTGGCGCTCCCGGACGACCTCAGCTGTCCGCCCCGCGAGATCCTCGGCGTGACCAGGACCGTCCACCGACCCCGGGTGGTGCTGCGCCTCTTCGACGAACTGACGGTCCGACTCGGGGGCTGACGGGCGTGACCGACCGTGCGGGAGGGGGGACTCGAACCCCCACGCCCGAAGGCACCAGATCCTAAGTCTGGCGTGGCTGCCGTTACACCACTCCCGCGTCGGGGGGAGTCTAGGACGGTGTGGCAGCGCGCGGCCGCCCGCGGCATGGCACGATCTGGCGCGTGCCCCGCGACCCCCGACAGATCCAGCTGGAGATCGACGCTGCTCGGGAGTCGCTCGCCGCGACCCTCGACGAGATCGCGTACCGGGGCAGCCCGAACAGGCTGAAGGCGCAGGGGCAGGTCGCCGCGCAGCGCTGGCTGGAGTCCCCGGCCGGCAAGGCCACCATCGGCGCGATCGGCGTGCTGGTCACCTTCGTCGTCGTGCAGCGGATCCGGCACCGCCGCCGCTGAGCCGGCGCCCGCACGTGCGGGCGCACACTGGGGCCATGTTCTCCAGCCACCATCCCACCCCCGACCCGGTCGGACCCGGACAGGAGTCGGTGTGGGACTACCCGCGCCCGCCGTCGGCCGAGGTCAGCCCGCGCCGGGTCGTCGTCGAGATCGGCGGCCGTGTCGTGGCCCGCACCCAGCGAGCGATCCGGGTGTGCGAGACCAGCCACCCACCGGTGTTCTACGTGCCCCGCGGGGACGTCGTCGAGGGCGTGCTGGAGCGCGGGCAGGGCGCCTCGTGGTGCGAGTTCAAGGGCACGGCGACCTACTGGGACGCCGTCGTGGACGGCGTCCGGACGCCCGCGGTGGGCTGGTCCTATGAGCGGCCCACCCCCGGGTACGAGCACCTGGCCGGCGCCGTGGCGTTCTACCCGAGCAAGGTGGAGCGCGCCCTGGTCGACGGCGAGGTGGTGCTGTCGCAGCAGGGCGACTTCTACGGCGGCTGGATCACCGCCGAGGTGGTCGGGCCGTTCAAGGGCGGGCCCGGCAGCCGGGGATGGTGACACACCCCCGGCCCGCCGTCAGGCAGGCTGGGCAGCCGTCGCCGAGCGCACCAGCGGCATGACGACCTGCTCGAGCACGAGGTCGGCGTAGTCGTCGTCGACCGTGTCGCCGGTGAGCAGCCAGCGCTGCACGAGCATCGCCGAGGCTACGTCGGGCACCGGGCCGGTCGCCTGGCCGGCGGCGACCTCACCGCGGCGCTCGGCCTGGGCCCAGACCTCGTTGAAGCTGTGGGTCCACTGCCCGAGCGGGCCGTTGCGGAAGGCCGCGGCGAGAGCGGGCTGGTGGGGCAGCGTGGACAGCAGGCTGACGGTCGCCGAACCCAGCGGGGAGTTCATGGTGGTCACCAGCGCGTGCAGCAGCATGCGGAGGTCCCCCTCCAGGCTGCCGGTGTCGGGCACGAGCGCCTCGGTGCGGTTGACCTCGGAGATCGTGTCGACGACCAGGTCGCTCTTGGTGCGCCAGCGGCGGTAGATCGTCGCCTTGCCCACGCCCGCCTCGGACGCCACGGCGTCCATGGTGAGGGCCGCGTAACCGCTGTCGGCCAGCAGCCGCAGGATGGCCGCGCGGATCACTCCGTCGCGGGACGGGTCGCGCGGCCTGCCGCCGCGATTGGGCCGCACGTTCTCGGCGGCGGTGGGGGAGACCATGAGTCGCACTTTAGACCGGGAACCCCTGGTTCAATAGCGCCCCACGCCTGCTCCGGGGAGTTGAACACCACCTCCTGACCTGCGGATGTGACCGCGGCGGAGGACTCGACGGCCCCCGTGCGGGCGCGCCTGGGCGCGTCGGCTGCCGAACTCGGTCATCCTGGCCGGGTGACCCAGCTCATCGGCCGCGCGGACGGGCCCGCCCGTCCGCGGCAGCGGCGCGGCGCCAGGCCCGCCGTCCTGGCGCCGCCCGCCGCCGGGTCGGTGCGGGCTCGCTCGCTGGCGCTCGGCCCGGTCGCGGCCGGGCCCGAGCCGTTCGCCGTGCCCCGGCCGGACTGGCCGCTGCCGGTGCGGCCGCGCCGCGCGCTGTTCGCCACGACGGTCGGGCACCTGCTGCCGGCGGTGGTGGACAACGCCGGCGGGCTCGGGCTCGACGTCGCCCGCGCGCCCGGACTGCTCGACGTCGTGGACCCCGGCGACGGCGCCGGCCTGCTCGGCCTGCTGGACCGGCTGGCCCGCGAGCTCACCGTCGCCGAGACCGAGCAGCTGCGGATCGCCACCGACCCCGCCGCCGACGGCGTCCGGCTGGCCGCGCAGCTGCTCGTGGCCCCGACCCTCGCCGTGGAGCTCGCCCGCCGGGGCGTCAGTGCCGAGATCGGGTTGCTCGTCGAGGCCGACCTGTGGCCGGTCTACCAGCCGATCGTCTCCCTCGCCGACCGGCGGGTCACCGGGCACGAGGCCCTGCTGCGGGGTCAGGTCGACGGCCGGCACGTGGGCGGCGGTGACCTGTTCTTCCTGGCCGAGGCCGCCGGCTGGCTGCCCGAGCTGGACCGGGTGGCCCGGCACGCGGCGCTCGGCGGCGCGGCGCCCTGGCTGGGCTCGGCCGACCTGTACGTCAACCTGCACCCGGCGTCGGTGCACCGCCCGCAGGTGTGCCTGGCCGGCACCGAGGCGCTGGCCGCCGAACTCGGGGTCGCCCCGGGGCAGCTGGTGATCGAGGTGGTCGAGTCGCACGCCGTCGTCGACCGCGGGCACCTGGTCGCCCTGCTGGAGCACCACCGCTCGCTGGGCTGGCGGGTCGCCCTGGACGGCGCCGGCTGGTCGAGCCTGGGGCTGCTCGGAGCGCTGCGGCCCGACGTCGTCAAGCTGGACAAGGCGCTGGTGCAGCAGCTGCCCGCACCGGGCGCCCGGGCCGTGGTGGCGGCCGTCGTCGAGCTGGCCCACTCCCGCGGTGCCACCGTGGTGGCCGAGGGCGTGGAGGACGAGGAGACGGCCCAGGAGGTGGCCGCGCTCGGCGCGGACCTGGGCCAGGGCTGGCTGTTCGGCCGTCCGGTCCTGCAGCCGGCCGCCACGACCGACGACCGGCCGGCCGCGGGCTGAGCCCGGTCAGCCCACGTTCCACCCGGTGAGCACGGGCCGGCCGTGCTCCCGGCCCAGCACGCCGTAGGACCCGGCGGCCAGGGCGAACAGGGCCCCGGACTCCGGGGCCAGCCGCAGGTAGCGCGCGGTGAGGATGCGCAGCACGTGGCCGTGGGCGACCAGCGCGACGTCACCGTCGGCCAGGGCGGGCTGCACCCGGTCCAGCACCCGGTCGACCCGCGCCGTCACGTCACCCAGGCTCTCCCCGGGGGTGTCGCCGGGCACCGTGCCCAGCGTCCACAGCGACCACTCCCGGCCGAGCTCAGCGCTGATCTCCGGCGTGGTGCGGCCCTCGTAGCCGCCGTAGTCGACCTCCACCAGGTCCTCGTCGACCTCGACCGGGTGCAGGCCGGCCAGCTCGGCGGTGTGCTGTGCCCGCCGGCGCGGGCTGACCAGCACCTGGGCGAACCTGCGGCCGGCCAGCTCCGTGCCGAGCACCCGGGCCCGCTCCTCGCCCTCCGGCAGCAGCGGCAGGTCGGTGACCCCGGTGTGCTGACCGCTCTTGCTCCACTCGGTCTGTCCGTGCCTGACCACCACGAGTTCGCCCACGCGTCCGTCTCCTCACCGTGGCCGGCCCGCCGCCCGGGCCGACCCGACCAGCCTGGCCCAGCCGCCGCCGCGCCGCGCGGGCGGGGCCGCCGAGTGGTGGTCCCGGTCACATGCCGCGCGCATCGGGAAGCCCGGGCCGGTCGTGCTCGCTGTGCCCGGCATGACCACCTCCACGACAGCCCGGGACACCTTCGACCTCGGTGGCGACCTCACCGTGCACCGCCTCGGCTACGGCGCCATGCAGCTGCCCGGCCCCGGCGTCTGGGGTGAGCCGGTCGACCGCGACGCCGCCCTCGCCGTGCTGCGGGCCGCCGTCGAGCTCGGCGTCGACTTCATCGACACCGCCGACTCCTACGGCCCGCTGGTCAGCGAGCAGCTCATCGCCGAGGCGCTGCACCCCTACCCCGCCTCGCTCGTCGTCGGCACCAAGGCGGGGCTGACCCGCCAGGGCCCCGGCATCTGGACGCCGGTGGGCCACCCCGCCTACCTCCGGCAGCAGGTGGAGCTCTCCCTGCGGCACCTGCGGGTGGAGCGGATCGACCTCATCCAGCTGCACCGCATCGACCCGGGCGTCCCGCTGGCCGACCAGCTCGGCGCCTTCGCGGAGCTGCGCGAGGAGGGCAAGGTCCGGCACATCGGCGTCTCCGAGGTCTCCGTCGAGGAGCTCCGGGCCGCGCAGCAGATCACCCCGATCGCCAGCGTGCAGAACCTGTACAACCTGACCAACCGGCAGAGCCAGGACGTGCTCGACCACGCCACCGCCGAGGGCATCGCCTTCATCCCGTGGTTCCCGATCGCCACCGGTGACCTGGCCCGCCCGGACAGCCCGGTCGCGGCGATCGCCGCCGAGCTGGACGCCACCCCGTCGCAGGTCGCGCTGGCCTGGCTGCTGCAGAAGTCGCCGGTCGTGCTGCCCATCCCGGGCACCAAGTCCGTCGACCACCTGCGGGAGAACCTCGGCGCCGCCCAGCTGACGCTGTCCGAGGCCGACATGGCACGCCTGGACGGGCTGGCCTGAGGCCGCACCCCGCCGTCCCGCCCGGGACGGCGGGGAGGTCGCCGGGCCTGCTCGCGCGGGCGGGCCCCGGGCGACGATGATGCAGCCATGGACGCCGACGTCTTCGACCAGGTCCGGGCCGCGGTGCGGCAGCTCGTGCGGGAGGTCGTGCTCCCGCGCGAGGAGGAGATCGACCGGCACGACCGCGTGCCCGAGGAGCTGCGCGGGGCGGCGGCCGACATGGGCCTGTTCGGCTACGCGCTGCCCGAGGAGTTCGGCGGGCTCGGCGTCACCATGGTCGAGGACGTGCAGCTGGCCTTCGAGTTCGGCTACACGACGCCGGCCTTCCGCAGCCTGTTCGGCACCAACAACGGCATCGCCGGGCAGGTGATCGCGAAGTTCGGCAGCGACGAGCAGAAGAAGACGTACCTGCCGCGGCTGGCCGCCGGTGAGCTGATCGGCTCCTTCGCCCTCACCGAGGCCGAGGCCGGGTCCGACCCCGCCGGCCTGCGCACCAGTGCCCGTCGCGACGGCGACGGCTGGGTGATCGCCGGCGGCAAGCGGTACATCACCAACGCGCCGATCGCGGACCTGTTCGTCGTCTTCGCCCGCAGCGACCCGGCCGCGGCCGGTGGCCGCGGCATCTCCAGCTTCGTCGTCGACGCCTCGCTGCCCGGGGTGAGCGTGGGCCCGCACGACAGGAAGATGGGCCAGTCCGGCGCCTGGACGGCGGAGGTGTTCTTCGACGACGTCCGGGTCGACGGCGACGCGCTGGTCGGCGAGGAGGGCCGCGGGTACGCCAAGGCGCTCACCGTGCTCTCCCGCGGCCGGCTGCACGTGGCGGCGCTGTGCGTCGGCATGGCACAGCGGGTGCTCGACGAGTCGGTCGCCTACGCGGCCACCGCGAAGCAGGGCGGTGCGCCGATCGGCCGCTTCCAGCTGGTGCAGGCGATGCTCGCCGACATGCACGCCGAGCTGATCGCCGGCCGCAGCATGGTGCTCGACGTCGCGCGGCGTTACGACTCCGGTGAGGACACCTCGGTCGGTCCGTCCGCGGCCAAGCTGTGGTGCAGCGAGATGGTCGGCCGGGCCACCGACCGCGCCGTGCAGGTGCACGGCGGGCTGGGCTACCTGCGCACCACGCCGGTCGAGCGCTTCTACCGCGACGCCCGGCTGTACCGGCTCTACGAGGGCACCAGCGAGGTGCAAAAGGTGATCATCGGCGGGTCGCTGCTGCGCGAGGCCGGCATGCCGCGGTGACGCCCGAGCGGCCGGTGCACGCCCGGACGGGGTCCGACGTCCGCGGCGCGGTCGAGCAGGGCGGTGCATGATCGGGTCGTGCCCATCAGGACCAGCGCCTTCGCCCATGTCCGCCTCACCGTCACCGACATCGCCCGGTCCCGCGCCTTCTACGACGACGTCTTCGGCCTCCCGGTGGCCTTCGAGGTGCCCGCGGACGCCGACGACGCCACCCGCGAGCAGCTCGGCTTCCTCTACGGCGGGGTGATCTACGCCCTCGGCGACAGCCTGCTCGGCCTGCGCCCGGTCGCCGACGACGGCTTCGACGAGGACCGCACCGGGTTGGACCACGTCAGCTTCCTGGTCGACACCGCGGAACTGCACGCCGCTGCGGCGATGCTCGACGAGAAGGGCATCGCGCACAGCGGTGTCAAGGACATCGGTGCCGGGCACATCCTGGAGTTCCGGGACCCCGACGGCATCGCCCTGGAGCTCTTCGCCCCCGCGGGCTGACCGCCGGCGCCGTCAGCTGCGCGAGTCGGCCGGCTGGGCGGGGTGCTCGGGCACGCTGCCGGCCGGCCGCATGATGTCCCCGGGCGCGCCCTGGCCGCGGCTCAGCGCGGCGACGAACTCCGGCAGCAGGTGGTTGCCGGTGTGCCGCGGCGTCCACTCCAGCAGTCGCTTGGCCCGGGTGTTGTCCAGCGCGGGCACGCCGAGGCCCAGGTCGAGCCACCCGGGCTCGATCGGCACCAGGTGGGCTGCGTAGGCGGCCTGCAGCCCGGCCCGCAGCAGGGCGGCCGGCACCGGCACGCGCACGGTGCCCAGTGCCTCGGCGATCTCCGCCGGGCCCATGATCGGGTCGGCGGTCAGGTTGAAGGCGCCGTCGGCCCGGCGGTCCAGCACCCGGACCAGCGCCTGGCCCACGTCGTCGGCGTGCACGAAGCCCAGGTGCAGGTCACCGGGCAGCGGCAGCGGCAGCCTGCTGGCCAGCGAGCCGGGCACCATGCGCACCGCGGCCAGCGCGAACGGGCCGAGGAAGTAGCGGCCGATCTCGCTCGCGGCGTCCGGCTGGAGCACCAGGGTGGGCCGGATCATGGTGATCGCGGTGTCCGGCGCGGCGCCGACGACGTCCCGCACGATCTGCTCGGTGGCGACCTTCATCCGGCTGTACTGCGAGGACGGCACCCCGGTGGTCGGCCAGTCCTCGGTGATCCGCCGTGCCGGCGGCCCGGCGGCGTACGCGCCGAGGGAGGACAGGTGGACGACGTGGCCCACGCCGGCGGCGACCGCCGCCTCCATCACCCGCCGGGTGCCGTCGACGTTGCACCGCTGCAGCAGGTCGTGGTCCCGGTCGGGGGACAGCAGCCACGCGGTGTGCACGACGGCATCGGCGCCCTCGAGCAGCTCGGCCAGTGCGGCGCTGCTGGCCTCCTCGCCCAGGTCGGCGCGGGTCCAGCGGACGTCGGAGAAGAGCTGGGTGGGCGGCGGCGGGCGGCGGGAGAGCCCGCGGACCTCGGCCACCCCCGAGTCGCGGAGCGCGCGCAGCAGGCCGGTGCCGACGTTCCCGGTGACCCCGGTGACGGCGACGGTCATGCCCTGGAGGCGTCCGGTGGTGAGTGCAGACATGCCGGTCGGCTACCCACCGATGCCGGTGCCCACCCCTCGCCCGCGGCTCAGCCGTGCGTGCGGGCGTGCGCGACGACCAGCCCGGCGGTGTGCTCGGCGGCCACCTCGGGGATCCAGTGCGGCACCCCGAGCAGCACCTCCAGCTGGTACGGGGCGTCCACGTACCGCCCGGTGGCCTCCGCGCCGGCGCGGGACAAGGCCGGGTCGCCCGAGCTCCACACGTGCAGCGTCGGCACCGTGATCCTGCCGACGGTGCCCCGTCCCCGGGTGCCGGCCATCGCGCGGGCGGAGAAGGGCAGCGCCCGGTACCAGTCCAGGGCGGCGGTGAGTGCCCCGGGCTCGCGCATCCGGGCGACGTAGCGCTCGGCGTGGTCCCGGTGGAGCCCCATGGTCTCCAGCAGGCGGGTCAGCGGGGTGCCGTTGCCGGCCAGCAGGACCCGCTCGGGCAACGCCGGCAGCTGGAAGAACGCGATGTAGGTGCTCATCAGCGCCTGCGGGCTGGTGATCAGGGCGCGGCTGAACGCGGCCGGGTGCGGCACCGACAGCGCGGTGAGCGTGCGCACCCGCTCCGGGTGCCACGCGGCGAGCGCCCAGGCCACCACGGCGCCCCAGTCGTGGCCGACCACGTGCGCGCTGCGCAGGCCGGCGGAGTCCAGCAGCGCCCGGACGTCGTCCACCAGCTCGCGCAGCGCGTAGGCCGAGCGGCCGGTCGGCCGGGCGCCGGGGGAGTAGCCGCGCTGGTCCGGGGCCAGCGTGCGGAAGCCCTGGCCGTGCAGCGCCGTCGCCAGCCGGTCGTAGGCCGAGGAGTCCTGCGGGAAGCCGTGCAGCAGTACGACCGGTTCGCCGTCGGCGGGGCCGCCGTCACGGACGTCGAAGACGAGGGGACCGCGTCGGAAGGTGTCCACGCCGACAGCATGCCCGGCGCGGCGCGCCCTCACTCCCGCACCCGACCGGCCCCCGGCCGGGGACGGGAGCGACATCGACACCCGGACACCATCGACACGAACTCCTCGCCACGATGGCCATCGTGGCGAGGAGTTCGTGTCGGTCGCTGTGTCAGGCGGCGTCGGAGAGCACCTGCAGGTAGTCGTCCAGGCTGTAGGTGAGCGACAGGACGGTCGGCGGGGACACCGCGGCGATGGCCTCGGTGCCGATCATGGTGGCGTGGTGGCCGGACTGCACCTGCGGCATCAGCTGCGTGTACGGCTGGGCGTCGAAGGTCGCCGCCTCCTCCGGGGTGGAGGCGTAGCTGAGCAGGATGTCGCTGGTCAGCTCGGGCACCTGCTCGTAGCTGATCGTGGTGTAGAAGGTCGACTCGCCGCTGTCCAGCGCGGTCACGCTCGGCGCCACGGTCAGGCCCAGGTCGGTGAGGAACTCCACCCGGGCGTCGGCCGGCTTGTAGACGTAGAAGGTGCCGGCGGTGTCCCAGACGGCGGCGACGGTCTTGCCCTGCAGCTCCGGGTGCTCGGCGGCGGCATCGGAGATCACCTTGTCGGTGTCGGCGACCAGCTGCTCGGCCTCCTCGGCCTTGCCGAGCGCCTGCCCGACGGTGGTGACGACGTCGCGCCACGGGGTCGCCCACGCCTCACCGGGGTAGGCGACGGTCGGCGCGATCTCGCTGAGGGTCCGGTACTCCTCCTCGGTGATGCCCGAGTAGTTGGCCAGGATGACGTCCGGCTGGGCCGCGGCGATGGCCTCGAAGGGCACCTCGTCGCCGTCGGGCAGCATGGTCGGCCGCTCGGCGCCCATCTCGTCCAGCTTCTCGCCGATCCACGGCAGCACGCCCTCGGCGTCCCCGCCGTAGGTCTGCGTCGGGATGGCGACCGGGACGACGCCGAGGGCCAGGGCGGCGTCGGTGCTGCCGAAGCCCCACGTGACGACGTCGACCGGCTGCTCGTCGATGACGGTCTCGCCGAACGTGTGCTCGATGGTGACCGGGAAGGCACCGGAGGAGGACCCGCCGGCCGCGGACGAGTCGGTGTCGGACTCCGAGGAGCCGCAGCCGGTGACCAGCAGGGCGGCCACCGCCAGGGGGGCGACGAGGCGGACGGGACGGGTAGAGCGCACGGTGAGGACCTCCGGGGTGGTGATTAGGCGAGGCTAACCTAGCCTGCTGTGTCCGGCCGGGTGGCCCCACCCCTGCCGGGACGGCGGCGGGTGGCTGGCCGGCGGGTCGCCCGGGCCGCGTCCGCCCCGTGCGGCGAGGAGCACGGTGGTCGCACACAGGCTGCCGATCGCCAGCACGAGCAGGGTCAGGAACAGTCCAGTGGAGGTCATGCGACCAGCCTGGCGGCGCGAGGACTGGTGTGGATCGGTCCAATACGGCATGGTGGCCTGCATGCCAGTGGTCGGTCAGCTGCCCGGGTCGGCCGTCGCGTCCGGGTCCGCCCGCGCGTTCGGGTCCGCCCTGGGGTCGCTCGACGACCTGCCCGGCCCGCGCTACGCCGCCTTGGCCCGCCGGGTGCGGGAGCGGGTCGCCTCCGGCGAGCTGCCGGTGGGCACCCGGCTGCCCGGGGAGCGGGAGCTCGCCGCCGCCCTCGGGCTGAGCCGGGTCACCGTCGCCTCGGCCTACCGCGTGCTCCGGGAGGAGGGCTTCGCCCGCACCCGGCACGGGTCGGGCACGGTGGTCGAGCTGCCGCCCGGCCGGGCGGCAGCCGACTGGCCGCCGCACGACACCGGCCTGGTCGACCTCGCGCACGCGGCCCCGGGCGCGGCGGGGCAGCTGGTGCCGGCCTACCGCGCCGCGCTGGACCAGCTGCCCCGGCTGCTCGACGACCACGGCTACCACCCCGGCGGTCTGCCGTCGCTGCGGGCCGCGGTCGCCGCGCGCTTCACCGCCCGCGGGCTGCCCACCGAACCCGAGCAGGTCGTGGTCACCGCCGGCACGATGGACGCCACCGCCGTCGTGCTGCAGACCCTGGTGCAGGCCGGCGACCGGGTGCTGGTCGAGCACCCCACCTACCCGGGCGCGGTCACCGTGATCGAGCAGGCCGGTGGGCGCTGCATCCCGGTGCCGGTCGACGCCGCCGCCCCGGATGCGCTCGTCGAGGCCGTGCACCTCGCGGCCCGGCAGAGCGCGCCCCGGCTGGCCTACCTGATGCCCGACTTCTCCAACCCGTCCGGGGCCGTGCTGTCGGCCGCCGGCCGGCGCCGGCTGGCCGCGACGCTGTGGCGCCACGGCGTGCTCGGCGTCGTCGACGAGGTCTCCGCGGAGTTGCGCCTGGACGGCGCGCAGGACGTGCCGCCCTTCGCCGCGAGCCTGCCGGACGCCGCGACCGTGACGCTCGGTGGGCTCAGCAAGGTGGTGTGGGGTGGCCTGCGGATCGGCTGGCTGCGCACCGATGCCGCCCTCGCCGCCCGGCTCGGTGCCGCGCTGGGCCACCGGCAGATGACGGTCAGCGCGCTGGACCAGCTGACCGCCGTCGAGTTGTTCGCCCGCTGGGACGACGTCCTGGCCGAGCGCCGCGCGCTGCTGCGGCACCGGCGCGACGTGCTGCTGGGCGAGCTCGCCGAGCACCTGCCGGACTGGCAGGTGACGCCGCCGGCCGGCGGGCTGTCGCTGTGGTGCCGTCTCCCCGCCGGGCTGGGCTCGGCGGCGCTCGCCGCTGCCGCCGCCCCGCACGGGCTGGTGCTCGCCGAGGGGCGGGCGTTCGGCACCGGGCACGCCTTCGACGACCACCTGCGGCTGCCCTTCACCCTCGGTGAGGACGACCTGCGCACCGCGGTCGCCGTGCTGGCCGGGCTGGTCGGCCAGGTGCAGACGACGGCCGGCCGGACCTCACGAGCGGTCGCCGTCGTCTGAGCGTCACCCCCGGCGGGGTGTCACGCCGCCGGGGGCCACTGCTTGGCGACCATCGTCAGCACGTCGTAGGTGGCGACCGGCTTCCCCTCGGAGTTGACCACGACGGCGTCCCAGCGCACCTCGCCGTGCTCGGCACCGCCCCGCGGGCTGATCTGCTTGCAGGTCAGCGTCACCGTCAGCGTGTCCCCGGGCTTGACCGGGGTCAGGAACCGCAGGCCGTCGACCCCGTAGTTGGCCAGGACCGGGCCCGGGTCGGGGTCGACGAACAGCCCGGCGGCGAAGGAGACGATGAGGTAGCCGTGCGCCACCCGGCCGCCGAACAGGGGGTTCGCCGCGGCGGCCGCCTCGTCCATGTGCGCGTAGAACGTGTCGCCGGTGAACTCGGCGAAGTGCTCGACGTCGGCCAGGGTCACCTCGCGCGGGCCGGCGGTGACCGAGTCGCCGATGCGCAGCTCGGCCAGCGACTTCCGGAACGGGTGCACCCCGTCGTCGGTGCGCCGGGCGCCGGTCATCCAGCGGCCGCCGACCTCGGTGAGCACGTCGGGTGAGCCCTGCACGGCGGTGCGCTGCATGTGGTGCAGCACGCCGCGGATGCCGCCCAGCTCCTCACCGCCGCCGGCCCGGCCCGGGCCGCCGTGCACCAGCACCGGCAGCGGGGAGCCGTGGCCGGTGCTCTCCCGGGCGTCGTCCCGGTCCAGGACCAGGATCCGGCCGTGCGCGTGCGCGGCACCCAGCACGAACTCCCGCGCGACCGCCGGGTCGTGGGTGACCAGGGAGCCGACCAGCGACCCCTGACCACGTTCTGCGAGGGCCACGGCATCGGCGACGGAGTCGTAGGGCAGCACGGTGCTCACCGGGCCGAACGCCTCGACGTCGTGCGGCTCGCCGGCGCCCAGGTCGTCGCAGCGCAGCAGCATCGGCGGCAGGAAGGCCCCGCGCTCGCGGTCCGCGCCGCGGACCGTGAAGTCGTCCGGGTCACCGGCGACCAGCCGCGCCACCCCGCGCAGCGCGCCGACGGCCTTCAGCACCTCGCGGCGCTGGTCCGGGCTGGCCAGCGCGCCCATGGTCACGCCCTCGGCGGCCGGGTCGCCGACCACGACCTCGGCGAGCTTCACCCGGGTCGCCTCGACGACGTCGTCCACGAGTGCGCGGGGGACCAGGGCGCGGCGGATCGCGGTGCACTTCTGGCCGGCCTTGACCGTCATCTCGGTGACCAGCTGGTCGACGAACAGGCCGAACTCGGGGGTGTCCGGGGTGGCGTCCGGGCCCAGCACCGAGCAGTTCAGCGAGTCCGCCTCGGCGTTGAACCGCACCGAGTTGGCCAGCACCGCCGGCGTGCTGCGCAGCTTGCGGGCGGTCTCGGCCGAGCCGGTGAAGAAGACCAGGTCCTGCCCGCCCAGGGAGTCGAGCAGCCCGGCGGGGTTGCCCACGAGCAGCTGCACCGAGCCCTCGGGCAGCAGCCCCGACTCGACCATCCGGCGGAACACCAGCTCGGTGAGGTAGGCGGTCTGGCTGCCCGGCTTCACCACCGTCGGGACGCCGGCCAGGAACGCCGGTGCCAGCTTCTCCAGCATCCCCCACACCGGGAAGTTGAAGGCGTTGACCTGCACGGCGACCCCGCGCATCGAGGTGTAGACGTGCTGGCCGAGGAACGTGCCCCGCTTGCCCAGCACCTCCGGTGCGCCGTCCAGGACGACGGTGTCGTCGGGCAGCTCGCGGCGGGCCTTGCTGGCGTAGGACAGCAGCGTGCCGAACCCGCCGTCGACGTCCACGGCGGAGTCCCGGTCGGTGGCGCCGGTGCGGCGGCTCAGCGCGTAGAACTCGTCCTTGCCGGCCATCAGCTTCAGGCCCAGCGCCTTGAGCAGGCCGGCCCGCTGGTGGAACGTCAGCTCGCGCAGCGCCGGGCCGCCGACCCGGCGGGCGTGGTCGAGCATCGCGGTGACGTCGACGCCGGCGGTGGACACCCGGGCGACGGTCTCCCCGGTCACGGCGTCCGGCAGAGGTGTGCCCTCGTCATCGGCGGCGACCCAGCGTCCGGCGATGTGGCTCTCCAGCAGCGGTGCGGTCATCGTGTGCAGCTCCTTGACGTCGTCCTTCACCTTGACTTCTTCCCGAAGAAGTCAGGAGGGGTGGTGCGCAGGCCGGTGAAGAGGGTGGTGACGAGGGCGTCGGCCAGGGCGTCGGGGGTGAGCGGGCCGCCGGGGCGGTACCACTCGGTGAGCGAGTTGACGGTGCCGAAGAGCAGCCGGCTGGTGACCGCGGGGTCGACGTCCGGGCGGACGCTGCCCTCGTCCTCGGCCAGGCGCACCAGGTCGGTGACGACCCGGTCGAACTCGCGCCGGCGCCCGAGGGCGTGCTGCTCGACCTCGGTGTTGCCGCGCACCCGCAGCAGCAGCGTCACGAAGGGGAGCTCGCCGGTGAGCACCCGGACCGACCCGCGGACGACGTGCTCCAGCCGGTCGATCGCCGGGCCGCTGGTCGCCGCCGGCTCGGCGAGGACGGCGAACAGCCCGTCCAGCGCCCGGTCCAGCGCGAGGCGCAGCAGCTCGACCTTGCTCGGCACGTGGTGGTAGATCGCCGACTTGGTGACCCCCAGCCGCTCGGCGAGGGAGTCCATCGACGTCGCCTCGTAGCCGCGCTCGTTGAACACCTCGACGGCGACGTCGAGCAGCGAGTCCAGCGAGTGCCCCGGCCGCCCCCGGCGCGCGGCGACGGTCACGAGCGCTGGTCCACGAGCCGCTGCAGCTTGCCCACCGACCGGGCCAGGGTCTCCGGGTCGACCACCTGGACGTCCATGCTGACGCCGACCGTCTCCTTGACGGCCCGGGCGACCTCCTCGGCGGCGTCGGCCCGGCGGGCGGGCGGGCAGTCCGGGCGGGCCTCGACGGTGACGGTCAGGTGGTCCATCCGGCCGCGGGTGGACAGCAGCAGCGAGAAGTGCGGCGACAGCCCCGGCGTCCGGAGCACGACCTCCTCGATCTGGGTCGGGAAGACGTTCACCCCGCGCAGGATGATCATGTCGTCGGTGCGGCCGGTGACCTTCTCCATCCGGCGCATGCCGGGGCGGGCGGTGCCGGGCAGCAGCCGGGTGAGGTCGCGGGTGCGGTACCGGATGATCGGCATCGCCTCCTTGGTCAGCGAGGTGAACAGCAGCTCGCCGCGCTCCCCGGCCGGCAGTGGCTCCGCGGTCAGCGGGTCGACGACCTCGGGGTAGAAGTGGTCCTCCCAGACGTGCAGGCCGTCCTTGGTCTCCACGCACTCGTTGGCGACGCCGGGGCCCATCACCTCGCTCAGCCCGTAGATGTCGACCGCGTCGATGTCCAGGCGCTGCTCCATCTCCTGGCGCATCTGCTCGGTCCACGGCTCGGCGCCGAAGATCCCGATCTGCAGGGACGACGTCCGCGGGTCGATGCCCTGCTTCTCGAACTCGTCGATGACGGTGAGCATGTAGCTGGGCGTCACCATGATGATCCGCGGCGCGAAGTCGGTGATCAGCTGCACCTGGCGCGGGGTCATGCCGCCGGACACCGGGACGACCGTGCAGCCCAGCTCCTCGGCGCCGTAGTGCGCGCCCAGCCCGCCGGTGAACAGCCCGTAGCCGTAGGCGTTGTGCAGCACGTCGCCCGCCCGGCCACCGGACGCGCGGATCGACCGGGCCATGACGGTCGCCCAGGTGCGGATGTCCTGCTCCGTGTACCCGACGACGGTGGGGCGGCCGGTGGTGCCCGACGACGCGTGCACCCGGCGGACCTGCTCCCGCGGGACGGCGAACATGCCGAACGGGTAGTTCTCCCGCAGGTCCGCCTTCGACGTGGTGGGGAAGCGGGCCAGGTCCTCCAGCGAGCGGCAGTCGTCGGGGTGCACGCCGGCCGCGTCGAAGACCTTGGTGTAGTGCGGGACGTTCTCATAGGCGTGCCGCAACGTCCACTGCAGCCGCTGCAGCTGGAGGGCGCGCAGCTCGTCGACGCCCATCCGCTCGGCGTCGTCCAGGAGTGCCGGATCGGGGGCCTGGCCCAGTCGCCGCGTCGTCATGCCGCTCTCCTCGCCTTCCGGGCCGCACGTGATTACCGACCGGGTGGTCAGTAATCAACTCGGCCCGGCACGCGCTGTCAAGACGGGTTGTGCGCGGCATGGTTCTGGGGCACACTGATTACCGACCGCTTGGTCAGTAATTGATCGGAGGCCCCCGATGTCCGCACCCACGCTCGACCGCCCGGCCGCTCCGGACGAGGCCGCGCTGCAGGCGCACTTCGACGCCACGATCGCCGCCGACAAGCGCGTCGAACCGCGCGACTGGATGCCCGAGGGATACCGCAAGGGCCTGATCCGGCAGATCGCCCAGCACGCGCACTCGGAGATCATCGGCATGCAGCCCGAGGGCGACTGGCTGCTCGCCGCGCCGTCGCTGCGCCGCAAGGCGATCCTGCTGGCCAAGGTGCAGGACGAGGCCGGCCACGGCATGTACCTCTACTCCGCGGCCGAGACGCTCGGCGCCGACCGGGCCGACCTCACCGACAAGCTGATCGAGGGCCGGCATAAGTACAGCTCGATCTTCAACTACCCGACGCTCACCTACGCCGACGTCGGCGTCATCGGCTGGCTCGTGGACGGCGCGGCGATCTGCAACCAGGTGCCGCTGTGCCGCTCGTCGTACGGGCCCTACGCCCGCGCGATGATCAGGGTCTGCAAGGAGGAGTCCTTCCACCAGCGGCAGGGCTACGAGCTCCTGATGACGATGATGCGCGGCACCGACGAGCAGCGGGCCATGGTCCAGGACGCCGTCGACCGCTGGTGGTGGCCGTCGCTGATGATGTTCGGCCCGCCGGACGACGACAGCCCCAACTCGGCGCAGTCGATGGCGTGGGGCATCAAGCGGCACTCCAACGACGAGCTGCGCCAGCGCTACGTCGACATGTCGGTCCCGCAGGCCGAAGCGCTCGGCGTCACGCTGCCCGACCCGGAGCTGCGGCTGGACCCCTCGACCGGGCGGTACCGGTTCGGCCAGATCGACTGGGACGAGTTCAAGCGGGTCATCTCCGGCAACGGCCCGGCCAACGCCGAGCGCATCGCCCGCCGCCGGGCCGCCCGCGACGACAACGCGTGGGTGATCGAGGCGGCGACCGCGTACGCGGAGAAGCACGCGTCGTGAGCGACCTGACCGCCGAGGGTGGCCACGGGGCAGTGCCGACCGGGCCCGAGGTGCCGACCGGGACGGGCAAGGCGGCCCGCCGCGACTGGCCGCTGTACGAGGTGTTCGTCCGGGGCAAGCGCGGGCTGAACCACGTGCACGTCGGCTCGCTGCACGCCCCGGACGACGAGATGGCGGTGCACGCCGCCCGCGACCTCTACACCCGCCGCAACGAGGGCGTCAGCATCTGGGTCGTCAAGGCCACGCACATCACGGCGTCCTCGCCGGACGAGAAGGACCCCATGTTCGCGCCGTCCGGCGACAAGGTCTACCGGCACCCGACCTTCTACGAGATCCCGGACGACGTCCCCCACATCTGAACGGCCCCCCTGACTCCCAGCTCCTTCCCCCGAAGAAGTGAACTGACTTTTGCCCGAAAAAGTGAGGAGCGCGTCCGTGGCGCACGAGGAGACGGTGTACGACGCGCTGGACCATGCCCATGGGGGCGAGGGGCAGTGGGCGTTCGGCACCGGGTTCGACGACCCGCTGGCCGGGGTGGACACCACGGTGCCGGAGGGCATCGACCCGGCTGACCTGGGCGTCTACTGCCTGATGCTGGGTGACGACGCGCTCGTGCTGTGCCAGCGGCTGACGCAGTGGGCGACCAACGCGCCGGAGCTGGAGGAGGAGGTCGCGCTGGCCAACAGCGGGCTCGACCTGCTCGGCCAGGCGCGGCTGCTGCTCGCCCGCGCCGGCTCGGTCGGGGTGCTGGGCCGGTCCCGCGAGCAGGCGACCGACTCCATCCCGGACGAGGACGCGCTCGCCTACTTCCGCGACGCCGACGAGTTCCGCAACACCGCGCTGGTCGAGGCGGAGAACGGCGACTTCGCCCGGACGATGGTGCGGCTGCTGGTGGCCTCGGCATGGCGGCTCGCGCTGTTCACCCGGCTGCGCACCTCCCGCGACCCGGTGCTCGCCGCGATCGCCGCCAAGGGCGTGCACGAGCTGACCTACCACCGCGACCACGCCGCCCGCTGGCTGCTCCGCCTCGGTGACGGCACGACCGAGTCGCACCGCCGCGCGCAGGCCGGCGTCGACGCCGTCTGGCCGCTGACGGCCGATCTGTTCACCGCCACCGACGTCGAGCGCCGGCTGGTCGAGGCCGGCGTCGCCGTCGACCCCGCCGAGCTGCGCGACGAGGTCACCGGTGTCCTGACGATGGTCGTCGAGCGGGCCACGCTCGCCGTCCCCGCCTGGCCCGCCGACGCCGCCCCCAGCGGCCGCCTCGGCCGGCACGGCCCCGAGCTCACCGCCCTGCTCGCCGACCTCCAGGGCCTCGCCCGCCAGCACCCCGCAGCCACCTGGTGACGGCGGTGGTGACGAGCGCGCGGGCAGTGGCGGAGACGGTGACCGACCCGGAGCTGCCGATGCTGACGCTGGCCGACCTCGGGGTGCTGCGGGACGTGCGCGAGGAGGCCGGCACCGTGGTCGTCGAGATCACGCCGACCTACTCCGGCTGCCCGGCGATGGGCGTGATGCGGGCCGACCTGGTCCACGCGCTGCACCGGGCAGGGTTCGCCGAGGTCGACGTGCGCACCGTCCTGTCGCCGCCCTGGAGCACCGACTGGATCAGCGAGGCCGGCCGGCGCAAGCTCGCCGACGGTGGCATCGCGCCGCCCGGGAAGGCGCCGGTCCGCCCGTCCGGGCCCGTCCCGCTCACCCTCGGACCGAGCCGGCGGACGGCGTCCTGCCCGGTCTGCGGATCGGCGGACACCGTTGAGGTCAGCGAGTTCAGCGCGACGGCGTGCAAGGCCATGCGCCGGTGCCGCAGCTGCGCCGAGCCGTTCGAGCACGTGAAGGAGGTCTAGTGACCAGCACCCAGCGCAGGCGACCGCAGTTCCACCAGCTGACGGTCGCCCGGGTCGAGCGGCTGACCGACGACGCGGTCGCGGTGACCTTCGACGTCCCGCCGGAGCTGGCCGAGGACTACGCGTTCCGGCCCGGGCAGGCGCTGACGCTGCGCCGGGTGGACGGCGAGCGCGATGAGCGCCGGTCGTACTCGATCTGCGCGCCGATGGGCTCGCCGCCGCGGGTCGGTGTCCGGGAGGTGCCGGGCGGTTTCTTCTCCGCCTGGCTGGTCAACGAGGTGCAGGCCGGCGACACGATCGAGGTGCTGCCGCCGTCCGGCACCTTCACCGCGGACGTCTCCACCCCGGCCGACCACGTGTTCGTCGTCGCCGGCTCGGGGGTCACCCCGGTGCTCAGCCTGGCCGGCACGGTGCTGCGGGACGGCGAGTCGACGGTCACCGTCTTCTACGGCAACCGGCGCACCAACACGGTGATGTTCGCCGACGAACTGGCCGACCTGAAGGACCGCCACGGCTCCCGGCTGCAACTGGTGCACGTGCTCTCCCGCGAACCCCGAGACGCCGAGGTCACCAGCGGCCGGCTGGACGGCGACCGGCTGCGCACCCTCGTGAGCGCGCTGGTCGACGTCGAGGACACCGACCACTGGTGGCTCTGCGGCCCGCACGGCATGGTGACCGAGGCCCGCGAGCTGCTCGCCGAGCTCGGGGTGCCGGCGGAGAAGGTGCACCAGGAGCTGTTCTTCGTCGACGACGTGCCTCCGGTGCCGGTGCGCGGCGACGACGAGGTCCTCGACGGGCCGAGCAGCCAGGTCACCGTCGTCCTGGACGGCCGGTCCACCACGCTGGCGCTGCCCAAGGACGCACCCGTGCTCGACTCCGCCCAGCGCGTGCGCAGCGACCTCCCATTCGCCTGCAAGGGCGGCGTGTGCGGCACCTGCCGCGCCCGGGTCACCGACGGCGACGTCGACATGCGGCGCAACTACGCCCTCGACGCCAGCGAGGTAGACGCGGGCTACGTGCTCACCTGCCAGACCCTGCCCGTCTCCGACGCCGTCACCATCGACTTCGACGCCTGACCCCCCGAGTGTCGGCTCGGCGGGGTCTCCAGCGGCCGGACACCCCGCTGAATCGACACTCGACGGGCGTCACGGCAGGAAGGCCAGCGCGGCGGCGATCCGGGCGACCAGCTCGGCCGGGTGGTACAGGTCGGCGGCGGTGACGAAGACGATGCGCCAGCCGGCGGCGGTGAGCCGGTTGAGTCGCCGGCGGTCCTTCGCGAACTGCCCCGGCTCGGCATGCCACGACCCGTCGTACTCGACGGCGACCTTGCGCTCCGGCCAGCCGAAGTCGACCCTCGCCAGGACGACGCCGGCCACGACGATGCGGTGCTGGGCGACCGGCCGCGGCAGGCCGGACCCACCCAGGAGCAGCCGCAGCCGGGTCTCCTGCGGCGACTCGGCCAGTCCGTCGGCGAGGTCGGCGGCCCGCCGCAGCTGCCCGCATCCACGGCCGGTCGTGAGATGAGCGGCCCGGCGGACCGCGTCCAGGTCGACGACCCCGGAGACGACCAACCGGTCGAGGGCGATCACGGCGCCCTCCAGGTCGACGCTCGTCCGCGCCACCTCGACCGCAGTGGCCAGCGGGGTGGTCACCGGGAGCGACCGCCGACGGGTGACCTCCTCGGGTGTCAGCCGTGCACGCCTGACCCGGACACCGGTCAACGTGCGCGCCGACGATCCCGGCGGCACGGTCAGCTCGACGGTGTCGGTGGTGCCGGCGAGGTCGACACCCCACAGCACGGCCGCACTGCGCCCGGTGACCACGGCGCGGGGGACGGCGAGGCAGCCGGCGCGGCAGAGCAGCATGTGGGTCGCCGGGAGCCGGGCGTCGCAGTAGACGTCGGGGAACAGCCGGCACCACGCACGCCCGCGCAGCTGGTCGCGGGTGAGCAGCCCACGGTGCACGGCGTCGGTGCCCCGGAACGGCCCGCTGACCAGCGAGGACGGTCGCATCGCAGGCCGAGGCACGAGCGCAGATGCTGCCCCGATCACCCCCGAGCCCGCTGCCGTCGTCCACAGGCCCGTCGAGTGTCGGTCCAGCGGGGTGTCCGGGTGGCCGAGACCCCGCTGGGCCGACACTCGCGGGAGATGAGCGAGCGGTCGTGACCGGACGGCGCGCCGGCAGTGGTGGGGCGGGGACCTGGCCACGGTGTGTCCATGTCGACACGTCCCCGTGTCGACTGCTCGGCCTGTCGACCCGTCCGGTCAGCCGATCGCCACGCGGGACAGCTCGAGTCCGCGGTAGGCGGCCAGTCGCTCGGCCTGCTCCGTGATCGCGACCTGGCTGACCTGGGACCACAGGTGCGCGGTGACCGCGACCGTCCGGTTCTTCTTGGCTGCCCGCCACGTGCCGGCGAGTTCCCCGTCGGCCAGCACGCCGCCGGGCCGGCCGAGGACCGGCCACAGCTCCTTCTGCCGGTCCCGGTCGGGTACCAGCAGGGTGCGGTCCCGGGCCTGCAGGAACGGGTCGAACGGCCCGAGCAGCCGGACGCCGCGCACCGGGTCGCCGTCCAGGTCACCGAGGGCCCAGCACGGCCTGCCGTCGACGGAGACCACCACCGCGTCGGCCGGCCAGCGGGCCCTGACGTCCTTGACCGGGGCGTCGAGGTAGCCGGCGACGTCCTGCGGGGTCGCCGGGCCGAGCAGGCGCAGGTAGCCGCGCACCACGTCGAACCGCTCGCCCGCGACCGGGGCCGGTGCGAAGTCGGGGATCGGCTGCAGCACGGGGGGAGAGGTGCCGGCCACGAGCTCCAGCCCGGCTCGCAGCGCCGCCAGGCGGAACGGCTGCTCGTACAGGTGGACGGCGTCGCAGGGCCGGCAGTGCCGCAGGTAGGGCGCCGGCATCAGATCGGCGACCCGCCGGGACATCACGCCCTTGACCGTCGGCTCGCGCACGACCGAGCGCATCGTGGAGGCGACGGCGTCCAGCGCCTCCAGGTTGCCGATCCCGGCCGCCTGCAGCGGCTTGCTCGCGTCGAAGATCCGCTTGCCGGCGTCGGCGTCGGAGAACGGCGCGGTCGCCGCGGCGATCTGCGGCAGATCGGCGCGGCGGTAGAGGTGCGGGGCGCCGCGGACCGTCCAGACGGTGGCCAGCCCGCTGTCGGCGGGTACGACGCCGCGGATCGCCAGCGCCCACAGCCCGCCGTCCGGGCCGGTGTCCTGCACGCCCAGGTCGAGCGCGTCCGCGTCGTCGGCGGAGCCGGCCTCCCGGTCGAGCTGCTGCGCCCGCACCCGGCTCGCCAGCGCCTGCGACCGGGTGACCTGGAGCACGAGGCCACCCTAGGGTCGCGGGCGCCACATCGGAGCTCCCGCGTCAGCCGGGCTCGTCGTCCTGCCAGGTGGCGTGGCCGTCGGGCTGGACCACGATCCACTGCCGGCTGCCCGTGGTGACGGTGACCGGGCGCAGGCGGGGGCGGGCGACCAGCCGGGTGACCAGCTGCACCAGCTGGAGCTGGGTGTCGTGCCGGTTGCCGGTGCGCACCTGGTGCTCGGCGTCGTCGATGGTGATCCGGGCGGTGGTCGGCGTGGGAAAGCTGGCCTGGAGGGTCATCGGCGGGCCCCAGGGCGTCGTCCGCACCGTCAGCTCGTCGACGAGCTCGGCACGGCGGGCGTAGGTGAGCTGCTTGAGCTGGAGCTCCAGCAGTGCCTCGGCCGCTCCCGGCGCGAGGTCGAGGCCCTCGGTGACGAGGGTCGCGGCGTGGTCCTCGTCGTGGGCCTGCAGGATCAGCTCGACCAGTCGCTCGCGGTCGGCCAGCCCGGTCACCACGCCCTCGTCCCGCGCGGCGCGCGGGTCGGGTGCCGGGGTCTCGTCGTCGCTGCGGTCCGGGGTGGGGAGGCTCTCGGGAGCCGGTGGCTGCAGCATGGTCCGACGGTATCGGCCGCCGCGGGTCTCAGCGCACCGGAGCCCGGAAGCGGGCGACGAACCGGCGCTGGCCGGGCGTCTCCACCGCGCGGCGGGCGTACCGCTCCCGCACGAAGCGCACCGCGTCGGCCGGCGCCACCCCGTCCAGGACGGCGAGACACGCCAGCGCCGTGCCGGTGCGGCCGTGTCCGCCGTGGCAGGCGACCTCCACCCGACCGGTCGCCGACCGGTGCCACGCCTCGATGAGCACCTCGGTGAACGCCGCCGGGTCGCGGGGCAGCCGGAAGTCCGGCCAGGCCACCCAGCGGTGCTCCCAGCCGGGGTCGGGGGGTGGCGCGCCGAGCAGGTGCACGGCGAACGTCGGCGGCGGGCCCGGCGGCAGCGGCCGCCCCAGTGCGCGACCCCGGACCAGCCGGCCGGACGGCAGGGCCAGCAGCCCGGGCGTCCCCGGCGGCCAGGGGGCGTCCTCCCGCGGCGCCCCGTCGTCGCTGGTGTCAGGTGTAGAGGTCACGGTCGTGCTCGTTGACCTGCACCCACACCCCGTCCGGGTCGGCGACCCGCAGCGAGCGGCCGAAGCTCTCGTCGACCACACCGTCCGGGGTGAACCCGGCGGCGCGCAGCCGGTCGGCGACGGCCTCGAGCGGTTCGTCGCACTCGAAGGCCAGCTCGCACGACCCGGCCGGGCTCTCCCCGCCGGCGTGGTGCAAGGCCAGCATGCCGGTGGCGGCGGGCAGCTCGGCCCACTCCCCGGGCCGGGAGACCGGGCCGCCGTCCAGGCCGAGGGCACGGTAGAAGCGGGCGGACGCGGCGACGTCCGAGCAGTAGCGGATGGGCATGAGCTTCACGGACGGTCGTCCTCCTCGAGCCGGGACAGGTGGGCGGTGAGCGCCTGCTCGACGAAGAGCGACAGCGACTCACCGGCATCGACGGCCGCGTGCTTGACGCGGCGGACGAGTGCCGGGGGCAGGTAGACGTTGAACTGCTGCTTGCCGTCAGGTGGCATGCTCGAATGCCAGCAAACTAGTCGGGGGGCCGGGTCGGCAGCCGCGGGTGTGCACCAGTGGTCGCCCCGTACCGCGCGCACCCGACCACTCGTGCACATCGGCAGGCTGGGTCAGGGGGCGAGGGCGGCGGCGATGCGGGCCAGCAGGTGCTCGGGTGCGTGCAGGTCGGCCGCGGTCACGAAGACGATCCGCCAGCCGGCAGCGGTGAGTCGGTTGAGCCGTGCGCGGTCCCTGGCGAACTGGCCGGGCTCCGCGTGCCACAGGCCGTCGTACTCCACCGCCACCCGCTGCTCGGGCCAGCCGAAGTCGACCCGCGCGATCTCGCGGCCGCCGTACCGGATCCTGTGCTGTGCGATCGGCCGGGGCAGCCGGCTGGCGTGCAGCAGCAGCCGGAGCCGGGTCTCCTGCGGAGACTGCGCCAGTCCGTCCGCGCGGGCGGCAGCCGTGCGGGCGCGCCGGGCACCGGCACCGGTCAGCGTCCCGGCCGCGGCGCGGACCGCCGCGAGCTCGACGACCCCACTGAGCACCAGCCGGTCGAGCGCGACGACGGCGTCCACGGGCGGCAGTGCAGCGGCGACCGACGCTGCCGACGCCTCCGGGGTGAGCACCCGCACCCCAGCGCGGCACCACACGACGTCCGGGTGCAGGTCGGTGCGGCGTACGCGGAGGCCCGGCACCCGCACCGGGTGCGTGCCCGCCGCCCGGGTCAGCTCGACGTCGTCGTGGGGGCCGACGAGGTCGACACCCCACAGGACCGCCGCACTGCTCCCGGACACGACGGCGTCCGGGAGCAGGACGCTGGCGGCCGCCCGGGCGCGCAGGGCGTGGTCGACCGGTACGTCGGCGTGCGCGTACACGTCGGGGAACAGTCGCCGCCAGGCCGAGCTGCGCAGCTGCCGGGGTGTCAGCACCCCGTCGCGGACGACCCGCGAGCCGCGGAACACCCGCCCACGCAACTGCTCGGGCACGTGAGCGAGCACCCGCGCACCATGCCCGGACCACCCCGCCCCCGCTGCCGCCGTCCACAGGCACCGCGGCTGTGCGCTGGTCGTCGCCCGGGAGCGGACCCGGACGACGACCAGCGCACGATGGCGAGGTCAGGGCGTGAAGACCGCCCGCACGCAGCCGTCGGTCTTGGCCTTGAACATCTCGTAGCCGCGCGGGCCGTCGATGAGCGGCATGGTGTGCGTGGCCAGGTGCTCGGTGACCAGCTCGCCCTTCTGCATGTGGTCCAGGATCCGCGGCAGGTACCGCTGGCCGTGCTGCTGGGCACCGCGCACGGTCAGGCCCTTGTTCATCATGGCGCCCAGCGGGAACTTGTCGACCATGCCGGCGAAGACGCCGAGCACGAACACGCTGCCGCCCTTGCGGCAGGCCCGGATCGCCTCCCGGACGGCGGTGGGCCGGTCGGTCTGCAGCCGCAGCTGCTGCTTGACCTGGTCGTAGACACCCGCCGGGCCGGGGGAGTGGGCCTCCATCCCGACCGCCTCGATGCACACGTCCGGCCCGCGGCCACCGGTGCGCTCGCGCAGTTCCGCCGTCACCTCGACCGCGGTGTAGTCGATCGTGTCGGCGCCGATGAACTGGCGCACCTGCTGCAGCCGCTCCGGGATGCGGTCGATGACGACCACCTGCTCGGCGCCCAGCAGCATCGCCGAGCGGGCCGCCATCTGGCCGACCGCGCCGGCACCCCACACCGCGACGGTGTCCCCGGGCTGCACGCCGCCCAGGTCGGCGCCGGTCCAGCCGGTGGTGACCGAGTCGGAGGCGAACAGCGCCCGGGTGTCCGAGACGCCGTCCGGGACGAGGAAGGCGCCGACGTCGGCGTAGGGCACCCGCATGTACTCGGCGTGGCTGCCGGCGTAGCCGCCCATGGCGTGGGAGTAGCCGAAGCAGCCGCCGGGGCTCTGACCCCACAGCCCCTCGGTGATGCCCGGGTTGGGGTTGCCGTTGTCGCAGAGCGAGTAGAGCTCCTTCTTGCAGTACCAGCAGCTGCCGCACCCGATGAACGACGGGACGACGACGCGGTCGCCGACCTTGCGCCTCGTGACGGCCTTGCCGACCTCGACGACCTCGCCCATGAACTCGTGGCCGAGCACGTCGCCGGCGCGCATGAACGGGACGTAGCCGCCGATGAGGTGCAGGTCGGACCCGCAGGTGACGGTCTGCCGGATCTTCAGGATGACGTCGTGGTCGTTGAGCAGCTGGGGCTCCGCGACGTCCTCGACGGACACCTCGTTGATGCCGGTCCAGGTCAGCGCCTTCACAGCACACCCTCCCGCGGGGCGGTCTGCGCCACGCCCTCGAGTGCAGCGCCCTGCGGTGTCTTCTTCCGGTGGCCGTGCGGCTGGGGGTCGACCCGCAGCACCTCGCCGGTCTCGATGAGCTGCTTCGTGCGGCGCAGGGCCGCCCGCAGCTCGCCGATCTCGTCGCTGCTGCCACCGGCCGGGAACCGGGCGGCGAGCTCGGTGCCCAGGTCGCGCGGGGCCGGGGTGGTGCGCACCTCGATGCGGGGACCCAGGGCGTCGAGCTCGGGGAAGGGGCCGGGCAGCTCGGGTACGCAGACGGTCACCGCGCGCCAGCGCCGGGCGGAGACGGCCGGGTCGTCGGTGACCGACGCACCGCCGATGCCGGGCAACCGGTTGTGCTGCACCGCCGTCAGCACGGCGCTCCCGGCGCCGGACGCGACGGACGTCGCCCTGGTGGTGACCCTGTTCAGGAGGTCGGTGAGTGCCATGCAGCAGCTCCTCGCCGGCCCGGCCGCGGGGAGGGCGGCGGGACCTGCGTCGGTGGGGTGCCGCCGAGGGTTCAGCGGTGCCCGGGCGGCTACCCGGCGCCCACCCGGGTGAACCCCGGTGCCCGCCTCGAGGGGCGGGCACCGGGCGGCTCACCGGCGGCGCAGCACGTGCTCCACGGCATCGGCCAGCAGCCGCTGGCCGTCAGCGGTGGGGTGCACGTCGCCCGGCAGCACCAGACCGGCCGCGACGGAGCTGCCGCCCGCCTGCCGTGCCCGCGGCAGGAAGGCCGCGTAGCCGTTGGCGATGGTGGCGTCGTGCTCGCGCGCGGTCGCGGCGATGGCCGTGTCCAGCACCAGGGTGCTGAGGGACTGGCCGCCGGAGTACTGCAGCGCGTAGTAGGTGACCACGACGATCCGGCCGGTGTAGTGGGCCTGCTCGCGCAGGGCGGTGAGGATCTGGTCGAGCTCGCCCTGCACCTGGCCGAGCAGGGCGGCCTGCTCGTCCGCGCCGGTGCACCGGCCGGGCGTGCTGGTCTGGCAGATGAAGGCGTTGTTCGCCCCGAGCTGCAGGGTCACCAGCGAGACGTCCGGGGTGGCCCGCAGCGTCTGGACGGCGTAGTCGAGCTGGGACTCCGGGAGCGGGTAGGGCACGTGCAGCGGGGCGAAATCGCGGTACGCGCCGGCCACGCCGTTGCGGTTGGTGCAGCCGTTGCTGGCGGCGGTGACGTCGATGAAGCTGCTGGTGGTCTCACCGGGGCAGGTGGCGTTGAGCAGTCGCAGGCCCAGGTCCTGGGCGACCAGCTCCGGGTAGCCGACGAAGTCCGCGGCGTCGGCGTACCCGCCCGGGTTGTTCGCGCGGAAGCCGAAGGGCACCGAGTCGCCGAGGGCGAGGTAGGTGCTGCCGGCCGGCGGGGTGCGGTCGGCGGGCCGGGCGGACGCCGGCGCGACGCCGAGGCCGAGCACGGCCAGCACGGCGGTGAGGACCAGCACGAGCGCGCGGGCGCGGGTGGTGTGGGTGGGCATCAGTTCTCCTCCTGGGGCCGCGGCACGTCGGTGTGCACACCGGGGGAGGCGCCGTGCGGCGACCGCGACAGTACGACGCGATCGCCTGCGCGGCTCAGGAGGTCCACTCGAACGGGTGCCGACGGTACCGTCGGGCCGGCGCCTCGACCGGGGCCGCCCATCGCCCGGGTACGCCGACGGCACGACCGTCCGGCGGGTCGGGCCGCCCCACCGCCGTCCAGTGGTCCCGCCGTCCACGAGGTCCTGCCGTGCCCCGGTCTCCCGTTCCCCCGCTCGCCCGCCGCCTCGCCGGTGTCGCCAGCTCGCCCGTGCGCGAGCTGCTGGCGCTGACCGCGCGGCCCGGTGTGATCTCCTTCGCCGGCGGTCTGCCCGCCCCGGAGCTGTTCGACGTCGAGGGGCTTCGCGCGGCCTACGACTCGGCGTTGAGCGGGACGGTCGGGAGGCGGAGCCTGCAGTACGCCCCGACCGAGGGTGACCCGCTGCTGCGCGAGCTGGTGGCGGCGCGCCTGGGGCGCCGCGGCCTGCCCACCGACGCCGCCGACCTGCTGGTGACGACGGGTTCCCAGCAGGCGCTGACCCTGGTCACCGCGGCGCTGCTCGACCCGGGCGCCGTCGTCGCGGTGGAGGACCCCACCTACCTGGCGGCGCTGCAGTGCTTCCGGATGGCCGGCGCCCGGGTGGTGCCGGTCGCCGGCGACGACGGCGGCATCGACCCGGACGCCCTGGCCGAGGTGCTCCGGCGGGACCGGCCGGCGCTGCTGTACCTGGTGCCCACCTTCGCCAACCCGACCGGGCGCACGCTGACCGCGCAGCGGCGGGCCGCGGTCGCAGAGCTGGTGGCGCGGGCCGGCACCTGGGTGGTGGAGGACGACCCGTACGGCGAGCTGCGCTACCGCGGTCGGGCGCTGGCGCCGCTGGCCGCGGAGCCCGCGTCGGCCGACCGGGTGCTGCACCTGGGCAGCTTCTCCAAGACCGGGGCGCCGGGGATGCGGCTGGGCTGGGTGCGTGCGCCGGCCGCGCTGCGGGCTGCGCTCGTCGTCGCCAAGCAGGTGGCCGACCTGCACACCTCGACGGTGGACCAGGCCGCCGCGGCGGCGTACCTGGCGGTCGCCGACCTGGACGCGCACGTGGCCCGGCTGTGCGCCGCGTACTCCGCCCGCCGGGACGCGATGGTCGCGGCGCTGCCGGGCACGCTGCCTGCGGGCTCGACCTGGACTGAGCCGGACGGCGGCATGTTCACCTGGGCCCGGCTGCCCGAGGGCGTGGACACCGCGGCGCTGCTGCCCGCCGCCCTGGAGCGTGACGTCGCCTTCGTGCCCGGCGCGGCCTTCTCGGTGGGCGAGCCCGACCACGCGACGCTGCGGCTGGCGTTCACCACGCACACGCCCGCGGGGATCACCGAGGGCATGGCGCGGCTGGCGGAGGTGCTGCGGCCCGCGGGCGGCTGAGCCCGCGGGCCGGTGCGCTCACACGGTGAACCGGGCGACCAGCGTGCGCAGCGTGCCGCTCATCTGGGCCAGGTCCGCGGCGGCCACCCGGGCCTGGCTCACGCCCTCGGTGGTGACCAGGGCCGCCTCCGCGACGCCGGCGATGTTCTCGGCGATCTGGCTGGCGCCGGTCGCCGCCTCGGTGACGTTGCGGTTCATCTCGTCGGTGGTCGCGCTCTGCTCCTCCACCGCGCTGGCGATGGTGGTCTGGTAGTCGCTGATCCGGCCGATGATCTGGCTGATCTGCGCGATCGCGGCGACCGCCTCGGCGGTGTCCACCTGGATGGTCTCCACTCGGCGGGCGATGTCCGTGGTGGCCTGGCCGGTCTCCTGGGCGAGCTCCTTGACCTCGTTGGCGACGACCGCGAAGCCCTTGCCGGCCTCCCCGGCGCGGGCCGCCTCGATGGTGGCGTTCAGGGCCAGCAGGTTGGTCTGCTCGGCGATCGAGGTGATCACCTTGACGACGTCCCCGATCTCGCGGGAGGACGCGCCTAGCTTGGACACCGTGACGTTCGTGGCGTCGGCGACCTGCACCGCCTCGGCCGCCACCTGGGCGGCGGCGGTGGCGTTGCTGGCGATCTCCCGGATCGAGGCCCCCATCTCCTCGCTGCCGGCGGCGACGGTCTGCACGTTGGAGGAGACCTGCTCGGCGGCTGCGGACACCACCCCGGACTGGGCGCCGACCTCCTCGGCGGCCGCGGCGATCTGTGTGCTGGTCGTGGACAGCTCCTCGCTGGAGCCGGCCAGTGCGACCGCGTTCTCGTCCAGGGCGGTGACGGTGTCGCGCAGGGTCTGCACGGCGCGGTCGAGGTCGTCGGCCATCCGGCCCACCTCGTCGCCGACCGAGACGTCCGCCCGGACCGTGAGGTCACCGGCGGCGAGCCCGGTGGCCACCCGGCTGACCGCGCGCAGGGTGCCCACGATCTGGCGGGCCACGGCCACGCCGAGCGCCAGGGCGAGCGCGCCGCCCACCACCAGGCTGAGCACGATCGACGTCCGGGCGGAGGAGTAGCTCGCGGCCGCGTCGGCCGATCGCCGGCCGGCCTGCTCGGACTCCGCGACGAACGCGTCCTGCAGGTGCGCCTCGGCCTCGAAGACCAGGGGGAGGTAGCGGGCGTCGCGCTCGGCCTGGAAGCCGACCGCGTCGTTGGCCCGCGACATGGGCACCATCACCTCGTCGCGGATCTGCCGCACCTGGGCCCACACCTCGGTGAACGCGTCGACCGCGGTGGGCGAGGCGGCGTCGACCCGGTAGTCGGCCAGCAGCTCGGCCAGCAGCTGCTCGTCGGCGGTGAGCGCCGCCTCGGCCTTCTGCATGGCCGGCACGTCGAGGCTGGTCGCGTGGTTGAGCAGGGAGACGCGCAGCTGCATCTCCGTCCGCTGGGCCTCGGCGAGCACGCCGAGCGGCTTGACCTGAACCTGGTACATCTCCTGGACCTGGTCGGCGGTGCTGCCGAGCTTCACCAGCCCCAGCACCCCGGTCCCGACGGCGAGCACCAGCGCCACGGTGATCGCGGCGAGGATCTTCGTCATCACGGACAGGTCTCCCAGGCGGGCGAGAGATGAGCGTCCGGTGGTGGCAGGTCTCATGAGGTGCTCCGTGGTTCGTGCCCGGGGGGCCGGGTCGGGGTACGGCTCCGGGCCGCTTGCCCTCTCCATCGGCTGTCGGCAGGAGCACACGAACCTGGCGACGGACTCGCGGGTGGCATGGTGTTGTGCGCGATCGGGATGCCTGGTATGCCACGGACGTCGTCCCGGTTGTCCGTGGTTCGCGGCCCCCCGGGGACGGCGTCCGCTGGGCGCGGTGCACGATGCAACCGTGCAGACCGAGGTGCGGACCACAGCAGGCAGGGTGCGCGGTGTCGTCCGTGGGCCGGCGACGGTGTTCCTGGGCATCCCCTACGCGGCACCGCCGTTCGGCGACCGGCGGTTCGCCGCACCGGAGCCGGTCGAGCCGTGGGAGGGCCTGCGGGACTGCGTGGAGTTCGGGCCCACCGCGCTCAAGCCGCCGTACCCGGCCCCGATCGCGGCCCTGCTGCCGGAGCCGGTGGTGCCCGGTGAGGAGGTGCTGAACCTCAACGTCTGGACGCCGGACCCCGGGGCGGCCGGTCTCCCGGTGCTGGTGTGGGTGCACGGCGGCGCCTTCGCCAACGGCTCGGGCGCGGTACCGCAGTACGACGGGACGGCGTTCGCCCGCGACGGCGTGGTCACGGTGACGATCAACTACCGGCTCGGCGTCGACGGGTTCCTCTACTTCGGGGACGGCGGACCGGAGAACCGCGGCCTGCTCGACCAGGTGGCGGCACTGGAGTGGGTGCGGGACAACATCGCCGCGTTCGGCGGTGACCCGGCGCAGGTGACCGTTGCCGGTGAGTCGGCCGGTGGGATGAGCGTGCTCTCGCTGATGAGCATGCCGCGGGCCGCCGGGCTGTTCTCCCGGGCCGTGGCGCAGAGCGGGTCCGGGCACATCGCGCTGACCCCGGGCACGGCGACCGCCGTGGCCGATGCGCTCGCCGAGCAGCTGGGCGTGCCGCGCACCCGCGCCGGCCTGGCCGGTGTGCCGACGGCGGAGCTGGTCGCGGCGCAGGCTGCCCTGGCCCGGCAGATCCAGTCCCAGCCGGACCCCGCCCGGTGGGCGGAGCTGACGCTGAACACCATGGCCTTCGAGCCGACCGTGGACGGCGACGTGCTGCCCGGGCTGCCGGTGCACGGCCTGCAGCAGGGGGCGGCCACCGACGTCGACCTGCTGATCGGCACCAACACCGACGAGATGGCGCTGTTCATCGTGCCGCCGGGCCTGGTCGACCTGGTCGACGAGGGCCTGCTGGGCATGCTGAGCGGTGGCTACGGCGTCGCGCCCGAGGCGCTGCAGGTGTACCGGGACGCCCAGCCGTCGGCGTCCCCGGGTCAGCTGCTGATCGCGGTGGGCACCGACTGGATGTTCCGCATCCCGTCGCTGCGGGTCGCCGAGGCCCGCGCCCAGGCTGCCGGGCGCACGCACGTCTACGAGTTCGCCTGGCCGTCGCCGCAGTTCGGCGGGCAGATCGGTGCCTGCCACGCGCTGGAGATCGGTTTCGCCTTCGACACGCTCGGTGCCGAGGGCGGTGCGCCGCTGGCCGGTGACGCACCTCCCCAGCAGCTGGCCGACGTCGTGCACCGGGCCTGGGTCGACTTCGTCACCACCGGTGACCCGGGGTGGCCCGTCTACGACCTGGACACCCGCCCGGTGCAGGTGTTCGGCACCCCGTCGGCGGTCGTGCCCGACCCGCACGGCGACACCCGGCGTGTCTGGGAGGGTCTGCGCAGCTGACCGGCCCGCGCCCAGGCCAGTGCGTGCGGTCCCCAGGTCGTGCGCGGCCGTGCCAGCCGGCCGACCACCGACGCCTGGTGAGCGGAGAGCTGGGACTGCAGCCCGCGACGCCCGCCGGTCAGGGACCGGGGGACGACGTCCCGAGTGCGACCAGCGATGCGGCGACGGATCGGAAGACGCCCGGGTCGACCTCGAGCTCGGCGGCACAGCTCCACCGGGGTGGCGCGCCGCCGGCGAGGAGCACGTCGAGGAGCACGGTGTTCGGCTTGTCGTGGCGGGCGGTCACCTGGAGCTCCCCGTCGTCCGACGTCCAGGACCTCGCGCCGGTCCAGCCACGCCAGTCGTGGTCGAGCGAGGCGAAGAACTCCGCCAGCGACTGCGCTTGCCAGGGCGATTCGGGGCAGTCGAGGACGGCGTCGAGCCCCGCCCCGGTGAGCCGGACGCGCCAGCAGGGGAGCTGCTCGTGGGGGTGGCGGGCCGCGGAGACCTCCAGGCGCACCCCGGTGCGTGAGGCGAGCACGGCCGGCCCGAGCGGCGTGCCGCTCACCGGTCGGTGCTCCCCGGGGCGTGCGGCTCCGCCCGGGGGGCGACCGTGGACGGTCCGGCTGACGTCGGGTTCTCGGTGCGGGGCAGCAGCAGGGAGGCGAGGAGCATCAGCACCGTCACCACCACCAGGACGACGCGTGCCGAGCTGACGGCGACCAGCAGCCCGCCGGCCAGCACCGCCACCGGCTGGGCGACCGTGCGGGCGAAGGACCACAGCGTGCCGACGCGGGCCATCAGGTGCTCGGGCGTGTGCAGCTGGCGGTAGCTGCTCATCGTGGTGTTGGCCAGCGCGGAGCCGAACAGGGTGACCGCGATCCCCGTGCCGCAGAGCACCAGCCCGACCGGTCCCGGGACGGCGAGGCACACCAGCAGCTGGCCGGGCGCCCGCAGCTGGCTGGACCACCACAGGGCACGCACCGCTCCCAGCCGGGCGACCAGCCGGCGACCCAGCCGCGCCCCGGTGAAGCCGCCGAGCGACGGCAGGCCCATCAGCAGCCCGAACTGCCAGGCGGTGAACCCGAGGTCGCGCAGCAGGAAGACCACCGTCACCGCCGAGCCCATCCCGACCGCGCCGGCGAAGAGCACCCAGCTCAGCAGCATGCGCCGCAGCACGGGGTCCGCCCACACGAAGGCCAGCCCCGCGGTCAGTTCGGTGCGGCGGCTCGTCGTCGTCGTCCGGGGTGGGGGTGTGGGTTCCGGTTCCCGGATGCGCCGGACGGCGAGCGCGCTGACCAGGAACGACGCCGCGTCCACCAGCAGCGTGCCCACCGCGCCGAGCAACCCGACGAGCACGCCGCCCGCCGAGGGGCCGGCGGTGAGCGACAGCCAGACCGTGGACTCCAGCCGGCCGTTCGCGTCCACCAGCCGCGCCGGGCCGACCAGCGACCGCAGGTGTGCCTGCGCCGCGGCCTGGAACGCCAGCTGACCGGCCGCGTTCAGCACCGCCACCACCACGAGGTGGGTGACGGTCACGCTGCCGACCACCGCCGCGACCGGGATGCTGACCAGCGCCAGCAGGCGGACGACGTCCGCGGCCACCATGACCGGGCGCTTGCGGCGGTGCTCCACGGCGGCGCCGGTGGGGAAGGCGAGCAGCGCCGTCGTCGCGGCAGCGGCCGCGGTCAGCAGCGCCACCTGCACCGCGCTCGCCCCGACCACGACGACGGCGACCACCGGCAGCGCCACCATGCCGACGGCCGACCCGAGCTGGCTGACCGCGAGCCCGCTCCACAACCTCCGGAAGTCCCGGTGCCCGCTGACCGTCCCGGTGCCGGCGCTCACCGCATCCGACCTCCCCCTGGTCGCCGTCGATCACGGACCTGCGTGAGCGACGCGCCGGCGTGTCCCTCACGCAGCTCCATGATCGTCGCCCCGGGGCGCGGAGGCGGCAGCACCGGGGGGCGGGGGGCGGTGCCGAGCCCCGGGCGCAGCGGTCGGCGGGCTGGGAGATCATGGGGGCGTGGCGGAGGAGCTGATCGTGCTGGTGGACGACGACGGACGAGCGATCGGTGCCATGCCCAAGCCGCTGGTGCACCACGGGGAGACCCCGCTGCACCGGGCGTTCTCGGCCTACCTGTTCGACGACGACGACCGGCTGCTGGTCACCCGGCGGGCCATCACGAAGCAGACGTTCCCCGGCATGTGGACCAACACCGTCTGCGGCCACCCCGGCCCGGGCGAGGCCGACGACGACGCGATCGCGCGGCGCGCCCGGCAGGAGCTCGGCGTCCAGGTCGCCGACCTGCGCCCGGCTGTGCCGGGCTACCGGTACCGCGCGGAGTTCCGCGGCGTCGTGGAGAACGAGATCTGCCCGGTCTACCTGGGCCGGCTGGTCGGGCGCCCGGTACCCGAGCCCAGCGAGGTCGACGACTGGGAGCTGCTGGGCTGGTCCGACTTCCGGGCCCGGCAGGAGACCGGCGCACCCGACGAGTGGTCCCCGTGGTGCCGCGAGCAGGCCCGCCTCATCGAGACGGCCGGCCTGGTGCCCGGGCCACAGGGCTCCGAGGTCCTGCCCGGCAGCTGACGGCCGGGGTCAGGCGGAGACGACCAGCCGCACCGTGCAGCCGCCCTCGCTGGTGGGCGCGGCGGTCAGCTGGTCCACCGAGCGGCGGGCCAGCCACAGGCCCATGCCCCCCAGGGAGGGGTCGCCGCGGTGTGCCGGCCCGTACCCGGCCAGCGGGTCGTCGAAGCAGGCCCCCCGGTCGGTGACCGCACAGATCAGCTTCTCCGGCGACGCCCACAGCCGGACGTCGACCGGGGGCACACCGTGCTCGGCGGCGTTCGCGGTGACCTCGTCGATGGCCAGCACGAAGTCCTGGGCGGCGTCCTCGCTCAGCGCGCTGTCCCGGAGCACGGCGCCGAGGCGGCGGCGCAGCACACGGGGGTCCTCGATGTCCAGCGCGGTGAGCGCGGGTTCGGTCTGCTCCAGTGGGTCCGGTTCGGGCGTGCGGGCCACGGCGCGGAGCACCTCGTCGGGGGGCAGGTAGGCGTCGTTGTCGTGCACGCCGTCGGCGTCCCGGATCAGCGGGTGCGTCTGGTGCGCCACCGCCTGCACCTCTTCGGGCGCCGACGACAGGTCGATCAGGCACAGGTGCTGCACGGGCTGCTCGGCCAGTGTGTGGTTCAGCAGCGCCTCGGTGTGCATCCAGCAGTCCCAGCCGGTCGAGGTGCCACTGGCGTCGGTGACCAGCAGCAACTCGCCCTGGTCGGGGAGCTCGCGACTGATCAGGTCCTGGTGGGCAGCGAGCGCCACCGGGGTTCGCCCGTCGAGCTGGTGCGCCGGCGCGCAGACCACCTCCGGGGGGCTGCCGAGCGCGGCCAGCACGTCGGAGCTGATGGCCTCGTCGCAGCAGAGCACGACGTGCCTCCCGTGGGCGAGAGCGTCGGTGACGACACCGCAGACGAGGGTGACCGTGCTCTCGTGTGCGCCACGGAAGTGGCCCTCGTGCCGGTACCTCGTCGCGCCCACAGCCGTCCTGACCATCGTTCCCACCTGTCGTGTCGACCTTCTCCGACGGTGAGTGGGTGCCCGGTGAGCGTCGATGCAACCCCCGTGCGGCCCGCTGTCTCCCCGGACCCGGGCCGCAGGGCACCCGCGGGGCCGCGGCATGCGGGCGCCGACCACGGTGTTCACCCGGCCGTGGACGCGGACGTGGTGGTCATCGGGGCCGGGCAGGCCGGCCTGTCGGCCGGGCACGCCCTGCGCCGTGCCGGGCTGGACGGGGCGAGGCCGGGGGGCAGGCCCGGCGGCTTCGTGCTGCTGGACGCCGGGGACGGCCCGGGTGGCGCGTGGGCGCACCGGTGGCCGTCGCTCCGGCTGGACCGGGTGAACCGGATCCACGACCTGCCCGGGATGCCGCAGCCCGCCGCCCCGCCGGACACCCCGGCGTCGGAGCTGATGAGCGCGTACTTCGCCGACTACGAGCAGGTCTTCGAGCTGCCGGTGCGCCGGCCGGTGCAGGTGCGCGCGGTCCGGGCCGACGACCACGGGTTCCGGCTGGACACCTCCGAGGGCTGGTGGACCGCGCGCGGGCTGGTCAACGCCACCGGCACCTGGACCCGGCCGTTCGTTCCGTCCTACCCGGGCCGGGCCGACTTCCGGGGCCGGCAGCTGCACACCGCCGGCTACCGGGGGCCGGAGGAGTTCGCCGGGCAGCACGTGGTGGTCGTCGGCGGCGGCATCTCGGCGGTGCAGCACCTGGCCGAGATCAGCGAGGTCGCCACCACCACCTGGGTGACCCGCCGCGAGCCCGTCTGGCGCACCGACGACTTCGACGCCGACGCCGGCCGGGCGGCGGTGGCCATGGTCGACGAGCGGGTGCGGGCCGGCCTGCCACCGGTCAGCGTCGTGCGGGTCACCGGGCTGGCGCGGTCGCCGATGCTGGCGGCGGCGACCGCCCGCGGGGTCTACACCCGGCTTCCGGTGTTCGACCGGATCACCCCGGACGGCGTGCACTGGGACGCCACCGCCACGAGCCCGGCCCGCGACCTGCGCGCCGACGTGCTGCTCTGGGCCACCGGCTTCCGGGCGGCGCTGGACCACCTGGCCCCGCTGCACCTGCGCACCCCCGGCGGCGGGATCGTCATGGACGGCACCCGGGTCGTCGCCGAACCCCGGCTGCACCTGGTCGGGTACGGGCCGTCGGCCAGCACCGTCGGAGCCAACCGGGCCGGGCGCGCCGCGGTCCGGGAGCTGCTCGCCACCCTGCAGCGGGCGCCCGCGGCCTGACCGGGTCGGTCGGGGTGCCGGCCGGGCGGGTCAGCCGCCGGGGGTGAAGCGCACCGCGACCAGCGCGACGTCGTCCTCGCAGCGCCCGGGCACCAGCCGGTCGAGCAGCCGGTCGGCCAGCTGCTGCACCGGCCGGTCGTGCAGCTCGGTCAGTGCCGCGGTCAGCCGGCCGACCCCGGCGTCCAGGCTCTCCCGGCGGCGCTCGACCAGGCCGTCGGTGTAGAGCACGAACGTGTCGCCGGCGGTCAGCGGGACCTCGCGGTCCTCCCGCCGGGCGGCCGGGTCCACCCCCAGCAGCAGGGCCGGCCGGGGTGTGCGCAGCACCCGCTCGGAGCCGTCGGCGGACACCACCGCCGGCGGCAGGTGGCCGGCGCTGGCCCACCGCAGCCGGGCTGCCCCGCGGGCGCGCTCGTCGGGCGTCTGCTCCAGCCGGGCGACGACGACGGTGGCCATCGCGTCCAGCTCCAGCCCGGCGATCGCCCGGTCCAGGGTGCCGAGCACCGCGGCGGGCCCGTCGTCGGTGGCGTACGCGATGCCGCGCAGCAGCCCGCGCAGCTGGCTCATGCACGCCGCGGCCTCGGTGTCGTGGCCGACCACGTCGCCGATGACGAACACGGTGGCGCCGTCCGGCTGGGGGAACACGTCGTACCAGTCACCACCGATGTGCGACTCGAGCGCGGCCGGCGTGTAGCGCACCGCGATCTCCAGGTCGGGCAGCCGCGGCGGTTCGGACAGCATGCTGCGCTGCAGCGTCTCGGCGGCCTGCTGCACCCGGCGCGAGCGGGCGTACAGCGCCTCCAGCAGGTGCGTGCGCAGCTGGGCGACGTCGGCGAGCTCGGCCGGTGTCCAGGGCTCCGAGCGGCCGCGCACCGTCTCCCGCCAGCGCTCGAAGGACTTCCGCGGGGAGATGCGCACCTGGTCGCCGTCGGACTCGGCGATCGCCTTGTTGTGCGGGTCGCCGCCCCAGTCGACGGTGCGCACCGTCTCCCCGCGCACCCACAGCACGAACTGGTCGCCCGGCAGCGGCACCACCAGCGCACCGCTGGCGTCCCCGGCCGGGGCGCCCAGCTCGGGGGCGCTGTCGCGCAGGCAGTCGGTGGCCACGACGTCCTCGCCCCGGGTGGCCGCCCAGCGGGCCAGCCGGGCGATCAGCCGCTCGGACAGCGACGCACCGGCGCTGCCCAGGTCACCGCGCAGCGAGACCACCACCGAGTCCGCGGGCACCAGCTGCAGCAGGTCGGGCTCGCCGAGCAGGGCGTCGGTGAGCGTGCGGTCCTCGTCCAGCGTGGCGGCGGTCAGCCAGGCCAGCGTGGAGCGGGCCCGCAGGGCGCGCCGCATCTCGTCGTCGGAGACGCGGTCGACCAGCCGCACCGACAGCGTCGAGCCGAGGAACTCCGCCGCGGCGCGGGTGGCGTACGGCGGGGCGTGCGGTCCGCTGTGGTGGTGGCAGGCGATCAGGCCCCACAGCTTCCCGTCGCGCAGCAGCGAGATCGACATCGACGCCTGCACGCCCATGTTGGACAGGTACTCGACGTGGATGGGCGAGACGCTGCGCAGCGCCGACCAGGTCAGGTCCAGCGGCCGGCCGGTGCCCGGGTGGTCGACGGGGTGGATCCGCGCGGGGGTGTACCCGACGTCGGAGATCAACCGGATCCAGTTCTTCTCGTACAGCGCCCGGGCCTGGGCCGGGATGTCCGAGGCCGGGTAGTGCAGGCCGAGGAAGGAGTCGAGGTGCCCGGCCTTGGCCTCGGCGACGACCTCGCCGTTGTGGTCGGCGTCGTAGCGGTACACCATGACCCGGTCGAAGCCGGTCAGTGCCCGCACCGCCTGCGCCGTGATGTCGTACAGCTCCTGCACGGTGGCCGCCCGGTCGAGCTGGGCGACCGTGCCGCGGATGGCCTGGTAGGTGTTCGGGAAGGAGAACGGCCGCGGCCCGGACGCCGGCTCCAGCTCCACCACCAGCGTGCTCACCCGGGCGTCCCCGGCCGGTGCGTCCGAGCGCACCGACCCCCACGCGCTGCTGGCGGTCGCGCCGCCGCCGAACACCACCCGGTGCAGCAGGGCGTCCACCGGCAGCGGCGTGCCGTCCCGGTCGATGATCAGCTCGACCGGGTTGCGCTCGCGCAGGTCGCCGAAGGCGCTCGCCGAGCGGGCGATCGCACCGGCAGGCACCACGCCCAGCACCTCGGTCAGCGGCCGGCCCAGGGCCTGCTGCCAGGGCACGCCGAACACGTCGGCCAGGTTCTCCGACACCTGGACGACGACCTGGTCGGGCTCGGTGACGGCCAGCAGGACCCCGCGCGGCTGGATGCTGCCCGGGACGTGGATCGGCTCCCGCTCGCAGTTGGACAGGTCGACGGGCGCCCCCGGGGCCAGGAAGTCGGCGGCCGGCGGGGGCGTGCGGTCGCTCATCCCGGCTCCCCGTGCGCGCCCACCGGAGCGCACCAGGCCGACAGCGCCCGGAAGGTCCGGCGGGCGGCGTCCACGACGGCGTCCGGGTCGGCGCCGGCGGCCACGGCGTCCCGGGTGGCCCGACGGTAGGCCGCCCACAGCGCGCCGGTGTCCTCCCCGTACGGGGTGAAGGCGCGCAGGCTGCCCGCGGGCGCGAGGTGCGGCAGCGTCGCCAGGTGCCGGTCGATGAACGTGCCGCCCAGGGTCGACCCCTCCAGGACGTACATACGGCCGAGCGCCTGCTCCGGGCCGGTCACCGCGTCCAGCCGGGGCCGGGTGCCGGCCGGCTCGGCGCCGAGGATCCGGAGGTCGGCGGCGAACAGGTACGCACGGCGGCGCCGCGACCACTGCAGCCGGGCGGCCGCACCGGGGTCGGTGCCGAACCAGGCGTCCAGCCCGTCCTCGGCGGCGCACCAGAAGCCGTGCATGCCGCGCAGCACCGACACCAGCCGGTCGGTGGTCAGTTCCGGGTCGGTGAGCGCCAGGCCGTCCTCGACCTGCCGGTGCTCCACGGCCGTCGCGGTGCGCAGCCGGCGCAGCACGTCGGTCGGCCCCGGCGCGCTCGTCCCGCCCTCGTCCGCGTGGCCCTCCAGGACAGCTCCCCCCGAGCTCGTGCGTCGCCCTGCCGGTGTCCCGGGAGGGCGGGCGCGTGGTCCGCCCGCCGGTCGTCGGTGACCTGACCCAATGTAGGTCAGCCGCCCGGGGGGCGCGGGACGAGGCCGCGGGCCAGCCTTGCGGACTTCAGCCCGGCGTGCAGCAGCAGCCGGTGCTCGCCGTCGGTCAGGTCCAGCCCGGTCAGCTGGGCCACCCGGGCCAGCCGGTAGTAGAGCGTCTGCCGGTGCACGCACAGCGCGGCCGCCGCCCGCTGCACGCTGCCGGCGCAGTCCAGGTACACCTCGGCCGTGCCGGCCAGCAGCGGGTCGGCCAGCAAGCCGTCCAGTGCGGCGTCCGGCGGCGGCAGCGCGGCGACCTGCCGCCACACGCCGAGCTCGGTCCAGTGCGCCACGGGGGAGAACCGGTCGACCACCGCCGCCACCCGCGCCGCGGTGCCGGCCTCCCGCCACTGCGCGGCGAGCTCACCGCACCCGGACCGGGCGGCGGCCACCCCGGCCGTGCTGCCCGCCGGCAGACCGCCGAGGGCCGCGGCCGTGAGCGCGCCGGCCGGTCGCAGGTCCGCCGGCCGGGGGAGCGGGACCAGCACGGCCACCACCTCAGCGCCGTCGTCACCGGCGCCGGGCAACACGGTGGAGACCGCCCCGGCCCCGGGCAGCGACCAGCCCGCCGGCAGCCGGCCCGGGCCGGGGTGCAGCGCGACGAGCGTGAGCGGTGCACCGGCACCGAGGGCCCGCTCCAGCGTGCGGCGCGCCCGGTCCGGCGCCGGCGCGGTCAGGCACTCGTGCAGGGCCCGGCCCAGGTCGGCGTCGCGGTCGCCGCGGTCGGCCAGCAGCCGGCCGGCCTCCAGCGCCAGCTCCTCGGCCCGGCGCAGCGCGGGGGCAGTGCGGTCGGTGACGTCGGTGCGCCCCTCGTCGAGCAGCCAGAGGTAGCCGTGCGTCCGCGCGTCGTGCCGCACCGGCAGGCACAGCCGGGTGAGGACCCCGGCCGCCGGGTCGGCCGGGGTGCGCAGCGGGCCGGTGGCCGAGGCGATGCCGAAGTCCTCGAACCACCGGCGGGTGGCAGCCGACGAGCGGCGGGTGAGGATCGACCGGGTGCGCACCGCGTCCATCCCGGCGGCGACCTCGTCCGGCCCGGCGTCGTCGCTGCCGGTGACGTGCGCGCAGAAGGCGAGCAGCGTGAAGTCGGCGTCCTCCAGCGTGGCCGGCGCACCGAGCAGCCGGGACACGTCGTCCACCAGGTCCTGCAGGTCGTCACGCACGCGGGCCCCCTCGCTGATCAGACAAGTGTATGAGACCCGGGCCACGGATCCGGACATCTGTCGCTGGTCCCGACCGGGACCGGGCTCCTAGCGTCGGAGGTGTCGTCGCCGCAGCCCCCGGAGGTCGCCGTGCTCACCCAGAAGGCCCTGCTCGCCGCCTCCCGCACGTCCCGGCTGCGCCGCGTGGTGACCGGCACCGCCGTCACCCGCCGGGTGGTCGACCGGTTCGTGGCCGGCGAGACCCTCACCGACGTCCTGCCGGTGGTCTCCGCGCTTTCCGGCGACGGCATAGCGGTGACCGTGGACCACCTGGGCGAGGACGTCGCCGACCGCGCCCAGGCCGCCCGTTCCCGGGACGCCTACCTGGCCCTGCTGGAGGCGCTGGCGCCGCTGCGGCTGGGGCCGGCCGCCGAGGTGTCGGTGAAGCTGTCCGCGTTCGGCCAGGCGCTGCCCGGCGGGCACGACGTCGCCGCCGAGCTGGTCCGCCCCGTCGTCGAGGCGGCGACCGCGATCGGCACCACGGTCACCCTGGACATGGAGGACCACCGCACCGTGGACTCCACCCTCGCGGTGCTCGCCGGCCTGCGCGAGCAGCACCCGGCCACCGGCGCCGTCGTCCAGGCCGCGCTGCACCGCACCGAGGACGACGTCCGTGCCCTCGCCGTGCCCGGCTCCCGGGTGCGGCTGGTGAAGGGCGCCTACGACGAGCCGGCCGGCGTCGCCCACCAGGACAGGGCCGACGTCGACGCCGCCTACGGCCGGTGCCTGGCCACGCTGATGGCCGGTGGCGGGTACCCGATGGTCGGCACGCACGACCCGGCGCTGATCACCCTCGCCGGGCAGCTGGCCGAGCTCGCCGGCCGCACGGGCGACTCCTGGGAGTTCCAGATGCTCTACGGCATCCGGGTGCAGGAGCAGCGCCGGCTGGCCGCGGCCGGGTACACGGTGCGCTCCTACGTGCCCTACGGCGCCGACTGGTACGGCTACTTCATGCGCCGCCTGGCCGAGCGCCCGGCCAACCTGCAGTTCTTCCTCCGCTCCCTGGTCACCTCCACCTGAACCCCGCCCTCCTACCTGACTTTTTCGGGCAAAAGTCGGCTCTCCCGAACGGAGCACCACGCATGGACGCCGTCACCCAGGTCCCCGCGCCGCGCAACGAGCCGGTGCTCGACTACGCCCCCGGCTCGCCCGAGCGCGCCGAGCTGGAGCGCACGCTCGCCGAGCTCACCGCCGCCGGCCCGGTCGAGCTCACCTCCACCATCGGCGGGAAGCAGGTGATGGCCGGCGGCGAGCGGATCGACGTGGTCGTCCCGCACCGCCACGCCCACGTGCTGGGGACGACGGCCAACGCCACCCACGCCGACGCCGAGGCCGCCGTCGCCGGCGCCAAGGCGGCCGCGCCCGGATGGCAGGAGCTCTCCTTCGACGACCGTGCCGCGGTGTTCCTCAAGGCCGCGGACCTGCTCACCGGCCCGTGGCGGCAGCGGATGAACGCGGCCACCATGCTCGGGCAGAGCAAGACCGCCTACCAGGCCGAGATCGACGCCGCCTGCGAGCTGGCCGACTTCTGGCGCTTCAACGTGCACTTCGCCCGCCAGATCACCGCCGAGCAGCCGGTGTCGTCGGCGGGGGTGTGGAACCGCGTCGACCACCGCCCGCTGGAGGGCTTCGTCTACGCGGTGACGCCGTTCAACTTCACCGCCATCGCCGGCAACCTGCCCACCGCGCCGGCGCTGATGGGCAACACCGTGGTGTGGAAGCCCAGCCCCACCCAGCAGTTCGCCGCCCACCAGCTGATGCGGCTGCTGGAGGCGGCCGGGCTGCCGGACGGCGTGGTCACCATGGTCACCGGTGACGGGGTCGCGGTCTCCGACGTCGCGCTGGCCGACCCGGACCTCGCCGGCATCCACTTCACCGGCTCCACCCGGGTGTTCCAACAGCTGTGGCGCACGGTGGGGGAGAACATCGCGTCCTACCGCGGCTACCCGCGCATCGTCGGGGAGACCGGCGGCAAGGACTTCATCGTGGCCCACCCCTCCGCCGACAGGTCCGTGCTGCGGACGGCGATGGTGCGCGGGGCCTTCGAGTACCAGGGCCAGAAGTGCTCGGCGGCGTCCCGGGCGTACGTGCCGCGCAGCATCTGGGCCGGCCTGCGCGACGAGCTGGTCTCGCTCACCGAGTCGCTGCCCATGGGCGACGTCGCCGACCTGTCGAACTTCCTGGGCGCGGTGATCGACCGCCGGGCCTTCGACCGGCTCGCCGGCGTGCTGGACCGGGCCCGCGCCGACGACGCGCTGAGCGTGGTCGCCGGCGGGACGTGCGACGACAGCGAGGGCTTCTTCGTGCGGCCCACCCTGATCGAGGGCACCGACCCCACGCACGACGTGTTCACCACCGAGTACTTCGGCCCGGTGCTCGCCGTGCACGTGTACGACGACGCCGACTACGACACGGTGCTGACCCAGATGGAGCGGCAGGCGCCGTACGCGCTCACCGGCGCGGTCATCGCCCAGGACCGCGCGGCGATCGCCTCGGCGCAGCGGCTGCTGCGGCACGCCGCCGGCAACTTCTACGTCAACGACAAGCCCACCGGCGCCGTCGTCGGCCAGCAGCCCTTCGGCGGCGGGCGGGCCTCGGGCACCAACGACAAGGCCGGCGCCGCGCAGAACCTGATGCGCTGGACCAGCGCCCGGACCATCAAGGAGACCTTCGTGCCGGCCACGGACCACCGCTACCCGCACATGGGGTGACCGGCGGGGACGACGGCGCCCTTGTGCAGTGACGAGAGGCCCGGCGGGCGGTCAGGTGAGCGCCTGCGCGATCCCCCGGAGCAGGGTGATGACGCCACCGGCCACGGCCAGGGCCAGGACGGCCGGCCGGAGCGCTCCCGGCGGGAAGTGCCGGCCGGCGAGGTGGCCCAGGGCGACACCCACCCCGAGCGCAGCGGTGTACGTCAGCCACTGGCCCACCGGGAGCTCCGGCAGCCCCTTGGTCAGCAGGGACGCCGTGTTGACGCCGAGGAAGTAGACCTGGGCGGTGGCCACGAAGGTCGCCGGTGCCCACCGGTCGGCGGTGGCGTGCACGGCCAGCGCCGGGCCGCCGACCCCGGCGGTGACGTTCATGAACCCCGACGCCACCCCGCCGACCACGGCCCCACCGCGTCCGGACACCAGCGGCAGCGGGCGCCGGGACGCCACCAGGGCCACCGCGACGAGCACCAGCCCCCCCATGACGATGCGGAGCGCCCCCTCGGGCGCGGACCTCGTGACGGCGCTGCCGGCCAGCACCCCGACCACCGAGCACGCCACCAGTAGCACTGCCCGCCGCCACCAGACGTCGCGCCAGGTGCGCACCAGCACCAGCAGCGCCAGCAGCACGGCCAGCGCGTTGCTGAGCGAGACCCCCACCACCGGGCCCGCCACGAGCGCCAGGAGGGGGGCGGCCACCAGCGCGAAGCCGAGTCCGGTGACGCGCTGCGCCGCCGCCCCGACCAGTACGGCGAGCGCCACGAGCACCTGCTCGGTCACCGTTTCCACCCCACGCTCCCCTGCCGGGGTGTGCGCTCAGGCGGCCGCACGTGGGCCCGGCGGATGCGAGCGACGACCACGGCGCGAACAGGGAGCTGCACGGCGGCGGCAGCGGCGATCAGCAGGAGCGGGCCCAGCGAGCCGCCCAGGATCGACGCCACCGTCGCGGCGATCACGAGAAGGCCGGCGAAGGACACCGCCGGTGACCAGCTCGGCTGCATGCCGAGGGACATGCGCTGCCAGGGGTTCCCGGACAGCGGGATGCGCAGCCGGCTCACGACGACGGCCGTACCGGCGCCTCGCAGCAGCACCCCGAGCGACACGCCGGCGAACAGGATGACCCACTTCGCCGGAGAGGGGCCGGGCGGCAGGGGTCGCAGCCCGTACCGGTCCCGGAGCTCGCTGGTCGACCGGGCGAGCGGACCAGGGCGGGACGCGGGGTCGACGAACGCGCTCTCGGCCACCGGGTCCTGGCCGTCGCTCAGCCGGACGGCTGCCCCGAGGGTGTCCACCGGGCTGATGGCGCTGGTCCACAGCGACGCCTCCATGACGCTCAGCAATGCCTCGGCGTCAGCATCCGGCGTCGTCCACACCGAGCCGCTCAGCACAGCCTGACCGCCCAGGAGACCGCGCTGTCGGTAGGTCACGCTCGCGCGGACCACCCCGGGCACCGACGTCAGCCGCTGCTCGACGGTACGGGTCTGTTCCGCCACCGTGGGCGGACCGAGGCCGGCCACCGGGTGCGCAGCCACCTGCGGCACGACGATCACGACGACGGCCACGACGGCCAGCAGGAAGCGGCCGACCGCCTCGCCGTGCACGCGCCCGCCGTCTCAGTCCGGCGGGTGTACGCCGCGGTCCTCGGCGACGGCGGCCAGCAGGCCGGCCACGGTCTCCTCGACGGAGTGGTCCCCGGGCACCCGGCGGCCGGGCTCGTCGTCCTCGAGCGGTTCCAGTGTCTGCAGCTGGCTGGTCAGCAGCGAGGGCGCCATGTAGTGGCCCTTCCGGGCCTGCAGCCGCTGCACCAGCACCTGCTCGGTGACCGTGACGTGGGCGAACCACACCGACGGGTTCTCGTTCCGGAGCAGGTCGCGGTAGGAGCGCTTGAGCGCCGAGCAGGTCACCACGCACGAGCGGCCGGCGGTCTCCTCGCCGTCGATCCAGCCGGCCAGCGACCGCAGCCACGGCCAGCGGTCCTCGTCGTCCAGCGGGATGCCGGCGCGCATCTTCGCCACGTTCGCCTCGGGGTGGAAGTCGTCGCCCTCGGTGAAGGTCCACCCGAGGCGCTGCGCCAGCTCGACGGCGACCGTGGTCTTCCCCGAGCCGGACACCCCCATGACGACGATCGACGTCCCGGGCCGCGGCGTGGCTGTCATGCCGGTCAACGTAGAGGGTGCCCCTTCCGGGCGAGGTGCGGAGGCGGGGTGGTGCGGTGGTCGACAGACTGCACGGGTGATCGAGAGCGTGGACGACCGTCCTACCGGCCCTGTCCTCCCCGCGACGGACGGCGTGAGCGTCCTGGTGCCGGGGGAGACCTGCTGGCGGGTCGAGCGGGCCGAGCGGCACGCGGTCTTCATCGACGCGGCCGACTACTTCGCCACCCTCAAGCAGGTCGTGCTGCAGGCGAAGCGCCGGGTGCTGTTCATCGGCTGGGACTTCGACCCGCGCATCCGGCTGGACCCGCGGGCCGGCGGCCGGGCCCGGGACGACCGGCTGGGCCGCGTGCTGGAGCATGCGGTCGCCGCCACGCCGGAGCTGGAGATCGGCGTCCTGCAGTGGGACCTCGGCATGCTCTACGCACTGGGCCGCGGGATGGCACCGCTGGTGCTGCTGGACCGGCGGACCCCGGACCGGCTGCGTTTCGCCGTGGACACCCACCACCCCCTCGGCGCCGCCCACCACCAGAAGATCGTGGTGGTCGACGACTGCCTGGCCTTCGCCGGCGGCATCGACGTCACCGCCGACCGCTGGGACACCCCCGAGCACCTCGACCGGCACCCGCTGCGACGCCGGCCGGGCTCGCGCCGGCTGCGCGGGCCGTGGCACGACGTGACCAGCCTGGTGTCCGGGCCGGCCGCCCGGGCGCTGGGCGACCTGGCGCGGGAGCGCTGGGAGAGCGGCACCGGCCAGCGCCTGGAGCCGGTGACCGGCGTCGACGCCTGCTGGCCCGAGGGCGTGGAGCCGTTCCTCACCGACGTCGACGTGGCCGTCTCCCGCACCCGGCCCGAGCACGACGGCACGCCGCTGGTGCACGAGGTCGAGCTGCTGTGGCTGGCCACCGTCGCGGCCGCGCGGCGCACCGTCTACATCGAGGCGCAGTACTTCGCCAACCGCCGGGTCGCCGAGGCGATCGCGGAGCGGCTGGCCGAGCCCGACGGGCCGGAGTTCGTCGTGGTCAACCCGGAGTCGGCCGACGGCTGGCTGGAGGAGAAGGCGATGGGCACCGCCCGCGCCCGGCTGCTGGAGCACGTGCGCCGCGCCGACCGGTACGACCGGTTCCGGCTGCTGGTCCCGGTCACCGAGCGACGTCGCCCGGTGTACGTGCACGCCAAGGTGACCTGCCTGGACGACCGGCTGCTGCGGATCGGCTCCTCGAACCTGAACAACCGCTCGATGGGCCTGGACACCGAGTGCGACCTGTCGATCGAGGCGCTGCCGGGCGACCCGCGGGAGGCGGAGGTGTCCGCCGCCGTCCTCGCGCTGCGGCACCGGCTGCTGGGCGAGCACCTCGGCGTCGCCCCCGCCGACGTGGCCGCCGCCGTCGACCGGTGCGGTGGCTCGCTGGTCCGGGCCGTGGACGCGCTGTGCGCGGAGACCGGCCGGTCGCTCGTGCCGTTCACCCCGCCGGACCTCGGACCGGTCGAGCGGTACCTCGGTGACAGCGAGCTGCTGGACGCCGAGCGCACCCCGGACCGCCGGCGACGCGTGCAGCGCGCCTTCTCCGGCCGGCGGCGCTCCCGCCGGCGCTGAGCACGGCGGCGGGGCCACCGGGTGCGGCCCCGCGCCCGGCACCCCGGCATGCTCATCGGGTGGCACCCCCGCCCGAGCACCCGCCGGCCGTCCAGGTGCAGGGCCCGCTGTGGCGGCTGCCCGGCATGCAGGCGCTGGTCGGCGTCGGGCTGGTCGCCTTCGGCAGCTTCAGCCTGACCATCGCCTCGCTGCCGGCGCACGCGGTCGCCGAGGGCGCGGGCGTGCAGCTGGCCGGCGTGGTCACCACCGTCATGCTGGTGGCCACCGTGGCCTCGCAGACCGGGGTGCCGGCGCTGGTGCGCCGGCTGGGCACCGGCCGGGTGCTGGCCGCGGGCCTGCTGGCTCTCGGGCTGCCGGCTCCGCTCTACACCCTCGACGCCGGTGTCGGCTGGCTGTCCGCGGTCTCCGCGGTGCGCGGCTTCGGCTTCGCGGTGCTCACCGTGCTGGCGTTCACGCTGGCCGCGGGCCTGGTCCAGCCTGCCCGGCGGGGCGAGGCGATCGGCGTCTTCGGGGTGTCCGTCGCGCTGCCGAACCTGGCCGCCGTGCCCGCCGGCGCGGCGCTGACCCTGGGCGGGCACTTCCCGTGGGTGGCCTGGCTGGCGGCGATGCCCGTGCTGGGCGTGCTGCTGGTGCCGGCGGTGGCCCGCGCGGCCACCGTGACCCCGCCCGGGCAGCGGCAGGGCGGGGTGGGCACGGCGGCCCGCGCGGCGGCGGCCCCGTCGCTGCTGCTCCTGCTGGTCACCGTCACCGGCGGGGGCCTGATCACCTTCCTGCCCATCGAGCGGCCGGACGGCGCCACGGCCACCCTGGCCCTGCTCGTGCTCGGACTCGGTGCCGCGCTGACCCGCTGGCGGGTGGGCGCGCTCGCCGACCGCGCCGGCAGCCGGGTGCTGCTGCCGGCGGCGGTGCTGGTCTCGGCCGCCGGCATCGCGCTGGTCGCCGGCGGGCTGGTGCTGGACCGTGGCGGCGACGTGGTGGTCGTGCTCGGGGCGGCGGTCTTCGGCGCGGGCAACGGGGCGCTGCAGAACCTGACCCTGCTGGCGGCCTTCGCCCGGGCCGGCGAGGGCGGGACGACGGCGGCGAGCGCGGTGTGGAACGCCTCGTTCGACTCCGGGACGGCGATCGGCGCCGTCGGCGTCGGCGTGCTGGCCGGTGCGGTGGGCCTGCCGGTGGCCTACGTGCTGCTGGCCGTGGTGCTCAGCGCGGTCGTGCCGGTCGCCGTGGCGGCCGCCCGATCGGGGCCCGGACCCGGCTGAGCCGACCCGCCGGGTTCACGCGGAGGCGCCGCGCCGCAGCTCGGCGAGCCGGTCGGCGGGGTCGGGGATCGAGCGCCCGAGCAGGCCGAGGGTCTCGGTGGCGGAGGCGGAGATCCAGCGCCGCAGCCCGACGGTCGAGCCCTTGCCGGCGTCGCGCAGCAGCTGCAGCCGCATCTGCCGGCCGGTGGCCTGGGCCCGCTCGGCCGGTGACAGCGACCGGGCCGCCCGCCGGGCCAGCCCGGTCAGCTCGGCTCCCAGGAACACCAGGTCGGCGCGGTCGTCGAGCTGGGCGAGCAGCCCCTCGGCGGCCGCCTCGTCACCGGACTCCAGGGCGCTCAGGTAGGCGTGCGCGTGGCGCCGGCCGGCGAGGGCGCGGGGATCGGTCATGCCGTCCAGGATGCCCTCCACCGCCCGGCGCCACGCGTGGCCACCGCCGTCAGGTGATGGAGACGGCGATGACCACACCGATGACCAGGTGCGCGACGCCGACGAACACCGACGCCGGGTGGAACTGCTGGCCGACGATCAGCTCGGGCAGGTAGCCGGGGGTGAGCTTGTCCACCAGCCAGTCGACCGCGGCCAGCAGCAGCACGCCGACCAGGCCGAACACCGCGGTGGTGACCAGGCCGTAGGCGAAGTCGTCGTGGGTGGACCAGATGGCCATCGTCACGATGGCGCCGACGGCCAGCAGGTTGGTCGCGGCCACGATGGTGGCGTTGACGTTGCGGTCGGTGCAGATCAGCGTCCCCAGCTTGCCGGGGGTGGTGAGGTCGGTCAGGACGAAGCCGAGGACCAGGATGACGACGGCCACGGCGACGTAGGCGAGCAGCGCCCCCAGTCCGGTGGCGATGTCGCCCCACTGCGTTTCGGTGATCATGGTCGTCGGGCCTCTCGGACGTGGTGGTCGATGGTGTGCGGGGCGAAGTGGGACAGGTTGTCGGTGATCAGGCCGTCGGACTCGCGGATCCCCATGCCCTCGGGGTGCCCGTCGACGACCCAGGTGCCGAGCACCGGGTGGTGCGGGCCGTCGGGGCCGGCGAAGTCCGGCAGCGGGTGCAGCTGCTGCCAGACCCGGCCGCCGGCGCCGTAGCGGCCACCGGCCTCGGCGAGCAGCTCACCGGAGCGCGGGGCGCGCAGTTCCACGTTCGCGCCCTCCCGGCCCAGCAGCGGCTTGGTCGCGTAGCCGGTGGTGACCAGGTCCAGCCGGGCCGGGTCGTCGGCGAAGTAGGCGGGCAGCAGGTACCGGGACAGCACGCTGTCGTGCTCGAACAGCTGCCACAGCACCGGCAGCAGGCCCTTGTTGGACCAGAGCATCTTGTAGACCGGCTCGACCCACGTGGTGCCGCCGCCGCGCCGCAGGTCGGCGACGACCGACGGGCCGAACGCGTCCTCGGCCAGCCACTCCCAGGGGTAGAGCTTGAACACGACGTCGAGGTGCCGGCCCTCGGCGTCGTAGAAGTAGGCGTCACCCGGGTCGAGCTGGATCTGCTCGGTGGTCATCACGGTGAACTCGTAGCCGGCCCGGCGCACGCAGTCGGCCATGTAGGCCACCGTCATCTGGTCCTCGCCCGACCGGTCCTCCGACGTCCAGGCCAGGTGCACGTGCGGCTTGCGGCCGTTGCGCAGCTCCCACAGCCGGAGGTTCCGCGTCCAGGCCTCGATGAGCGCCTCGTCCAGCCGGTTCCACTGGTCCAGGCCGTTGCCGGTCTCCAGGTGCCAGGACCACTGGGACACCGCGCTCTCGACCAGGCTGGTCGGGGTGTCGGCGTTGAACTCCAGCAGCTTGGGCAGCTCGCCGGACTGCTCGCCGCCCCAGGACAGGTCGAACCGGCCGTAGACGCTGGGCGGCTCCGCCTCCCAGTCCCGCCGGACGACGTCCCAGCAGTCGCGCGGGACGCGCATGCGCTGCAGCAGCTCGTCGGAGGCGACGATGCGGTCACCGGCCTCCACGCAGGCGGCGAACAGCTGCTGGGTGGCGCTGAACAGGGTGTCGATCTCGGTGGTGCTGAAGTCGTAGAAGACGTCCTCGCGCCAGTAGGAGACCGGGTCGGCGCCGGGCACCTCGGTGCGGTTGTAGACCAGCCCCTCCGCCTCCACCGCCGCCTGCCAGCCCAGCCGGGCCGTGCCGTACAGGCGTCTCACGAGCCGCCGCTCCGGCTGCCGGTGCCGGAGTCCGAGCCCGAGCCGGTGCCCGACCCGATGCCGCCGCTGACCCGGGATCCCGAGCCGACCGTGCCGGTGCGCGGCAGACCGGCGGCCGCCCGTGCCGCCTGGTCGGAGGGGTTCACGCGCTGGGCGGCGCCGGACCCGCTGCGGTACTGGTTCGGGATCACGTCGCCGCGGCGGTAGGAGTTGCCGCCGAAGCTGCCCACGAAGAAGAAGAACCCACCCCCGCCGCTGCGCTCGGCCTCCTCGCACTCCTCGTCGTCCACGACGGTGCCCTGCTCGTCGGTGCAGTAGACGGTCTGGGCCTGGTCGTCGTCCGTGCCGCAGGCGGCGAGGAAGCCCACCGCCGCCCCGGCGAGGGTGACCGTGGACAGAGCTGCCTTCACGCGGTTCGAGCGCGGGTGGACCCGACTCGGCGTACTGGTCATGGTCTGCTCTCCGGGGTCTCGGATCTCGTGGCAGTGGAGTGTGCCTCAGGTGAGTGCACCCTGTGCCGGGGGTGTCCGTGCAGGCGGGGGATGGTGTCCGAGCCGTGACCCTGCGCCGCCGGTCGGGGACGGCGTGCGGGCGCCCGGCACGACGAAGCCCCCGCCCTCACGAGGAGGACGGGGGCTGGGTTGTGCGCCATCAGGGACTTGAACCCCGAACCCGCTGATTAAGAGTCAGCTGCTCTGCCAATTGAGCTAATGGCGCGGTGCGACGCACTGGGCGGCGACAGGTGAGGACTCTACCAGCGCCCGGGGGCTGCGCCGGGTGGGGGGAGCGAGACACGCAGCACGCCGCGTCGTCGCCGCCGTCCGGGCTGGAGGTGGACACTGGTGCACCGGCGCGTGGTCGGCCCGGGAGACACCCGGGTGCGAGCGCCCGTGTGGGGGTCGGACTGGTGCGACGGATCGCTGCTGTGTTCACCGCGGGGGCCGTGCTCCTGCTCGCCGGGTGTCAGGGCGACACGAGCGACGGGGCGGAGGCCGCGCCGTCGACGTCGTCTGCGCCTGCGGCGTCGCCGGCCGAGGTCTCGGTCACGCCCACCGACGGCACCGCCGACGTGGCACCGACCGTGCCGCTGGAGATCACCGTCGCCGGCGGCGAGCTCACCTCGGCCACGCTGACCGACGCCGCGGGTGCCCGCATCGACGGTGCCGCGGCGCCGGCACCCGAGGGTGGGGACGTGCAGCTGTTCACGCCCAGCACCCCGCTCGCCTACGGCACGACCTACACGTTCACCGCCGTCGCCGAGAACGCCGACGACGAGCCGACCGAGGCCGCCACCACGTTCAGCACGGTGGCCCCGGGCACGCTGAGCACGCCCTCGATCGGTCCGCTGGACGGCACGACGGTCGGCGTCGGCATGCCGATCCGGGTGTACTTCGACGAGCCGGTCGCCGACCAGGCCGCCGCCGAGCGCAACCTGCACGTGACCAGCTCGAGGCCCACCGACGGCGTGTGGAGCTGGGTCACCAGCTCCGAGGTGCACTTCCGGCCCTCCACCTACTGGCCGGCCGACACGCAGGTCACCCTGGACGCCGACCTGTACGGCGTCGACCTCGGGGACGGCGTGTGGGGGGAGAAGGACCGCACGGTGAGCTTCCAGGTGGGGGAGAAGCACGTGTCGGTGGCCGACGCCGCCACGCACACGCTGACCGTCTACGACAGCGACCAGGTCGTGCAGACCTACCCGATGAGCGCCGGCAGCAACGAGAACCCGACGCACAACGGCGCCCACGTGGTGCTGGAGAAGCGGGCCGACATCACGATGAACTCCGAGACCTTCGGCCTCGCCGTGGACGCACCCGGCGGCTACCGCACCGACGTGAAGTGGGCCACCCGCATCTCCAACAACGGCGAGTTCGTGCACGCCGCCCCGTGGTCGGTGGGGCAGCAGGGCAGCAGCAACGTGTCGCACGGCTGCATCAACCTCTCCACCGAGCGGGCCCGCTGGTTCTTCGACTTCTCCCAGCCCGGCGACGTCGTGGAGGTGGTCAACTCGATCGGCGGCACCCTCTCGCCGGCCGACGGCGACATCTACGACTGGGCCGTGCCGTGGGACCAGTGGAAGGCCGGCAGCGCCCTGCAGTGACCGCAGCCCGACCCGCCCGGCCCGCGTGACCGGGCGGGGGTCGCGGCCGGCCCGCCCGGACACGCGGGGCCGGCCTGAGCGGCGTTTGGGAGTCGATCTTCGCGGGCACCCACCCGGCCGACTCCCAGGAAGGGGATGGCCGTGGACACCTGGCTCATCGTGCTCATCGTCGTGGCCGCGCTCGTGGTGCTCGCACTCGTCGCACTCGCGCTCGCCCGGCGCAGCAGGAACGACCCGAGGAAGCAGGCCCAGGCGCGCGAGCACCTGGAGCAGGCCCGGCTGCACGGCGCCCGCGCCGAGCGTGAGCAGGCCGCCGCCGAGGAGACCGCCGCCCGCGCCCGCCGCGAGCGTGCCGAGGTCGAGATGCGGTCCACCGAGGCCGAGCAGGAGGCCCGCGAGCGGGCCGCGCACGCCGAGCGCGAGCGGGCGCAGGCCGCCGAGCTGCGCGCCAAGGCCAAGAAGCTGTCGCCGCACGTGCTGGACGAGCCGCAGACCCCGCACAGCAACTCCCACGGCCTAAACGCCGACCACGACGGCACCAGCGGGCACGGCTTCGACGGTCGCAGCGACCTGGACGGTCAGGGCCTCAGCCGCGGCGCCGGGCAGCGGTTCGACCGTGACCACGAGCGCCGCGGCGACCTGGACGGTGAGGGCCTGAACCGGGTCAACCAGCAGAGCGGCCACGGTGACCGCGTGGAGACCCGGCGCAACGAGGTGGTCGACCACGGGCGCAACGAGGCCCGGGAGCACGACGACGACCTGACCCGGCCCCAGCAGGTCGTCGCCGACCAGCGTCACCAGGGTGGTGCGACCCGGGCCTGACCCCCGGCACACCGGCACCGAGGCCGCCGTCCCCCCGTCGGGGACGGCGGCCTCGGTGCGTCCCCGTTCGTCACGAGCTGTTCGCCCGCTGTGCGCCGACCGGACGGGCGGGGCAGGGTGGGATCGGCAGAGGCCGTCGGCGAGGGTCGCCGTCGGAGCCTCCGGGAGAGCCCTCATGACCAGATCCCCCCGCCTGCACGTCGGCGTCGTCGCGGTCGCCCTGGCCGTGCCGCTCGTGGTGGCCGCCCCGGCCGTGCAGGCCGCGCCCGGTGGTGGGCACGGCGCCGAGAGCGCCGACGAGCTGCTGGTCATCGGCCACCGCGGCGCCTCCGGCTACCGGCCCGAGCACACCCTGGCCTCCTACGAGCTGGCCGCGCGGATGGGCGCCGACTACATCGAGCCCGACGTGGTGAGCACGAAGGACGGCGTGCTGGTGGCCCGGCACGAGCCGGAGATCTCCGGCACGACCGACGTCGCCGAGCACCCGGAGTTCGCCGACCGGAAGACCACCAAGGACCTCGACGGGGTGCCCACGACCGGCTGGTTCACCGAGGACTTCACCCTCGCCGAGCTGCAGACCCTGCGCGCCGTCGAGCGCATCCCCGACGTGCGCGAGGAGAACACGCTCTACGACGGGCTCTACCAGGTGCCGACCCTGGACCAGGTGCTCGAGCTGCGGGACGAGCTCAGCCGCGAGCTGGGCCGCGAGATCGGCGTCTACGTGGAGACCAAGCACCCCACCTACTTCGACGCCGAGGGCCTGTCGCTGGAGGAGCCGCTGCTCGCCGACCTGCACGAGGCCGGGCTGGACAAGCGCCGCTCGCCGGTCTTCATCCAGTCCTTCGAGACCACCAACCTGCAGGAGCTCCACGACGATGGCGTCCGGGTGCCGCTGGTGCAGCTGCTGTCGGCGACCGGCGCGCCCTACGACCTCGTCGCCGCCGGCGACCCGCGCACCTACGCCGACCTGTCCAGCGCCGAGGGCCTCGCCGGGATCGCCGAGTACGCCGCGGGCGTCGGGCCGGAGAAGGTCCAGGTCATCCCGCGCGCGGAGGACGGGACGCTGGGGGAGCCGACCAGCTTCGTGGCCGACGCGCACGCGGTGGACCTGCTGGTGCACCCCTACACGTTCCGCAACGAGAACTCCTTCCTCCCGGTCGACCTGCGCGAGGGCGAGGCGCCCGACGACTACGGCCGGGCGCTGGAGGAGCAGCAGCGCTACTGGGAGGCCGGCGTCGACGGCCTGTTCACCGACAACCCGGACACCGGTGTCGTCTCGCGTGAGCTGTTCGAGCAGAGCGGCGGGCAGGCCACGGCCTGAGCCGCGATCCGTCCCGGGCGCCCGGCACCCGTCCGCGGGGTGCCGGGCGCCCGCTCGGCACCGGGACGGGGACCCAGGTGAGGACCACCGGCAGGGCGCCCGTGAGGTCCTGGGGACACCGGTTCCCCGCGGATGTCGCCGACCGAGGTCCCGATCTCCGGGTCCTGCCCGGTCACCCGTCCGGGTGGACCACGGCCGCACGGGTCCTCGGGGCGCGCCCTGGTCCGGCATCCTCGGCGGCGCGCCGCCGACGACGCGGGCGTCCCGCCGGACCCGAGGGAGACCCGTGCCGCAGCTGTTCACCCAGGCATCGCTCGCCGCACAGGCCGGGGTGGACCCGTGGGCACTGCGGGACCTGCTGACCAGCGGCGACCCGGCCGAGATCATCACCCTGGCGCAGGCCTTCTACACCGCCGCCGGTGAGGTCGACGACGCGGCCGCCACCCAGGCCCGCGCACAGCAGTACGTGGCCGACGGGTACGTCGTCGACGGCAGTTCGCCGATCGACGCCTCCGCGCAGGCGACCGCGTTCCGGGACGGCATGGGCGCCTCGTCGGCCGCCCTGGACTCGATCGCAGGGCTGCTGGTCACGATCAGCGACTCCCTCGCCGCCAGCACCGCGACCGCGGTGGACCGGGTGGTCGCCCTGGAGGGCACGCTGAGCACGGTCGTCGCCGACCTGAACGCGCGGATCGCCCGGCTGCCCGCCGAGGACGTGGCGGCCAACCGCCCCGCGATGGAGGACAGTGCGGTCAGCACCGCGGTACAGGCGGTGGAGGACGCCGGCGGCGCCGTGCAGACGGTCGTCGACGGCTACGAGCACCTGCTGGCCGACAGCCTGCGCAGGCTGGCCGACCTGGGCTACATCCCGCCGGACGCCCTCGACGAGGGACCCGGTGACCTGGACCCGTCGGCCGCCGACGGCGCCGCCGACGCGGCGACCACGCTGGAGGCGCTGACCGCCCCGGACGCGGCCACGGGCCTGGCGCAGTACGACGCGGCGACGCAGTACGTCGACCTGCTCAACCGCCGGTACGCCGCGACCGGGCAGCTCAGCGACGCCGAGTTCGCGTACCTCTCGGCGTACTACGACGCCACCGCCCCGCACTTCGGCGAGATCGACGCCTGGCTGCAGAGCGGGCCGGTGCGCGACGCGCTGGCGCTGCCGCCGAGTCTGCCCCTCGCCGAGCAGGACGCCGCGCGCACCGCCGCCGTCGAGACCCGGGCCGCGGTGCTCGCCGACGGCCTGCTGCACCTCAGCGCCGCCGCCGAGCAGACCGACGACGCCGGTGACCCGCGCGCCGGGTACGACGACCGGGGCCGGCCCGCCTCCGGCTTCGCCGCGCTCCCGGCATCGGTGCGGGAGATCCTCACCAGCGACATCGGGGAGCACCTGCCCTCGCCGCAGACCCCGGACGCCCCGGACGCGCCGCTCCTGCTCCGCGCCAGCTGGGTCGACGGGCACTGGGTGGTGGCGAACCTCGAGCGCAACAGCGGGTTCACCGCCCTGCTCGACCACGCCAGCCCGGACGTCACCGGCGGCGACGCGTTCTCCCGGCAGCTCGCCCAGTCGGCCGTGAGCTGGAAGCAGGACCTGAACGCCGTCCAGCTGAACACCGAGAACTGGCTCTCCGGCGCGCACCGGGCCGACGTGACGGTGTTCTACAGCGACGAGCCGGGCGCCACCGGCTTCAGCGACCGGGCCGTCGCGTTCGGCTTCCCCCCGGACCTGGACCCGGAGCACCTGGACCTCGGGCTCTCCGACGCAGGCTCCTCCGACGGCCTGTCGGTCGCCGCCCGCAACCCCGCCGTCGTCGCGTCGCTGCTGGCGGGTGAGCACGACGGCGGGGACTTCCGGCACGCGGTGATCGGGCTGGACTGGCAGGACGGCGAGGGCGCCGGGGACCTGATCGTCGCCGGCACCACCCCCGGGGTGCCGGGCAGCGACCGGGCAGCCCTGGCGGTGGTGCAGGACGTCGGCTCGGACTCCCTCTCGCTGGCCAGCACGGTGAACGGCAGCGTGGCCACCGCGCTGACCGTGGTCGGCGTCCAGCGGCTGGAGGCGCTGTCCCACGCCGGCGAGGGGGTGGAGACCAGCGGCATCAACCGGGTGTACCCGCTGGCCGGCGGCCCGGTCGACGGGCTGGAGCTCTCCGACCACGACGCCGCCAACTACCTGAAGTTCGTGGCGCTCACCGGCCCGGAGCGCTACGGGCTGCTGCACGCGGCTGCGCTGGAGCAGGGAGCGCAGTGGATCGCCGCGTATGGCTCCGACGGGGCGCACCGCGCGTCCGTCCTCGCCGGCTCGGTGCAGGCGGCCGGCTTCTCCGCCGCCATCGACCAGGCCTCCGCGGCGCAGTCGAAGGACGCTGACGCCTTCGTGGCCGCCGTGCGCTCCGAGCAGGAGCAGGCGAGCCGGCACCTGCTCACGACGATCGGCCTGCAGACGGTGGGTGCCTTCATCGACGTGGCCTCGCTCGGTGCCGCGGACAACGTCGGCACGGTGCTCGACGCCCTCGGTACGGTGCACGGCATCGTCTCCGACGGGGTGGGCGACGTGCAGGAGGCCACCGGCGAGGACCCGTACGAGGACGCGATGTCCGGTGTGCTGGAGTGGGGGGAGTTCAGCGTCAACGGGTACCGCACCAGTGCCGGGGTCGACGCCGGCACCACGGCCGACCAGCAGTGGATGGCGACCCGCGCCGCCGGTGTCACCGGCGCTCCGGACGTCGTCACCGCCGGGCTGGTCGACGGGGACGGCATGCCGACCCGGGACAGCGGTGGACTGGCCCAGCCCGACGGCTCGCGTGCCCCCGCCACGGAGTCCGGGTCACCGGTCGGGCCCGTGCCCGACGACGTCGACCCGCGCGCCGTCGCCGACCAGCTGCTGGACGCGACCTACGGGCCCTACCTGGGCAGCTGGGGCGATGCAGGGATCGACACGGTGGTCGCCGCCCCACCGACCGACCGGTACACCTCCTGGAGCGACCACGAACAGCTCAGCGCCATCCGCACCGGCAGCAACCAGGTCTACGAGTGGCGCACCGACGACATCCTGGTCGGGTACCTGATCGACCCGGTGCGGGTGGACTCCGTGCTGAAGGACCTGAAGAGCGAGAAGCCGTCCTGGGACGCGGGCCGGGCCCGGTGACGGCGGGCACCCGCCGGCCACGCCGCAGCGCCCCCGCAGCGGTCGCCGCGGTCGCGGCACTGCTGCTGGCCGGGTGCTCGACGGCCGAGCCGGCCGCACCGGCGGCCGCGCCAGACGACTGCTCGTGGCCGGACACCTCGACTCCGGTGCAGGACGGCTACGGCCTCGCCGTCTCCGGGGTGGGGCCGACGGAACTGCGCGCCTACCGGGCCGCCACCGGTGAGCTGGTGGGCCGGTGCCGCTTCGAGCGGGCCGTGTCCGCCGACCCGCCGCTGATCGACGCCGCCGGGCAGCCGGTCGACCCCGGCCGCGCCGGCCGGCTGCCGCGGCCGCCGGTGGCCGGCCCCGTCGTCGACCTGCTCCCGGACAACACCCGGGACCCGCAGGGGGCACCGCTCCAGGGCGGCGTCCGGCAGCTGGACGGCGGCCGGCGGGTCGCGCTCGGCTTCACCGGCTGGGCGGTCACCACCACGATCGCCGACCGGCTGCTGCTCGCCCGGGTGCCCGAGAGCCGCGACGGCGTGGCGGCCGCCGAGGCGTCCACCGACCCGGCCGACTGGTGCGTGCTGCCCGAGGTCACCGCCCCGCTGACCGACTGCGTCGCCGTCCCGGGGGCCACGGTCCCGGGCACGGCGACGGTCACGCCCGCCGGTGACGTGCGGTGGGTGCCCGAGCAGGGCGTGCCCGCCGTCGTCGGTGCCGTGCCCGGGTCGCTGGCCGGGGACGGTGCGGACTTCACCGCCGGCTTCGTCCCGGAGACCGGGCCCGTCCTGCCCGGCACCCTCGACGGCCGGGCACTGGTCGGCTGGGACGTCGGCGACGGCCTGACGGCCCCGCCGGAGGTGCGCTGGTCGGTGCGGTCCGACGGCGCCGAGCACCGCTCGCCCACCCGTGCCGGGGAGCTGGTCGACACCTTCTCCGGCGCGCAGCTGTCGGCCGACGGGCGCACCCTGACGCTGATCGCCGTCGCCGACGCCGGTGGACGAGAGTGCGGCCTGCTCCGGCACCGCGACGACGGTTCGCTGCCCGTGCTGCTCGGGCTGAGCACGCGCGACCGTGGGGTCTGCCCGTCCCTGGTGGCCTGGCCCGAGGCCGACGGCGCCGCGGCGTAGCCGGCGCGCGGATCAGGCCACGAGGGTGGCGAAGCCCTCCTGCCAGGAGGCGAGGCGCGGCCGCCACCCCAGGTGCTCCCGCGCCGCCGCGTTGGACGCGGGTGGGAGCTGCTCGCCGTAGTAGACGGCCTGGGCCCCCTGCTGCCGGCCGGCGTCCGCGGCCGTGCTCCGGCCGGGCTCCGGGGCGTGCAGCAGCCGGGCCAGGTGCGGCAGCCAGCGGGCCTGCGCGGCGGGGTCGTCGTCCACCACGTTGTAGACGCCCGCCGGACCCTGCTCCACGGCCAGCACGGTGGCCGCGACGGCGTCCAGGGTGTGCACGAACGGGTAGCTGCCGCGGCCCTCGCCGACCACCGGCACCCGACCGGCCCGCACCGCCTCCCACAGCTCACCGCCGGGGCCGAGGGCGGTGCCGGGCCCGTAGAGGAACCCGTAGCGCAGGACCACGCCCTCGACGTCCGGCGTCCCGGTGACGACGCGTTCGAGCGCGGCGTTCGCGAGCACGTGACCCAGGACCGGCTCCGGTGCCCCGGTGTACAGCGGCGACCGCTCGTCGGTGGGGGCGGGGGCGTCGGGTGCGGTCATGAAGCTGGCGCTCTGCGCGACCACCCGGCGGGTGCCGGCGGCCCGGGCGGCCTGCGCCAGCGTCGCCGACGCCTCGGCGCGCAGCCGGTTGGTGGTGGCCAGCCACCGGGCGTGGTCGGTGGCCGGGGTGGACAGCGAGGTCAGCTGGTTGACCAGCACCTCCGGGCGGGCCCGGAGCACCGCGGCGTGCACGGCGTCCCGGTCGAAGGCGTCGAGCACCACCGGCTCGGCGCCCAGCTGCCGCACCAGGGACGCCGTCCGGTCGGAGTGGGTGCTGGCGGTGACCTGGTGACCGAGGGTGACGAGCTGCTGGACGAGCGGGCGGCCGAGGACACCCGAGCCGCCGGCGACGAAGACGTGCATGTCTGCTCCTGCTGCTGGTCGGGTGCGGCTTAGGCCGCGGGGACGGTGCGCTCGGCGCGGGGTGCGGCGGCGAGCGGTGCCGGGCGGCTGATGGCCCGGGCCTGGGCGGCGGCCGCGCTGGTGAACGCCGCGCGCGGTGTCCGGACGTCGGAGAGGCCCACGGTGTCCCGGCCGAGCAGCAGGGCGGTGGCCCACCCCGCGGCGACCCGCCACTTCCGCTCCCAGGTGGGGACGGCCAGCACGTGGTAGCCGCGGTGCACCAGCCAGGCCGGGAACCCGCGGACCACCAGCGGGCCGGACTGGAAGACCCCGTGGCCGAGCCCGAGGGTGGCCACCGCCCCGAGGTCGCGGTGCCGGTAGCTGCGCGGGCTGCGACCGCGCAGGGTGCGCACCAGGTTCTCGGCCAGCAGCTTGCCCTGCCGGACGGCGTGCTGGGCGTTGGGCACGGTGGTGCCGTCGATCCCGCCGCCGGTGAGGTCGGGCACCGCGGCGTCGTCGCCGGCCGCCCAGGCGCCCGGCACCACGGAGGTGGCGGTGCCCACCCGCAGGTCGGCCCGGGTGCGGATCCGGCCGCGGGCGTCGGTGGGCAGGTCGGTGTGCCGCGTCACCCGGGGGTCGGCGACGACGCCGGCGGTCCAGACCAGCAGGCCGGTGTCCAGCGTCCGCCCGTCGGACAGCAGCAGCCGGTCGCCGTCGACGGAGACCAGCTGGGTGTGCAGGTGCACGTGCGCCCCGCGCCCGGCCAGGTGGCGCAGCACCCAGCGGCTGGTCCGCTCGGACACCTCGGGCAGGATCCGGCCGGAGGCCTCCACGAGGTGGAAGTGCGTCTCGGCCGGGCTCAGCTCGGGGTAGCGCCGCAGCAGCGCGGTGGCCAGCGACCGGAGCTCGCCGAACGCTTCGATGCCGGCGTAGCCGCCGCCGACGAACACCACCGTCAGCAGCCGCTCCCGCTCCGGCCCGGGCGGGAGGCCGGCGGCGGTGTCGACGTTGCGCAGCAGGGTGTCCCGGATGAAGACCGCCTCCTCGATGGTCTTCAGGCCGACGGCCCGCTCGGCGACGCCGGGCACCGGGAACGTCCGGGTGACCGCACCCGCGGTGACCACAACCGTGTCGTAGCCCAGCGACGACGCGGTGCCGTCGGGCAGCTCGACGTCGAGCCGGCGCTGCGCGTGGTCGACCCGGGTGACCCGGGCGGTGAGCAGCCGGGTGGACCGCAGGTGGCGGCGGAAGGACACGACGCTGTGCCGTGGCTCGATCGACCCGGCCAGCACCTCGGGCAGGAACGGCTGGTAGGTCATGTACGGCCGGGGGTCGACCAGGGTCACCTCGGCCTCGCCCGGCCGCAGCGTCTTCTCCAGCCGCCACGCGGCGTAGAAGCCGGCGTACCCGCCACCCACGATCACGATCCTGTGCACGATGTCTCCTCGGTCCGTCGGGAGGCGCTGCGTGCCGGGGGTGGCCCGTCGCCTCTGCCGATGACGGTGGCCCGGGCCGGGACGGGGGAGCCAGGAGATGGGACGATCGCGGCCGGTTCGTCCCGTCCACGTGCGCCGACGGCGGAGGAGGTCCCCCGGGTGACCCGCAGCCAGCCCCGCCCCGCCGAGCGACCCGGCACCGCCCCCGGGCCGCCGGTACCGCGCGCGGGCACCGGTGCCCGGCGGGGGCCCTCGGAGCAGACGCGGCGCCGGGTCTTCCTCGCCGTCGGTGCGCTGGTGGAGCGGTTGGACCACCGGTCGGTCACCGTCGACGCCGTCGCGCGGGCCTCGGGTGTCGGCCGGTCGACCATCTACCGGCACTGGCCCTCCCGGCAGGTGCTGGTCCTGGAGGCGTACTCCTGGACGACCAACCGCGTGACGCCGCTGCCCGACACCGGCGACGTGGTGGAGGACCTGCGGGTGTACCTGTCCGAGCTCGCATTCTGCACCAGCTTCGGCGGGGCCGCGCCGACCGTGGCCGGGTTGCTGGTCGACGCCCTGGAGGACGCGGAGTTCGCCGTGGCCTTCCGCCGGGTCCTGGTGGGGGAGCGACGCCGGGCGTTCGCGACGATCCTGGCCCGCGGGCAGCAGCGCGGCCAGGTCCGCCCCGACCTGGACCGGGACGCCGCCGTCGACGCCCTCTACGGTGCCCTGCACCACCGGCTGCTGATGAGCGGTCAGCCGGTCGACGGGCCCTTCGTCGCCGCGCTGGTCGACGTGGTGACCCGGGGGCTCGTCGCGCGCCCCGCGGACGACGGGAGCGCTGCCGCTGCCCGGACACGGGAGAGGCCCCGGTCAGCGGACTGACCAGGGCCTCCCGGTGTGGGGTGAGTGACGGGACTTGAACCCGCGACATCCAGGATCACAACCTGGCGCTCTACCAGCTGAGCTACACCCACCATCGCCCGGACCGGCTCACGCCTGACCCGCGGACGCCGCAACGATACCCGAGGGGTGCCGCGTCCCCGTCAGGCCGGGGTCGAGGGGTCCACGGCGTGCTCGTCGGCGGCCAGCAGCTCGGCGTACCGGGCGACGACGGTGCCGGACGCGGCCTGCGCCTGGTCGCTGGTCGGGCCAGGTGCCGGCACGAAGACGGTCTGCTGGTAGTAGGCCAGCTCGCGCACCGACTCGACGATGTCGGCCAGCGCGCGGTGGGCGAGGCCCTTGGGCGGCTGGGAGAAGTACACCCGGGGGAACCAGCGGCGCGACAGCTCCTTGATCGAGGAGACGTCGATCATCCGGTAGTGCAGGTACGCGTCCAGCTCGGGCATGTCCCGGGCCAGGAAGCCACGGTCGGTGGCGATGGAGTTGCCGCACAGCGGGGCCGAGCGCGGCTCGGGCACGAACCGCTTCACGTAGGCGAGCACCTGCTCGGCGGCCTGCTCCATCGTCACGGTCGAGGCGCGCACCGCCTCGGTCAGCCCGCTCTTGGCGTGCATCGCGGTCACCACGTCGCCCATCCGGGCCAGGGCCTCGTCGTCGGCGTGGATGACGATGTCCAGGCCCGGGTCCAGCACGTTCAGGTCGGAGTCGGTGATCACCACCGCGACCTCGATGAGCGCGTCGGTGAGCACGTCCAGCCCGGTCATCTCGCAGTCGATCCAGACCAGGCTCTGCGGGTTCTCTGCCACGTCGAAGGACCCTACGGCGTGCTCGCGCGGGCACCCCGCGGACACACCTGACGCACGGGCACCGCGCGGCACACCCCGAGCCCGCGGACCGGCTGTCCGGCCAGGTCGCCCGGCTACGCTCACGGCTCCTGCACCGAGACAGCGGAGTCGCTCGTGTCTGCACCCACCCGTCCTGCCCCGGCGGTCACCGCACCGGCGTCCCCCCGCGAGGCGCTGCGGCACCCGGTGCAGCTGGTGCGGTGGCTGTGGCGGGACTACATGACGCCGGGCCTGCCCGGCCGGGCGACCACCGCCACCGAGCTGCGCTGGATCTACACGGCCTGGCTGGTCGCGTTCGCGCTCAAGATGGTCGGCAGCACCTGGGACGTCTCCTGGCACTTCCGGTGGTTGCGCGACGACCTGGCGCCCCCGCACCTGCTCAACTCCGCCGGCACGGCCATGGTGGTGGGCCTGGTCGTCTTCCACAGCTACGCCGGGTACGGGGTGGACCGCCGGGCGCTGCGGCTCATGCAGGCGGGCATCGGCACCTTCCTGGTCGCGATCCCGATCGACCTGCTCAACCACCGCCTCAACGGGCTGGACATCACCAGCTGGAGCCCCAGCCACGCCCTGCTCTACACCGGGACGGCGATCATGCTGGCCGGCGCGATCCGCGGCTGGTGGCTGTACGCCGCCCCGGGCCGCACCCGCGACCGGGTCTCGCTGGGGTTGTGGCTGTTCTTCCTGGAGAACGCGCTGTTCCCCAACCAGCACCAGGAGTACGGCGTGCTGTCGCTGGCCGACTACCGGGCCGGGCAGACCACCGCCGAGCCGTCGCTGCTGGACTTCGCCCTGTCCCAGGGGCAGACGCCCACCCAGTTCATGCTGCCGGTGCCGCCGTGGGTGCACCCCGCGTGGCTGGTCTGCGTCTGCCTGCTCACCCTGGTCGTCGCCCGGCGGGTGGTGGGCCTGCGCTGGACGGCCACGCTGCTGGCCGCCACGTACCTCGGCTACCGGGCGGTGGCGTGGGGCCTGCTGGAGGTCGGGGGTTTCCCGCCCTCGGTGCTGCCGGTGATGCTGCTGGCCGGCGCGGTGGTGGTCGACCTGGCGGTGACCCGCAGGCTGCCCGGCTGGGTGGGCGGTGTGCTGGCCGGTGGCGTCACCTTCCTCGCCGCCCTCGTCCAGGACCTGCTGGCCGTCATCCCGCCGTGGAACTGGTGGTCGGCGGGGCCCGTCGTCCTCGGGTTCGCGGTGCTGTGGGCCGGCCTGGACCGGCTGGAGCGCAGTGCGTGGGCGGCGTCCTGGCGCGCCCCGGTGGAGCTTGCCCCGGCAGCCGGGCCGGCGACGGACGCGGTCGGCCGCGCCGCCGACGTCCCGGCCGGTCCGTCGGCGGCGGAGCCGGGCTCCCATGTCGTACGGTCGGGGCGGTCCCCGCGCCGGTGACCTGACCGGCCGACGCGCGCCCCGGTCCGGGCCGCAGCCCCTGCCGGCCCTCGCACCCCCCCTGGAGGACCTCTCGTGCTCGTCCTGACGCCCGCCCCGCTGGAGACGGCGGCCGAGCGCGCGTTCTTCACCGAGCTGGCGGGGTGGGAGACGGGCGGCGCGACGCGCGGGGCGGTGGTCGCCGCCCTCCCGGTGGTCGACGGGCCGATGGAGCGCCGGCAGGCCGACGCGGTGGTGTTCGTCCCGGAGGGTCTCGCGGTCGTCCGGGTGGTCGAGGTCGTGCGGCAGTCCGGCGTGGTCACCGCGCTGCCCGAGGGTGCGTGGACGATCGGCCCCGGTGCCGGGCCCGGTGACGTGCTGCGCCTGTCCGGTGGTGGGTCCACCCCGCTGGACGGCCTGATGCGCGCCGGCATGGACGCCGCCGTCCGGCTGCGCCGTGCCGGGCTCGAGCCCGGTCGGATCGCCCGGCTGACCGTGCTGCACGGCGCGGTCACCGGCCTGCTGCCCGCCGACGGCGACCTCGGTGAGGGCGACCAGGTGGCCCTCGTCGAGCCCCGCTCGCTGCTGCTGGCGATCGCCCGCGTCGCCCGGCACGCCGGCACCGACAACCCCCGGCTGTGGACGACGGCGGACGTGCGCGCAGCCCTGGAGGCGCTCGGGCTGCAGGGCCGGTCCCCGTCGGTGGAGGAGCTCAACGGCGAGGGGTTCCCCTACTCGCCCTACGTGCTGCGCCGGCCGGACCTGCTGACCCCGGCGGCGATGGCCGCGGCACCCCCGCGCTACGGCGGCCCCACCGCCGCACCCCAGTCCGCCGCCGTGCCACCGGCGGCCGTCCCGCCGTCGGCACCCGCGGCGGTGCCCGCGCCCGCGCCGGCACCCGGCCCGCCGCTGGTCGACCCCGCGGCCGCGGCGCGGGTCGCGCACGCCGCGGTGCAGGCGCAGCAGCAGAGCCCCGGCACCGAGCGGATCGCCGGCAGCACGGCGCCGGCCTGGGCCGGCAACGAGGTGGTCGAGCAGACCGGCGGGCTGGGCGGGCTGTTCGGCGCCGCGCCGGCCGGGTCCACGCCGCACCCGGCGACCGAGGCGGCCCCCCGCGGCGACGCGCCCGCGCGCGAGCGGCCGGCCGCGGCCCCGGCGCCCCGCGAGGCGCCGTCCGGGCAGCAGGCACCCTCGTCCTGGCACCAGGCGCCGGGCTCGTGGCAGCAGGCCCCCCGGCAGCAGGAGTCCTGGCAGCCGGCGTCCCCGCCGGTGCAGCAGGGCGGCTGGCAGCAGCCGGCCACGCCGCAGCAGCAGGGCGGCTGGCAGCAGCCGGCCGCACCGGTGCCGGGCACCTCGGTGTTCTCCGGCTCCGGCACCTTCCTGGAGGAGGACGAGCCTGCCGGGACCGGGAGCTCCGACCGGTCGCGGCGCACCCTGCTGGTGGTCGTGGCCAGCCTCGTGGTGCTCGTCCTGGCCGCCGGCGGCGGCGTGCTGCTGCTCGGCCAGACCGGTGGCGACACGGCGGAGGCCGGCCGCACCGGCACGCCCAGCGCGTCGGCGCCGGCCACCCCCGCGGCACCGACGGTGGGCGGCGTGCAGACCCTGGACGACGTGGCCTACACGCTGCAGGCGGGCACGACCGAGCCGACCTGCCGGGACAACTCCTACGGCCAGGTGGCCGGGTTCTTCGCCGCCACCGACTGCCAGCAGCTCGTCCGCGCGCTGTTCTCCGCCGAGATCGACGGCCTGCCGGTGGTGATCGCGGTGTCGGAGGTCGAGATGCCCGACGCGGCCGCCGCGCAGCAGCTGCGCACGGTGGCCAACACCGACGGCACCGGCAACGTCAACGACCTGCTGCGGGAGGGCGTCAGCTACCCAGGGGCGCCGGCCCGGCTCACCGACGCCGCCTACGACAGCCTGCAGCGCGGCTCGACGGTGCTGATCGTGGAGGCGGCCGCCGCCGGACCCGGTGGTCCCCCCGACGCCGTGCTGGAGGAGCTGGCCTCCGACGCGCTCGGCCTGGAGCTGCCGGAGCCCGCCGGCGGCTGACCGGTCAGCTGCTCGTCGGGCGCACCCCGGAGGAGGCGGCGGCCACGGCCATGCCGGTGAGCAGGTCGGCCATCTGGGCCCGGGGCAGCTGGCCCGCGCTGTGCGGGGTGGAGTTGATCAGCCCGAACACCGCGTGCGCCCGGGCCCGGCAGGTCCGCGTACCGGCCGCCGGGTCCAGCCGGCCGATGACGGCGACCCACTCCTCCACGTAGCGCCGCTGCAGCCGGCGCACCTGGGCGGCGTCGCTGTCGCCGAGCTGGCCGAGGTCGCGGTCCTGCACGGTGATCAGCGAGGGGTTGTCCAGGGCGAAGTCGACCTGGAAGGCGACCAGCGCGGCCAGCTGGGCGGCCGGGTCGTCCCCGGCGGCGGCCACCGTCGCCCGGCCACCGGCCAGCAGCCGCTCGCTGATCCGCAGCAGCATCTCGGCCAGGACGGCGTCCTTGCTGGCGAAGTGCCGGTAGATCGCCGGGCCGGTGACCCCGACGGCGGCCCCGATGTCGTCGACGCCCACCGCGCGTGAGCCGCGCTCGGCGAACAGCTGGGCGGCGGCCCGCAGGATCTGCTCGCGCCGGGAGGGCCGGGCGGCGTCCAGGTGCAGGGCGGAGTCGGGCGCGACGGGCGTCGGGGCGGGCTCCGACGGCATGGCCGGATGCTACTCGCGGGTAAACCACTGTTCACGGTGGCGGCCCCAAGTGAACCGTGGTTAACCTACGGTGGTGGACGCACCGGTGCTCGTGAGCACGCCTCCCGCCGACCCGGACGCCCCCGCGCGGAACGCCGCGGCGCACGGCTCCCTGGTGGCCGACCTGGCCGACCAGCTGACCCGGGTCGCGGCCGGTGGCGGCGAGAAGGCCCAGGCCAGGCACGTGTCCCGGGGCAAGCTGCTGCCCCGGGAGCGGGTGGACGCCCTGCTCGACCCGGGCAGCCCGTTCCTCGAGCTCTCGCCGATGGCCGCGCACGGTCTCTACGACGGGGACGCCCCGGCCGCGGGCATCATCACCGGCGTCGGGCGGGTGCAGGGGCGGGAGTGCGTCGTCGTCGCCAACGACGCGACCGTCAAGGGCGGCACCTACTACCCGATGACGGTGAAGAAGCACCTGCGGGCGCAGGAGGTGGCGCTGCACAACCGGCTGCCGTGCCTGTACCTGGTCGACTCCGGCGGGGCGTTCCTGCCCCGCCAGGACGAGGTCTTCCCCGACCGCGAGCACTTCGGCCGGATCTTCTACAACCAGGCGACGATGTCGAGGGCCGGGATCCCGCAGATCGCCGCGGTGCTCGGCTCGTGCACCGCCGGTGGTGCCTACGTGCCGGCGATGAGCGACGAGGCGGTGATCGTCCGCGGTCAGGGCACGATCTTCCTGGGCGGGCCGCCGCTGGTGAAGGCGGCCACCGGTGAGGTCGTCACGCCCGAGGACCTCGGCGGCGGCGACCTGCACTCCCGGGTCAGCGGTGTCACCGACCACCTCGCCGAGGACGACGCGCACGCGCTCCAGGTGGTGCGCCAGATCGTCGGCACGCTCGGCCCGCGCAGCGCCCGGCCGTGGGAGGTGCACCCGACCGAGGAACCGGCGTACCCGCCCGAGTCGGTCTACGAGGTGGTGCCGCCGGACAGCCGCACGCCCTACGACGTGCGCGAGGTGATCGCCCGGCTGGTCGACGGCAGCCGGTTCCACGAGTTCAAGGCGCTCTACGGCCAGACCCTGGTCACCGGCTTCGCCCGGCTGCACGGGCACCCGGTGGGCATCGTGGCCAACAACGGCATCCTGTTCGGCGAGTCCGCGGTCAAGGGCGCGCACTTCATCGAGCTGTGCGACCGGCGCTCGGTCCCGCTGCTGTTCCTGCAGAACATCTCCGGCTTCATGGTCGGCCGCGACTACGAGGCCGGCGGCATCGCCAAGCACGGCGCCAAGATGGTCACCGCCGTCGCCGGTGCCCGGGTGCCCAAGCTGACGGTGGTGATCGGCGGGTCCTTCGGCGCCGGGAACTACTCGATGTGCGGCCGGGCGTACTCGCCGCGCTTCCTGTTCACCTGGCCCAACGCCCGCATCTCGGTGATGGGCGGCGAGCAGGCCGCCAGCGTGCTGGCCACCATCCGGCGCGACGGGCTCGAGGCGCGCGGGGAGCAGTGGCCGGCGGCCGAGGAGGAGGCCTTCAAGGACCCGATCCGCCAGCAGTACGAGGAGCAGGGTCACCCCTACTACGCCACCGCCCGGCTCTGGGACGACGGCGTGATCGACCCCGCGCAGACCCGCACCGTGCTCGGCCTCGCCCTGTCCGCCTGCGCCAACGCGCCGTTGGAGGACGTCGGCTACGGCGTCTTCCGGATGTGAGCAGCCCGCTGATGTTCGAGACCGTGCTCGTGGCCAACCGGGGCGAGATCGCCGTCCGGGTGATCCGCACGCTGCGCCAGCTGGGCATCCGCTCGGTCGCGGTGTACTCCGAGGCCGACGCCGGCGCGCTGCACACCCGGGTGGCCGACGTCGCCGTCCCGATCGGGCCGGCGCCGGCCGTGCAGAGCTACCTGTCGGTGGAGCGGGTCGTCGAGGCCGCCCGGCGCACCGGCGCGCAGGCGGTGCACCCCGGCTACGGCTTCCTGTCCGAGAACGTGGAGCTCGCCCGGGCGCTGGAGGCCGCCGGCATCGTGTTCATCGGGCCGCCGGTGGCCGCCATCGAGGCCATGGGCGACAAGATCCGCGCCAAGCAGACCGTGTCCGCGGCCGGCGTCCCGGTGGTGCCCGGCCGCACCGAGCCGGGCATGGACGACGCCGCGGTGGCCGCCGCCGCCGTCGAGGCCGGCTTCCCGGTGCTGCTCAAGCCGAGCGCCGGCGGCGGTGGCAAGGGGATGCGGGTGGTGCGCTCGGCCGACGCGCTCGCCGAGGAGATCGCCGGTGCCCGCCGGGAGGCCCGCAGCTCCTTCGGCGACGACACGCTGCTGGTGGAGCGCTACATCGGCAACTCCCGGCACATCGAGATCCAGGTGCTCGCCGACACCCACGGCACCGTGCTGCACCTCGGCGAGCGCGAGTGCAGCCTGCAGCGCCGGCACCAGAAGGTGGTGGAGGAGGCGCCGTCGCCGCTGCTCACGCCGCTGCGCCGGGCCTCGATGGGCCGCGCCGCGGTCGAGGCCGCCCGGTCGGTCGGCTACACCGGTGCCGGCACGGTGGAGTTCATCGTCGACGCCGACGACCCGGACGCCTTCTACTTCCTGGAGATGAACACCCGGCTGCAGGTCGAGCACCCGGTCACCGAGTGCATCACCGGGCTGGACCTGGTCGAGCAGCAGCTGCGGGTCGCGGCCGGCGAGCCGCTGCGGATCGACCAGAGCGACGTCGTGCTGGACGGGCACGCGATGGAGGCCCGGCTCTACGCCGAGGACCCCGCCCGGGGGTTCCTGCCGCAGACCGGCACTGTGCTCGGCCTGCACGAGGCCACCGGGCCCGGGGTGCGGGTCGACTCGTCGCTGGCGGTGGGCAGCGTGGTCGGGCCGGACTACGACCCGATGCTGGCCAAGGTCGTGGCCTGGGGCCCGGACCGGGCCACCGCACGCGCCCGGCTGGTCGGTGCGCTGGGCCGCACCTCCGTGCTCGGCGTGCCCACCAACGCCGCGTTCCTGCGGGCACTGCTGGCCGACGCCGACGTCGTCGCCGGCCGGATGGACACCGGCCTGATCGAGCGCCGCGGCGAGCTGCTCACCGGCACCTCCGGCCCGCCCCCGCCGCACGTGTTCGCCGCGGCCGCGCTGGCGCTGCTGCTCGACCAGGAGCCGCCGGGCACCGGCGGGGTGCGGGCGGGGTCCGGGGGCAGGGCGGAGGTCGTCGACCCGTGGGACGTGCCCGGCGGGTGGCGGCTGGGCGCCCCGGCGTGGATGCGCCGGCTGCTGCAGGCCGGCGGCTCCGACGTCGTCCCGGTGCGCACCCGTGGCCGGGCGGGCGACGCCGAGGTGGCGGTCGGCGGTGGTGACCCGCAGCGGGCCCGGGCACACCGGGTCGGTGACGAGCTGGTGGTAACCCTGGACGGGGTCAGCAGCCGGTACCGCACCGTGCGGGACGCCGCGACCGTGTGGCTCTCGGTCGAGGGCCACTCGGTGGCCGTGCACGAGCGGCAGCCGCTGACCGCCGCCGCGGCGGCCGGTGGCGGGGACGGGACGGTGAGCGCCCCGATGCCGGGCACGGTCACCGTCGTGCGGGCATCCGTCGGCGACCAGGTGAGCGCGGGGACCCCGCTGCTGGTCGTCGAGGCGATGAAGATGGAGCACGTGCTGACCGCGCCGATCGACGGCACGGTCACCGAGCTCGCTGTGACGGCCGGCCACCAGGTCCGGCTGGACGAGCGGCTGGCCGTGGTCACCCCCACGGGTGCCGCATCCGAGCAGGGGGAGTGACGATGCTGGACTACCGGCTCGACGACGAGACCGAGACGCTGCGCAAGGTCGTCCGCGAGTTCGCGCTGGAGGTGGTGGCCCCGCAGATCGGGGACTTCTACGAGCGCGACGAGTTCCCGACCGACATCGTGCGGCAGATGGGCGAGCTCGGGCTGTTCGGCCTGCCTTTCCCGGAGGAGTACGGCGGCTCGGGTGGCGACTACTTCACCCTCTGCGTCGCGCTGGAGGAGCTGGCCCGGGTCGACTCCTCGGTGGCGATCACGCTGGAGGCCGGTGTCTCCCTCGGCGCCATGCCGATCTACCGGTTCGGCACCGAGGAGCAGAAGCAGCAGTGGCTGCCGCGGCTGTGCGCCGGTGAGGCGCTGGGTGCCTTCGGCCTGACCGAACCCGGTGGCGGCTCGGACGCCGGCGCCACGAAGACCACCGCGAAGCTCGAGGACGGGCACTGGGTGCTCAACGGCTCGAAGGCGTTCATCACCAACTCCGGCACCGACCTGACCGAGTTGGTCATCGCCACCGCCGTCACCGGCACCCGGCCCGACGGCGGCAAGGAGATCTCCGCGATCCTGGTGCCCAGCGGCACGCCGGGCCTCGCGGTCGGCAAGCGGTACTCCAAGGTGGGCTGGAACGCCTCGGACACCCGCGAGCTGAGCTTCACCGACGTGCGGGTGCCGGAGGAGAACCTGGTCGGCGGGCGCGGCCGCGGGTACGCGCAGTTCCTGCAGATCCTGGACGAGGGCCGGATCGCCATCTCGGCCCTCGCCGTCGGCCTGGCGCAGGGGTGCGTGGACGAGTCGGTCAAGTACGCCGCCCAGCGCGAGGCGTTCGGCCGGGCCATCGGCAAGAACCAGGCCGTCCAGTTCATGATCGCCGACATGGAGGTGCGGGCCTCGACCGCCCGGCTGGCCTACTACCGGGCCGCGGAGAAGATGCTGCGCGGTGAGCCGTTCAAGCGCGAGGCCTCCATCGCCAAGCTCTACAGCTCGGAGATGGCGATGGAGAACGCCCGCTACGCCACCCAGGTGCACGGCGGCTACGGCTTCATGAACGAGTTCCCGGTCGGCCGGTTCTACCGCGACGCGAAGATCCTGGAGATCGGCGAGGGCACCAGCGAGGTGCAGCGGATGCTGATCGCCCGCGACCTCGGCGTCGGCTGACCCACCCCGCCCTCGCCTCCGGCCCTCGCGAGTGGGTGGGGGCCCGTCCCGGCGCGCGCGGAGCTGCTACCAGACGGATGGGTCCGGCGGGTGGCGCAGGGGGCTCCTGGGGCCGGAGGGTCCGGTGGGGCGGGTGGCTGGTGAGGGGCCTGCGCGTCACGCTCTCAGGAACGTGGCTGGAGGTCACCTGTGGGCCACGCTCCGGGACGACTCGCGGCGATGGTCGTCGGGAGCCGACAGGAGACCTCCGATGGCGCCGCACCGAGCCCCCACGCCCGCAGCCCGTCCCGCCCGCCGGCGGGTGGTCCGGGGTGTCGCCGTCGGTGCCGGTCTGCTCGTCGTCACCGGCCTGTCGGCTCCCGCGGCGCTCGCGGAGAAGGCCGCTGACAGCACGAGGACGACCGAGGCCAAGAAGACGACCTCCAGCTCGGCGCCGCTGACCACCGCGCCGACGGTCGAGAAGGCCAACGGCAACGGCAACGGCAACGGCAACGGCAACGGCGGTGGCACCGGGGGTGCCGGCGGCAACGGGCAGGGTGCGGCGAACGGCAACGGGGTCGGCGACGGCACCGGCAACGGCGCTGGCGCGACCAACGGTAACGGCAACGCCAGCACGCCGACGACCACGACGGCGCCGACGACCACGACGGCGCCGACGACCACGGCTGCGCCGACGACGACCGAGACCGCCGCCACGACCACCCCCTCGTCGACCGAGGCCCCGGCCACCAGCCCGAGCGCGACGCCCACGACACCGGTCGTCGACCTCAGCGGCTTCTTCGGCACCGGCAAGCGGGCCATGGTGCAGGTCGACTCGCCCACGGGCACGGTGCCGGGCGACCTCGACCGGTCCGGCGCGACGTTCGACGTCCTCCCGGTCGGAGCTCCTGCCGGGCGTCCGGCCGGTGTCTGCGTGACCGACCCGAGCGGTGGGTGCACCGTCCACCGTGCCGACGACGAGCCGGGGGAGCAGGCCGACCTGCCGGCGGGCGCCTACTCCGTGGTGCAGACCTCGGCGGCTCCCGGCCTGGTCGCCATGACCGCCCCGCAGCCGATGACGGTCCGCGAGCAGTGCGAACGGGACGACATCATGTGCGCGCTCTTCGGCCGACAGGAGTCCCTCGAGGTCCTCAACGCGGCACGCTTCCGCACCGAGGTGTCGCTGGAGCTCACCGACGCCCTCACCGGCGCTCCGGTGGTCGGCGCGGCGTACGCGCTCACCGGGCCCGGGTACCGGCAGCACGTCGAGCAGGACGATGACGTCGAGGTGCTCCGGGACGAAGCGGTGATCGCGGCCTCCGCCAGCCGGACGGCGACGGTCCCCACGACCGAGCTGTCCGCCATCAGCGACGAGGACGGCACCGTGCGCTTCACCGGGTTCTTCCTCCCCGGCGCGTACGAGGTCACCCCGAGCACGGCGGCCGACGGGTACCAGCTCGGCGAGCCCCGGTCGATCACGATCGAGGAGACCGAGGCACCCGCCATCACGCCGGTCGAACTCACAGGCGAGCTGTTCCTCGCCGTCAGCGCGGCGACGTCTGCCAGCTCCTCGCCGGCCGGCTCGTCGTCGGCTTCTCTGTCGTCCAGCGCCTCGTCGTCGAGCTCGTCGTCGGCCAGCGCGTCACAGAGCCCGGCGCCGACCACGGCCGCCCGCCCCGCCGACACCGCGACCACCCAGGCGGTGCCGACCGGCGCTCCCCTGCCGACGGCCGTGACCACGGCGACCGCCCCGGCGCCGCGCACCGCCTCCGTGCCCAGCGGCAGTGCGCCGAGCCCGGCCGAGACGGCCGCTGTGCCGTCGGTCGGGGCGCCGGCCGCCGTGGGTGCGCCGCCCGTGGTGGCCGGCGGTGGGTCCGTCGCGTCGGACCCGGCCGGCCGGGTGCCGGCAGCTCGCGCCGCCGGCCGGGCCCCGTCCCTCACCGACGACGGTGGGCTGGTCCTGATCACCCCGGGCCAGTCGACGGCTGTCACCGCGCCGTCCACCGGCCCGGCCACCGCCGGTGCCCCGGCGGCCGGCGGCGCGCCGTCCGGCGCGGCCCAGGAGCAGCTGGCCACCGAGCCCCAGCTGCGGACCGTGGCCAGCGCGGTCACGATGACCGGCGTCGTCGCCTTCGGCCTGGCGTTCGTGTTCCTGCTGGTGCCGATAATCTTCTTCCTGGTGCGGCGACGTGGCCAGCACGCCGGCTGACCTGGCCGCGCGGGGCTGGTGGGTCCGCTCCTCGCTGCCGGGACCCGCAACCCGCCTGCAGTGGGTCGGTGTGCTCTCCACCGACTTCCCGCCCGGCTCGGTGGTGGACCTGCCGCACGGGCCGCGCCCCCCGGCCTGGCAGGTCCGCGTGGTCGCTGACGGCGACGGGGACCGGGTGCACGAGGTCGAGGTCGCCGCACCCGCGGCGCCACTGCTCTGGTACGTCGAGGTGCCCGAGCCGGACGCGGGGCCGGCGGCGACGACGCTGCTGGCGTTCTCCGACGAGCGGCACCCCGACGGCACCGTGCGCACGCTGGCCGAGGCGCGGGCGGAGGGCGTGACCGGCACCGAGCAGGTCGCCGCCGTGCGCTGGTGGCCCGGCGACGGGCTGGTGCACCAGCTCTACGTCGCCGAGCCCGCCCGCCGGCGGGGGATCGCCGGCAAGCTGGTGCAGGCGGCGTACGGCGTGCAGGCGGCCCGCGGGCTGCCCGAGCTGCACGCCGACGGCCGGCGCACCGAGCTGGGTGAGCAGTGGCGCCTGGCGCTGCCGGCCCACGTGGCCCTGCGCTTCGCCGACCTCACCGAGGTCGCCGCGCCGATGACGCCGGTCGGCTGAGGGCGCCCGGCGCTCACGCGGTGACGTCGACCAGCACCTTGCCCACGACACCGTCCTGCACCGCCTGGTGCGCGGCCGCGGTCTCGGCCAGCGGGAACACGTGCAGCGGCAGGCCGGCATCGGGGCCGACCCGTACGGCGCCGTCGAGCACCGCGGCGGTGACGTCCTCGACCGCCAGCGCCTTGGCCCGGCGCGGCTCGGTGTAGACCAGCACGAACTGCCACCGGGCGTTGGTGATCATCGACGCGCGCACCGGCACGGTCACCTCCGCGCCGCCGTCGTCGGCGTACATCGCCACCGCCCCGCCCTGGGCGACCACCTGCGCGTCCACGGCGGCGTTCGCCGCGGCCGACACCTCCACGACGGTGTCCACGCCGTCCGGTGCGATCCGCCGCACCTCGGCGACGACGTCCTGCTCGGTGTAGGTGATCACGTGCGAGGCGCCGGCGGCCGCGGCGAGCTGGGCCTTGCGCGGCCCGCTGACCGTGGCGATCACGGTGGCGTCCGCCCAGCGGGCCAGCTGCACGGCGGCGTTGCCGACCGCACCCGCACCGCCCTGCACCAGCACCGTACGGCCGGCCAGCGAGCCGGGGCCCAGCCGGTCGGGCAGCGACTCGGCCACGGTCAGGCAGCGGTGCGCGGTGAGGAACGGGATGCCGAGGGCGGCGCCGAGCTCGAACGACGCGTCAGGCCCGAGCAGCACCGCCTGGCCTGCCGGGACGACGGTGTGCTCGGCGGCGGTGCCGTACCGGCGCTGCCACGCGGCCTCCCAGACCCACACCCGCTGACCGAGCACGGCCGGGTCGACGCCCGCACCGACGGCTTCCACCCTGCCCGCGCCGTCCTGGCCGGGGGTCTGGCCGTCCGGACCCGGCTGCGCGGTGCTCCGGGACTTCCAGTCGGTCGGGTTGACCCCGGCCACGGCGAGCCGGACGCGCACCTCGCCCGGGCCCGGCTCGGGCACGGGCCGCTCGACCAGCTGCAGGACGTCGGGGCCACCGGGACGGGTGTGGGTGATCGCGCGCATGCCCCGTTCCTACCCGCGCGGCCCCCGGGGCGCCCAGCGGCGCCGTCCGTGGTGCACGATCACCGCCAGCGGCCCAACCCGCGAGCCGCTGACCTGGAGGTCCTCAGTGAAGTACGGCGTGTTCCTTCCCAATGCGACCAACGGCTTCATCCTCAGCAACGGCAGTCCGCAGTACCTGCCGAGCTTCGAGCACAACAAGGCGATCGTGCAGGCGGCCGAGGCGCAGGGCCTGGACTTCGCGCTGTCGATGATGAAGCACAAGGGCCCGGGCGGGACCAGCGACTTCTGGGGGTCCTGCCTGGAGTCCTTCTCGCTGATGTCCGGGCTGGCAGCGGTCACCGAGCGGATCGAGCTGATCCCCAGCGTCACGCTGCTCGCCACGCACCCGGCCGTCGCCGCGCGCATGATCGCCACGCTGGACGACATCAGCGGTGGGCGGGCCGCGCTCAACCTGGTGACCGGCTGGAACAAGCCGGAGTACGAGTCGCTGGGCCTGTGGCCGGGCGACGAGTACTTCGACCGCCGCTACGAGCTGGCTGCCGAGTACGTGCAGGTGCTGCGCCGGCTCTGGACCGAGGACGACGTGCACCACGCCGGTGAGTTCTTCCAGCTGGCGGGCGCGACGATCAAGCCCAAGCCGCGGCGCGCCGTCCCGCTGGTGTGTGCCGGGCAGTCGCCCAAGGGCCAGGACTTCACCGCGGCGGTGGGCGACTACAACTTCGTGATGGCCGCCCCGGACGACCTGCGCGGCATCGTCGACGGCCTGCAGACCTACGCCACCGGGCACGGCCGGTCCGGCGTCGGCACCTACGCCCTGTACTGCATGATCGCCGAGGAGACCGACGCCGAGGCCGACCGGCTCTGCCAGTCGATCATCGACACGGCCGACCTGGACGCGATCGCGCACCTGACCGGTGCCGCCGCGATCGACACCAACACCGGCGGCACCAGCACGCAGCTGCTGAAGAGCCTGGAGCGCCCCGCGGTGGAGGGGAACATGACGTTCCTGTCCTTCCCGGTGATCAAGGGCTCCTACGAGTCGGTCGCCCGCCAGCTCGACGAGCTGGTCGAGCGCACCGGCATCGACGGGATCCTGCTGACCTGGCCGGACTTCGTCGACGGCGTGACCAAGTTCGGCGAGCGGGTGATGCCGCTGCTCACCACCGCGGCGTCGCAGACCCGGCTGGCGTCGCAGGCCTGAGCGAGGGGCGGGCCCGGGCGCACCGCCCGGGCCCGCCCCGCCCCTCACATGCGGGCGAGCTCGGCCGTCAGGGGCGCGAGCCCCAGCGAGCCGAGGTCGAGCACCGCGCGGTGCCAGGCGGCGAGGTCGAAGTCGTCGCCGGCCCGCAGCCGGGCCTGCTCCCGGCAGGTCAGGAACACCCGCTCGCCGACCTTGTAGACCGGTGCCTGGCCGGGCCAGCCGAGGTAGCGGTGCAGCTCGTCGACCAGCATCGCGTCCTCCATGGACACGTGGTGGCGCAGGAAGGCCAGGGCCACGTCGTAGGTCCAGCGCGGGCCCTCGGCGGCGCCGGGCGGGATCGGCAGGTCCAGGTGCACGCCAATGTCCAGCACCACCCGGGCCGCGCGCAGCTCCTGGGCGTCCAGCATGCCCAGCCGGTCGCCCGGGTCGTCGAGGAAGCCGAGCTCGCCCATCAGCCGCTCGGCGTACAGCGCCCAGCCCTCGGCGTGCGCACTGCACAGCGCGAGCAGTCGCTGCCAGCGGTTGAGCAGCGCGGCGTTGGCCACCTGCTGGCCGATCTGCAGGTGGTGGCCGGGGGCCCCCTCGTGGAAGACCGTGGTCGTCTCGCGCCACGTGGTCATGTCGGTGACGCCGTCCGGCAGCGACCACCACATCCGCCCCGGCCGGCTGAAGTCCTCGGTCGGCCCGCTGTAGTAGACGCCCTCGCCGCTGGTCGGGGTGAGCAGGCCCTCGATGCGGCGCACCCGCGGGTCCAGGTCGAAGTGCGTCCCGTCCAGGGCGGCGATCGCCTGGTCGGCGGTGCGCTGCAGCCACTCCTGCAGGGCCTCGCGGCCACGGACCATCCGCGCCGGGTCGGCGTCCAGGGCCGCCATCGCACCCGCGATGCCCTGCCCCGGGGCGATCGACTCGGCCACGGCCTCCTTCTCCGCGCGCACCCGGGCCAGCTCCTCCCAGCCCCAGGCGTACGTCTCGTCCAGGTCGAGGTCGGCGCCGGTGAACCAGCGGGACTCGACCGCGTACACCTCCCGGCCCACGCCGTCGGCCTCGGGCGCCCGCGGCAGCAGGTCGCGCTCGACGGCGTCGGCGAAGGCGTGCATCGCGGCACCGACGCCCTCGGCAGCGCGGGCGAGGTCGGCGGCCAGCGGCCCGGAGACCGCAGCGCCGGCCACCAGGCCGGCGTAGAAGCCGGGGCGCGCGGGGTCGCCGGCCCACTTCCGGGCGCTGGCCGCGGCCAGCCGCAGCTGGCGCGCCGCCGGGACGCGGCCGGCGTCGGTGAGCCCGGCGAGGTAGCCCTGCAGCGCGTCGGGGAGCGCGGTGAGCCGGCGGGCGACCACCGCCCAGTCGTCCTCGGTGTCCACCGGCATGAGGTCGAAGACCACCCGGAACTCCTGCAGCGGGCTCTGCGTGCTGTTGAGCTGTGACTGGGCCAGGCCCGCGTCGTACCGGGCGAGCTCCGCGCCCAGCCGCTCCAGCATCGCGCCGCGGGCCACCTCGTCGCGCCGGTCCACCGGCTCGGTGCGCTGCACCGCGGCGATCGTGCGGCGCAGCAGCCCGGCGTGCGCCTCGTGACCCGCCGTCGTCAGGTCCGGCCAGCGGTCGTCGTGGCCGGGCACGCCGATGTAGGTGGCGATCACCGGCTGGGAGGCGGCGTACTCGTCGACGTAGGCGTCGGCGAGCCGGTCGAGGGGGGACGCCGGGCGGGTGGGTTCGGTCACCCCGGTCACGCTAGTGCGCCCGCGGGCCGCCGTCCCGGCCGAGCAGGTCGCGCAGGGCCGGCTCCAGGTGCGGGAAGGTGAACGCGAAGCCCGCCTCGGCCAGCCGGGCCGACACCACCCGGCGTCCGGTGAGCGCCAGCGCCGGGTCGGTGCGCAGCAGGACGGCGCCCAGCCGCACCAGCAGCGCTGGTGTGGGCGGCGCGGGGGGCCGGTGCAGCACCCGTCGCAGGGTGGCCATCAGCTCGCGGTTGCGCACCGGGTTCGGTGCGCTGGCCACCACCACCCCGGACAGCGGCGGGCCCTCGGGCTCCAGGACCGCGGCGACGATCCGCAGCCAGTCGGTGACGTGTACCCAGCTGGTCCACTGGTCGCCCGAGGCGATCCGCCCACCGAGCCCCCAGCGCACCAGGCCGGCCAGCCGGTCCAGGGCCGGGGTGTCCCGGTCGAGCACCACGGCGGTGCGCAGGACCACCTGCCGCTCGGCGTGCACGCCCCGTGCGGCGTCCTCCCAGGCGCGGGCGACGCCGGCCATCTGGGGCGGGCCGTCGGCCGGTGGCGTGTCCTCGGTGCAGAGCTGCTCGCCGGCGTCGCCGTGCACTGCCACGGTGGTGACCTGCACCCACACCGGCAGCGGCTCGGCCAGCTGCGCGGCCGCCGCCCTCAGTGCGGCCGTCGGCTGCACCCGCGAGCGCGTGAGCAGCTCCACCGCAGCCGGGGTGGGCCGGCGGTCGACCAGCTCGCCCGCCAGGTTCACCAGCGCGGCACCGGCGAGCTCGGCCGCCCAGGGCCCCACGGTGACGCCGTCCCAGGCGACCTGGCGGTGCGGGCCGGGGCGCGGGCTGCGGGTGAGCACCACCACCTCGTGGCCGCGGGCGGCGAGGTCGTCGGCCAGCCGCCGGCCCAGCGCGCCGGACCCGCCGGCGAGCACGACCCTCACCGGCGGCCAGGACCGGTCGGCGGGATGGCGTCCATGCGGCCGGACCGTAGCAGCGGAGCCGGTGCGCGCACCCCACCCCGGACCCTGCCCGCACTGCTGGTCAGGTTAGCCTGCCCTAACATGTCCCGGGTCGGCTGAGCGCCGACGCCCATCCGTGACAGAGCCTCCGGAGGACCCGCGTGACCACCCTGACCGACCCCGGCTCCGCGCCGGTACAGCACGCGACCGCACCCGTCCCCGCCGCCGGCGGGCACCTGCTCAACGACGCCACCGTGCGCGCCTACCGCCGGGCGGTGACCGACGCCGTGGAGCTGGTGGCCGGCGCCATGGCCGCCACCACCCGCCCGGCCACCGGGATCACCCCGGCGGAACTGGCCCGCGAGGTCGACGCCGTCGACCTGGACCGGCCGCTGCACGACGCCGGGGCCGCACTGGCCGAGATCGGCCGGCTGTACCTGCGCGACGCCGTCTGGTTCCACGAGCCGACCTACCTGGCGCACCTGAACTGCCCGGTGGTCATCCCCGCCGTGCAGGCCGAGGCCGTGATCGCCGCGGTCAACTCCTCGCTGGACACCTGGGACCAGAGCGCCGGCGGCACCCTGATCGAGCAGCGGCTGATCGACTGGACGGCGGCCCGGATCGGCTTCCCGGCCGGCGACGGCGTCTTCACCAGCGGTGGCACCCAGTCCAACCTGCAGGGCCTGCTGCTCGCCCGCGAGGAGGCGTGCGCCCGGCTGCGCGGCGCCCGACCGGACCGGCCCCGGCTGCCCGAGCTGCTCGGCGGCCTGCGCGTGTTCGCCTCCGACGTCAGCCACTTCAGCGTGTGCACCTCTGCCGCACTGCTCGGCCTCGGTGAGGACGCCGTCGTCGAGGTGCCCACCGACGAGCACCGCCGGATGCGGCCCGATGCCCTGGCCGACGCCCTCGCACGGTGCGCCGCCGAGGGCCTGACCCCGATGGCCGTGGTGGCCACCGCGGGCACCACCGACTTCGGCAGCATCGACCCGCTGACCGAGGTCGCCGCCCTCTGCGCGGCCACCGGCACCTGGCTGCACGTGGACGCCGCCTACGGCGGCGGGCTGCTGGTCGCCCCGCGGCGCCGCCCGCTGCTGGCCGGCATCGAGCTCGCCGACTCGGTGACCGTCGACTTCCACAAGACCTTCTTCCAGCCGGTCAGCTCCAGCGCACTGCTGGTCCGCGACCCGGCGTCGCTGCGGCACGTGACCTTCCACGCCGACTACCTCAACCCGGCCGAGCCGGTCGGGCTGCCGGTGCCCAACCAGGTGGACAAGAGCCTGCAGACCACGCGGCGTTTCGACGCCCTCAAGCTCTGGACGACGCTGCGGGTGATGGGCGCCGACGCGGTCGGCGAGCTGTTCGAGCAGGTCGTCGACCTGGCCGCGCAGGGCTGGGTGCTGCTGGCGGAGGACCCGCGGCTGGAGGTGGTGGTGCGCCCGCAGCTGTCCACGCTGGTGTTCCGGTACGTGCCCGCCCGGCCCTGCCCGCCGGAGCTGGTGGACCAGCTCAACCGGCACGTGCGGGCCGCGGTGGCCGCCTCCGGGCAGGCGGTCCTCGGCGGCACCACCGTCGACGGCCGCGCCCACCTCAAGGTCACCCTGCTCAACCCGGAGACGACGATCGACCACCTGGCCGACGTGTTCGCCCTGGTGCGCACGCACGCCGAGGTGTTCCTGGCCGGCACCCCGGGCGGGGTGCCGGCATGAGCGGCCCCCACGTGCACGACGTCATCGGCATCGGGCTCGGGCCGTTCAACCTGGGCCTGGCCTGCCTCGCCGAGCCCACCGAGCTCGACGCCCTGTTCCTGGAGCAGCGGGACGACTTCTCCTGGCACCCCGGCATGCTGCTGCCCGGCGCGACCCTGCAGGTGCCCTTCCTCGCCGACCTGGTCTCGCTGGCCGACCCCACGTCGCCGTTCTCCTTCCTCGCCCACCTCAAGGAGGAGGGCCGGCTCTACCGGTTCTACATCCGCGAGCAGTTCGCCCCGCTGCGCGCGGAGTTCGACCGGTACTGCCGCTGGGCCGCCGGCCGGCTGCCCACGGTCCGGTTCTCCCGGCACGTGCACTCGGTCGAGCACGACGGCGACCACTACCTGGTGCACAGCATCGACACCCGCACCGGTGACCGGCTGACCGACCGGGCGCACCGGCTGGTGCTGGGCACCGGCACCCCGCCGTGGGTGCCGGACCCCTGCCGCGAGCTGCTGGACGGCGTCTCGGTGGTGCACACCGGGGGCTACCTGCCGGCGCGCGAGCAGCTGCAGCACTCGGGCTCGATCACCGTGCTCGGCAGCGGGCAGAGCGCCGCGGAGGTCTACCGCGACCTGCTGCCCGACGCCCGGCGGCTGGGCTACCAGCTGGACTGGGTCACCCGCTCGCCGCGGTTCTTCCCGCTGGAGTACACCAAGCTGACCCTGGAGATGACGTCGCCGGACTACGTCGACCACTTCCACGCCCTGCCGGCCGGTCGCCGGGAGGCGCTGCTGGCGAGCCAGCACGGGCTGTACAAGGGCATCGACGCCGCGCTGGTCGACGAGCTGTACGACCTGCTGTACGAGCTCGACCTGGACGGACCGCCGCCCACCCGGCTGATCACCTCCAGCGAGCTGCAGACCGCCACCCGGGACGACGCCGGCGGGTACGTGCTCGGCCTGCGCAACACCGACCAGGACCGGGTGTTCGAGCACCGCACCGCCTCGCTCGTGCTCGCCACCGGCTACCGGCACACCGTGCCGGACTTCCTGGCCCCGGTGCGCGGCCGGCTGCGGCTGGACGACGCCGGCCGCTTCGACGTGCGCCGCGACTACAGCGTCGACGTGGGCGGGGGAGAGGTGTTCGTGCAGAACGCCGAGCTGCACACCCACGGCTTCGTGGCCCCCGACCTGGGCATGGCCGCCTACCGCAACTCGTGCATCCTGCGCTCGCTGCTGGGCCGCGAGGTCTACCCGGTGGAGCGGTCGATCGCCTTCCAGACATTCGGGTCGCCGGCGCGGGAGCCGGCCGAGGCACTCCGGTGAGCCCGGTCGTGTTCACCCGGGACGTGCCGGGGCTGGGCGAGTTCGCCCTGCGGCCGGTCCAGGTCGGTGCCGACGCCGCCCTGCTGCACCGCTGGGTCACCGCCCCGCGGGCCCGGTTCTGGCAGATGCAGGACTGCTCGCCGGCCCAGGTCGCCGCGGCCTACGCCGAGATCGACGCCGACCCCACCCACGACGCGCTGCTCGGCCTGGTGGACGGCAGCCCGCAGTTCCTGGTGGAGCGCTACGACCCGGCGCACGACCCGGTCGGCGCCGTGTACCCCGTGCGTCCCGGCGACGTCGGCATGCACGTGCTGGTCGGCCCGGCCGACGTGCCGCGCCCGGGGTTCACCACCGAGGTGATGCGCACGGTGATGGCGTTCCTGTTCGACGACCCGTCCACCACGCGCGTGGTGGTGGAGCCCGACGTCGGCAACACCGCCGTGCACGCCCTCAACGCCCGGGTCGGCTTCGTCGTGCACGACGTCGTCGACCTCGGCACCAAGCAGGCGCTGCTGTCCAGCTGCACCCGCGACCAGTTCACCGCCACGATCGTCCCCGACGGGAGCCCCTCGTGACCTCGCTCGCCGAGCACGCCACCGACCACAGCACCGCCCACCTCACCCCGCAGGCGTGGGCCGCCGCCGACCGCCACCTGGTGGCCAAGGCGCTCGCCGAGTTCGCGCACGAGCGGCTGCTGGCGCCGCGCCCGCTGGGCGGGGACCGGTACGTCGTGCGCAGCGACGACGGCCGCACCGAGTACCACTTCGCCGCCCGACGGCGGGCGCTGGACCACTGGTCGGTCGACCCGGCCAGCATCGTCGCGCTGCGCGGCGCCGACATCGACGCCCCGGACGCGCTGCGCTTCGTGCTGGACCTGCGCAGCACCCTCGGCCTGTCCGACGCGGTGCTGCCGGTGTACCTGGAGGAGCTCAGCAGCACCCTGGCCCGCCGCGCGTTCCAGGCATCCCGGCCGCAGCCCACCGCCGAGGAGCTGGTGGACGCCGACTTCCAGGCCGTCGAGGCGGCGATGACCGAGGGCCACCCGTGCTTCGTGGCCAACAACGGCCGGCTCGGCTTCGACGCCGCGGAGTACCGCGCCTACGCCCCGGAGGCCGCCGAGCCCGTCCGGCTGACCTGGCTGGCGGTGCGCCGGGACCGCTCCCGCTGGTCGTCCAGCGCGGGCCTGGCCGAGCAGGAGTTCCACGCCGCGCAGCTCGACGCCGGTACCCTCGCCCGGTTCGACCAGCGGCTGCGCGCCCTGGAGCTGGACCCGGCGGACTACCGGCTGCTGCCCGTGCACCCCTGGCAGTGGACCAACCGGGTCGCGGTCACCTTCGCCGCCGCGCTGGCGCACCGGGACCTCGTCGAGCTCGGTGAGGGCGACGACGAGCACCGCGCGCAGCAGTCGATCCGCACCCTGTTCAACGTCAGCGACCCGCACCGGGACTACGTGAAGACGGCGCTGTCGGTGCTCAACATGGGCTTCGTGCGCGGGCTGTCGGCGGAGTACATGGCCGTGACCCCGGCGATCAACGACTGGGTGCACGAGCTGGTCAGCGGCGACGAGGTGCTGGCCGCCCGCGGGTTCAGCGTGCTGCGCGAGCGGGCCGCCGTCGGCTACACCGACCGCTGGTACACCGACGCCACGGTGCCCGGCTCGCCGTACCGGAAGATGCTGGCCGCGCTCTGGCGGGAGAGCCCGGTGCCCACGCTGCGGCCCGGGCAGCGGCTGGCCACGATGGCCTCCCTGCTGCACGTCGACGCGGCGGGCCGGCCGTTCGTCTCGGCCCTGGTCGCCCGCTCCGGGCTGGCCCCGGCGCAGTGGCTGCGGCGCTACCTGGAGGCCTACCTGGTGCCGGTGCTGCACTGCTACTACGCCCACGACCTGGTGTTCATGCCGCACGGGGAGAACCTGGTCCTCGTGCTGGAGGACGGCGTCCCGGTGCGGGTGGTCATGAAGGACATCGGCGAGGAGGTCGTGCTGATGCACCCGGACACCCCGCTGCCGGCCGAGGTCGAGCGGATCCGCGCCGACGTGCCGGAGGAGCTGCGGCTGCTGTCGGTGCAGACCGACGTGTTCGACTGCTTCCTGCGGTTCCTGTCCGCGCTGCTCGACGAGGACGGCGTGCTCGGCGAGCACGAGTTCTGGGCCACCGTCGCTGCCTGCGTGCGCGACCACCAGGCCGAGGTGCCCGAGCTGGCCGGGGCGTTCGCCCGCGGCGACCTGTTCGCCCCCACGTTCGCGCTGTCCTGCCTGAACCGGCTCCAGCTGCGGGACAACCGGCAGATGGTCGACCTGGCCGACCCGGCCGGTGGACTGCAGTTCGCCGGTGAGCTGGTCAACCCGCTGGCGGCGCACCGCTGACGCACCGCCCGGGGGCCGTCGCGGCCGGCTCCCGGGCACGCCGCAGCAGCAGGTCGCGGGGGACTGCCGGGACAGGCGTGGCGGCCGGGGCGGGCACGTTGCGCAGCCGTCGGATCGGACTAACCTCGCAGGTCCGGCGCCCACGAGGGATCGTCGTCCCGACCACTCGATCCCGTCCCGGCCAGCCCCGGGCCGACCGCTGGCCACTCCGCCGGGACCCGCCGACGCTGCAGCCACCGTCCGAGAGGCACACATGACCAGCGACGTCCAGGTCCCGACGCAGGCCCCGCCCGCTCCGACCCCGCCGGTCCCGGTGGGGCTCACGCTCGACGAGTCGGTGCTCGTCGACGACGACGGCCCGGCCGACACCGACGTCGAGGACGCACCGCCGACGGCCGCCGTCGAGGACGAGTGGGACGACGACGAGTCCGCGGCACTGCGCAAGGCCCGGCACGACGCCGAGCTGACCGCCTCCACCGACTCGGTGCGCGCCTACCTGAAGCTGATCGGCCGGGTCCCGCTGCTGGACGCCGTGCAGGAGGTCGAGCTGGCCACCCGGATCGAGGCCGGGCTGTACGCCACCCACCTGATGGAGACCGCCGCCGGGAGCGGCAAACCGCTGTCCCCGACCCGGAGGCGCGAGCTCGCCTGGGTCGCACGGGACGGTGTCGCGGCCAAGAACCACCTGCTGGAGGCGAACCTGCGGCTGGTGGTGTCGCTGGCCAAGCGGTACACCGGCCGGGGCATGGCGTTCCTGGACCTGATCCAGGAGGGCAACGTCGGGCTGATCCGCGCGGTGGAGAAGTTCGACTACACCAAGGGCTTCAAGTTCTCCACCTACGCCACCTGGTGGATCCGGCAGGCGATCACCCGCGCGATGGCCGACCAGGCCCGCACCATCCGCATCCCGGTGCACATGGTCGAGGTGATCAACAAGCTCGGCCGCATCCAGCGGGAGATGCTCCAGGACCTGGGTCGTGAGCCCACCCCGGAGGAGCTGGCCAAGGAGATGGACATCACCCCGGAGAAGGTGCTGGAGATCCAGCAGTACGCCCG
>NZ_JAAGWK010000060.1 GCF_010685995.1 Goekera deserti | reverse complement strand
GGGTCACGAGACCCAGTGCTGCCGCGACCACGAACACGCTGCGCCAGCCCAGCGCTTCGCCCAGATAGCTGCCGACTGGTGCGGCCAGGATCGTGGCAGCCGAGACCCCGCTGAAGATGATCGACAGGGCGCGCGGGACCAGCTCTTGCGGAACGAGCCGCATCGCGACCGCGGCCGAAATGGTCCAGAACCCGCCGAGTGCCACGCCCAGCAGTACTCGGCCGAGCAGGAGGAGCGGCAGGCTGCCGGCAAGCGCAACCAGAAGGTTCGACCCAATCAGCAGGACGGAGAAGGCCAGGAGCACCAGGCGCCGGTCCAGCCGCCGCGTTGCGGCGGCGATCAGGAGGCTCGTAACCAGGGCGACCAGTGCGGTGGCGGTCACGGCCTGGCCCGCAATACCCTCGGTGATGCCGAGATCGCGCGCGATCGGCGGCAGCAGGCTGGCGGGCAGGAACTCGGCGGTCACCAGCCCGAACACGCCGAGCGCCATCGAGACTACGGCCGGCCAGGCCGGCTGGTCCGGCGCTGCC
>NZ_JAAGWK010000059.1 GCF_010685995.1 Goekera deserti | reverse complement strand
CTCTATGGATATAGAGAAACGTAGAGGAATTACTGTCCGGGCTTCTACGACATCTATTATCTGGAATGGAGTGAAATGCAATATCATTGACACTCCGGGACACATGGATTTTATTGCGGAAGTGGAGCGGACATTCAAAATGCTTGATGGAGCAGTCCTCATCTTATCCGCAAAGGAAGGCATACAAGCGCAGACAAAGTTGCTGTTCAGTACTTTACAAAAGCTGCAAATCCCGACAATTATATTTATCAATAAGATTG
>NZ_JAAGWK010000058.1 GCF_010685995.1 Goekera deserti | reverse complement strand
TTTGGAGCGTTTGTATATGGATATAAAAACAAATCTGTCGCAAGATGTCCTGTTTATGCAAACTGTTGTCGATGGATCGGTTTATCCGGTTTGCTCCCAAACATATATAAAGGAAGAATACAAAGAATTTGTATGCAACCATGACGACGATATATTAGAACGATATTTGGCGGATAGCGAAATTTCACCGGCTGATTATTGGAATACGATAATCGCTCTTGTGGCAAAAGCCAAAGTCTATCCGGTGCTACATGGATCAGCAATG
>NZ_JAAGWK010000057.1 GCF_010685995.1 Goekera deserti | reverse complement strand
CCGGTGAAGCTGACGGTGGCGGCGGCGACGTCGGCGGCCGAGGAGCTCAGGGCGAAGCCACCGCTGGTCATGTAGCTGCCCATGGTGGCCGTGTTCGCGGCCGCGACGTTGCCGGCGTTGAACACGATCGTGGTGGGGGCGACGGTGAAGGCGGCGCTGGTGCCGAACGCCGACTGGGCGGCGGCGTTGAGGGCTGCGCTGGCTGCGCTGGCCCCGGCGGCACCGGTGGCGGTGACGGCGCTGTAGTCCACCGAGCCCAGGTCGAAGCTCTTGCCACCGAAGCTGATGGTGCCCTTCAGGTTCTTGAAGGAGTCCACGCCGCTGGCGGTGAAGCTGGCGTCGGTGGCGTCGACGGTGATGGTCGCGGTGCTGGCAGCGGTCTGGCTGGCGAGGGTGGTGCTGACCTTGCCGGCGGCGGCGGCGGCGGAGACCTGGTACTTGCCGACGCTGGTGACGTCGACGCCGTTGACGCCCAGGCCGGTGGCGTTCATGCCACGGCCGGCGGCACCGATGCTGATCGAGATGGTCTCGCCGGCGTTGGCACCGACCTGGAAGTTCTTGCCGGTGTAGGAGCCGTC
>NZ_JAAGWK010000056.1 GCF_010685995.1 Goekera deserti | reverse complement strand
CATGCTTTCACCTATTATCGACCAGACACTTGGTCAGAGATGCAGCAGTATCATCGGATATCAGTACAGCGAAATTATTCGTTCTCTGATGAGCGTGTACTTCTGTGGCGGTTCATGCGTGGAGGATGTAACATCGCATCTGATGCGTCATCTCTCGTATCATCCGACCTTGCGCACATGCAGCTCTGATACCATCCTCAGAGCCATCAAGGAACTGACACAGGAAAACATCTCATATACTTCCGATAAGGGCAAGACCTATGATTTCAATACGGCAGACAAGCTCAACGCCTTGCTTATAAAAGCCTTGGTTTCCACTGGTGAACT
>NZ_JAAGWK010000055.1 GCF_010685995.1 Goekera deserti | reverse complement strand
AGGTGGAAACCTACGATGTTGATTTCGACCATCAGTTCCTTGAAACAGAGAAGTATGATGCAAAACCGACATACAAGAAGTTCCTCGGCTACAGACCTGGCGTATATGTCATCGGTGACATGATTGTCTATGTCGAGAACAGCGATGGCAACACAAATGTGCGCTTTTATCAGGCTGAGACCCACAAGAGATTCTTTGCCCTACTGGAAGCCAACAGCATCCGTGTGAATCGCTTCAGAGCCGACTGTGGTTCGTGCTCGAAGGAA
>NZ_JAAGWK010000054.1 GCF_010685995.1 Goekera deserti | reverse complement strand
GACTTACATTAAGCAAGACCTGATTACCAATTACATTAAGGGTGTCATTAGAAATGTGCTTGCAATCACAAAGACAAGTGAACTCAATAATACCTATTCTGAATTCATGATGGATGCGGTCACAAAGGCGTTGGTGACTGACAAGGACATAGACAAGAACATTTCAGTGTTCAAGAATGGATATTATGACCTTAACCAAAAGAAATTCATTGAGACTGATGTGCTGCCATTCTCTCTTAACCAAAAGACATATGAATGAAGTGAAACAGCAAAGTCAGATGTTGGTGAAAGGTTCATTAAGGCACTTGCAGACAAGGATGAAGACAAGAGACAGCTCATATTGGAAATAATAGGTTCATGTTTCTTCCCCCAAAACCCATCAATATTTGCCATACTGCACTCAGCACACTCAACGTCAGGTAAGGGTACAATCATTGATTGAATAAGAGCCGCTACGGGCTCAGTTAGAGAGCTTGACTACAAGAATATACTTGAAGGGTCAAACCAATTCTCTACGGGTGCTCTAAAAGGCACTGATGCGGTGTTCTTTGATGAATTGCCTGCACTGTTTACAAAAGGGACATCAGAAACAATCAAAAGGATTGCTGACA
>NZ_JAAGWK010000053.1 GCF_010685995.1 Goekera deserti | reverse complement strand
GAAGACATAATCAGTAGCAATAGACATAGTTTTCTTATTTAAGATACTAATATAGTGTCTAAAATTATCATCAATTGATACCTTTATTTTACCAACAAAGTTCCTTATATGGCTTGTTGATTCCTTATAGGCTCTCATCACGCTTTCCATAGCAACTATCATTTGGTCTGAAAGGGCATCAATACGCTCACCAGCATCACCAACACCAGAAGTAGGGATAACTACCTGCGGTAGGGTCAGGATATTCATAATGATTTTGCCTGACGGCAATTGCCTTTTTGCCAATACGGTAGGCGTTAGCACCAATCTACGTCTGTGGTCAATGTCCCATCCCATAAATAAATCTGAAACCTCTGTTGATTTTTTCAATAGGGCATATGTATCAGCAGTTTCCAACTTCTCAGTGTTGTATGTTTTGGCATTCCCGCCATCACCATCAAATTTAAGCCCTAGGATAGCCGCAAGCTCAAATGAGTTGTTTGAGTTCATTGCGTTCATTGCACGTGCGTAAATGGTCCCATTGTTCTTTCTGAGGTGGTTCTCAAAGTGTTTCTTGATGATACCAAGTTTCTTGTAAATCTCATGCTCAATGTCAATCTGGTCAAACTTTTTCTCAAGGTCAGCAAGAGTATGTATGTCAAGGTCATAGCACGTCTTGTCAATGATTCTGGCAACAGGATTGGCAAACT
>NZ_JAAGWK010000052.1 GCF_010685995.1 Goekera deserti | reverse complement strand
TGACTCATTCATAATCAGCGATTTCCTCAATGTCTACGTTACATGACCAGGCGATGTCTGCTTTAGAGTCGCCATTTTCTAACCCGGCCTCAATGCACTGGAAAGTTTCTTGAGCGTTCGACGGGCGAGCGGTGGAGCCTTTGAAAGACTTCGCGTGTGCGATGTTCAGCGCGGCGGTTGCAATCAGGAGGGCGATTAAAACGTGTTTCACTTTTTACTTCTCCGGTTAAGTTGACGAGGTTTATTATAGGCGAAAAAAAGCCCCACCACAAGGGCAGGGCTTAAAATCGAGTAACTATTTATTACTCAACTTCTACGTAATAGACGCTCGCGCCTTTTGCCGTAGTTTTCAGTTTGATGGTGATGAACGGTTGTTCGTCGCCAAATACAGCCATTACTTCTTTCAGCGACTGACGAGCAGAGGCGGAATCAGTAAACAGGCCGTCAATCTCGCCGTCCTCGGTCATAATGACCGCCTTACAGTTTTCGTCAGTTTCGACGATTTTCAGGAGCTTGATTTTAGTGCCTTCTTCTTTGAAGCTGAAAATGTGTTTCGCATTAGCCAGCGCGTTGAAGATAGCTTTTGAGTCGAGGGTTTTAGTTGCTTTAGTCATAATGATAATCTCTCTATTGAGTGTGGTTTTGTTGTGGTCTACATCGACCGGGAAGTTATGCGCCCACGCCAATCATTAGGCATTTAACGGG
>NZ_JAAGWK010000051.1 GCF_010685995.1 Goekera deserti | reverse complement strand
ATGTTTGCAATGCTTCTCTATCTCACTGACGATTTCCTTCGAGCAGGAACCGCAGTCTGCCCTGAAGCGATTTACACGGATGTTCTGGGATTCCAGAAGAGCGAAGAATCTCTTATGGGTGTCTGCCTGATGAAAACGCACATTCGTGTTACCATCGCTGTTCTCGATATAGACTATCTTGTCACCGATAACATATACGCCAGGCCTGTAGCCGAGGAACTTTTTGTAGGTCGGTTTTGCATCATACTTCTCCGTTTCAAGGAACTGATGGTCAAAGTCAACATCGTATTCCTCAATTTCCTTCAACTCGCCTGTAGAAACCAAAGCGTTTATAAGCAATGTGTTGAGTTTGTCTGCAGTATTGAAATCATAGGTCTTGCCTTGGTCGGAAGTATAGGAGATGTTTTCCTGTGTCAGTTCCTTGATGGCTCTGAGGATGGTATCAGAGCTGCATGTACGAAGGGTAGGATGATACGAGAGATGGCGCATCAGTTGTGACGTTACATCTTCCACGCATGAGCCGCCACAGAAATAAACGCTCATCAGCGAACGGACTATCTCGCTGAACTGATATCCGAAGATACTGCTGCATCTCTGACCCAGTGTTGAGTCGATAACGGGTGAAAGCATGGAGTCAAATTTCTCCATGATTGAAAAAATTCCTCCAAAAGGTGTGAGTTTCTCAGATTTAATTTGTATTTTTGCCATGT
>NZ_JAAGWK010000050.1 GCF_010685995.1 Goekera deserti | reverse complement strand
CCGCAAAAACCTAAGACCGGGCGGCCCTCGATCGGCCACCGCCGGTTCATCGAAGCCCTGCTGTGGCTGGCTCGCACCGGCGCGCCATGGCGGGACCTTGGCCGAGTTGATGAACTGGCGCACGGCCTGGCGGCGTTTCCAGCGCTGGACGGCAGCCGGCATCTGGAGCCGCATCCTTGATGCGCTACGAGCCTTGGCACCAGAGGCAGGCTGGGATGCGCACATGCTCGACAGCACGGTCGTCCGCGCCCATGCCTGTGCCGCAGGTGCACGCCGGTCGGCGAGTGCGCAGGCACTTGGCCGGTCCCGCGGTGACTTCTCGACCATGAATGGCCAGACGGCCATTCATCCGGCATCCAATGGATCCAGGTCCAGGAGGACCTGGAGGGCTGCATCTGCGCGCCGATGCTCATGGGCGGCCAGTGGCGCTGCACCTGACCCGGTGGCGAACGACACGACCTGCTGGGCGTGGCGCCATTGTTCGAACAGGCAGCCTTGCGCACCGGCCGGCGCGGCCGGCCGCGCTGGAAGCCGGCCGCCGTGATCGCCGACAAGGCCTATTCGGCTGCTTGGCTGCTCGACGCCCTGCGGCGCAAGCAGATCGCTCCGATCATCCCAAACCGGGTGGACCAGCCACACAACCTCGACTTCGACCGCCCGACCTACCGGCAACGCAATCTGGTCGAGCGTCTGGCAGGCAAGCTCAAGCAGTTCCGCCGGG
>NZ_JAAGWK010000049.1 GCF_010685995.1 Goekera deserti | reverse complement strand
GCACAATAAAAATAACAATACAAATTATGTTATTGTTGATTCGGAATACTTTAAAAAGTTATCTGAAAACTATTTAAAATTTGAAGCTTACCTTGAAAAAGAAAAGATTAAAGCTGAAAAGAAAGCTGCTAAAGCAAATAAAAAAGATGAGGTTAAATCTGAAATACCTGAAGGTGTTGAAGAACCTGATTTTGAAAGTGAGGATGAAGATGGCAATTTTGAAGAAGAATAAAAAGTATGAAAAAGCACCAAGAAAAGAAATTAAATCAACTCTTGCGGTGCGTCTTACCCAAGATGAAATTAAAAAATTTAACAATTATCTAGAAAAAACAGGTCTTAATAAACAGGATGCACTTCGTAAAATTGTGCTCAGTGTGATCTAATGTCTTGTAAAGAATGTAAAAAACATCCTAGAGCAATTGTTAAGTCTGAAAAAGTTTGTAGTGCATGTTTATGTTTTATGCTTATGAATAATCCACAACTTGAATTTGAATGAATTGATGATAAAGCTGTTGTTGAATTCAAAGCGCCTTCAAAATTGAGACTATTTTGAGAGGGAGTTAAACCATGAAAAAAGAATTAATTAAAGCACTTAAAGAAACTAATCGTGTACAAGAAGAACATCTTGACATGTTTAGTGATCATCTTATTAAATATGCAAAAGAAAATCAATCTAGTGGAATGTACTTTCTAAGTGAAAAACAATTCTTATCAGAATATGAAAAATGACAAAAAC